>JAUYNL010000007.1 GCA_030696085.1 Luteolibacter sp.
ATCCAAAAAGCCTTTGAAGCAAAATGAGTCTTTAAAGGAACGAGTTATAGCTGACTTGGCGGCAATCAAATCAAACCCAAAGCTCGTCAAATCCTTTTTTCACGCGCCAAGTGTAGCCTATGCCAAGGACTAATCAGTACAACAACACCGAGTTTCTGCGCTTCGATTCCCTCGAAGCGGGCCGTTATGGATTCCGCGTGACTTTCGATGACATGGTTTTCCATACCACCCACGCGGTGAACAGCGAATACTTCGGTCTCGCCTGGAATGCGGTCGCTGTGCCTGAGCCCTCGGGCGTGGTGCCGGGCATATTCGGATTCGCGGTGTTGTTCCGCAGGAAACGCGCGTAGGGTCGTCCCGTGCATGTTCTCATCACAGGAGCCAACGGTTATATCGGCATGCGCTTGATTCAGGCGCTGCTGGAAGCCGGCCATGAAATCACGGCTGTCGTCCGTGACGCGCGGCGCTTTCCCGTCGCCAGCTTCGGGAAAAACGATGGTCGGCTGCATGTGGTCGAAGCGGATTTCCTCGATGCCGCGACCCTTCGGAATCTCCCGCAGGAAATGGATGCCGCATATTACCTGATTCACTCGATGGGCTCCGGCGGCGATTTCGCCCGCAAGGAGGAGCAGTGTGCCGCGAATTTCTCCGATGCGGCCGGGACGCGCGGGTGGAAACGCATCATTTATCTGGGAGGACTCGCTGCGGACGATGGTCCGCTTTCCGAGCATTTATCCTCGCGCCGCAGGGTGGAGGGAATTCTCCGCGGGTCGGGTGTGGCACTGACGGCGCTGAGGGCATCCATCATCGTCGGATCGGGTTCGGCCTCGTTTGAAATCATCCGCGATCTCGCCGAGAAACTGCCGGTGCTCGTCACGCCGCGCTGGGTGCACACGCACTGCCAGCCGATCGCCATCCGCAACGTGCTGGATTATCTCACTGGCATTCTGGAGCACCCGGAAACCGCGCAGGGTTCCTATGACATCGGCGGGCCGGAGGTGATGAGTTATCTCGATCTGATCAAGGGATACTGTGAGGTGCGCGGCTTGAAACGGCTCTTTCTGCCGACACGTCTGCTGAGTCCCCGGCTCTCGTCGGGCTGGTTGTGCCTGCTCACCTCCACCTCCTTTCCGCTGGCACGCAGCCTGGTGGACTCGCTGACCCACGAAACCGTCTGTCACGATCTGGAAATCCGCGAAATCATTCCTCTGGAGTTGCTGACTTACCGCGAGGCGGTCGGGCGTGCCTTGGCGCGCATCGCGCAGAACCATGTGCCATCAAGCTGGATCGATTCGCTGGCTGCGGGCACGCTGTCACCGCGTTTGTTCGATGCGATCAAGGTTCCCGAGCACGGGGTCCTCAGGGATTCCCGGGTGGTCCCTCTAATGGCTCCGCGCGACGAGGTGATCGCCCGCATCTGGGGGATCGGTGGTGCCACCGGCTGGCCCTCGATGAACTGGGCATGGAAGCTGCGCGGCATCGCGGACAAGATCGTGGGTGGCATCGGCATCCGCCGCAGCCGCCGGCATCCCGAGGATCTTCATGCCGGCGACGCGCTGGATTTCTGGCGCGTCATGCTGGCGGACCGCCCGAAGGGGCGGCTCATGCTTTACGCCGAAATGAAGCTCCCGGGTGAGGCCTGGCTTGAGTTCGCCATCGAGGATCTGCCAGGTGGCGGCCACGCGCTCCGGCAGACGGCGACCTTCCGGCCGCAGGGTTTGTTAGGCAGGTTGTATTGGCTGGCGGTTCTGCCGTTTCACGGCATCTTGTTTCCCGGGATGATCCGTAGTCTTGCCTCAGGTAACCTGAAAGCCGGGGTCTAAAGGACGGCTATTGCGCGGATCTTCACGCATCGGCGTAGCGGACAGCCGCCTCGCTCGGGGCGGGCTTGTCCTTGCGGGACAGCGCCTTGCGCATTTTGGCGAGCGCCGAGTTCTGGATCTGGCGGATGCGCTCACGGGAAACTCCGAACTCGCGGCCCACGTCTTCCAACAACATCGGCTTGAGTCCGTTGAGGCCGTAGCGTCCGCCAATGATCCGGCGCTCGCGCTCGTCGAGCGTGGCGAGCAATTCATCGATCTGATCGTGCAGGTTCTTGTCGGTTAGAAGATCCAGGGGATTGGAGGCCGCCTCATCCGCGATGATCTCGCCGTGCTCGGTGGCCTCACCGTCATTGACCGGGGCGTCCAGCGAGGTCGGGCGCAGGGCGGCCTGTTTGAGCATCGCCACTTTCTGGCGCGGCAGGCCGGTTTCCGCGGCGATTTCGTCGTCGCTTGGCTCGCGTCCGAGCACCTCACTGAGGCTGGATGCGATGCGCCGGATGCGAGCGATCTTGTCCACCATGTGAACGGGCAGGCGGACGGTCTTCGACTGGTTGGTCAGTGCCCGCTTGATCGATTGTTTGATCCACCAGGATCCGTAGGTGGAGAGTTTGCCTCCTTTTTCCGGATCAAAACGATCCACCGCCTTCATCAGGCCGATGTTGCCCTCGGAAACGAGATCGCTCATCGAGACGCCATATCCGGCATAGTCGCCGGCGATTTTCACGACGAGGCGCAGGTTGGCGCGGATCATGTGATCGCGCGCCTCCTGATCGCCCAGTTTGATGCGTTCCGCGAGCGCGGTCTCCTCCTCGATGGTTAGCAAGGGAGTGCGCGAGATTTCCCGGAGATAGAACTTCATGCCGCTGTCGGAGTCGTATGCCATGATGATGGTTTGGTTTGCTTCACTCATGGGGTTCGATGGATCGCCGGGAATGGATTCAGAAATATGATCCGATAGGCGGAAAGTTTTTTTCGAACGAATTTTGAATCCAATTCCAATCCTGCGGCGAACCCCATCATGCAACCGGCGCCGCATGGATCGTCCGGAAGCCAACACGATAACAACAAACAACCAAACTGATCGAAATCATGAAACCATTGCTCAAATCCCTGGCCTGCATGCTAAGTCTCGCCGCGTTCTCCGCCGGATCCCTCGCGGCTGCGGAAAAGAAAGACATTGTCGATACCGCAGTGGCAGCGGGTTCCTTCAAAACCCTGGCCGCCGCACTCGGGGCCGCCGGACTGGTGGACACTCTCAAAGGTGAGGGTCCCTTCACCGTGTTCGCTCCCACCGACGAGGCCTTCGCCAAGCTCCCGGAAGGCACCGTGGAATCCCTGCTCAAGCCGGAAAACAAGGCCAAGCTGACGGACATCCTCACCTATCATGTCGTCGCCGGAAACGTCGATTCCGAAGCGGCGATGAAACTCGGCACCGCCACCGCCCTCAACAAGAAGGCCATCAAGCTGGAGGTGAAGGACGGCGCTCTCTATCTGAACGCCTCCAAGGTGACCACCGCCGACGTGAAATGCTCCAATGGCGTGATCCACATCATCGACACGGTGTTGCTTCCACCTGCGGACAAGAAATAAGCTCCGATTCCCGCGTTGCTCCCATGAGGAGAATTCAGACATTTCCCCGTTCCCACACCTTGCCGGTGCGGGAGCGGGGATTCGCGCTGCGGGAGGATGCCATCCGTGGCTCATGGGTGATGCGCGGGGGCGCTGCCGCGATGGCCGCGCAAGCCGCGGTTACGAACGTCTCGCAAGGAAACTTTGGACAAAACGCCGATTCCGAATACCGTCCTCCCCGACTCGTGAATACGCAGGATTCCATCAATCAGGAACCCATCCTCCCGCGCCTTGCGGCGGGTGAGCCGCGTGCCATGAACGAATGCATCACCCGTCACGGAGGACTCGTCTGGGGCATCGTGCGACGCTCGGTGAAGGATAGCAGCGCCGCCGAGGATCTGGTGCAGGAGGTTTTCACCGAGATATGGAAAAAAGCGGCCTTTTTCGATCCGGCGGTCGCCTCCGAGGCCACTTTCATCGCGCTGGTCGCCCGCCGGCGGGTGATTGATTTCCTCCGCCGCCAGGGGCGCCAGCCTGACTTCGAACCGCTGGAAGCCGCTGGCGCGGTCCCTGTTTGTCAGGCTCCGGCCGCCTCCCTGGTTTGCGATCCGGAAGCGGTGAAATCCTCCATCGCCAGTCTTCCCGACGAGACCCGGCAGCTTTTCCACCTGTTTTTCGAAGATGGATACACCCATCCGGAAATCGCCGAGAAGACCGGACTGCCGATCGGAACCGTCAAGACCCGCCTGCGGCGAGGTCTCATCACGCTGCGCGAGCAACTCCGGCGCGCGGGAATCTCCAACCCTCAACCGGCATCATGACTCCATCCGATCTCAAGATCCGTTTTGACGAACTCTGCGCCGGCCGCGCCTTGGGCGACCTCACCATGGAAGAGGAGCTCGAGCTCGCCGGCCTTTGCGAGCAACTCGGTCTCGCTCCGGACGCCGCTCTTGACCTGTTAGCCGCCGCCATCGATGCGGAGGCGCGGCAGGAATCCGCCACGATCCTGCCCGCGCATCTGGCCCGGCGTCTTCATCAATGGGCGGACGAAACCGCGGAACCGCCTGCCGCGAAAGTCATCATCCCACGGGTTCCCGCATGGCAGGCCGCCGCCCGCAATCCGGTCATCGGATGGATGGCCGCGGCCGCGATGCTGGTATTCTCGCTGTGGCTCGCTCGTGATAAGCCGCCGCTTCCCCCGGCTCAGGCGGAGATCCGCCTGCGTGCCGAAGCGGCCGATTTGATCGAGCGGAAATTCGAAGGACTCGGCGATTTCAAACAAGCCGCCGGGAGCGTGATCTGGAGCGATCAGTTGCAGCAGGGCTACATGACCCTCAAGGGCATTCCGGTCAACGACCCGAAGCAGACCCAGTATCAACTCTGGATCGTCGATCCGGCCCGCGATGCGGATTCACCCGTCGATGGCGGCGTCTTCGACATCCCCACCGACGGCTCGCCAGTGGTGGTTCCCATCGCCGCGAAACTCGCTCTCAAACAACCGCAGGCATTCGTCATCACCCTGGAACAACCCGGCGGTGTGGTGAAATCCAAACAGGAAAAAGTCGTCGCTCTCGCCAAGGGCTGATCAGGCAGGCTCCACCTCTCAGGCGCCGCCGCCGGTGCGCTTCCCACCCCCAGTGCAGCCATGTCGGCACCTACCTTCTCATCGGCGGAAATTCCGGCTTCGGGTCGGCCATCTCGCCGGGACCCACGATGTCGCCGGACTTCGCTCAGAGCAGGAATTTCGACGCCTGTTCCACGTCCTTGTCGCCACGGCCGGATAGATTGACGACGATGAGCGAGCTCTTCGGCAGGCTGCCGGCGATTTTAGAGACATAGGCCATGGCATGTGAGCTCTCCAGCGCGGGGATGATGCCCTCGCAGTGGGCGAGTTCCTTGAAGGCGGCGAGCGCCTCGGCATCGGTGGCGTAGGTGTATTCCACGCGGCCGATGTCATGCAGGTAGGCGTGTTCCGGTCCGATGGCGGCGTAGT
This sequence comes from Luteolibacter sp., assembly GCA_030696085.1. Lineage (GTDB taxonomy): Bacteria > Verrucomicrobiota > Verrucomicrobiia > Verrucomicrobiales > Akkermansiaceae > Luteolibacter. Next base: position 5,386 of record JAUYNL010000007.1, read on the forward strand.
CAAGCCCGGCGGAGACCGAGTGGGTGAGTTCGATCTGGCCGTCGTCGTTCGCTAACAGCCAGGTCTTGGTGCCTTGCAGCACGCCAAGTTTTCCGCCCTGGAAACGTGCGGCATGGCGCTCCGGAATGATGCCCTCACCCCCGGCTTCCACGCCGACCATGCGGACATCCTCGTCTCCGATGAAGGGATGGAACAGGCCGATGGCATTCGAGCCGCCGCCGACGCAGGCGACGAGCAGATCCGGCAAGCGGCCTTCCTTTTCAAGGATCTGGCGGCGTGCCTCCACCCCGATCACGCGCTGCATATCCCGCACGATCATCGGAAACGGATGGGATCCGAGCGCGGATCCGAGAATGTAGTGGGTGTGATCCACGCTGGCCACCCAGTCGCGCATCGCCTCGTTGACCGCTTCCTTGAGGGTGGCTTGGCCGCCGGTGACGGCGCGGACCTCCGCACCCATGAGGCGCATCCGGACTACGTTGAGGGCCTGGCGCTCCATGTCCACCTTGCCCATGTAAATCACGCATTCCATGCCGAAACGCGCACAGACTGTGGCGGTGGCCACGCCGTGCTGGCCGGCACCGGTCTCGGCGATGATGCGTTTTTTCCCAAGGCGCCTGGCGAGCAGGATCTGGCCGAGCGCGTTGTTGATCTTGTGGGCTCCGGTGTGGAGCAGGTCCTCGCGTTTCAGATAGATTTTCGCGCCGCCGAGCAGTTCGGTCCAGCGTTGTGCGAAATAGAGCGGGGTGGGGCGGCCGCAGTAGTTGTGGAGCAGATCATCCAGCTCGGCGTGGAAGGCGGGGTCGGTCCGCGCGGATTCATAGGCTGCGGCGAGTTCCCGCAGCGGGGCCATCAGGGTTTCCGGGACGAACATGCCGCCGAATCGGCCGAAGTGGCCGGTGGCATCGGGAACAGTGGGTGAGGGTGTGGCAACAGCGGACATCTGCCCGAATGATCGGAGCAGGCACCGCAAGAATCAAGGGCGAAGCGTGCCCGAGGCGGATGCGGCGGCCGACTTTCCCCCGGAGCGCGAATCACCTTGCCAAGCCCCGCCACCCACAGGTAGCAAGGAACGTCCACACGCCCCACGAAAGCTCCGGTCAGACACCGGTTTTTGCCTGATTGGGCATGCCCAGGCGCCCGTAGCTCAGTTGGATAGAGCATCCGCCTTCTAAGCGGAATGTCACTGGTTCGAATCCAGTCGGGCGCGCGCAATCTCCTGTCACCCTTCGATTCGGTGCTCCTCCGATGGCAAGAGCGCGGGGAATGCTTTGCATTGACCCCGCAAGCGTGTTGCGGCCACCCTGCGCACGCATGTCCGCCACTTTCTGGATCTTCCTGTTTTTAGCTCTCATCCTTCCGGTTTCCGCGGATCCGACCCAGCCGCTCCAGAAATTCGAGAACTGCACCTACGTCCCCACCGATTGGGCCGATGGCGACAGCTTCCGCATCAAAACCGCCGCCGGAGAGGAACACACCATCCGCCTCTACGGGGTGGATTGCATGGAGTGGCACGTCCAAGACGACTCCGATGCCCGCCGCCTTCGCGCCCAGCGCCGTTATTTCGGCATTACCGGGGCCGCGCCAAACCCACAGGCCGCCATCGGAATGGCCAAGAACTTTGGCAAGGACGCAGCCGATCAAACCGCCAGCCTGCTGGCCCGGCCCTTCACGATCCATACCCGGATGCGTGACGCCCTCGGCGACGGAAAATACAAACGAATTTACGCATTCGTCGCATGCGCCGACGGCGGAGACCTCTCCGCCACACTCGTGAAAAACGGACTTGCCCGTGCCTTCGGGGTCGATTCCGACACGCCGGATGGCAAGACAATCAAAGAGTCCGCCTCCGTGCTCGCGGATTTGGAGATGCAGGCCGCCAAACGAGGAGCCGGCATCTGGGCGAAAACCGATTGGGACAAACTTCCTGCCGAACGGCAGGCCCAGCGCATGGACGACGAAGAAGCCAACCTCGCCATCGGGAAGCAGAACCTGCCTGCAAACGTCAAGGTCGATCCAAACAAGGCCTCCCGTGACGAATTGATGAAACTCCCCGGCATCGGTGAGGAAATGGCGGACCGCATCATCGAACACCGCCCCTACACGAAAGCGGAGGATCTGCTCGAAGTCTCCGGCATCGGCCCGAAGTCCATCGGAAAACTCTCCCCCCATCTGATTTTTCCCAAATCATAGGCACACATCTGGCTTCCCCTCCCGCATGATCATCCGGATGAAGTGTCATTGAGTCGCATCCCGGCATGTGCCATCCATTCCCCATGGCCGATGTCTTCACTGCCGAAAAACGCTCCGAGGTCATGTCCCGCATACGCGGCTGGGACACGAAGCCCGAACTGGCACTGCGTTCCCTGCTCCACCGCCTGGGCTACCGCTTCACGGTGAAAGGTCCGAAAAACAAATCATTGCCTGGCAGGCCCGATCTCGTTCTGCCGAAATACCGCAGCGTCATCTTCGTCCACGGCTGCTTCTGGCACGGCCATGAGCATTGCCCCCACTTCCGCCTGCCGAAATCCCGCAGCGAGTGGTGGCGGCAAAAGATCGAGGGCAACCGCGCCCGCGACCTCCGCAACGAATCCGCCCTCCGCGATCTCGGCTGGCACGTCATCACCATCTGGGAATGCACGCTCCGCAGGAAATCCGATCTCGCGTGGCTCGTGAAACGCCTGCCGCACCTGCTTGGCCCACCGGGACCTTTGCATTGACCCCGCACGCCCCTTGCAGCCACCCAGCACGCTCCTCGCAGCCCCTGGACCCGCGATGTGTTGCACATCGGCCTCGATCTCTGTCACTCTGGAATCCGCAGTTGATCTCTTTCGTGCGTTTCGCGAGAGCGCTGCCCCCATTCAGGGAGCGGTCAGGCTGACTCTCATGAAGCCGGTCCCGCTCAGTGGAGTCGGGAAACGGAAAAGATAGACATCGAAGTCGCCATTGGCGGCAGGGCTGCCGACTTGGATGGCGGAGCCGGGATCCGTGGCAAGTCCGGCGATGGTATTGGAAGCGTGGACCGTCCAGTCAAAACCGGAGGGAAGTGCGCGGCGGATGCGAACCTGGAGGGTGAGGTAATCGGCGGTGTCCCCTGCGAGGCCGAGGGCGGTGCCGGGCTGGATGCCCTCCACGGGAAGGTGGCTGAGATCAGGAACGGCGGCGTCCATGCCCATGAAATACTTCGTGAGATTCGGGACACCATCGTTGGAGGGGTTGTCCAGATATCCCTGCTTGCCGGGAGGAAGTCCGGCCGCCCATGTGGAGAAGGCGAGGGCGGGTGGGCCGCTGAGGAAGGAGAAGTCTCCGACTCCAAAACCTTGGAAATTGATGGTATCGGTGCTGCCGGTGCCCTGCATGGCGGCTACCTGACTGGTGGAAAACGCGACATAGTCGCCAGTGCCGGGAAGCAGCGGACCGACGCGGTAGTCCACATTTCCACTGCCGTTCGGAGATTTGGTGATGAGGGTGGTGGTGACGACTCCGGAAGTTCCTAGATCGATGCGGAATAGATCGAATTGCCCGGTGTTTCCCGGTGTGGGGTCGGTGTTTTCGGGAACAAACTTGGTGCCCGTGGAGACAAAAGAAACCGTTTCCCCATCACCGCTGATGGCGTTGAAGCTGCCAAACACGCCATCGGGCGCGGTGTTGTCGGTCGTCTTCGTGGCCCACCAGACCTCGCTGGAGGAAACGTCCTTCACATACATGTCACTGCCGAAGGAAACGGGCACCGCGTCGATCATCTTCGCTCCGCCGAAGACGGTGACGAAACCGCCGAAAAAGGTGACGCGGTTGGCTGAGGAATTACAGCGCGGTGTGAAGAAGTTGCCATTCGAGACGGTGCCGGCTGCGTTGCGGTTGAGAAGGAGCAAGGTGCCGTTGCTCAGATCCCTCCGATAGATGCAGCCAAAGCCTGCGGTGACCACCGAACGGTCCGGATGCGCGTTTGCGGCTTCCGAGCTGAAGACGAGATATTGGCCGTTGCCGCTGAAATCGAACTCATTGAAACCATTCGGCCCGGTGCCGACGCCGCCTGCGAGGGCCGAGCCATCATGGGCGAGGGAGAGAATCGTGGTGGTTTCCGTCTGGCTGTCATAACCATAGACGGCATAACGATTGGCGGCAGGGAGCTTTGTGGTGTCCGCGATGAGATTGCGGGCCACGCTCGCGAATGCGACGACGAGTCCATCGGCACGGAGGATGGGTGTCCGTGACTGGCCATCGGCCCCGGAGGTGACGAGGCGGGTGATGTTGCTTTGGGTATCCCGCCAATAGATGTGGAAATTCGCGGAGCGCCAGGCGACGTAGCGGCCATCATCGCTGAAGGAGGCCTCGACAACCCCGCTATTGGCCACGGTGTTGTCCCCGACAAAGGTCAGGGTATCGGTGGAGAGGCGGCGAACATAGAGACCGCTCTCGACGATTCCAGGAGTGCTGCCGGATACGGGCGGGCCGCTGCTGAAGAGAACGAGTTCCCCATCGGCCGAGAGATCGAGAAGGGTTGCATCGTGATCGTGGATGTTGTTGTTCGCATCACCCGTGAGAAGCCTGACTTCGGCACGGAGCGGGTGGAAACCCAAAAAAACAAGGCAAGCGGAGACAATGAGGCGAGTCATCATGGTGGGCGTTATGGGGGATTTGGAGGGAAAATGTGTGAACTGACTGATATCGAAGCTTGGAATCTGAATGCCATTTTTCACAAAATCGGCTCATTTTCTAATAAGCAGAGTCTCAGGCGATCAAGTATTTTAGATGCGCATATTTTGCTCAAGCCCCCACCTCCTCCGGCTCAGGGATGGAGTCTGGAATTCCCGAACCATGTGCGTATGAGTGTCGGCAATCAGCCCATTGACCGGTTGATCGCGAGGAACGAAGTGGCGGTTTTTTTTGCAAATAGAAGACACGGCGCGGGACGTGCCACTGACAGCCTGCGGCGGGACGTCCCAGCCACATTTCAGAAAATGAACCGGCCGGGTGGATCTGGAGGGCCTTGGGGGGAAGGCGTGTCTCCAGCCACACCGGCCGGTCGTTGGTGCGGGGGGATCTGTTTCGGGGTCAGGGATTCTCGTTATCGGAGAAACCGACCTGCATCGCATTGACCTGGAGGGTGCGATTGATGGTGAAGGTGACGGGGGAGCAGAGGAAGTCGCGCCCGTAAACGGTATCGCTGTAGAGGGCGAGGGTGTAGGTGCCGTCTTCCCCGATGAGCGAATCCAGTTCGGTAACGTTTAGGACGTGGCTTTCGCTGGTGTCGCGATCCGGCAGCGGGAAGGCCTTGACGATCCTGCCTGTGGCTCCATTCACCTGGGTGCCCTGATAGAGCATGAGATAGGTGTCGCTGGTCGGATAGAGATCGTTGAGCAGCAATTCGAGCCGAGGTGTTTGAAAGCGGAGCTTGTCACCGTGGTTGATGCCCTTGATCGCGCCGGAAGCGACCGGCCAGACCTGAACGTGAGCGGATGCGAGCTGGGTCTGTGAGAAGGTGCCATCGCTGAGGGCGTGGATCACGAAGTGTTCCTCGCCGGCGGCTTTGGTGGGATCCGATGCGGGGACCGAGGATGCGGGGAAGCTCAACACGGTCTTGCCATTGTCGCTGATGTAGGCGCTGCTGTAGGGCTGGCCGGAGACGACCTGCGCGGGATTGAACGAGGTTTGATCTTCGCGATAGGATTCGATGTGGCGTTCCAGCAGGACGCTGGTGGAGGACAGGGGAAGGCCGGCCCCGGTGAGCAGTCCGGCGACGTTGATCTCGACGGTGAAGGGCTGGTCCACGCGGGTTCTGGGAACGCGGCCGTTCGGATCGAGCGTGAGCACGCGGATATCGGCTGTGGGCAGATAGGCACCGACAAGTTTTTGATCGAGCAGGTGGTCCTTGGCGGTTTTTTCCTCGATGGTCCACAATTGGAAGAGTGCGCCGCCGGATTCGAGGGCGAGCGCGGAGGGTGAGGTGCCTTTGGCGGCGACTGGCATGTCCCAGACGACGCCGAGACCCTGCTGGTTCTGCCGGACAAAATTCACGTAGCCTGTGGACTGCGCTCCGGCGTGGAGAGCGCCCATGAGGAAGAGTGGAAGGATGGCTTTCATCTTAGGATGGGGATTCCGACGGTCACAGACCGCCGCTACATCATGGCGGAGCGGCGTGATGGACCTCATCGCAGGGTAAGGGTGGTGGCTGCGGTTTCGGCGGAAACGCGGACGGAAATCGGTCCGCGTTGATGCACGGCGATGACGATCTTGTCCTGCTTGGTCCAGGAAAGGACGCGATCCGCAGGGAGCGCTTCGGTGCCGGCGGCCTGCTCGAAGGTGACTTCGTTGGTGGTGACCCAGGCGCGGTTCTGGATGAGGAAATCCTGCCACGAGAGCAGGTTTCCGACGGGCTTGGTATTCACCCGCGTCTTGAGGGCGGCGGGCATGAAGACTACCGCGCCGTTCGGAACGAGGGTCCAGTTTTTACCATCATGGAGAATGGTGGAATCCTTGATGATCGACTGGTTGTCCGGACGGGCGACTTTCACCTGGCCCTCTACTGGCTTGACCAAGCGGATCATCGGATCACGGGCCTGGAGGTCGGCGAGAGTTTTGGGGGTGACGCGGACCAGGATAGGGGTAGCGGCAAGGGCGTTGGCAGCCAACGCACACAGAATGAGTGTGATTTTCATGATTCGGGGGGAGGTTTGGGGGGATATGTTTGGTTTTCAGCGGGGGGATTATTCAAAGGTGACGAGAACCACGAGGTCCTGCATGTCGAAATAGGTGGAGCCGGGGGCGGCCGTGGAGGCTTCCCAGAGGATGATCAGATCGCGCGGCCCGATCTTGATGCGGCCCATGCCGTCGATGTAGGACGAAAGGAAGCCTTTGACGTTCGATTGATTGTAGGCGGGCGCGTAGTCAGGCGCGCGGTCGCCGTTTTTGAGAACGACCACATAGGGATCGGAAGTTCGAGTGGTATGCAGCGGATACCAGGAGGAGCCGCTGTAGCCGCGTCCCCCGAAGTCGATGCGATCATTGATTTGGACCTTTTCATTCACGAGAACCTTGGTGGGAACCACCGAGGGTCCGGTGCCGTAAAAGAAGCGGACGAAAGAGCTGTTGTTCTTGGACCAGGAGCCTTCGAGCGGGAGCAGCTTCGAACCGGATTGGAAGGCGACGCCGAGGGTGCGCACTTTCATCTTCAAGGTGGATTTCGGGATGATGGTGCCGGTGGGGGTGACATCCACGATATCGGTGACGGCGCTGGGATACTGGATCGACCAGTCGAGCTGGGAACGAGTGCCGACGCGGACGAGGGAGCGGTCCACATTGAGAGTGCCGCGGGGGATTTCAGTTTGTGCGAACGCTTGTCCGATCATGTCCAGAAAGGCAATGCCGAGACCGAGACCGCGTCAGCCACGGTGGAGCTGGGGTAGTT
>JAUYNL010000020.1 GCA_030696085.1 Luteolibacter sp.
GGGCCCTTTGTCTATGGGGAAACTATCGCATGCGGGGGACTCGTTAGTTCAGATTTGCCGGTAGGTCAAGTAGCGCTTGGTGACACATCGCGCGGAGCTGGGACGCTGCCGCCTTTGGTCGATTGTTGCGCTAGGGCAACAAAACCAATTCTTCAAATTTCAGTCAATTCTAAAAAATTCGTCATTCCTATTTCAAAATTCATGATTCAGGAACCCGGGGGAGGTGTGTTGAGCTCACACGGTTGATACCAGTAGGCAAATCCGGCTTGAGCGCTCAATTGAAATGACGAAGTTGTGATGGGTTTATCGCATGGCCGGATGGCAATCAATAAAATACGTATTGTTTGATATTTTAAGTAGCCGAAGCTCTAAAACGCGAGCTTCGATGGAGTGCGGCAGCCAAACCTTGGGGAGGAGACGGGGGCTGTGGAATGGAGCTGTGTGGTTGAATGGGGGGGGGGAACGAAACATCCGTGGAAGAAGTCTCTGGAGGCATGAGATTGTCTCAAACACTGACGCAACGACCATGCCAGCTTTCCGGCTAATTGAAATAACGTGATCACGTGTGAGCAGCGGAGGACGCCAATCTTCACTCCTGACAGCCCCCGCCCTATTTCTTCTTTTCGATGGCTACCAGGGTGATGTCATCCATCTGCGGGCCTTCGCCGGTGAACTGGCGGAGCTCATCCTGCATACGGGTCAGCACGGCTTCGGCACCCAGAGAGGCAGCCGTGCGGAACGCTTCGGACATGCGCTCCATGCCAAACTCCTCATCCTCGGAGTCCACCGCCTCGCGCACGCCGTCGGTGTAGAACAAAACGCAGTCCCCGGACATGAGAAAGACCTCCTGGTCTTTCGTCACCCGCTCGAACACCGAACCGCCATCCACCCCCAAGGCAAGCCCGGGAGAGCGCAGGAGTTCCACTTTCCCGGTTTCCCGGCGAAACAGCAGCGCGGGATCGTGGCCGGCGCGGGCAATGACGAGCTTCCCGTTTTTTTCATCCAGAATGCCGTATGCCATGCTGATGAACATGTCCTCTCGGATATCCGGGAAAAGCTGGCGGTTCACGGCGGCAAGCACCTCCGAAGGGGACGTCTGGCCAGGGGCCACTGATCGAAGGGCGCTGCGGCACATCGCCATCAGCAGCCCGGCAGGCAGGCCCTTGCCCGAAACATCGGCAATTACGATGCCGAATCTGCCTTCTCCCAGTTCAAGGTAATCGTAATAATCCCCGCTGATGATGCGGGCCGGCAGGTTGGTGCCACTGATGCGGAAACCAGCGACGACGGGATCGTTCTGGGGCAACAGGATGCGCTGGACCTCGCGGGCATTTTGAAGTTCGCCCTCCATCGCCCTTTTTTCGCTGGCCTCCCGATGGATCCGGGCATTGCCGATGGCGAACGACGACTGTTCCGCAGCGGAACGAAACACCGCGAAATCATTTGCGGAAAAACCTCCGTCCTCGTGACGTCGCGCAACCACCAGCACGCCCAGATCCTTGCCCGCATGGCGCAAGGGCGCCAGCAACGCCGCAACATCATCGGTGTAACGGATAAACGCATCGCGGAACGACGGGTGGCTCTTCACATCCTCGACATGGATCGGCTCCCCGACGATGAGGCAGTAACCGAGAATCCCCTCGTCTACGGTGACCCTGGACAGGCGCAGGTGGCTTTCAAGCGCCCGGGGATCCCGCGAGGCCTTCTTGCGCACCTCCACCGGAATACCGATCAGCGGCGGGCAGTCCTCCGAGATGTAGGAAGGGAGCAGGAATCCATTTCCAGCTCCCAGAAAATAAACGGCCCCGCCGCGGGCATTGACCACCTTGTCGATGCCCTCGACGATGATGCGTGAGAGCACCGAGGGGGATGGTTCGTTCTCGATGGCCTGTCCGAGGTCATGAAGGAAGGAAAACATGCGCTGCTCTCCGCCCTCGAAATCACGAAAGCGCCGGCGGATGACGCGGTTGTTCCGACGCTGGTTGCGGAGGGCAAGCAGCAGACCCAGAAACACTGGAATGCAAACGCCAAGCGCGATGATCGCAGGATCTGGCATTTGAAGAGGGTGGAGCATTTCCTGTGGGGCCTTGGCGGATTCTTTAATCTCTCTCCGGGGGCTCCGCCAGCCTGCCTTTTTCCGACGACAATTCGTTTTCCAACACGGAAACGACACCCGCGAAATTGCGGGCGTTCTTGGAGTTCACATCGGAAAGCGTCTGATGGGCTTCGAGCACATGCCTCGCACGCTGGAGCCGACCCAGACCGCCGATCATCTGCGGCGTTTGCAACTCGCTACGGACGGCATCCACCCTGCCTCGCCAGATGGCGGACGGGGGATCGATTTCCATCAGAAAGTCCAGACCCAAGTCCTCAAGAGAGCGGCGGTTGCGCTCTCCCGGTTCGGCGATTTGAAGGGTTCCTCCCTCCTGTGCGGAAAGGCGCGCTGCCATTCCGGCGAGTGTTCCCATGAAGGTGGAATCCATCCCGGTGCAGGCACCAAGGTCCACGACCAAACAGGTTTCCCCTGCCGCAATGCGCCCGTCGCCAAACGCTTTCATTCCAGGGCTGTTCGCAAATGAACCCTTCCCTTCAAACCGGATCCAACTGAATCCATCGAAGACTCCAACTATAATGGGGCTGTCCGCAGTCACAGGTAAAGGGTCGTCGTTCGCACGGCCCGACCTAGGGGACCGTAAAATCAGAGAGGTCACAGGTCAACCATCCATCTCGAAAATCCCACTTACCGCCAAAGATAGGATCGGCTGCTGGACAGTTCCCGATTTCCGCGCCGGATGCTGGCCCTCCACGCCAGTACCTTGCCACCCTTGAAATAGTCGTCGCCAATCACCGCGAAATTCGCGACGCCCTCCTGGGCGGATGCGGGAAATGACTTGGTCATGCGCTTGACACGGCTGGCGGTTGCTCCCTGCTGATACTCGAAAAGCACTTCCACCTGGCCCTGCCCGGCTCCTTCGGCATCGTGCCATATCAGCGTGTAATATTGTCCCAGCCGCTGGCGGCGCTCCTCCATGCTCACGGCACCGTGCAAACGCCGCGCCTTCTCCATGCGCACCATCGGATCATCGGATGCTTCGCGGGTCTGATCGCGCAGCACGAATTGTTTCACCACCAGCTTTTCCGGCGGACTCGCGCAAGCGCCGAGGAACAGAGCGGCCAGCAAAGGAATGATGCGTCTCACGCCGGGTATTCAAACAAGATGGCAACGGGATTCAAGAACCATCCCATCCATATCGGTTTTTCACCTTTCCCGGGCACGCATGAGGGCCACCTCAATGCCCGGGATTTCCGGCTCGCGGTGGATGTGCCGACCCATTCCGGCAGCATCGGTGTCACCGCCCTGTCGAAGTTCCGAAAAACCGACAGCCTTCAGTCACCCGCATTCCTTCCATCAAAATCACCCGACATCAACCCGGTCGCTCAGACGTTTTCCCCATGCGGACATATCATCCGCCACCCGGTGGTCGCCCGTATCGTCGAAGCATACGAACGCCCTCATGCGTGAATCGCCCCCTTACTCGGACTCGCCTTCCTCGCCGTTGGGCGGCAATGGTGCGGGAGTCGGCGCGGGTGCGGGCAATGAATCGCCGGACACCGTCACCGGTGGCACGGGATCGGGACTGGAGGGCGCTTCGGGATCGATCACCGTGGGAATCGCCCCTTCGGGCGGTAACTCCCCCGGAGTCACGGGCGGGAGCGCATCTCCGTACCCGCCGACCGGAGGATAGACTTGATATTCGCCCGGATTGGGCGCGCCGAACGGACTGCCTCCCTGGATACCGGGCGCATTCGGATCCTCGATCATGACGCTCGGCACCCAGCCCACCTCGCCGCTGTCGAGTTCCACTTTTACATAACTATCGGCTGTGGAGATCACCTTCATCGAGGTGCCGCGCGCGATGAGCTTGTCGGCATCCGTATCACCCTTGGGCCGTGTTTTGAAAAACGCGGTGTTGTCCATCGCCGCACGCACGAATTGCCCGGCGGCAAACACCGAACCGCTGACTGATGGGCCGGCTTGATCGGCACCCGGCGGACGCAGCGGATCGAAGTCTCCACTGGTGATGGGCCGGTTCATGGTATCGCAAGCGGCGAGACCGAAAACAACGACTGCCGGAAGGGCCGATATGCATTTCATGGGAAGCAGGAACTAACACGGAAGCCGAGTGCGGTCAACGTGTTTCCCGATCCAAAAAACCGCGCGCGGCTCAGGGCAGCGAGGCCTTGAGGCGAATGAAACGTTTCGGATGGGCCGGATCCAAGGGCGTCCGGTCGCGCACGAGGAGCTCCCCCGCATCGTCCGCCAAGATTTGGGTATGGGAGGGCCCGGAATTCCAATCCACCAGATTCCCGGAAACCTCGACTGTGAGTGTGGTCTTGTGATCGATGCGCCGCGGGATGGAGATCACGAGGTGGCTGGAATCCAGCGAAACCGGCGTGCTCACGGGCGCACTGGCCACGGACGGGGCGGTGCCGAAGACGAATTCCAGCAGATTCGGAATACCGTCCTGATCAGGGTCGTCATTAGGACCTTTCAGCGGCTCCTCACTTGGAATTTCCGCCTGAAACTGATCCCAAGTGGTGTCTGGGGGGGGGAGCCTGGGTGACGGCCGCGGATTTCATCAGAAACGGACTGCCGGAGGAGTTGATCTCACCGAGGATGGGAGTGGCATCGGCGGCGGACCATGCAGGAGGTAGGGGATTGGGAATACCAGTGGTATTTGCGAAAGGCCAATTCCATGAATCGTCCGTGAAAAGTATCCACTCACCGGAGACCGCGTCGCCTCTGAAGCCCCAGATATAGGCCCGCTTTCCGACGGTGAAGGGCGGATCGTTGTCCTCGACGACAAACTCGGCGCTGAAATCCTTGCCAACCGCATTGTAGCCGATCCGCTGGGCGGGCCGCCAGTGCTGAGCCCATTGCCCCTTGTTGTCGCTGGTGGGCTCGAACGAGCCATCGAAGACGCCCAACTCGAAGCGGTAGCCGCCGTCCATCAACGCCCCGGCGATGCTGGTGTGATTGGTGGCACCTGGCGGGCTGAACCAAAAAATCCGTTCCGCATGCAGTGAACCGCACGCAAGCAGGGCCCCGATCGGAATCCAACATGCCAACAGGCGCATCATATAATTTCATGCAGTCCGTCTGCGCCGCAGCACCGTGCCAAATCCGGCAAGGGCGGCCATCAGCGCCGAGGAAGGTTCTGGAACGAAGGTGAAGGTCTGAAGCCCGGAACTGCCGATCTGAGTGTAGGTGCCGGGACCCATGACTCCACCCTGCCTGCCCCACTCGGGATCGTCGTTGGCATCAAGCTGGCTGACTGACCAGGAAATCACGTTGGTATCGCAGCAATCTCCGCCCTCCACCGGAAAGGTCCAATCCTCGGAGCGGACCAGCAGCCACTCGGATCCTTCGATCGGCTCCTCGCCCTTGCGGATCCAAATGTAGGCTTCCAGCCCGGAGAAACTCAGGGAGCCGGGAGCCAGATAGCTGCTGGTTACGCCTTCTCCGATGAATACCGTGGACGTGAAATTTCCGGTGTCGGAATTATATGCGGCCTGGTCGAAAACCCGCCAATTTTCAAACCACATGTGGGTATTGGTTTCGTCTGGCGTGAAATTCTCCACAAAGGCTCCAAGCTCGAAAACAAAGGTATCGTCCAACGTGACACCATTGCTGTCCGTGACGCCATCGAGCACCTCATTGCCCCAATTGAGAGTTTGGGACTGCGAGCGGGTAGCGGAAACGACAGTCAGAATTGCCGTGAGCAGCATGAAGCGGATTTTCATGATCGAGTAGGGGGGCCTGCGGCCCAGTCTGATTCTAAGGGACTCGGCGCGGAAATTAAAGATCTTTTGATAATTTGGACAAGTTAAATAAACTCGCAATCAAGGGCTCCATGGGCTGGGCGAGGTGTATTGCGGGAGCCCGTCGCGGGTCCGAACAAAGACACTGCGGTTGCCGGAAAGCAGGTTTTGCGCATCGCGGACGAGGATGGAGGCATCCCCGACCTTGACCCAGCGCAGCAAGTCGGGCCGCGCGGGGGCGGCATTGAGCAGGTAGTAGGTATCAAAGCCGGGCGAGTCGATGGTTTGGTCCGCCCTCCATACGAAAATCGAATCCGCAGTCTTGAAGTCACGGCTGCCGAAGAAACCAGTGGCGGTGCTCATGGCGCGGCCACCAGCACCGTTGATCGATTGCTCGATGGGATAACCGCCGCCGACTAGATTGTTACCCACCGCTAGCGGACGGATGAAGTCGTTTTCGCGCACTTCGCCGTAGCTGAGGATGGAAGTCTCGGTGTGGCGGTTGTTAAAGAACATACCATGACCTGGAGAAATGACGGTAGAACCCTGGTTGACGCTCGAATTCGCTCCCGCCTTGATCCACATCGGCGATCCTTCGTTGCTATAAAGCCAGTACAAACTCCATGCCCCGCCCGCGAACAACTGGACCTCATCGGCGCTCGTCATTGTTCCCGAGGCGACAAAACCATCGGGAGGAAAGATTTCCGCGAGTGTCCAGTGGCGGTGAACGGCGATGCGATCCCCCGCCAAGCTTGCGGGCGCGGCACTCGTGAGGGTGTTAAACGGCGCGCCCGCAGCATGAGGATCGCTGTCGTTGGCCACGGTAATCGTGTTTCCGCTGGCGGAAACGATATCGAAACGCTGGCCCTCGTTGTCGCCGGAGCTGACCTCCAGATAGAAGCTTCCACCGGATGCGAGCAGCGTATCGAGGTCGTCATTGGCAGCGAAGGCAAGCACCTGGCCGTCCACTTCACTGATGGTGCCGGTGAAGGCTGTCTCACGTTGATACGGCACGTTGTAGGTGCGGCAGCAGATTGCCAGATCAGTCACGGTCCAGCCTTCCACTTCGATGAAGCTGCCGTGGTCAACCTCGTCATTTCCGCCATCGTCATCGAGATCGGCCTTGATCCTGACGAATCCCTCGCCACCAGTTAGACCGGTGAGGGTTTCGAGACCGTGGATCGTCACGGTTTCCGTGCAATCGCCGTTATCGACGGTGGTGGCATTGCCATCGATACCTGTATCGATAACGATGTCCTGCCAGACAGTGGGATCGCCCAATACCGCAGCGTATTGCAGCCTGTAAATCACATTGAGCGGGGCACCCTTCGGACGAATGAAGACTCCCTCAAGCGTGCCGCTGACGGTTGTGGACGGGCGGATGATCCATGCCGTGCCAGCAGGCAGGTGCCCGCCGGTCACACCGCTGTCATAGGGCATAGCGAAAGCGAACTCGGCGAAGTTGTCATAGGCGTCCGCATCGGGATTTCCGTCGGCGGTTTCACTGGGATGGAGTTGTTTCCAATCCGCCCAGGTGTCCGGGCAGCGGCTGATCTCCACGAAGTCGTTGAGGGAATTGGTTTCACCTGCAATGACATTGATCGGGCGGATTTCATCAAGGTTTCCTCCGTCCTTGTCGGAAAGGCTGACAAAGCCCGCGGGCTGGGTTTCCACCACACCGTAGGTGCCGGGCGGCAGATTGCCGAAACTGTAGGTGCCGTCGAATGCGCTGGTTGTGGTCACTGGATTACCGCCATCCAGCACGGGATTGCCGCTGTCGTCCACCAGTGACAAGATCACTCCTTCAATCGGCGTGTCGCCGAGATCATCATTGTCGGCATCCTCCCAGACCATGCCGGTGATGGCCCCGAGTTGGATTGGATCGGTGTCGGCGTCGTCGGTGTCGTTAACAGGGTTCGGATCCGGTTGGTCTCCGGTGATGGTGGCGACATTCAGATAGGTGCCGGTGGATTTCACCGTGGCGGTGATGGTCAGAGTGGCGGTAGCTCCGTTGGCCATGGCTCCGATGGTCCATACTCCGGTGCCACTGTCATAGGCGGCGGGCGGATCGGCGGAAACGAAGGTGTAGCCGGACGGCATGGCATCGTTGGCCGTCACTCCCGTCGCGGGGCCGCTTCCGTGATTGGTGGCAACCAGGGTGAAGATCACCTGCGAGCCCACGAGAGGAGTGGAAATGTTGACGGATTTCACAATACCAAGATCCACCGGCGGAGCATAACCGTCGATGCCGGCATCGATGTTATTACCAGCGACGGCGGTCACGACTGTCGGGTCGGTTCCTTCGGTCTGGGTGTAACCGGTCGGGTACTCAGGATCGGTTTCATCCACCTTGGCGGTCGTGCCGCCGGGCGGCACGGTGGCCGTCCAATCACCGTTTGAGTTGGTGCTGACGGTCTGCGGGTTGCCGTTCGAATCGGTGACGATCACGTTTACGTTGGCCAGATCCGGTTCTCCGGAGTCCTGGGCGCCATCGCCATCGGTGTCGATGTAGAGGTGGCCGAACACGGTGCCCGGTTGATAGAATCCCGCGTCAATGGTCGGATCGGACTGGCCGCCACTGAGGAGCACGGTGTGGGATTTGCCGCTCACCGGGTCGGCATCGCTATCGCCGGTGTCGGTCCCCTGATTGCCCAGCGTGCGGACATAACCGGAAGGCATGTCGAATCCCAAATAATAGGAACCGGGCATCAGAACGAAGGAATAGGAACCATCGGACGCGCTGGTAGTAGTCGCCGCAATGGTATTGTTCGCGGCTTGGAAAACCGTGATGGCTACTCCCTGGAGACCCGTCTCACCGCCATCCTGGCGACCGTCCGCGTTGATGTCGTTCCATACGAAATCGCCGAGTGCGACAGGCGTCGTGTAGCCGAAATCAAGATCGGTGCGGGTTTGGTTCGCACTGATGAAAAAGGTGGCGGCGTGGTCGAGCGCCCCGATCAAGTCATGGGTCTGCACCATGCCCGCAGGCAATGTGCTGGTGTCCACTCGGGCCGTGTAGGTTCCGGGCACCAGGTTGCCAATGGAGTAGGCTCCGTTGGAATCAGTGATGGCGGTCGGTTCGGTGGCGGCTTCTAATACGCCATTGCCGTTGATGTCCGCATAGACACGGACTCCGGAGATGCCTGGTTCACCCGGATCCTGGGTGCCGTCACCATCCAGATCGTTCCAGACAAAGTCACCGAACGCGGCGCTGGCGCGGTATCCGAAATCCACATTCGTGGCATTCTGGGAAATGGTCAGCGTGCGACTGGCGCGATGCGGCGTGCCGAGACCGTCAAGATCATAGGTCTGGGTGGATCCCTGCGGCAGGGTGCTGATATCCACGCGTGCCAGGAAAGTGTCCGCTGGCAGGTTGTCGATGAGATAGTACCCTTCGAGATCCGTGATCGCGGAGCGCTCGGTGGCGGGGTCGAAGATACCGTTGCTGTTGGCATCGATATAAACCAGCACGCCGGCGATGCCGGGTTCGCCCGCGTCGCGAACGCCATTGTTGTTGCGATCATTCCATACCAAATCACCGAGACTGGCGTCGTTCCGATATCCGAAGTCCACATCCGTGCGGCTGGCGCCGCTAAGGGTGACGACGGCACTGTGATCGCCGATCGGGGATACCAGATCATAGGTTGGCACGTAACTTGATGGTAGCGTGCTGGCGTCAACACTCACAATGTAGCCTCCGTTGAACAGATTTCCAATCGAGTAGATCCCGGAAGAATTCGTGACTGCCGAGGGTTCGATGGCGTCATAAATCCCATTTCCGTTTGAATCGATGTAAACACGGATGCCGGAAATCCCCTGTTCGCCCGACAAACGCCCGACATCCGCCGTTGAGTTCGAGCCGTTCAAATCGATGTCGATCCGCCCGTTGATCACACGATACAATCCGAGAAACGTGTTGGTAGTGATGTCATCGTCGCCGTCCCCTCCCCCGTCTCCATCCACATCGAGACGCCCGGCCACCACGTTATATCCGCCCAGAACGCCGGAATCCGCAGTGGTGATCGCCCCATCGCGGTTCATGTCCAACATGCCGCCGCTCGTTCCGCTGACAATCACATCGACGAGCAAGCCGTTGCCATCCACATCCTCCCAGACCTGGTCGCCGATCGAGAGTGTTCCGCGATAACCGAAATCGAGATCCGCCCGGTGTTCGGCGGCGATCAGGGTGACGGACGCGGCGTGATCCAGCACGCCATTGAGATCGTGGGTTTGGTTGGCTCCGGCAGGCCGCGTGGAGGGGTCCACGCGGATCGTGTAGGTGCCGGGATCGAGATTTCCGATATAGTAATTACCATCGCCCGAAGTAATGGTATTCGGCTCGCCGGTGTCATAGAAGCCGTTGCCATTGGAATCCACAAAGACGCGCACGCCGTTTACGCCGGGTTCTCCGGCTTCCTGGACACGGTCGCCATCGCGATCCATCCAGACACGATCGCCCACACTGGCTCCGATGCGGTAACCGAAATCAGCGTCCACGCGTTTCTCCGCCGCAGCGACAACCACGGTGGCGACATGCGAGGTGGCCACTCCGTCGAGGTCATGGCTCGGACCGAAACCGACATTGATGGCGGCGATGTCGGATGAAGCGATGCGAACCGTGTAGCTTCCCGCGACCAGGCCACCCAAAAGGTAGTTACCATTGGAATCCGTGATATCGGAGGGCTCGCCGGGATCCAGGATGCCATCGCCGTTCAAATCCGCCCACACGCGCACGCCGGGCAGGCCGTTTTCACCGGGATCGAGGACTCCGTCGCCGTTCAGGTCGTTCCAGACGGTGTCGCCGATGCTACCGTAAATGGTGTCCGTTCAATGGATGGGCAGGAGCAAGCCGTAGGGCGAGATTTCAACGAGGCCGGTGTTCTCGATCCAGCCGCCTGAAAGATCGCCGTAGTCCGCGACGGCCGCATCGAAAACGACCTGGATCTGCTGACCGGGAAGTAGATTTCCCGGGACCGGATAACCCGGACCATCTAATGGAAATTGGGTGCCGGAACCATCATCGGGGATGGAGGTCCAGGCCTGCCAGTTTCCGCCGATGCTGTATCGATAACGGGTGGAGCCGGGCACGTAGGAAAGATCGGCCGGCAGGTTGTCCTGGAAGTTGAAGGGGCCGGGAATGGTCGCACGGGCGTTGCTGACGGCACGGATATCGACTTCGAGGAGGTCACCCGCGCTTAGGAAGCCATCACCATCCGCATCGGTTTTGACGCGGGACTTCTTGCCGGCATCGCCTTCCCTCAAGGGCGGAATGAGCGAAGCGACGTCGAGGCCGGGCTGGCCGGCGGTGGCAAGCGCCGGATCCTGACCCCAAACCGCGGCGATGCGCACTGCGGGATTCAAACTGTAAACCAGCATGCCGCTCTGATCGCCATCCGGATCGAACAATTTCAACTGCTCCAGTTCCCGGACATCGTAATGAACGTCATACTTATTGCCATTCGGGTCGGTGAGCAGGCCGGCGTTGTCGCCGTTGTAATCCACGTAGATCCGCTCGGTGGAGTGGCCGTTTCCAACGCTGGTCACCCAGATGGGGTTGGCGTTTTCGTTGGGATTGGTGGTGGAATACGGATCGCGGCCGATGCCGAGGCTCACCAATACCTGGGTGGTCAAGGAGGGACGCCCGACCAGCGTGAAGCCGCCGTCCCATGCTTGATTGCCTCCCGATGTGTCATCCGCATCGATCGCGCTGAACGCGTAAAAGACCGGCGGCACGCTGCCAGTGGTGTAGAATCGATAGGCGCCGGAATGGCCGGCGCCGGCGGGCTGCATCACCACTCGGGCGTTTCCGCCGGCAGGAACGCTCACGCTGTTGGTGACGTAGGAACTCGCGCTGTTCCGGTAAGCGTAGTTCACCGTGATCGCGCTGGTTCCCGGGTTATAGAGAAAGGTGACCGTGCCGTCACTAGGCGTGGTGCGGGTGCTCACCGGACAGAAATAATCGGAACTCCAGCGGTATGCGGGCAACAGGGTCGTGTCACGACTGGCGTAGTTGGAACCCACAGTGCCATTGTATAAAACCGTCTGGACCGGCCTGTCCGAAACGACCCGGCCACCCACATTGATCTCGTCGCGATAAATCGACTCCCCCTCGGCCAGCACCACGGTTTCCTCGAACGCACCATTGTTGTCCTTGTCGATCTGCACCGTGGCTCCACCAGGGCCGACCATGATGGAAAACGCATTGTGGCTGAATAGATTTTCGTCATATGTCAGATTCCCGGCAGCAGCAGACTGCGGCATGTCCTCACCGACGGGAGAGCGATATTCGGTCCCCCAAAGGCCGTATTCAAACACCTCCACGCAGCCCGCGAGGAGCGTGTTGGTGCCCGTTGGAAAGGTTGTCTTGGTCAGTGAAACCGGCTTGTAGGTGGCGACCTTGTCCCTCGCATCGTAATCCATCACCGATTGCAAGGTGGTGGGATTTACGAAGTTGCGCAGGTTGAACACCGTGCCGGCGGGGATCAGATCGCCCGGATTTCCGGGAGGATAGCCATTCGAAGGATTGCCATCGCCAAACACCAACGTGCTTGGCTGCACCGGATTGGTGATGTTCTCCTCATATCCGTCCTCCCAGTGGTCATAGTAAATCACCGTTCCATCCGTGGCTGCGGAAAACGTCACAAATACCGCGATCGGACCGTTGGCCGCTCCATTGATGGACTGAAATGCCGCCAATTGGTGATCCTCCGCAAACGGAATGTAAAACAACTGCGTCGGCGGAGGATTCACCGCAAATGCATGCATGGACATTGCCAAAGTAGAATACAATACCTTGAACCAAAGGGACTTTTGGACGTTCATCGGGGTGGGGATGGCTGGTGCGTGAAGCTCCGCGCGCCGCAAAAATTAGGCAGAACGCAAAGATTCGGAGGGGCTTATAGTTAAGAGATCCTTAGCGATCAAGATTTTTTTAACATTCCCCATATTTTTTTAAAATCATCCCCTTTCATATCGACCTTTTAAGCCCGTGAGGGTGCGGGCTGCTCCAGTTACCCGCGGCTCCCGCGAAGATTAAGGTGCCGCGACTTCGAGAATCCGGCAGACGCCCTGGTTCACGGTAAAACGCACGTTTCTGCCGCATAACGAAGCTCCAAAGACGCGGTCCGAATCCTCTGTGCGGAGCGCCGGGCGCGGATCGAGCGCGAGCGCCTCGCGGATCACGGCCTGCGCCCGCTCCGGCAGGTGCGAGAAGGCTTCCGCGGCCTCGTCGGCGATTTCGACCTTCAGGCGTGGGATTTCCGCACCCGCGAAACCGGTGGCCGCGTCGGGAATCGATTCGGCGTAGGGCAGGTAGGGCTTGATGTCATATACCGGCGTGCCATCCAGCAGATCCACGCCGCCGAGTAAAAGCACCGGAGAATCCGCCGCGGTGGTAACGATACCCTCCAGGCGCACCAGCGAGAGGCCGAGCGCGTTCGGGCGGAAGGTCGAGCGGCTGGCGAAAACCCCCACGCGCTGGTTGCCGCCGAGGCGCGGTGGCCGCACGGTCGGTTTCCATCCTTGGGCGGCGGTTTCGTGAAAGCCAAAAATCAGCCAGACATGGGAAAACCCTTCGATTCCGCGGATCGCTTCCGGGCGGCGGTAGGGTTCGTGCAAAACGAGTTCCCCCCACGCGCTGGGGCACAAGCCCGGCTGCCGGGGAACGCCGAATTTTCCCCCGAAACATGTGCGGACGAAGCCGATCGGATCGAGGGTCATGGACAGGAAAACGACTGCGGCTCAGCGGGTCTTGAAATGAATGCTGGTGCGCAGCAACCCGCTTTCGCGACGGGAGTGAAGGGTGAGTTTGTCCATTTCCTCCATCGCGGCGCTTAGCTTTCGGATCTTATCCAGATCCGCCCTGTCGAGCGGGAGCGCGTCCGGGTGCTTGGCGAGCACGTCGAGAGTTCCGTCCACAAACACGCGCAGGGCCTTGAAATTCATGGTGAACCACAATCCGCTGCGGCCTTCACCGCCTTGTCCGGCCTTGGCGAGCAAGTCGAGCGCCTGATTCTTCGAGGTCGAGGCGGCAAACCATTGATCGCCGACGGTTACCGAAGGCACGAAGTCGTCGTTGAAAAACGGCAGCGGGAAAAACCATGTGGTGAAGCCGTTTTTTTCAGAGCTGATCGGCTTCTGCATCGGGATTTCCTGTCCGTTCATCTCACTGATTTTCGCAAGGATGCCGGTGGCGCTGCTGTTCATGCTTTGCCATGCCGAAGCGAGTTTCGCCCGATCTGTGACGGGGGCGACCAGCGAAACCCGCGGGAATTTCGCCTCATCCACCACCGCCTGCGGCAGACCGGGAATCGCCGGGACCGTGCCGTTCAAATCCACTACCAGCGCATTCTCCCCACCGATGCCGGCGCTGAAATCGCCCCTGAGAGCGTCCCACAACGCCACCGCATCCGGACGGAACTTGGTGTCGAAAATGCCCGCCATTTTCTTGAACTTCGTCATATCGCCGTCTTCCATCGGCAACTCGGAAACCTTCATGGCCATCGCATAAGCGGTTTCCATCAACGCCTCGAAATACGCGCGCATTTTCTCATCGTAGGCGGCTCCACCGGTCATATTTGCGAACATCACGACGTTTTCGGCATCACCCAGCGAGGCAAGCCGGTTTGCAGCCTTCCAATCGATCGCTCCGGCATCGGTGCCGCCGTAGGCTTCGATCTTAAGTCCATCCTCGAAAAACACCGCCATGCCGGTGGACTCGGTGCTGACAAGCTGGCGCAGGGCTGTTTCGCGCTCGGCCACCATGCGCAGCAGCGCCTCCAGGTCCCGGGTATCGCCGAGTCCCTCGGAACCCGCAAGTCCGTCGCGCAGTCCACCCGCCATGTCGGACAATCCGCCGGCGGCATCCGTCATCAGCTTGAGCGCCTCTTTCTGGCCGTAAACCACGGCGGCGAGGTCCTTGGAAACATGCTCATCACAAAAGGCAAGCGAGTCGTTGGCGACCATGGATTCGCCGATGCCGGGCGCGAGCTTGAGATCCTCCACGGATGAGCCAATGAAGAGCATGGCGTAGTTGCCAATGGTTCCGCTGAGCACCACCAGGTCTTTTTTGGCGATCGCTGCCAGCAGGCGGTCCACCATTTCGGGCTCGAGCATGGCTTCCATGCCACTGCGGTCCGCAGCCATCTGCTCGGAGATTTTGGCTCCGGAAACCCGATGACCGGTGAAGGTTTGGCCGACTTTTTCCACCACTGCGGGTTCGACCATTTCGCCGAGCATGCCGAGGTTTTCCGTGAACGCCGCGAGCTGCTGGGCGGCGGCCTCGCGGCCATCCGGGCTGGTGCCGAAGGCAAGATAGAGCGGCGGCATCTTCATGCGCTCGAACAAGGCGACGCCGGATTCCGGGTCCGCCATGAGATTCTTCATCAATTCCATGCCATACTGATTCGTAAACGCCTCTTCCAGCGCGGAGAAATCGCCTGATTTCGCGGATTCCGCGAGCGCGGTGGCCAGTGCGCGCATCTGGAAATATCCCATGCGGCGGTATAATGTGAGCAGGTTTCCGGTTTGCTCGCCAATGGATTTTCCAAGCGCGATGGTGAACTCCTTGCTGAACAGCGCGGCCGGTCCCACCGGTTCGGCGGTAACCTCATCCACCACCGCTTCGGGGGCACCGCCCATTTCTCCTTGGATGAGCTTCCAGAGCTTGCTGGCCTTGACCCGCTTCGCGTGTTTCGAACCGTGGTGGAAAGCCATCGCCACTTCGATTTCCTGCGGCAGATGCTGCACGAATCCGAGTTTCGCAGCCCGCTCCTCCGGGCTCAGCCCCGGCACCCTGAGCACCGGAGCGGGTGCGGCAGGCGGTGCCATGACCGGCGCTTCCACCGCCACCGGAGCTTCGGGAGCCTTGGCCTCCTCACTTTTCTTGCATGCTACGAGCGCCAGCGCCAGCGCTGGAATCCCCCAGCAATTTATCCGCAGTTTCATAAGGACCGCAGGCTAAACAACGCCTCACGACTCTAGCAAGCCCTTAGAAGCCATTTTGTAAGTGCCTCTCTCAGGCACTCGTCTTCCCCCTTGCCCGCAGCCTCACTTCCTGCTTGTCTCCGCGCCGCCATGAAAATTCTCGTCGCTTACTCTGGAGGTCTCGACACCTCCGTCCTGCTGCTTTGGCTCAAACAGAAATACAACGCCGAAATCATCGCCTACTGCGCCGATGTCGGCCAGGGCGACGAACTCGACGGACTCGAAGCCAAGGCGCTCTCCACCGGTGCGTCGAAATGTTTCATCGGCGACCTCAAGGAAGACTTCGCCGCCAACTACATCTTCCCCATGATCCAGGCCAATGCGATCTACGAAGGCCGCTACCTGCTGGGCACCTCGATCGCCCGCCCCTGCATCACCAAGGGCATGATGGACGTCGCCATCGCGGAAGGCGCCGATGCCATCGCCCACGGAGCCACCGGCAAGGGAAACGACCAGGTCCGCTTCGAACTCTCCGCCGCCTCGCTCGCGCCGAACGTGAAATGCATCGCCCCGTGGCGCGACGCGGAATTCCGCAAACAATTCCCCGGCCGTTCCGAAATGATCGCCTATGCCGAGGCCCACAACATCCCGATCAAGGCCTCCATGAAGAAGCCCTACTCGATGGACCGCAACCTCCTGCACATCTCCTTCGAGGCCGGTGCGATGGAGGACCCGTGGTATGACGCCACCACACCGGCCGACCGCGACATGTATGTGCTCTCGGTTTCCCCGGAAGACGCTCCGGACAAGGCGGAATACATCGAGATCCTGTTTGAAAAAGGCAACGCCATCGGCCTCAGGCACGCAAGCCTCTGCGCCCTTCTCGGCGAGCTCGGCGACGTGAAATCCAGCGGCGAGAAGGACGGTTACCCGCTCTTCACGCCATACGGCATCATGCGCGTGCTCAACCTGCTAGGCGGCCGCAACGGCATCGGCCGCGTCGATATCGTGGAAAACCGCTTCGTCGGCATGAAATCCCGCGGCGTCTATGAAACTCCCGGCGGCACCATTCTGCTAGCCGCGCACCGCGATCTCGAAACGCTCGTCGTGGACCGCGAGTCCATGCACATCCGCGATTCGCTCATCCCGAAATACGCGCAACTCGTCTATAACGGCTTCTGGTTCGCCCCCGAGCGCGAGGCGATCCAGGCGCTTGTCAGCGAGACCCAGAAAACCGTCTCCGGCGAGGTTCGCCTCAAGCTCTACAAAGGCAACGTCCTTCAAGCCGGCCGCCGCTCGCCACACAGCATGTATTCCGAAGCCGTCGCCACCATGGAGGGCGGCCAGGAACAAGCCTACAATCAGGACGACGCCACCGGCTTCATCGCCCTCAACGCCCTGCGCCTCAAGGCCAGTGCGCGGCAGCAGAAATAAGCGGAGCGACTGGTCAATGCGCGGAATTCATCATCCACGCATCGATAGCTTCACGGGGCAAAACTCCTGCAAGACCTCCATCAACATCCCCACAGGCAGGCCCATCACGTTTTCATAACTGCCGCGGATGCCGGAAATGATCAACTCTCCGTGCTCCTGGATGCCATAGGCACCGGCCTTGTCCAGCGGGTTCACGAGCGCGAAATAAGCGTCGATGGCCGCCTCTTCGAGCGGCATGAAATCGACCTCGGTGGTGCCGTGGAAACATTTCGTGAGACCGCCGGGAAAAATCACGCAGACTCCCGTGCAGACGCGGTGCGCTCGCCCTGCAAGCCGCCGCAACATGGTGCGCGCCTCATCCAGATCCGCCGGTTTGCCCAGCGGCACGCCATCAATAAAGACCAGCGTGTCCGAGCCGATCACCGTGGCATCCGGCCGCCACGCCGCCACGGCCGCCGCCTTCAGCTCCGCGTTCATTTCGCACAGCCGCTCCGGCAGGATCGAGGCGTCATGGATTTCCTCCGCCGGGGAGTGCATGACTTCAAAAACCAGGCCCGCGCGTTCCAGCAATTCACGGCGGCGGGGCGAGGCGGAGGCGAGTATGATCGGCATCGCGCGGACAGTGCCCGCAATTGCGCGATCCATCAAGCCCTTCCCGGATTGCCTTAAAACCGGATGGCGAGCCCCATCACCGGTGCGTGTGCCACGGCATTGATGAGGAAGCCGCCATTCGTGTAGTCCACGCCGAGACCGCCCTGTGATTCCTCAAAACCACTCCCGGCAAAATCTAACCATACAATCGCCCTGAACCGCCGCCTTTCGCATGCGATCCGGACGCTCCATCTTCTGCCTGCTGTCGGATTGATGTTCCTCGGCAAGTTCCTCTTTGCCATTCCGGAAGAGGGCGGTTATCCAGAGTTTCCTTTCAAGGATCACTCCAACCGAATCACGGTGGCCACTGGATCGGGAAGTGCGTGAGGCAGCACAATGACGGTGGTGTTTCCTGTGGCGCGGAGCTTCAGGCTGCCGCCGCCGCCCAGCAATGTGGCCTTGGCTAGCTTGAAGGGCACTTCGATCTCGCCGCTCTCGGGGCGTGAAAAGAGATGCGCATAATGGATGGCCCCTTTGGTGGTGATCCTGCCATCAAAAGGCGTCTGCCCGAGGGGCGATGCGCTGGTGCCGCGAATCGCCTCGGCGTTGGCCTTCATCCAAACGCCGACTTCGCGCATGCAGTCCACACTTTCCTGCGGGATTGAGCCGTCACCTTTGGGACCGATGTTGATCAGGTAGTTTCCACCCTTGGACGTGATGTCGATCAGGTTGCGGGTAATCTCCTGCGAGCTTTTCCAGGCGTGGTCGTGCTGGTTGTATCCCCAGGTCGTGTTGATGGTCATGTTGGTTTCCCAATCGACGCCGGGCAGACCTGTTTGCGGAATGTGCTGTTCGGGCGTGACGAAGTCCCCGTATTGCGGATCCATCCGATTTGTCACGCTGCTAGGCCCCATTCCGCTGAATCCGCCCTCGGGAAGGCGGAAGAGTCGGTTGTTCATAATCACCTGCGGCTGCTTGGCTCGGATCTTGGCCATCAAATCCTTCGCCCTCCACGCTTCCTCGCCCTGGAAATCGACGGAACTATAATCCCACCAGAGAATATCCACTTTACCGTAGTTCGAAATCAACTCGTCCACCTGAGCATGAAGGAATTCGATGTAGCGCTGATGGTTGCGCGGCGTAACGGCAATTTCCTTCCCACCCTTGGGGTAAGGAAGTTCCTTGGAGCGGGTGCCATCATACTGCGGATGGTGCCAGTCGATCACCGAGTGGTAAAATCCGACCTTCAATCCTTCCGCATGGAGCGCTTCAGAGATTTCCCGCACGAGATCACGGTTGAGCAGATCTCCCGCGTCATACTGGGTCAGCTTTGAATCGTGCAGCGCGAAGCCCTCGTGATGTTTGGTGGTGAAGACCACATATTGGCAACCCGCTTCTTTCGCGAGGCGCGCCCAGGCCTTGGCGAATTCCGGCTGTGGTTGGAACTTGGGCACGGCCTGCGCCGCGTAGCTATATGTGTCCGCCCCCACCATTTGCTGGATCCACTCCACCCCCCCCTTGTCCGCCACCATCTTGCCGTTCCAGTTTCCAGCGAGCCCCGAATATAGCCCCCAATGGACGAACATGCCGAAGCGCGCATCACGCCACCATGCCATGCGGGCGTCACGCTCGGAATCGGATTCGGTGGAGGTGGGCTCAGACGCGCGAACGGATGAAACCAATATGGCGGCAAGAATCAGGGCGGCTCGCACGGATCGTATTTTCATAAAGATTATATTTGAAGAACTACTCGAAGCACACAACGAGTCTTTCTGTGAACTGCTAAAAAGTTGCAGGTCGGAAAGCGAGCCCGGGATCCATTCTCCAGCCCGCACATGGTGGCCGTTTGCGATTCTGAATGCATTCGTGCCGCCGGGTGCGGCGACATCCAGGCAATCATCCATTGCAGTTTCGCTGGCATTTCCCGCCACCTGAGACATTCAACCGAATAGACGCGCCTCAATATGCCTGCCAGTCCGGCTTGTGGGCATACACCCAGCGGTAGTAGTCCGCCCGCTGCAAATCGCTTGCCGCCGGTTCATCGAGACAGACCTTCACCACGGGATGCATTTGAAGAATGGATGCCGGGTTGATCGAAGTGATCGGTCCTTCCACGGCCTCTGCGATGGCGCGGGCCTTGTTCGGGCCAAAAGCCAGCAGCAGGTTTTGACGGGCTTCCATGATGGTGCCGATACCCATGGTGATGACATGATGGGGCACGTCCCGCTCGCTGCCGAAAAAGCGGGCGTTGTCCAGACGGGTCTGGCCGGTGAGGGTTTTGATGCGGGTGCGGGAGGCGAGCGAGGATGTGGGTTCGTTGAAGCCGATATGGCCGTCGGTGCCGATTCCGAGCACTTGCAGGTCGATGCCGCCGACATTGGCAATTTGTTGTTCGTAACAGGCGCAGAAGTCGGGGATGTCCGCCGCATTGCCATCCGGAATATGGATGTGATCCGCTGCAATGTTGATGTGGCGGAACAGGTTTTCCCACATGAAGCTGTGATAGGACTGCGGATGTTCGCGCGGCAGGCCGATGTATTCGTCCAGATTGAAGGTGGTGACACGGCTCCAATCCAAATCCATGGCGATCAACTTCCGATAGAGCCGCAGCGGCGTGCTGCCGGTGGCCAGGCCGAGCACGGCATCCGGTTTTCCACGCAACAGGCGGGCGATGATGCGGGCGGCGATATCGGTGGCGGCATCCGCGGTGGGTTGGATGATGATTTCCATTAGTTCATTCCAGACGATTGGTGAGTTTCCGGCGGACATCATCCTCGAACATTGTGATGATGCCGACGACGAAGTTGACGATGTCCAGGGATTCATCAACGACCAAGGGGGTGAGGTCCAAGCCGAAGATCAATTGGGTGGCGGCATCCGTCGCGTGTGAGTCGAAGAACGTGGCATTCGCGGCCCTGCGGCCGAGCGTGGCGAGATCGTAGCGTTTGCCGCCGGCGATCTGGGAGTCGAAGACGCCGTTCAAGGCGGCCGCCAGATTGTCGCGACCGCTGACGTCCATCAGCACCTTCCGGTCGTCTGGCAGCCAGTCGAGATTGCGCCAGACTTCGCAGCCGATGACTTGTTTGGGGCGGTGTTCCCGTGGTAGTTCGCGCATGGCTTGCAAGGCGGCGATGGTCACGCCGATGTGCGTGTCGTGCTTGTCCGCCGGGTTGTGGGTGTAAACGACGTCCGGGCGGGTGGCGGTGAGGATGGCTTTCAGGTCATCCTTCAGTTCCGTTGCCGTAGGGCTCTTGATGACGCTGCTCGGGTAATCGAGCTGGAACATGGCGGCATAGCCACCGATGACGGCGGCGGTGTTTTGTTCCTGACGGCGGATCGTCATCATTTGGGCGTCGGTATGATTGGCGTAGGGGCCGCTGCGGGAGCTGCCGGAGCCGTTGGTGCAGGTTACGCCGCCGAACCATTGGTCATCGCGGGCGTAGCAGGAGAGAATTCCGTGGAAAGCCATGAATTCGAGATCGTCCTGATGCGCGCCGATGCCGAGACGGGTGATGCGCGGCAGTGCTTCGCCTTCAGGTTTTTGGTCGGGAATGAAAACTTCCGCAGTTGGGTTGTAGAGCTTCATAAAATCACTTTTTAAGTTTGGGCAGGCTGGCGGCGGCCACCGCCTGGCCGACGCGGCGGGTCTTCTCGTCCGGCACATGCATGGCGATATCGATTTCAGGAAACTCTCCTTGCAGCACGTTTTTTGCCGTGGAGAGCACGATGTCACCACCCTGGCCGGTGGTCACGCGACCGAGAATGAGCATGTGGGCGTAGTCATAAAAATCCGCGTAGTGGGGAATCGTGTAGCCGAGATAGACACCGATGGTTTGGTAGATTTTCGCGGCGCGCTCGTCGCCCTTCGCCATGAGGTTCTGGACCTCCTTGAGGCGTTCCGGCAAATCCATGTTCCCGGGTAGTTTGATTTTCGCCGCAGGCAGAAGTTTGTGAACCGCTTGCTGGGAAAAATACAGTGCGCCGACACCGGCATCGCCGGACCATTCATCGGCCGCAGCCTTGGGATTGTAATCGACGGGGGCGAAGGCGAGCTCATTTAGCCAGCCGAGGATGCGGCCCTTTTTATCCATGAAACCCGCGGCTTCACTCGATCCCATGGCGACTCCGAGCATTCCTGATTGTCCGAGGGACAACGCGCCGGCCAGGGCGGTGACATCACCGTCGTTCATCACCACGAGCGGCACGTTCCATTCCTTCTGGATGCGCTTGAAAACGGCTGCCGCCTGCGGGAAGTGTTTGTTTGGAATGGCACGCAGCAGCGAGGCGACGCGGATTTCGTTATCCACGATGATGCCTGCGGAGCTGCCGCCGATGGCATCCACGCGTGGCATGTGTGCCGCCGCGCGATGGAGAGCGGCGGAGATATGATGATAGTGATACTCAGGATTGGTCTGGATTTTCGGATCCCACGGAGTTTCCTCGGTGAAGATCGGCTCGCCATCGATCACGGCGGAGACCTTGTAGTCGCTGGCCCCGAGATCGAAACCGATGCGACAGCCCTTGAGATGGCCGCCGGCCGCAACCTGCATGTCCCTGGCTGCGGGAACCTTGCCCGCGCTGGTGAGAACAACTTCGAATTTCCTGCCATAGGCGAGCGCCATCATCGCACAGTCGAACTTGCGCGCGCCGCGTGCCGAATAGGTTTTTTGAATGAACGCGCCGATCACTTCCGGCCCGCCGACGTGTAGCTTCCATCCGCCACGCGCCCAAAGCAGGAACTTCACAATGCGCTCGACGTAGCGCAGGGTTTCGGCGTCGCCTGCGGGCAGAACCAGTGTTTCAAAACGCGAGATCAGGCCGCACTCGCGTTCAAGTCCCAGCACCAGCGGCACTGCTTTACCAGAGGCGCGGGCGGTTTGCTGATAGCGGCGGTTGAATCGCACCGCCGGCAGGAAATCTGGATCGAGTGGCGCGGAGCACATGGGCTGGATCGATGGTGCGGACATATCAATTAGGTGGGCGAAGTGCTTATTTCCTGCTTTCAAAATGCTCTTCGATTTCCTCCAGAGTCTTGCCCTTGGTTTCCGGGAGGAAGAAGGCGGCGGTGATGAAGTAGATCACCGTGCAGGCGGCGAATGCGAAGAACATCGTCGAGTAGCCGTATTTCCCGACCGTGGGCAGGAAGATAGCGGCGATGGTGGTGGAAACCGCCTGATTGACGAGCAGGGCGATGCTCATGCCGTTAGATCGGATGCGGGTGGGCATGAGTTCCGAAAGAGCGAGCCAAACACAAACGCCGGGGCCGACGGCGAAGAATCCGATAAAAACAAAGATACAGATCGTGATGGTCCAGCCGTTGGCTGTGCCGGGCACGGGCGTGATGAGTGCGTTTTCGATCTTGAGATCGGCATGTCGCGACATCTCTATATCGGCGAAGGGGTTTTTGAAAAACGCATCCACGCCACTGCTTGGCAGGCTGTCATTGCGGCTGATTCTGATTTTCGCCGCCTTGTCATCAGACCGCACCACGGTGGTTGCGGCGGTGAAGTCCCCGCACGAATAGATGATGGACATGGTGGTGGACCTGCCCGCGATGGCCTTTCCCGCATCACCGGCGCCGGCGAGCAGTTCGGCAGCGGTGGTATCGTCGTATTTGAACGACACCAACTGATCCTTGACCGGCTGCCTGGTGCCATCAGCGAGGACCCGTTCCGCATCCACCTCGGTGATCATCGCCTGCACGGAGTCCTTGCAATCGACCCGGTGTTTTTCGGTGTTGCGGAACAGGAATCCGACGGCAAGCAGCGAGACAATGATGCCGGCGCTGCCGAGGGAGAGCAGGAACTTGCGGCCCTTCTTATCCACCAGGGCCACGGCCCCCATGGTCATGATAAAATTGACCAGCGTGAGGATGACATAGCCCATGTGCGCCTGCGCGTCGTTCAAGCCCGCCTGGATGAGGATGGTGGCGTTATAGCCGATGATCGAGTTGATCCCGGTGGCCTGGTTGCAGGCGAGGATCACACAAGCCAGCAGGAATGGAATGATATACTTTCTCGAAAAGAGCGAACCTCGGGAGGTGGTTCTGCCGTCGGCGGATTTGACGCCGGCCTCATGAGTGGCGGTTTCATGCATTTCCTGGATTTCGTGGTCGGCTTGCACCCCGTCGCGGGAGCGCAACAATGCGGCGCGGGTGGCATCGATCCTGCCGCGCTTGAACAACCAGCGCGGCGATTCCGTCACCAGAAACGAGCCAATGACGAATAACACACCGGGCAGCATGGAGACCCAGAAGATCCACCTCCAGGCATGGTCTTTGGCCGCGAAAAGCTCTTCCGCGGTGCCGTTTTTTTCAATGCCGCCGATCCAGAAACTGAAGCCATAACCGATCAATGCGGCGGCCACGATGCCGAGCGTAAGCAACCACTGGAAAACCCCGGTGCCCTTGCCGCGGTCGGACGCGCCCAAACATTCGGCGAGGTAGAGCGGAACCACCACGCCGATCAACCCGGCGCTCACGCCTTGCAGGAGCCGCCCCATCACCAACGGACCGAAACCCTGTGCCAGCGCGATCATCGGGATGCTAGCCACGAATACCACGCCACTGATGATCATCATCGGCTTACGTCCTATCAGATCCGAGAGCATCCCAGCGAACAGCGTGGAGATAACACTGCCGAGCAACACCGCGGCCACGATGATGGACAATTGCCCCGCGTTCAAACCCGAAGTGGCCTCCATGTAGGGCAGCGCCCCGGCGATGATGCCGACGTCGATCCCGTAAAGGAGTCCGCCCAACCCGGCGACGAGCAAAAGAAAACGATTGTAACCGATCTTGTCCGCGCCGATTTTTGGGTTTTCAGTCATGGTGTCAAATTCCGGCGGCAGCCTCGTGACTGGACGGAAACGCGTCAATCAAATTTATCACCTGCCAAATCATGGTTTCAACCTTTTCAAAAATCCGGAAGGGGCGGCATCAAACGGTGCGCCGGGACGATTCGCGAAGGTCGAGGGTGGGCTGCAACACGGCGCGCTGGGGTGGAATTCCGGGATCTTCAAGACGTTGTTGAAGAAACTGCCAGGCCATGGCGCACATCGCGGCCACCGGCTGCACAAGAGTGGTGATCGGGCGCTCGAGATATTCGGTATCCTCGATGCCATCACAGCCGACCAGGGCGATGTCCTCCGGCACGCGGATGTTCAAATCACAGAGGCCCCTGTAGATTCCCAGGGCCACATCGTCCGAGTGGCAGAAGATCGCTTCCGGACGGCCGTGATCACCGATGTATTTCCGGATCAACTGGCGCGTGACCGGGCGTTGTTGCTGCGTGAGCGGGTAATAGATGAATTCCGGCCTCAACTCGGCGGCCTTCATGGCTCCGACATAGGCGAGGCGGCGGCTCTCGTGCGAAAGGGATTTCCTGACGAAGGTGGCATGCGCGATCCTGCGGAAACCCGAGCCGATGAGATGCGCCATGAGCGCTTTGGTTCCGCTTCCCAAATCCACTTCCACATGATCCACCGATTTCGCGCAGGAAGCGCCCAGACTGACGACGGGGATGGATTTTTTTGCAAATGCCTCAAGTTCGCGCTGCACGGATTTCGAGGTGTCCACCGCACAGATTCCATCAAACGGCACATGGGACCAGCGCCGGCTCATGTCGCCAACGCCGCCTTCCGAAATGATCAGCTCGTGACCGGCGAGTTTCGCCCGCAGGCCGAGTTCGCGGGCGACGTGGGCGTAGTGGGTGGAAATCCGGTCAGGAACCCATAACGCGATGATTCCAGTGCGATTGCGCCTGAGCGCACGGGCGTGGGGGTTCGGGCGATAGCCCATTTCCAACGCGGCCGCCAGTATACGTTCGCTGGATTGCCTGGAAACCTGCGGATAGCCAGCGAGGGCAAACGTGACAAGCTGTCGCGAAACTCCGAGTTTTTTGGCGATTTGTGCCTGTGTGACCATGCTGCTTGGGAACTTCAATCAAGGGAACGTTCCACTGCAATGCAAGCTTCGAGACAAAGCCCCTATCGATGCTTGTGGATGGGGCGATCACTTGCGTTTCAACCTCAGGCCGGGTGGTATTGATACCAATGTGAAGCGCTCCATCGGCACCTTCGATCAAGCAACAATGGCAGATGGTTGAGAAAGCATCACATGGAGGTCCAGGACGAAGAAGAAATCCTGACGGTTCCCGTGTTCACGGGGTATCACCTCAGGATTATCAGTCCTTCTTTTCCACTTCCGCTTTGGTTTCCTTCTCCTCCATCGGCGGGATGGAGATGGGCGGGGTGACGGCTTCGATGGGCGGCGTGGTGGCGGTTCTGGCGGGCGGCGTGGCGACGAGGCCGCCGGGCATTTGTTGGACCGAGCCCTTGCCGGCATCCGCGGCGGGTGCGGGCTGGGCCTTGGTGATGAGTTGGTCTCGCTCTTTCAAGAGAGCGTCCACGCTGCTCTTGGCGATGAGGAAGGTGCGACCGGCGAGGGCTTTTTCCTTCTCCAGCTTTTCCGTGAGGGTTTTGAGGCGTTCGGTGAAGGCGGCGTCCTTCGTCTTGGCGTCTTCCGCTTTTTCGCCTTCCTCTTTCTTGCGCTCTTTCGGCAGTTCGGCGGTGACGCTGACGGTGAGCAGCACATTATCGACCGGCGGTGGGGTCTCACCCTCCGCGGCTGCCTTGGAGGGCGTGATGGTGAGGGTGTAGGTGAAGCCCTCGAAGGTTTCGATCACGGCATTGCGCCTGTCTCCGGCCTCGCCGCGCTCCTTGGCCTGAGCGGCG
Source organism: Luteolibacter sp. (assembly GCA_030696085.1). Taxonomy (GTDB): domain Bacteria; phylum Verrucomicrobiota; class Verrucomicrobiia; order Verrucomicrobiales; family Akkermansiaceae; genus Luteolibacter. The sequence continues at coordinate 26,506 of JAUYNL010000020.1, forward strand.
GAAAGCACGTCGTCGAAGCGTGCATAGGAGAACAGGGACTTGAGCGGCGTGGTGGAAGTGGTGTCGAGCACCTCGTCGGCGGCAGCGCCTTCGAGTTTGAACTCGGCCTCCTCGGTCTCGCGGGTGACTTTCCACGCGGCTTCGTCCTTGCCCTTCTGGCTGAGGGTGATGGCTTTGATTTTCTCAGGGCTGAAGAAATCGTCCTCCAGCCAGCGGGTCACTTCGTCGCTGACGGAGGGGAACATTTCGCTCACGGCATAGAAGCCGGATTCATCGGCGTGGTTGCGGATGTAGCGTCCGACCGAGCCGCCGCCCATGGGGCCGGCATCGGCGCCGCTTTCGATGTTCTTGCCGAGCGAGACCTTGGCGAGTTCATTGCCGGCGGCATCCTTGAAGCTGGCGCTGAGGCCCCGGTCCCCGGCATTTGCGGCGTTTTCATCCATGCCGAAACGCGGCGCGAAGGATGGACCGGCCTCCATGCCGCGGGTGACTTTCAAGTCGCCGAGCGTGCGTAGGAAATCGTTCACATAACTCGAGTTGGCCGGGTATCCGTCGCGCTCGTTGATGGTCCACTTGCCGTCCTTCTTCGCGAGGCTTACCGATCCGGCGGCACCTTTGATTTCCACGCTGGAAACATCGGAGGCGGGAAAGGATTCTAACAATGTTTGTCCTGGTGCGCGGCTCGTGGCGCTTTGATTTTTGTCCTTTTGCGTGAGTTTCACAGCAGCCACGGCGAGACCGAGCACGATGGCGATGACCCAGAGAATGATGACCTGACGTTTGTTCATGGCGGAAGAAATGTGGGAATTGAAAGTTGGGATTTGAAATTAGCGGGCGCGAGTGGAACGGCGGCGCTGAATAAAGAGGGCAAGGCCGACGAGGATGACGATCAGAGGCATGACGGCGGTATTGAGCAGGGTGATCTTGCCGGCGAGTTTGTCCTTCTGGCGGCGGAGGTCCTTTTCCTGCTCGCGAATGAGTTTGGAGTATTCGACTTGTTCCTTGCGCAGCTTGCGGATTTCCGCCTCCTGCTCGGGAGATGCATAGGGGCTGCTGCTGCCGGAGCGGGCGCTTTGGAGTTCGCTGAGCTTCTGGATGGCGGCGGTTTGCTTTTGTTTGAACTCCTCGATCTTGGTGCCGACCTGTTCGTCGAACTTCGCCTCCATTTTCTGGACCACGGTGAAGGGGCGGCGGATGGCCGAGCGCGAACGCGTGCCGATCAGGTGCTTGGAGCCGACTGCCTGGTCGAGCAGGTTGAAGAGCAGAGAGGCGTTGCCATTGACGGGCGAGGCCATTTGCATGCCACCGAAGTTCTGTACGTTGTAGGCGAAGCGATCATAGAAGGCATCGACATCGGCAATCAGGAAAACATTGCCGGGCTGGGTGGCTTCCTTGAGCGAGGCGGGTTTTTCATCCGCCTTTTTCTCCTCGCCATCCTTCTTTTCCTGTTCGGGTTCGGCGGCTTTCTCGCCGGGCTTGCCGTCGGGGAAGGCGGTCTTGAAGGTGCCGGAGAGGTGGGTGACGAGATCGTAAGCGGTGCCGGAGGGGCGGAAGGTCGTGTTGAGCGAGGGATCGAGCTGCGAGGCCCGCATGGCATCAACAAAGCCGGCGCCGGTGGTGGACTTGATCAGGGTGTTGGCGGTCACGCCTGCACCGCCGGTGCGCGTGAAGGCACCGGGCAGGAACAGGGTCACGCTTGCGAGATCCTTGGTGATGACGTTGTCCTGCTGGGGCATCGCCTCCTTGTTGAGGGTCAGCACGGCCAGTCCGTTGCGGTCGCCTGCGAGTTTGGTGGCGAAGGCCGGATCTGCCAGCACCTTGGCGGACTCGAAGGAAACACCCCATGCATTGAGCAGGGTGGGCAGCGTGGAACTGGTGGGTATGCCCTGCTGGCCCATCATCGGATTTCCGCCGCCGGTCATTTGGGCGGCCACCGAGAAGGCATCGAGGCAGGCGACCACTGTGCCGCCCTTGAGCAGATACTGGTCGATGGCGAACTCGGCCTCCGGGGTGATGCCCGCGGGGTGGAAGAGCAGCAGCACCTTGATGGAAGCGGGATCGATGGAGGTGGCGTCCATCGCGATGTCTTCAAGTTCGAAGGACTGCTTGAGTTGCTGATAGATGACCCATGCCGGAGCCGGCCGCTGGCCGGGCATCGTGGGCGGACCGCCCTTGAGCTCCATTGCGGACATGATGCCGATCCTGGGTTTCACCGGCATGCTGACCTCGGCGATGGCCTTGGATAGATGATACTCGAGCATCGTTTCATCGCGCGGATCGATGAAGGGAATGACGCTGGTGCGGTCGAGACAGGAAACGGCGAGCCCGAAGTAGAGGTTCTGGTCGTTCATGCGCTGGCCGCTGATGCCATCGAGGTTTGCGGAGTCCTCGGCATCTGTGTCCGGTTGGGGATCGAGGTTTTCGATGCGCAGCCTGCCCTTGGAAAGGGATGCGTATTCCTTGAGCAGGTCGTCCACGCGGCGCATGTGGAGTTTGAGCTCCTCCGGCATGTAGTCGGTGCTGCGGGAGGCGTAGTAACGGACGACCACCGGGGTGTCCAACTCGCCGAGGATGGAGCGGGTGCCGTCCGAAAGCGTGTGGATTTGTTTCTCGGTGAAGTCCGCGCCTCGGTTGCCGATGGGCGTGAGCGAGACCAGCCAGTTGGCGAGCACGGCGATGGCGACGAGCGCGGCGACTCCGAATGCGGAGCGGGTGACGGGATGGGTGATTTTCATGATAAATGCTGAGAATCTGAAATTTTAAAAGCTGAAATAAGTTAGGAACGTTTGGCCGAGAGGATGGCGCTGGTGCCTAGCAGGCAGACGAAGATGAAGGAGCCGAACCAGACGAGATCCTGCAGGCGCAGCAGGCCGCGGTTGAGCGAGCGGAAGTGTTCCCATACGCCCATCGAGGTGACGGCTTCCACCACGGCGGGCGAGGCGGCCTTGCCGAGCTCGCGGGTGAAATCATCATAGCCGCAGAGCACCATGGTCACGCAGATGGCCACCGAGACAATCAGGCAGACGACCTGGTCGCGGGTGCAGGCGGAGACGAGCATGGTGATGGCGAGGAAGGTGCCGCAGACGAGGAAGCTGCCGAGGTAGCCCGAGAAGATCGCTCCGTTGTCCGGGTTTCCGAGGTAGTTCACGGTGAGCACGATGGGGAAGGTGAGCAGCAGCGCGACAAGCCAGACGGTGGCGGCGGCGAGGAACTTGCCGATGATGGCGCTCCAGGTGGAGAGCGGGAAGGTGCCCAGCAGCTCGATGGTGCCGGTGCGTTGTTCGTCGGCCCAGAGTTTCATGCCCACGGCGGGTGCCAGCAGCATGAAGATCCACGGATGCCAGAAGAAGAAGGTCCATTCCAGCGAGGCGTCGCCGACGCGCATGAAGTTGCCGAAACTGAAGGTCAGTCCCATGGACAGCGCCAGGAAGATGACGATGATGGCATAAGCCGTGGGCTGGGCGAAGTAACTGCTGAGTTCGCGTTTGTAGATGGTTAGGGAAGTCATGGTGGAATAAGTGTGAAGTGATCAGTGATCTGTGATCAGTGGGAAGGTGGAAATCAGGGCTTTCCTTGTGACCCCGCTTCAGGCGGCCGCTTCGGTGTCGCGGGTGGTCAGGTTGCGGAAGAGGTCGGTGAGGGAGCCGGTGCCGGATTGTTCGAGAAGTTCGGCGGGCGTGCCGTCGGCGACGATTTTTCCGCGATCCACGATCACGGCGCGGGTGCAGGCGGCTTCGACTTCCTCCAGGATGTGGGTGGAGAAAAGGATGGCCTTATCCTTGCCGAGGCGCTTGATGAGTTGGCGGACCTCGTGTTTCTGGTTGGGGTCGAGACCGTCAGTGGGTTCGTCAAGAATGAGCACCTCGGGATCGTGGAGCAGCGCCTGGGCGAGGCAGGTGCGGTGGCGGTATCCCTTGGAAAGCGTGTCGATCGACTGGCGGGCGACGCTGGTGAGGAAGCAGGTTTCGATGGCGCGCTCGACGGCGTCGTTTTTCGCGGAACCGGACAGCCCGCGGACGCTGGCGCAGAATTTCAGGAAGCCGACGACCGTCATGTCGTGATAGAGCGGGGCGGACTCCGGCAGGTATCCGACGCGGGTTTTGGCGTTCTTCGGATCGTCGATCACCGAGATGCCGCAGACCCTGGCGTCGCCCGAGGTGGGCGGGATGAAGCCGGTGATCATGCGCATGGTGGTGGACTTGCCGGCGCCGTTGGGTCCGAGGAAGCCGAGGACTTCGCCTTTCCTGACCGTGAACGTGAGGTCGTCCACGGCACGCTTGGATCCGAACTGTTTGGTGAGGTTTTCAACTTCGATCATGGGATGGGATGGGTGGGTTGGCGTTGAGGTTCCGCGCGCGATGAAGCGCCGCGGAGCAGGGTTCTTGTTTGAAAAAATGTGACAAGCGGAAATTCAGGCGATTTTCCGCCGGGAATTCCTGGAGCGCGGGATGTTCTAACCGTCTTGCAAGCGGGGTGCGCTTGTGGCTCCATTCCCGGGCAATGTCCACCATTCATCTTCCCGGAAGCTGCGGCGTGATGCTGCTGCCGGATTGCACCTTGTTTCCACATGGCGGCCTGCCGCTGCATATCTTCGAGCCGCGATACCGGAAGATGCTGGAGGAGTCGCTGGAGGGGGATTGTTTTTTCGCGGTTGCGCGGCTGACCGGCAAGGAGAAGGCGGATCCATCCGCCTGCACGGCCCCGGTGGGAACGATCGGACTGGTCCGGGCCTCGCGCGAACAGAAGGACGGCACCTCGCAACTGCTGCTCCACGGAGTGATGAGAGTGCGTTTCACGGAGTGGCACGACGATCATCCTTATCCCTACGCGAGCATTGAGCCGGTGGTGTCGGTGTTCGCGCCGGAAAAGCAGGCACAGGCCGCGATGCGGACGTTGCGCGGATCGGTGGAGGATGCGATCCGCCCGCTGCCGGAGGAGGTCAAGGAGGGGGTGTTCGCCCTGCTCGACCGCGCGGAGGATCCCGCGCTGATGACGGACATCGTCTGCCAGCAGTTCATCCATGAGCCCGACCTGCGCCAGGATCTGTTGGAGATGGAATCCGTCGGCGCGCGCATCCCGGTGATCTGCGAGTATCTGCGCAAGGCGAGCCGTGCGGCGGAGGCTGCGGAGGATTGACGGGGAAAAGGCGGATCAGGGATTTTTGGATAGAAACTCCAGCACGTCGGCGGCCTGTTGATCGGTCGATGCGGAGAGATCGCGCCAGACGAGTTTTCCATCCTTGAAGAGGAAGGCCTGGCGCTTGGCGAAGTTCACGGTCCTGGGCACGCCGAAGGCGGCGACCACCGTGGCGTCCTCATCGGCGAGCAGATCGAAGGGCAGTTTGTATTTGTCCTTGAAGGTCTTCTGCGCCTTCACCGGATCGGTGCTGACGCCGAAAATCCGCACGTTTTTCGCGGTGAGCTGCTCAAAGGAGTCGCGCAGGCTGCATGCCTGTTTGGTGCAGCCCGGGGTGTCGGATTTCGGATAGAAATAGACCAGCAGGTATCCCGCGGCACCGGCTTGGGCGAGTTCCACCACCTGGTCGTCCTGGTTTTTCTGCGAGACCATGGGCAGGGCCGCGCCGTCCGCCAATGGTTCCGCGCTTGCGCCGGCGGCGAAGATTCCGGTGGTCACGGCGGTGAAGAGCTTGCTGAAGTGGGACATCGGCGGAAACTCGCACCGGAAATGGGGATGACAAGGTGGAACTTCAGACATCCTGATCCGGGCGGAAAAAAGTTTGTCACATTTTTGGAATTCGGCGGGGCGGCTCAGATGAGCTGATAGATGAAGATGTGGCCGGTTTCCGGGTGGCGGAATTTGGCTGCGGTGAGATCCTCCAGCAGCAGTGCGATGGCTCTGTCGTGGACGGGAGAGGCCATGCGGTGGATCCGGATGCTCAT
>JAUYNL010000033.1 GCA_030696085.1 Luteolibacter sp.
AACAAGGGGTTCCCGATCTGAGAGCCATCTGGATCGTTCTTCATCACGGGCCAAAGGCTCGAGTCTGATTGGAACCGCCCTGTACGGAGCCGTACGCAGGGTGGTGTGGGACCCGGGAGCTAACTACTCCCGGGGACCCGATTCTGCTCTTCAATTTATGCGCCAGATGTGTCGGTGACGCCTGAATGCGAGTAGAGCAAATCCGAATCCAGCAAGCGCAAAGACCTCTGGCTCGGGAACAATTGCAATTGTTCCTTCGGTAATGGTGATAGTAGAAACATCAGAAACCGCCTCAAGACGTCCAGACTGATCGGGCATAACTGAGAACCTGAACACCTGACCATCTTCCCAGGTTGAAAAGCTGAATGGGCCCGGTGGATTTAAAAAGGTAGTCTCGCTGACTAGTGTGAAGCCCGTGAAAGATCCATCATCCGAAATCGCATCAAAGTGGAGTAAGTCATTAAACTCAATAATCCTCGCAACGGGATTACCAAATCCGTCTAAATCCGGTAGGCTCAAAGTGAACGAGAAATCGGTGATATCTTGAGTATTCAGGCTCGGTGGGTTGCCTTGAAAAGTCAAGTGACCTGGCTCAAAACCTCCTACTGCGATCGCGATGGGGTTACCTAAAGCATCCATGCCTTCAACCACACCTAAATATGAGAAGTAAACGGTTGCTCCGGGCAACATTTGAAGCGTGGCCAAAAAGGGGAGTAGTTTGAAGGGGTGCATTTTCTTGCAGAACAGTCTTTATTCGCACACCAGCATATCGCGTTGGGCTGATATGCGTCGCGCGGTTACGGTGACGAGGAAAGCGGCGAAGTCGCTGGAAGTCAATGGATTCGTTTGTTCGGGGAAGACCGGTTCGAGTTGGGTTTTTTGTAAGGTTTTCAGGATCATCAGGTTGAATGAACTGGTTGGATATGAATTCCTAGCAGATCGAAAAAGCTAAGGAGACATGAATTCAAGGAAGAGCGAAACTGGCGTTTTTTCTTTGACGTTCAGATGAACGTGTCTGAGGAATGTTCGCATCAATGGGGTCAAAGCTCTCCAATTCACATGAATGTCAAAACGCCTACAAGCCTTCGGTGTTTTTTCCGGCTGCGCCATGAGTTGGCGGCCCGTCTTCGCTGCGCTACGCCGGGGCAAGCTCCAGCTAGAAGTGGCGTTTTGAGAAGGCTCGTCCAGAGTGGGTTTTGAGATATTGCTCGAAGGCAGCGGCCTTTGCTTGGTCGCGGAAGGCTGTGGCAATTTCAATTTGCCAAGGGGCGTATGGCTTCGTGCTTGGGGTTTCTCCGCGGTTGTGTTCGCCAAGTCGCGATTGCAGATGCCGCGTCAGGCCTACGTAGTAGCGATCCGGTTCGACCATGCTTCGAAGGAGATAGACGTAGTGGAAACTCATGGCTTGCTCCGGCGTAGCATGCCCGGCCCGCCTTGCGAATCGCAATTTCGAAGCGAAACCCCGCACCGGAGAA
>JAUYNL010000038.1 GCA_030696085.1 Luteolibacter sp.
GTGGCGCTGCTGCGGGCCCAGGAGGGCTTCCGGCGGGTCAGGGGACACAAGGAGCTGGGGCAACTGGCCACCGCGCTGGGACGGGCCGGTTCCGCCGCCTCGTCGCTCCGCTCCTAGTCGGCTCCACCGTCCCGTCCCAGCGCGGGAGAACCTTCGGAGCTTGCAAGTGAGATCGGATTCTCCTATCGAATGTCCATCAGCCAGACCGCTGAGATTCTAACGATTTAACGGAAAGAAAAATTTCCCCATTTCCACCTGAATAGACCAAAATAGTTTCTGATCCAAATTAGGACACTACCCCGTGTTCGCCGTGCTTTACATCTTCCCGGATTTGTACAGCATCACACCGTAAATCATCCCCCCACCTTTTCCTCCCCCACAAGCCGTCAGCGGGCATTACGGGATCGCGTGATACCGCCTTTTCAAGCGAATGTCATAGTCCCATGTCCGCTACGATTCCCCCCAAAAAAGAATGAATGTCGATTTTTCCGGAGCCCTGAGCCTGAAAAGGTTTCCCTTCCTCGATGCAGCCAGAGGTGTCGCCTGCATCGGAGTGGTGGCCTGCCATTGCAAGTTCGCCCACTACCTCCATTGGTATTGGGGCGTGATGGATTTTTTCTTCGTCATGTCCGGCTTTCTGATTACCCGGAGCCTGATTGCCAACTGCGACGAGGGCCGCGGGACCCTGGCCTTCTTCCTTTACCGGGCGCTCCGGTTGCTGCCCGCCTACCTGACGGTGATGGTTTTATACGAGCTGGTGATCTATTTCATCGGGACGAAGCCGCAGTGGGAATCCCTGCCATACGTGTTCTTCTACCAGCACTTGGATGTGGTTTTCGGCGGCAAGGAGATTTTTCCGCGGGTTCACGAGATGATTCCCTACTGGTCGCTGGTTGTGGAGGAGCACTATTACATGCTGTGGGGCATCCTGTTCTGCACCTTTGCCCATGCGAAACTCAGAATCACCCCGGCGACGATCTGCGGCGTGCTCCTGCTGCTGGTGCTCGCCATTGTTCTTCGGAAAGCGGGAGTGGATTGGTGGACGCTGCCGGGCAGATATGACGGATTCCTGCTGGGTAGCATCGCCGGCATGATCATCTTCACGCCGCACAAAGTCCACCTGTCCGAAAAAACGGCGCGCTGGCTGATGGTGATCGGATGGTTCGTCTGTGGCGCGGCGTTCGTCCGCCTGGTTTGGAGCAGTTTGCTTTCATACCGCGATGTGGCGCTCTTCAACGAAGGACGTTGGATCGATGTGTCATGCTTCAGCATCTTTTCCGTGCTGCTGGTGCTCGGCATGGTCAAACTCGACATCCGGCGGGTGCACTTCGGCAAGATTCAGGATGCCTGTGCGTTCATCGGCCTGATCAGCTACGAGATCTATCTGGTGCATTTCCCGATCGTATCGATCCTGAAGAGCCATTTCGACTTCGAGCTCAACGGCGGAGGAATCGTGCTTTTTGTGGTGACCCTGGCGCTATCGACCGCCATCGCCCAACTGATGCACAAGGCGCTCACGGCGAGCGCCCTGAAGCAAAGGGAGGGGGTTCTGGCTTACATTGAGGCGAGGCTTCCGTGCAAGCCGTCCGCGCGCCGGGATGCGCCCGTTGGTGTTCCACTCAACGCGGCTGCGGTTTCCCTGGCCTGCGACGAGCCTGCCGACGGGCATCCTGAACGGAACGATTGAGTGCAAAACCAATTTCCAAAATCCTATCATGATCATGCGAGCCCTCCTCATTGCCTCACTCATCGGAACCTGCTCCATGCAGGCCGCTTCCCCCGAGGCCCGCGAGTGGAAGGCACCCGATGGCACGCTCATCAAATTCCGCTGGAGCATCCCCGAAAAAACCGAACCGGGGAAAACCTATCCGCTCGTGCTGTTTCTCCACGGTTCCGGCGAACGCGGCTCCGACAACAAGTCCCATATCAGACACAGTGTGATGCGCATCATCCAGGGCGGGGAAAAACTCAACGAACCTTGTTTCCTCATCGCCCCGCAATGCCCGGAGGATGAGTGGTGGGCTCCTTTCGACTCGAAATTCACGTTCCTTAGCGACGCCTCCAAGCCTAACAAACTGTTGGATGCGATCATCGTCCTGACGGATGAGATCATGGCCGACAATGCGATCGACCGGAAGCGATTTTATGTGACGGGACTCTCGATGGGTGGTTTCGCAACCTGGGATCTGCTAGGCCGGATACCGGAAAAAATCGCGGCTGCAGTGCCGATTTGCGGCGGCGGTGACCCCTCCCTTGCGGTCAAATTCAAGGATGTTCCGATTTTCGCGTTCCACGGGGATATGGATTCCGAAGTGCCCGTGGCCGCCACCCGGGAAATGATCGCCGCCTTGGAACGCGCGGGCGGCAAACCGAAAGTCACTTATTATCCCGGCCTGGGTCATGTATGCTGGCACGATGTTTATAAGGATCCGGAAACGCTGCGTTGGATGTTCGCGCAGCGGAGGAAATGATCGCCTGCTGTCGGCAGGCGTCATGTTTCACCGGGAGCCATGGGAGCGCACATCTCCCCCAGCGTGCGTCCGGCGGCGAGCGCGGCGAAGTCATCGTAGCGGGATTTTCCGCAAGGCTCCGGGTGCTCCACCGGCTCATCCCTTTGGGTGGTTTGCCGCATACCGTGGTCCCCACCTTCTGCTTGGTTCGCGCCGAATGAATTGGTGGCTTTCCGGAGCGAGGCGCATCTTCAACACAAGCCAGTCCGACCTGCTCAAAGCGGGTGCGGATTTGCTAATTGCGTTGCGATGCAGGTCGAGTTTCACCGCAATTTCGACATTGCTCATGCCTTGGGGCCGCGAGCAGCGAGGCACGGCGTCGTCTTACGACACGGACTTCCAGGGTGCTGCGTCGCGGCAATGATTCAAGGTGGAGAACTTCATCTGGTTGCAGAAAAAGTGGTTGAGCGATCCGGGCCATGACTAAATCATAGCACAGCATGTTCCGAATGCGCGGTTATTTAAGAAACTGTGCTTCGTCAGCAGGATTTGTGTGAACAAGGAGGCTTAGGAAGCTTTCCAAGCGAATGATAGAGAACGAGTTTGAGTATTTCGGAAGAGCGATGCCCATAACCATGCGCAAGCGAAACACGGGCTTTATTGTTCAATCCCTCGACCACGCCACTGTTATATTTTCGTTTCGCACGGAAGTAGTTGAGCAGAAGTTCCTCATGAGCGCGCAGCATTTTGGCGACCTTCTTCATTGGCTCGAGGCGCGAGCGCATAGCGCGGGTGGTCCATGCCTTCAGATATGCCGCGGCCCAGGTCGGGCTTCGGTAGAGCCAGAAGCGCCGGAAGCTTTCCTTGAGCTCCCAGGCACGCGATGTGGCTCCGAGCGAAGCGAGAACCGCGTTGAGCTTGGCCCTGGCCTTGCCGCGAACCTTGGTGGAGCGTTTCAACAACAAAAATCGACCGCCCTTGGCGCGGGCCCGCTGCTCCTTGGAGCGCAGCCGACCTTGCTAGCCACGGCGCACTTGATCAACCGCCTCATTGAGGTGCTTGGCGATGTGGAATGGATCGTGCGCGGCAAGGATTATTTTCCGACATACTAGACGCCCCCCCCGGCGGCGTGGAAGGAGTAGGACCATCCAGCAAGTGGCCACCACGCCGAGCACGCACCATGGCGTGAGCCAGCCGAAGCGGGTGTAGAACGTGAGCTTCGTCTCTGGACGAATCGTGCCAACGAGCGGGCCTTGTTTCAGTGCGTCCAGCCGCTGGTGAACGTGGCCGTGCGGATCGATGACTTGCGAGATACCTGATGACGCGCATACAAACATCCACCGGCCGTTTTCCGCAGCGCGAATGCGGAAAAGATCCGCGTGCTGGTCGTGCTGGCGGGCGGTCCACGGTTCCGAGTCCATAATGGGAACGATGAACATTTCCGCGCCAGAGGCGGTCATCCGGCGAACGACTCCTTCGTAGTCGCAATCGAAACAAACCGGCGTGCCGATTTTTCCGTGGCGTGTCCCGACTGGCAGCGCGGCGTTGCCGGGCGAGCCATCATCGAAGAAATGCACGGTATGCACCTTGGTGTGCTCGCCGCGGACTCCGCCGGGATCGAGGGTGAGGGCGATGTTACGCCAGGCGTCGCCATCTCCGGGGCGGGACTGAGTGCCGAGGGTGAGGGTGATGTCGCGCTCGCGACAGAGGTTTTGCACGAGTTCCCAATCGCGCCGGTTAGAGCGGAGGTCGTAGGGCACGGCATATTCCGGCCAGACGACATGCCGGACACCGTCGGGCAGTTGTTTGGTTTCGGATAGAAAGACATCGAGCGACACGTTTTCAAATTGCAGTCCGCCGACTTTCGCCGCGGACGAATCCCCGGCCGCAGGCTGCGAGACCGGCCGGAACGCGACGATGCACAGGACCAGCCCTAGCAGCATGGCCAGCGCGGGTTTCCACATCCGCATCACAGCCAGCCCCAGCCCAGCGGCGGATAAGCGAGCGAGTAAAGCATGCCTGAAACAAGCGCGACACCGCAGCGCGCGGGAAAGGACTGCGTGACCTGCATATGACCTGGATGGTAGGCATTGAATCAAACGCATGCAAGCCACCCGGTAGATATCCATTTTCGTGATTTTCATTCCGGCATCCGCAGCTATGGCTTGGCGCATGAGAATCATTGCCGGAAAAGCCGGACGCATCGCCATCAAGGTCCCCGCAGCCGTCGCCCGGCCGACGACGGATTTCGTGCGCCAGGCGATCTTTTCGATTCTCGGCGAACGCGTGGAAAACGCGCGCGTGCTGGATCTGTTCGCCGGCTCGGGAGCGATCGGACTGGAGGCGCTGAGCCGTGGCGCGGCGTCCTGCGTGTTTGTCGATGAACACCGACAGGCCTGCGCGGTGATCGCGGAGAATCTCAGCAAGGCCCGCCTCGATGGCGGCCTCGCGGTGAAAGCCGAGGCCATTTCCTTCCTCAAACGCGACGCCGCCACCTACGACCTCATTTTCGCCGATCCGCCATATTGGAAACACTACGGCGACAAGGATCACGTCGGAGATCTGTTGAAAAGCGGCCTGCTCGCCCCGCTGCTGGCACCGGACGGCTGGCTGGTCGCGGAGGTTTCCGCAAACCAAGCCTCGCCCCCGGCGGAGGATTTCACCCTCAGCGACCGCCGCGAATACGGTGGCAGCGCCATCCTCTTCTACGTCCCGCGCGCTTGACCCGGCGGCTTGCCGCCGTAGGCTCGCAACCCGCTCCGTTTTCCCATGAATCCGTCCTCACTCCACAAGTATCGCCCCTTCCCGCCCGTCCGCTTGCCGGACCGCACCTGGCCGGACCGGGTGCTCGACCACGCGCCCGAGTGGTGCTCGGTCGATCTGCGCGATGGAAACCAGGCGCTGCCCCAGCCGATGTCCGTGGAGGAGAAACTGGAGTTTTTCGATGTGCTCTGCCGCGTCGGCTTCAAGCAGATCGAAGTCGGCTTCCCCTCGGCCGCGGACACGGAGTTCAACTTCTGCCGCCGCCTCATCGAGGAAAATCGCATCCCGGATGACGTGACGATCCAGGTGCTGGTGCAGACGCGCGAGCACCTGATCCGCCGCAGTTTCGAAGCGATCGACGGAGCGAAACGCGCCATCGTCCATATCTACAACTCCACCTCGCCGCTGCAGCGCCGCGTCACCTTCGGCGATGCCTCGCGCGAATCGATCCGCGAGTTCGCCCTGGAGGGCGCGCGGCTGGTGAAACAACTCGTCCCCACCGTGCCGCGCACCGAGATCGTGCTGCAATACTCGCCCGAATCCTTCTCGGACACCGAGCTGGAATTCGCGCTCGAATGCTGCAATGGCGTGATTGATATCTGGCAGCCCACGCCGGAGAACAAGATGATCATCAACCTGCCGGACACCGTGCAGTGGACCACGCCCAACATCCACGCCGACATGATCGAGTGGATGTGCCGCCACTTGAAAAACCGCGGGGCCCTCCTCGTTTCCCTGCACACCCACAACGACCGCGGCACCGGCGTGGCCGCCACCGAGCTCGGCCTCATGGCCGGCGCCGACCGCGTGGAAGGCACGCTTTTCGGCAATGGCGAACGCACCGGAAATCTCGACATCGTCACCGTCGCGCTCAACCTCAACAGCCACGGCGTGGCCACCGGCCTGGACTTCTCCGACCTGCCCGCCATCCGCGCCGTCTATGAACGCGTCACCCGCCTCAACGTGCCGGAGCGCCAGCCCTACGCCGGGGAGCTCGTCTTCACCGCGTTTTCCGGCTCCCACCAGGATGCCATCAAAAAAGGCCTCGACCGCCGCGAAAAGGAACTCAAGGCCCACCCCGAAACCGTCTGGGGCGTGCCCTACCTCACCATCGATCCGCAGGATGTCGGGCGCAGCTACGAGGCCATCATCCGCATCAACTCGCAGTCTGGAAAAGGCGGCGTCGCCTACGTGCTGGACCGCGAGCATGGCTTCGACCTGCCGAAAACCATGCACCCGCAGGTCGGAAAGCGCATCTACGATCTGGCCGATGAACACGGTCGCGAACTCACCGCCGATGAGATCCGCGACGCGTTTTTCCACGAGTTCGTCAATCTCGCCAGCCCGCTGGATGTGATCGATTACGAACTCATCCACCAGGTGGGCGAGCGCGGCCGGGTCAAGTGCCAGGCGAGCATCCTCAACCATGGCGAGGAGCAGCACATCGAGGGCTTTGGAAACGGGCCGATCAACGCCTTCGTCCACGCGCTGGAAGGCATCGGCCTGAAAGATTTCAAAGTCACCGATTACCGCTCGCACGCCGTGCGCGGCGGATCGGATGCGAGCGCGGCGGCCTACGTGCAAATCCAGCACGACGACGGTCGCCTGCTGTGGGGTGCCGGCGTCGATCCCTCCATCGAAATGGCCGGCCTCAAGGCGCTGGTCACCGCGTGGAATCTGCTGCGACCGTGATCACCTTTTTCTCCGTCGGGCGGCATTCTCAAAGGCATGCCGGGCTGTCATGCGGGCGTTGGGACGCAATAGAGCCGCCTTCGTGCCAAAGGACTCGCGATCCATCATCGTGAGCGGCAAGCTCCAGCAATGGCATGTCGAAAGTTTCGTCTGCCTATCCGATTATTTGCCGGCAGCGGCAGGATCGTCCATCCCCTGCTCTTCAGCAGGCCCGGGGGGCGGCTGCAGGCGGGCGAGAGCCTCGCCCAGTTGCATCCGCAGCCCGGACTCCGGCGGTCCCAGCAGCGCGATGCGAATCGGTTCCGGTGTTTCCATGACTGCGGCCGCCATGGCTTCCCTGGCATTTGCCCGGAGTCCCTCGGACGGGAGGGAATTCAACCAATTGACCGCCGTTTCATCGCCTGTTTGCACGAGGCTGCGAGAGATATTGCGAAATCCTTCATTCCGGGTTTCGCCCACAGGCATGTTGGCAAGCCAAGCGGCCGCTGCCTGCGGGTCCATGATCGCCCACCTTTGGAGCATCAGTTCATCTCCCGGCTTGAATCCCGTCCCGGCGATTTTTCCTCCATCCAAGGCGCGGGGAACCGTCGTTCCCAATCGATTATCCGGAACGAGTTGCGCAATAAGTTCGCGAGCCATCCCGGACATTTCCTCATCCTCGAGAGAATTCGCCCACGCCAGCGCGTCATCGCTTCCTGACTCGAGCAGGCCCGTGAGATAGGCACTCATCAGTCCTGGCAACTCAGGGCTGTCGGTCGTCAGCTTGAGGATTGCCATCTGTGCAAGATCTGGCCGATCCTCCATGGCATCCGTTGCCAGCGCGGCGAGCGCTTCGTTTCTCTTTGCGGGATCTTCCGTTTCCTCCGCCGTCTTCAATCCGGATTCGAATTTCCTGCGGCTGGAAGGCGAATCCTTCCGGTCACCGCGTTTTGAATTCGTCGAAGTTTGGGTGGAATCGTGTGTTTTTTCCTGCTCTCCAGCCCGCTCACAAGAAGTGAAGCCGACGGCAAGCACCGCCATCAAAACAAGGCGAATCAATGTCTTTAAAGGTCTCATCGGCTTGGTTGCGTGATACGCTTCTGTTAAGTCCATTTGCAGACAAGGTCAAGCAAGGCGCTCATGGTCGTTGCTCGTCCCTTCCGCCTCATGCAACCAGCGGATGTCGGCGCACGCATGTGTGGGAGATGGCAGGGCCATGGGAGTTCCGGATCATTTCCCTGCGGCGGCGAGGGCGCGCAGCCTTTCGATAAGCGGCGGGTGGGAGTAGTCCAGCCATACGCGCAATGCGGCGGGGGTGGGGTGGGAGAGGTGGTCGGCGGTCATTTTTTTCAAGGCGGAGGCGAGCGGCGCGGCACCGCCGGTCATTTCCGCGGCGTAGGCGTCGGCCTCGAATTCGTGGCGGCGCGACCATGCGTTGAAGAGCACGCCGAGGGCCTTGCTCATGGGCTCCAAGAGGATGCTGAAAAGCACCAGGCCGACGTGCGGGGAGATTTGTTTCACACCGAAGGCATCGAAAAGCAGGCGGGCGAATTTTCCGTCCGGATCGATGGCCAGACCTAGCAGGAAGAAAATGGCGGCGGTTTGCACGATGCCGGCGGCGAGGCGCTGCTTGATATGACCGCGGCGGAAGTGGCCGATCTCATGGGCAAGCACGCCGAGCAGTTCGGGGGTGCTGCTTTTTTCCATGAGGGTATCGAACAAGGCGATTTTCTTGCGTTTTCCAAGGCCGGTGAAGAAGGCGTTGGCCTTGGTGGAGCGCTTGGAGCCATCCATCACGAAGACGCCTTCGAGCGGAAAATCGCAGCGCGTGCCGAGTGCTTCGATCTCCTGTTTGAGCGGGCCCTCGGGCATCGGCGTGAACTTGTTGAACAGTGGCATGATCAGGGATGGGGCGAGCCAGGTGAGCAGCAATTGGAACACCGTGACGAGCAGCCATGCCCAGAGCCATGCCTGGCTGATGGTGCCGAAGATCCACAGGACGGCGGCGGCCAGCGGCAGGCCGATCACAGCGGCTAACAGAAGCCCTTTCACCCGGTCCATGATGAAGGTGGCGGGTGTGGCGCGGTTGAAGCCAAAGCGGTTTTCGATCACGAAGGTGCCATAAACCGCGAACGGCAGCGAGATGAGAGATTGGCCGAGAAAGAGGGCGGTGAGGAAAACCAGACCGGCGACCACCTCTCCCGTTGTCGCCGTGCGGGCGAGGGCGTCCAGCCAGCCGAAGCCGCCGCCGAACCAGAACACCAGCAGCGCGGTCAGAGTAAAAATGGAATGAATGATCTCAAAGCGCGCGTTGACGCCGAGGTATTCGCGGGCGCGATCAAGCTTCGATTCGTCCATTACATCGGCGAGTTCGCCGGGCACCTTGCCGGGAAAGGCACACAGGTTGAGCAGGGTGGCGATGAATTCCAGCTTCCATAGCAGGAACAGCGCCAGCACAATGATCACGGTCATGAAATTCCAATCACTCATCGCGGCCATCATGCATGGCGGCAGTCCCCCCGCAAGGTTGGTGCTTTGTTCCGCGTGGCTTCCTCTTGCCGGGGCTGCGTGAAAAGAGTCGTCGCACCGTCATCGACGGATTCAAATCACGGCGCTTGGCTTCCATGAATCGTCCGACTTCCCGTCTGGACAAAACAAGGACGCCGCCTAGTTTCGTTTGCACCAAGCATACCATGGATTCCACCCCCGATCTCGCCCACCAACTCCCGCCCGATGACGTTGCCGCCATCGACGAACTGGGAAGGACCTACCAGACCTTCCGCGCGGAACTCGGAAAAATCATCATCGGCCAGGATCTCGTCATCGAGCAACTCGCGATCTGCCTCTTCGCCCGCGGCCACGCCCTGCTCATGGGCGTCCCCGGCCTCGCAAAAACCCTGCTGGTTTCCTCGGTCGCACAGACTTTCGATCTCTCGTTCAACCGCATCCAGTTCACCCCCGACCTGATGCCCGCGGACATCACCGGCACCGACATCATCCAGGAATCCGGAGTCGGCGGTCGCCGCGAGTTCGAGTTCATCAAAGGGCCCGTGTTCGCAAACATCGTGCTCGCCGATGAAATCAACCGCGCTCCCGCCAAGACCCAGTCCGCCATGCTCGAGGCGATGCAGGAAAACAAGGTCACCGTGCTCGGCCACACCTATCCGCTGCAACCGCCGTTCTTCGTTCTCGCCACCCAAAACCCGATCGAACAGGAGGGGACCTACCCGCTGCCCGAGGCCCAGCTCGACCGTTTCATGTTCCTGATCGAGGTCGATTACCCGTCTGCGGATGAGGAAAAACGCATCGCACGCGAAACCACGGGCAGCGCCCGCCAGACGCTCAACCACCTGCTCGACGGCCAGAAGGTGCTCGCCTTCCAACAACTCGTCCGCCGCGTGCCCGTCCCCGAACACCTCTACGAATACGCCGTCAACATGGTCCGCAAGACCCGCCCCCACCAACCGGAGGCCCCGCAATGGATCAGGGATACCGTCGGCTGGGGTGCCGGCCCGCGCGCCGTGCAATACCTCATCCTCGGCGCGAAATCCCGCGCCGCCCTGCGCGGTGCCTACATGGCCTCGCTCGAAGACCTTGAAGCCGTCGCGTCATCCGTGCTCACCCACCGCGTGATTACCAACTTCGCGGCCGAGTCGCAGGGCATGACCTCCAAGAAAATCGTTGATCGCCTAATCAAGGAAATGCGGGAAGAGTGATTGCATTCCGCTTTCAAAATAGGATTCGCCCGCCTTACTTTCTCGCCTTACTTTCACAGCATGACCGTTACATTGACCAGTAAAGGACAAATCACCATCCCGCTCTCACTCAGAAAGCGCCTCAACCTGAAGGCCGGGGATCAATTGGAGTTTGACGAAACCGCTCCCATCCTCACCGCGAGACGAGTTGTTCACCGCAGCGAATGGGAAAAAACCCTCAACGAATGGCAGGTCTCGGCACAGGCCGCACTCCGGGGCCACCCTTGGGAAAATCAGTCTTCCACCACCATACTGGATGACCTGCGCAGTGGCCCCATGGAAACTCCGCCCCCTCCGCCATGATCACCGCCCTCGATTCCTCGGTTCTCTGGGCCATCCTCAAAAAGGAAGCCGGCCACGAAGAATGGCTTGCCGCACTCCTCCGCGCCGCATCGAACGGCCCCTTAATCATCAGTCCCATCGCTTTTGCCGAACTCGCCCCTTCCGCCACGGATGCGGCCACTCTCAACGAATTTCTCGGCCAATTGGCCATTTCCTACAATCCGATCACCCCTGCCGCCGCCCACCTCGCCGGCCTGACCTTCAAACGCTACCGCCAGGCCGGCGGACCGCGCATGCACTTGGTTCCCGATTTCGTCATCGCGGCCCACGCACAGGTGCGGGCCAACCGGCTTGCCGCAATCGACCGCGGTTATCTCCGCCAGTGGTTTCCCGAATTGCTCCTGCCCGCGCATAGCCGTCCTGAGCCACTCTATCAGAATCTATCCATCCGGATGAGCCACTCCTTCATCGACAACGATCTGTTATCCCGCCTCGGCTCGCTTCCCATCGAGTCGCGAGCGCCGATGTTGGGCAATGTGGCCGGCAAACACCGCTCGCCCCATCGCGGATCATCCGTCGAGTTCGCGGAATACCGGAAATATGTGCCTGGCGACGACACCCGCCGCCTCGATTGGAAGGCTTTCGCCCGCTCGGACCGTTTTTACATCAAGGAATTCGAGGCCGACACCAACCTGCGCGCCTACTTCGTCGTCGATGCCTCCGGTTCGATGAAATTCGCCGGAACCGGCGAGACTAAAATCCAATACGCCCGCCGCATCGCCGCGTCCCTCGCCTATCTGTTAGTCAATCAGGGCGACGCCGCCGGTCTCTCGATCTGCACCGACAAACTCCACCTCGAAGTCCCGCCCAGCCGCCGCGCCGCCCACCTCGAACGCTTCTTCTCCACTCTCGGAAAACTCGAGCCCTCCGGAGAAACCGGCCTGATTCCCGCGCTTCACACCATTGCGGAAAAAATCGGCCAACGCGCCTTCGTCGTCATTCTATCCGATCTTTTCACCGATTCCGCGGCCCTCGGCGAGGCCCTCCAGCACCTGCGCTACCGCAAACACGACATCTCCGTCTTCCATCTGATGGATTCGCAGGAAATCGGCTTCGAGTTCGACCGCCCGCACCGCTTCGTCGATATGGAGGACGGCACCGCGCTGGTCGCCGAGCCCAACCTCATCGCCGACGAATACAAAACCGCGCTGCGCGAATTCCTCACCAAAGTCCGCGCCAAATGCCACGCCGCCGCCGCCGACTACCAACTCGTCACCACCGACTCCCCGCTCGAGCCCCTGCTGCGTGATTTCCTGACCGCGAGATTGCCGAAATCGAAACACTAACCTTGCCATTTCATCCATTTCGTCCATTTTGGATGAAAGCAAAGCCATGAAAACCGTCACCGCCAACACCGCGAAACAGCAGCTCGGCCAAGTCCTCGACAGCGCCCGCACCGCCCCCGTCTCCATCACCAAACACGGCCGCCCCGCCTTCGTCATCACCACCAAAGAAGACTACGACTCCCTCACCAAAATCAAATTCGAGCAATTCAAACGCGAAGTCCGACTCGGCTTCGACCAACTCGACCGAGGCGAAATCTCCACCATGACCATGGAGGAAATCGCCGCGGAGGTGATGGCTGAGTTCAAACAAAGCTGATTCCGTGGGCGGTTACCGGCTATCAAAATTCGCAGAGCGGGATCTTGCCGACATCCTCCGCTACACCATCCAAACTTGGGGAATGAAACAAGGAGCCGCTTACTTCCAAATTCTCACCGCCGCCAGAACCTGCATCGTGAACAACCCCTTTCTTCCCGGCAGTAGAATCAGAGACGACCTGGCCAATGGGTGCCGTGCATTCCGGGCCGGCAAACACTTTGTTTTTTATCGAGTGAGTGGAGATCGCGTGGAAATCGCCCGCATCCTTCATGAGTCCATGGACTTTTCCCGCCACGTCGGCGAGGAAGCCTTCGATTAAGCACCAAATCCGAGAATCAATGTCGAAAAAAAACACAAGCTTCACGGATAGCGACAAAGCGAAGATCTACGTTCGAGACCGTGCCACCTGCTGCTTCTCCGGAGCGAATCTTTGGCTTCTTGACGCACCTTTGCGCGTCGGTTGGCAGCCAGATTGGGCCGACCACCGAAAACCCGTCTCGCGAGGAGGCAAAGCTGACTGGGAAGACAACGGCGCATGCGCATCCCACACATACAACATGAAAAAGCGGAACAATTCCGCAGACACGACTTATCTATTCGAAAGCGGACACCCTACGGCGCTATACTACCGCCTTTTCGGCTCCCCGCCTGCTCACGTCACCGAACGTCTGCAACGCCTATCAAATCTTCACGAATCCGACTGGTATTTTAATCGGGCGATCACATGGATATTTGAAGCCTTGGACTTCATTTGGTGGCAACCCGATTACACGCGAACAGATGAACATTGGTTCGATGCCGCTTTCAAGAAGCTCTCCAAATATAGAAAAATCCTGCTTTCAATCCGCAATTGTGACAGCTCGGATTCAATGAAAGAATGGGTTCTCCAACTCTCTTTGGGATACAGCAAAAACTCTGACGCATGGTGGGAATATTTTCACCCAGAGGACCACGATCTCAAAACACCCGCTGATATGGATTCACACCGCAGAAAAGCATATCGAAGAGCTCTTAAAATCAAAGACCAGCTAGATTCGGAAACATTTGCGTGTATCCAGACCGACCACCAAATCCGTTTCCCTTCCAACTAGTCTCCGCGCCTCACGCCCCTACCTCCGCTTCTCCGCGTTTCGATGCTCTTCCTCTCTCCAGCCCTGCTTTGGTTTGTTGCCGCGGCCGCAGTCCCCATCGCGATCCACCTGATCAACCGCCGACGCCACAAGACGATCCAGTGGGCGGCAATGCAGTTCCTGCTCAAGGCTTCCCGTGAATCCCGCGGAAAGAAAAAACTCCGCCACATCCTCATTCTAACATGCCGCGCCCTCGGAGTCGCCGCGCTCGCCCTCGCCGCCGCCCGTCCCATCGTTTCCGGTCTCATGGGCTGGGGCGGTGGTTCCATCGACACGGTGGTCCTTCTGCTGGACCGTTCCGCCTCGATGGAAATCAAACCCGGCGACGGACTCGAATCCCGCCGCGAGATCGTCATCAAGAAAGTCCGCGACGCCATGGCCGCCCTCGGCGCCGCGCGGCTGGTGCTCATCGACAGCGCCTCGAACAAACCCCAGGAAATCCCCTCTCCCGATATTCTCGCCGAGCTTTCGTCAACGGCAGGCACGGACACATCCGCGGATTTCCCCACCCTGCTCGCACGCGCCGCCGAATTTCTGGCAGAAACACCCGGCCGCTCCGAAGTCTGGCTGGCCTCCGACCTGCAATCCTCCAACTGGCGCCCCGATGACGAACGCTGGTCCGCCGCCCGCGCCAGCCTCGCCGCGCTTCCGCAAAAGCCCGCGATCCGCGTGTTGTCGCTTACCGGACCCACGGCCGCCAACGCCTCCGTTAGACTGCTCGGTTCGCGGCGCTCCGGCGACGAACTGCTGATCGATCTCGAAGTCCTCCGCTCCGGCGAAGCGCGCGGCACCACCTCCATCCCGCTCACCACCCACCTCAACGGCACCCGCACCACCGAGAACCTCACGCTTCCCGGCCAATCGCTGCGTTTCCAGAAACGCATCACTCTGCCCTCCGGCACCGACACCGGCCACGGCTGGCTTTCCATCCCCGCCGATGGCAATCCCCGCGACAACGCGGCCTTTTTCGCCTACGGCCCGGCACGCCCCTCCAAGTCTCTGATCGTCGCCCCGACCGGCGAGAGTGCCGACTACCTCGCCCTCGCCGCAGCTCCGCCCGGATTCGGGAACTTTGAAACCCGGCGCGTGGATCCCGCGGAGGCCGCCCCCGCCATCGCTCCCGATCTCGCCACCATCCTGTGGGCCGCGCCGCTTCCCTCCGGGCCCGCCGCAGATGCCCTCCAGGGATTTCTCAACTCCGGCGGCCATGTTCTTTTCTTTCCACCCGGCACCTCGTCCACCACCGCTTTTAACGAACTCCTCTGGGCCGATCCCACCGAAGCACCCGCCGGAAAATTCTTCATCCTCGCCGACTGGAACCGCAACGACGGCCCGCTGCGTGATGGCATCGACGGCACCCCCATCGCCGCGAACCGCCTGAAAGCCATCCGCCGCCAGATTCCCCAGGGCGATGCCACGCCGCTCGCCAGTTGGGAGGATGGCGAGCCCGCCATCACCCGCCGCATCTTCGATCACGGCACCGCATGGTTCATCGGCTCCATCCCGGATTACTCCTGGTCCAATCTCGGCGATGCCGATGTCCTCCTGCCCGTCGTCCAGCGCATCATTGCCGCCGGCAGCGACCGTTTCGATGCCTCCCACCTCGCCAATCTCGGCTCCCCCACCGATCGTCTGCTGCCTGGGGAAACCCGCCGCCGCATCGATGACTACGGCAACCCGGACCCCGCCAACACGCAATATGAGGCCGGCATCCACCTCATCGGTGTTCGCGTTCTCGCCCTCAACCGTCCGCCCCAGGAGGACACTCCGGAAATCCTCACCCGCGAGGCACTCGATTCCGTGCTCGATGGCACCAAATACACCCTGCTCGATCAAGCCGGCCAAGCGGACGACTCCACCCTCTCCCGCGACGTCTGGCGCGCCTTCCTTGTTGCAGTGCTGTTCTTCCTGCTCTCCGAAGCCCTGCTCTGCCTGCCGAAGAAAAGCCAACCCGAAGCTCTTCCCGCGAAGATGGCTGCTTAAGCCTCTTCCCTGAAAACTAAAAACTTCAACCCAGCAACTTCGTGCTCCACCTCTCCCCCACTCCCGTCACTCTCTGGATCGGCATCATTGCGCTGATCCTCATCGGGGCCGTGTCGTTTCTCACATGGAAACGCAGCCCGCACCGCGGACGCACGGCCGTGCTGGAAATCCTGCGCATGCTCGCAGCTCTCGCCGTGGTCGTCCTCTTGTGGCAGCCGGAGTGGCGCACCACCATTCACCCGGACACCAAACCGAAAATCGCCATCCTCTGGGACGATTCGAAGTCGATGACCACCATCGACGCCCCGCTGCCGCCCGTCCTCTCCGAAAAATCCGAAATCGTCTCCCGCGCCGATTGGGTGAAAAAAGCCCTCGTTTCCGATCTCTGGAAACCCTTCGAAGCCGCTGGAGCGAATGAAGTCGAAAGCATTGCCTTCGCCACTCCGGATGCGGAAAACACCGCACTTTCCGGCACCGATCTCCAATCCCCCCTCTCCGCGCTGCTTGAAAACCAGAATAACCTTCGCGCCGTCGTGCTCTTCAGCGATGGCGACTACAATCTCGGCCAGCCACCCGTCGTCGCCGCCCAGAAGATGCGGCTCCGCGGCGTTCCGCTTTTCCCCATCCCCGTCGGCAGCCAGACCCGCCTGCCCGACCTCGATCTCCTAACCGTCGCCGCGCCCACTTATGGCATCATCGGCGAGAACGTGCAGATCCCCTTCACCATCCGCTCCTCACTCGACCGCCAGGTGCGCACCATCGTCCGCCTGCGCGATGATTCCGGCCGCGAGCAAACCAAGGACATCGTCCTGCCGCCGAACTCGGAAACCTACGACTCCATCCTCTGGCGCATCGAAAAGGAAGGCAGCTCGATGCTGGAACTCTCCATCCCGGTGGCCGATGGAGAACTCATCGCGGCTAACAACACCCGCAAATTCACCATCGCCGGACGACCGGAGAAAATCCGCGTGCTCGTCATCGAGAGCCTGCCGCGCTGGGAATACCGCTTCCTGCGCAACGCGCTCTCCCGCGATCCCGGAGTCGAGCTCTCCTGCCTGCTTTTCCACCCCGCGCTGGGCCCCGGCGGCGGCAAGGATTACATCGAGGCCTTCCCGGACAAACTCGAAGAACTCGCCAAATATGATGTCATCTTTCTCGGCGATGTCGGCGTCGGCAAAGACCAGCTCACCAGGGAACAATGCGCCCTCATCCGCGGACTTGTTGAAAACCAGGCCTCCGGAGTCATCTTCATGCCCGGCTCCCGGGGCCACCAGCTATCGCTGTTAGATACCGAACTCTCCGACCTCATCCCGGTCATTCTCGACGAGGACAAACCCGCCGGATTTTCCGAATCCATCGCCGCCCCGCTCACCCTCACCACCGAGGGCCGCGGCTCGCTGCTCACCATGCTCGGTAACAACGAACAGGAAAACCCGGAGATCTGGCGCCGCCTCCCGGGTTTCTACTGGCACGCGCCCGTCATCAAGGCCAAGGGCGGCTCCGAGGTTCTCGCCACCCACGGCAGCCGCCGCGGAAAATTCGGCCCCGTCCCGCTGTTAGTCACCAAGCCCGCCGGCAGCGGCAAGGTGCTCTTCATGGGTATCGATTCCGCATGGCGCTGGCGGCGCGGCGTGGAGGATCTCTATCACTACCGGTTCTGGGGCCAGGTCGCCCGCTGGATGTCCTATCAGCGCAACATGGCCGCCGGCCAGCGCGTCCGCCTCTTCTTCACCCCGGAACGCCCGGAACCCGGCTCCACCGTCACCCTCAACGCCAACGCCTTCGACGCCAATGGTGCGCCACTCGAAAAGGGCGGCGTCGCCATTGATCTCACCGCCCCCGACGGACGCACGCAGCGCATCGAACTCCAGAAAAACGAAAGCGCCTGGGGAGCCTTCAACGGACGCTTCAAGATCGATCTTCCAGGCGCATGGAAAATCCGCGCCACCACCAGCGGGGCCGAGGACAAACCACTCGAAACCACCCTGCTCGCCCAAGGCGTGGAAATCGAAAAAACCGGCCAGCCCGCACACCCGGAAGTGCTCGAGGAAATGGCTCGCGTTTCCCGCGGCCGCGTCATCCAGCCCGCCCAACTCGCCGATCTCGTCAAGGAGATCAAGGCTCTGCCCGAGCCCCGTCCGCTCGAATCCCGGATTCCGCTCTGGTCCCACTGGGGCACGCTCGTCGCGCTGGTCTGCCTGCTCGGCATCTTCTGGGCCGGCCGGAAACTCAATGGCGCGTTCTGATATCGGATCTTCTGCCAACATCCGGTGAGTTTCGCCCTGAGCCCGGAGGAGGAGGATGCGCGGAAGATTAGCGCCCCGTATCGGCTTGCTTGGAGGCGACAGCGCCGCTCATGCTGACGAGAAAGGTGAACTTTGGAAACAACGCGGCATCTACTTCCTGAGCCGCCTCAAAGGAAAACATGACTCTCGAAATTCGCGGCGTCTACATCCAACCAACGGCTCACCCAACGCACTGTGAAGTTCAGTCGCTGGTTGAGAAAAACCATCCGGACTTCAGGCGCTCATAGCATCACGCCCTGGCCCGGCTCGTCAAAATCCACGCCCGCTCATGACACCAATCTTGGACACTGTTGATATTTGATAAAAGTATTTGATAAAAGGAATGTCCCTTTATCGAAATATCTTGCAAGCGCGGTTACGGTGTCATATAGAGCTGCCATGAGACGTGCGCGTTGGATTTTGCGCCCTGCACCGGAGACGGCGCGGCCGGTGATCTATCACTGCATTTCAAGGGTGGTGGACAGACGGTTCGTCTTCCAAGCCGATGAAAAGGAAAAACTCCGGACTTTCATGCGGATGTATGAGAGTTTTACGGGCTGTCGGATTCTTTCCTACTGCCTGATGTGCAATCACCTGCATCTCCTGCTTGAGGTTACACCGATGCCCGTAGGCGGCTTGTCCGACGAGGCGCTGCTTGAGCGTTTAAAGGCGCTATACAATGAGGCGTTTGTGGCAGATGTGGCGAGGGAGCTCACGGAGGCGCGGAAACAAGTGGCGACCGGACTTGGCGAGGCGGCGGTGCTGGTCGGGAGGATTCACGAGCGTTTCACTTACCGGATGCACGATTTGAGCGAGTTCATGAAGGGTTTCATGCAGCGCTACACGCAGTGGCACAATCGAACCCATGAGCGCTGCGGGCATCTGTGGGAGGATCGATTCAAGAGCGTGATCGTGGAGGATGGCGTGGCGGCGAAAACGATAGCGGCCTACATCGACCTGAATCCGGTGCGGGCGGGGATGGTGACGGCTCCAGAAGATTACCGATGGAGCAGTTATGGCGAAGCGATCGGCGGCGGAGCGAGGGGGGAAGGCGGGAAGGCGCGGGCGGGACTGGTGAGGGCATTGCGCTGCCACAAGGGGGCGGCGGTGGATGTGGCGCTTTGGAAGGGCGATGTGGCGCTGGAGTATCGGCGCGTCCTGCTGGCCGGTGTGGGTGAAAAGACGGAGCAGATGGTCTCACGAAGCGGAGCTGCGGAGAAAACAGGCAAACGCAAAAGCATGAACGCGGATGAAATTCCAACGAAACAGCATGTCTTGCGAGAAGCCGGGGAGAAGAAAATGGGCGAGATCCCGTTCGGGCGGATGCTGCGATGCCGGGTGAGGTATTTTTCCGATGGTGTGGTGATCGGTAGCAGGCAGTTTGTGGATCAGATGTTTGAGAGCGCTCGTGATCGATTCGGTCCAAGGCGCCGGAACGGGGCCAGGGCGATGCGCGGTGATGCAAGCGCGGCTGCGGGGATGTTGTGGAGTCTGCGGGATTTACGAAAGAAATAGGATGTTGAGAACAAGGGATTTCGAATACCACTTGCCGGATGAGTTGATCGCGGCCAGACCCCTCGCGAAGCGCGCGGACTCACGCATGCTGGTGGTTCATCGTGGCAGCGGGCAAATCGAGCACCGGATGTTCTGCGAGTTTACGGAGTTTCTGAAATCGGATGATTTGCTGGTGCTCAACAACACGAAAGTGATTCCGGCGCGGGTGTTTTCCGAAGACGGCAGCATTGAGTTGCTGTGTCTCGACCGCATTTCGCCACTGGAGTGGCGATGTCTCGTCCGGCCCGGCAAGCGCATGAAGCCCGGACGCACCGTGAGGGTAGGCGGGACTGCCGGAACCGTCACGCAGGTGTTTGAAAATGGAGACCGCCTGATTCGCTGGGAGCGCGAACTGGATCTGCACGCGCATGGTCACCTGGCACTGCCCCACTACATGGGACGGGATGACGAGGCGGCAGATCGCGAGCGATATCAGACGGTGTTCGCCCGCGAGGAGGGGGCGATTGCCGCGCCGACCGCCGGACTTCATTTCACACTGGAGATGTTGGAGGAAGTGGCACACGCCTTTCTAACACTCCACGTTGGCGTCGGCACCTTCCGGCCGGTGAAGGCGGAGCTGCTTTCCGCGCATCTGATGCACTCGGAAAAATTCGCGCTCAGCGCGGAAACCGCCCGCCGGGTGAACGCCGCAGGCCGTGTGGTGGCGGTGGGCACCACGGTAACAAGGGTGCTGGAGTTCCTAGGGCTGATGGATGTGGCGGGTGGCAGGCGTTTGGATGAGATGGATCATGCTGGGGAGACGGACATTTTCATTCATCCGCCGTATGATTTCCGGGTGGTCGATGTCTTGTTGACGAATTTCCATCTGCCGCAAAGCACGTTGCTCATGCTGGTGAGCGCGTTTGCGGGCCGGGAGCTGGTGTTGGAGGCCTATCGACAAGCGGTGGCCGAGCGTTACCGGTTTTATAGTTATGGCGACTGCATGCTGCTCGTTTAGAAATGATTGGTTTTGAATTTACTATCAACGTATTGGCAATCGCAAAAATTTGGTTAAACCTCGTATTCCTCAATGGCCATCATCCGGACCACCTCGTGCAAGGAAAGCGCGTGGTGGTGGTGGCGACGGCCCTGATTTTCCACGACAAGAGCGCCCGGAACATGATGATCGGGGGATTGGTGGCGTTGAAGGCTCAATGAGCCGCCAGCCAGTTCGGGCCGGTGCCGTGTTCGACTTCCACGGGGACGTCGTGAGGGAGGGGTAGGGCGCTGCGCATGATGTGGAGGATTTTGGGGAGAAGCTCGTCCTGTTCGTCGAGCGCGAGATCGAAGACGAGTTCGTCATGCACCTGGAGCAACATCTTCGTTTGATAGGTTTTTTCGCGCAGCAGGGCGTCGATGCGGATCATGGCGAGTTTGATCATGTCCGCAGCGGTGCCTTGGATGGGGGTGTTGATGGCGGCGCGTTCCGCATTGCCGCGAATGTTCTGGTTTCCGGAGTTCAGATCCGGGAAATAGCGGCGGCGGCCGGAGAGGGTTTCCACATAACCGGTTTCGCGGGCTTCGGCGACGGTGAGTTCCATAAAATCCTTGATGGCCGGGTACTCGCGGAAATAGGCCTCGATGATGGCGGAGGCCTCGGCGCGCGGGATGGCGAGGCGCTGGCTGAGACCGAAGGCGGAAATGCCGTAGATGATGCCGAAGTTCACCATCTTCGCGGTGCGGCGCATGTCGGAGGTGACGTTTTCCGGTTCGATCACAAACACCTTCGATGCGGTGATGGCGTGAATGTCGGTGTTGTTGCGGAAGGCCTCGATCATGGTGGCGTCGTTGGCGAGCGCGGCCATGACGCGGAGCTCGATCTGGGAGTAGTCGCAACTGAGGAGAGTGAACGCAGGCGAGTCCAGAGACTCGCAGTCCCGGCGGCGGGGAACGAAGGCTTTGCGGATCTTGCGGCCGGCTTCGGATCGAACGGGGATGTTTTGGAGATTGGGATCGGACGAGGCGAGGCGGCCGGTGGCGGCGATCAACTGGTGAAAATGGGTGTGGATGCGGCCGGTTTTCGCGACGATGTGGGTGGGCAGGGAGTCGAGGTAGGTGGACTTGAGTTTGCTCGCCTCGCGCCATGCGAGGATGTCTGAAATGATCGGGTGTCTGCCTTCGAGCGTGGAAAGCGTTTGTTCGTCGGTCTTGTATTGGCCGGTCTTGGTTTTCTTCGCCTTGTCGGCCAGTCCGAGGTGGTCGAAGAGGATCTCGCCGAGTTGTTTCGGGGATGCGATGTTGAACGTGCGGTCTGCGTGGCGGTGGATCGATTTGGCGAGTTCGTCGATTTGTTGTTGGAGTTCCACACCGATTTCACCCAGCGCCTGCGGATCAATGGCGATGCCTTCCATTTCCATGCGGACAAGCACCGGCAGGAGCGGGTCTTCGATCTCGTGGAGGATTTTCTCCTGTCCGGTCCTCGCTAACAGAAGACGGAGTTTTCCGGAGAGCTGGAAGGTGACGTCAGCATCCTCGGCGGCGTATTCGGCGAGTTTTTCCAGCGGGATGGCGGCAATGTCCAGATCCCTGGAGGCTTTGGTTTTCTCGGCGAATTCGAAGAGATCGTCGGAGGGCGGGGCGGCGGCAGCGGGTGCCGCGATGTGCGCCAGCTTCACCGGCGAGTAGTTGAGCAGGATTTCCGCTAGATAATCCATCGAATGGCGGCGCTCGGGCGCGGCGAGCGCATCGGCGAGCATGGTGTCGAAGAAGGGTCCTGCTACCTTGATGCCGTGGTTGAGAAGCACGGAAAGATCGTATTTCAGGTTGTGGCCGGTCTTTTCGGCGGGGCCCGAGAGGAGGGATTTGAGATTGGGGATTTGGGATTCGGAGAAAGGGAGATACCAGCCTTCGTGGGCTTTCCATGAGAAGGCTATACCTAACAATCGAGCGCCGAAGCGGTCGAGCGAGGTGGTTTCGATGTCGAAGCAGAAGGATGTTTGTTTGGAGAGTTCGGAGAAAAGTTGCTGCTGGAGATCGGGGGTGTTTGCGAGATGATAGGTGTGATCGACATCGCGGATGGTGAGGAAGTTTTCGAAGAGGGTGGGGGAATCGGAGGAGGGGGATGGATGCGGACCGAAGTCCGCGCTCCGTGCGCTCCCTTCGCCGAAGAGGCGCTTGGTGAGTGTTCGGAATTCGAATTCGTTGAAGAGGGTTTTGACAGCCTCGTCGTCGCGCGGCGAGAGCACGAGGTCCTCCCAGCTCACCACCACCGGGACATCGGTGATGATGGTGGCGAGGTCCTTGGAAAGCAGCGCCTGGTCGGAATGGGTTTCCACGAGCTCCTTCTGCCTGCCTTTGAGTTTGGCGGCGTTGGCGATGAGGTTTTCGATGGATCCGAAGTCGGCGATGAGCTTCTGTGCGGTCTTCGGGCCGATGCCGGGGATGCCGGGGATGTTGTCGGAGGCGTCGCCCATCAGCCCTAACAGATCGATGATGTGATCCGGCTCGGCGACGCCCCAGATTTCGGGGAGTTTCTCCAGGGTGATGATGTCGTGTTCGTTGCCCTTGCGGCCGGGTTTCCACATGAAGGTTTGTTTGGAAAGGAGTTGGGCGAAATCCTTGTCGGGCGTGACCATGAAGGATTCGAAACCCTCGGGCTCGGCGCGTTTGACGAGGGTGCCGATGATGTCGTCGGCCTCGAAGCCGTCGATTTCGAGCACCGGGATGTGGAAGGCGCGGCAGAGGGATTTCACATGCGGGATGGCGGCGGCGAGCTCCTCCGGCATTTCATCACGCTGCGCCTTGTAGGCTGGATATTTCAGATGGCGCGGCGTGGGCGCGGAGGTGTCGAAAGCCACGCCGATATGGGTCGGGTTTTCCTTATCGAGAATGGCGAGCAGGGTGTTGATGAATCCGTAGAGTGCGGAGGTGTTGACGCCTTTGGAATTGCGGATGGGGGCCTGGATCAGCGCGAAATGGGCGCGGTAGATCAGGGCCATGCCGTCGAGCAGGAACAATCGCTTCATGCCCCGAGTTTGGGCGGGCGCGGAGGATGAGTCGAGGGAAAGTCAGGATGGGCTTTGTCTTGCCGGTGACTGAACGCGTGTGTTATCGGGTATGGCGATGAAAGCGCCCCGCCTGTTGTTGTTCGCCCTGTTTGGTTTCACCGCGGCCGTACTGCGCGCTGATGAGTTGCAGGTATATTTCGGCACCGGCGGGCCGGGGGCGGATGGGATTTACCGGGCGCGCTTCGACACGGAGGAAGGCGTATTGGGCAAGGCGGAACGTGTGGCGGAGCTGGCGTCGCCTGGGTTCCTGGCGTTGCATCCGGATGGCGACAAACTTTATGCGGTGGCGGATTTCGAGGGCGGGCCCGGGGTGGCGGGGTATCGCATTGGCAGGGACGGCGGGCTGGAGCTGATCGGTCGAGCGCCGACTGGTGATGGCGGCGGGGCGCATGTCGCGGTGCATCCATCGGGCCGGTTTTTACTGACGGCCCAGTATGGTGGCGGGTCGGTGGCCTTGTTTCCGCTGGACCGGGAAGGAAGGCTCGGCGAGGCCCGGCTCTCGCGCCACGAGGGCGGCTCGCGGGTTTTCGAGAAGCGCCAGGAATCTCCGCATCCTCATTACTGCGGATTTTCGCCGGACGGGAGATTCGCGTTGGTGCCGGATCTGGGGATGGACAAAGTGGTCATTTACAAGGTGGATGCGGACGGCCTTTTGATCGAGCCGCATGGCCTTGCGGAAGCCGTGCAGGGAGGCGGGCCCCGGCACCTGAAGTTTTCGGCGGATGGAAAATTCATTTTCCTGCTCAACGAGTTGTCGCTTTCGGTGACGACCTATGCCTGGGATGCGGAAGCGGGAACCGCGCGGCGCTTGGGAACCGCTCCCACCCTGAGCGAGCAGGCGAAGGCCAAGGAGACATTCAACTCGGCGGCGGAAATCGTGGTCCATCCAGGCGGGCGCTTCGTGTATGCATCGAATCGCGGTAATGACACGGTGACGGCGTATCGCGCGGATCCGGCGGGGACGCTGGAAGTGATCCAGGTGCAGCCGGTGCGCGGGGCCTTTCCCCGCAACATCAATCTCGCACCCGGCGGCAACTGGCTGCTGGCAGCGGGCGCGGACTCGAACACCATCTCGGTGCATCAGGTGAATCCGGATACGGGCGAGCTGACTTACCGGACCAAGGGCGTGATCAACGTCCCTTCTCCGATCTGCATCGTTTTTGCCAAGCTGCCTTGAGCCGATGGCCCGGGCCGACGATGTTTTTTAAAAATCTTCCACTGGCGGATTGACAAGGCACTACCGGTGCCTAGAGTTCGCGCCCCGAGCCGCCCGGCGGACGGGTTCAGAACCTTCATTGAGGCCCACGCCATGAGCAAACGCACCTACCAACCTTCCAAGCGCACCCGGAAAAACCAGTTTGGCTTCCGTGCCCGCATGGCCACCAGAGCCGGTCGCAACATCCTGCGCCGCCGCCGTCAAAAAGGACGCAAGCGTCTGATTCCCAAGGGTGTCGAGCTCCAATACAGCCGTCACACGACGCAGCATAACTGAGTCCCCGCAGCCGCGCCGCTACGGGATCCCGAAGCATCCCCGCCATGCGACTCCCGCGGAAATGCAGCATGACACAGCGCGCGGATTTCGCGCGGGTGAAGACCACCGGTCAGGCGAAAGCCGGTCGGTTTGTCGTTTTGAGCACCTTGGCAGATCCCTCGCTCGAAACCCTGCGCACCGGATTCATCACCACCAAGCGCAGCGGCAAGGCTCACGACCGCAGCCTGCTGCGGCGGCGCTTCCGGGCTCTCGTCCAGGCGCACGCCCCGGAATTTCCGGAAATCCGGCGCTTTCTCGTCACCATCGCGCGACCGGGTGCCGCGCAGGCCACCTTTGCCGAGCTGGAGGCCGACTGGTTGCGCCAGGCCCGCCGGCTCGGACTCCTCTCCCGCCCCGCCCCCAACCCGTGATTCCGCGAATCCTCAGCGCCGTCATCCGGGTGACGATCCGTTTCTATCAGCGGATCCTCAATCCGATGCTGAAATTCACCGCCGGCCCTGCCGCCGGGTGCCGGTTTTCGCCGTCCTGCTCGAACTATTTCCTGCAAGCCGTGGAAATCCATGGTCCCTTTCGCGGCTCTTGCTTGGGAATTTGCCGGATTTTCCGCTGTCATCCATGGGGGGGCAGTGGTTATGACCCCGTTCCGCCGGGCGGACACGCGGACTCTCCGAAACACTCCTGCCGCCATCACCCCGATCCACCCTGTTCCTAACCATTTTCAAACCGCATCATGTACGATCGTAAAACCTGGGCCGTCCTTGTCATTTGTGGCGGCCTGCTCGCCGCAAACCTATATTACTCCGCGAAGAACCAGCGTGTCCAAGCCGCCGCGAAACAACGCGAGCTGGCCTTGCAGCAGGCCAATGCCGCCGTCGCGGAAAAACCCGCCGTCATCAGCCAGGCCGAACTAACCATCGAGACTCCGCCGCCGCCCACCGAGGAGGAGCTCGTTGTCCTGAAAAACGACAAGGTCAGCTTCACCCTCACCAACCTCGGCGGCGGCATCAAGTTCGCCGAGTTTGAGAGCGAATTCGAGGTCGGCAGCAAGACCAGCCATGTGCGGGCGAACCGCTTCGGCGCGGGTGCCATAGGGACCCTCGCCGGTGCCGGGGAAACGCTCGAAAACATCCCCTACGCCTACAAGACGGAGGAATCCATCGACGGCAAGAAGGCCGTTTACATCGCCAAGCTCCCCTCCGGCCTGATCGCCAAGAAAACATTCACGCTCAATCAGGGCGGGGAGCCCGGCGCACCCTATCTGCTCGATTTCGACCTCCAGCTCGAAAATACCACCGCCACCGCGGTCAACCTGAACCAATGGAGCATCTTCCTTGGCGAGGCCTCGCCGCTCTATCAGGCGGAGGTTCCCCAGCAGACCGGCTTCTTCTGGCGCGAGGGCGGCGGCATCCACTTCACCGACGGCGGCACCTTCAAGGGCGGCATGTTCGGCTCCGCCAAATCCAGCGTCACCAGCCCGGAGGAGATGATGGAATTCGCCGGCGTGACCAACCAGTTCTTCGCCACCGTCCTGCGGCCGAAGGAACCCGCCACCACCACGCTGTGGGCGAAATCCTCACAGGTTTCGCTGCCCGGCAGCGCGAAATCCGTCAACTCCGTGCGCGCCGGACTGCGCCTGCCCGCCGCCGAGCTCAAGCCCGCCGCGCTCAAGTCCCTCGGCTACCGCATCTTCATCGGCCCCAAGCACAACCCGCTGCTGCGCAAAATGGAAAAACACTGGGGCGACGGCTGGGCCGATGTGATGCAGTACGGCTGGTTCTGGTTCGTCTCCCGCCCTCTCAATTTCCTGCTCAACACCTATCACAACCTGCTCGACGGCATCGCGCACAAGTGGGCGTGGGGCCTCGCCATCATCCTGCTCACCATCACCGTGCGCATCATCATCTGGCCGCTTCACGCCAAGTCCACGCACACCATGAAGCGCATGGCCAAGCTCAAGCCGGAGATGGACAAGCTGAAGGAGAAATATCCGGACGATCCGAACAAGCTCAACACCGAGATGATGGGCCTCTATCGGAAATTCGGCATCAACCCGCTCGGCGGCTGCCTGCCGATGTTCATCCAGATTCCAATCTTCTTCGGCTTCTACCGCATGTTGCAATACGCCGTGGAGCTGCGCGGCCAGGGTTTCCTGTGGGTGAACGATCTCTCGCAGCCGGACACTCTCGCACACATCAGCGGCGTGCCCATCAACCTGCTGCCGGTTGTCATGGCCATCAGCAGCTTCCTGCAGATCAAGATGACGCCGATGACAGGCGACAAGATGCAGCAGCGCATCATCATGTTCATGCCCTTCATGTTCTTCTTCTTTTGTTATAACTTCGCCTCCGCCCTCGCACTCTATTGGACCACCCAGAACATCTTTTCCATCGGCCAGACCTGGCTGATGGGCAAGGTGCCCGAGCCCGAGCTCAAGCCCGTGAAAGGAGCCGGAAAATCCTGGGTCCAGCGCATGGCCGAACGCCAGGCCGAGGTGCAGAAGCTCCAGAAGGAGCGCCAGGCCGGCGGCATCCGCGACGTCACCCCGGACAGCAAGAAAAAGCGCCCGCCTCGCACCGGCGGTTGAGAGACATCCGCCAGCCCGATGCCTTCCGAATCCTCCACATTGCCGCCGGCTTCCCCGGGTGTCGTCTTTGAAGCCAGGAAACTGCGAAAAGTCTATCACACCGGCGAGTTGGATGTGGTGGCCCTTGATGGCGTGGACCTCGAGCTCCACGCCGGGGATCTCGTCTGCCTGCTCGGTGCCTCAGGAAGCGGAAAATCGACGCTGCTAAACATCCTCGGTGGCCTCGACCTGCCGACCTCCGGCGAGTTGATCTATAAGGGCTGGAAACTTGATGGTTCCCGGGAACAAACCCTCACCCTCTTCCGCCGCAACTGCGTGGGCTTCGTCTTCCAGTTCTACAACCTGATCCCTTCTCTAACAGCCCGCGAGAACGTCGCGCTCATCACCGGCATCTCCCGTGATCCGATGACCCCGGAGGAGGCCCTTGAAATGGTCGGCCTCGGCCCGCGCATGGATCATTTCCCGTCCCAGCTCTCCGGCGGAGAGCAACAGCGCGTCGCCATCGCCCGCGCCATCGCCAAGCGCCCGGAGGTCCTGCTCTGCGACGAACCCACCGGCGCGCTCGATGTCACCACCGGCATCACCGTGCTGGAAGCCGTGGAGCGCATCAACCGCGAGCTCGGCACACTCACCGTCGTCATCACACACAACGCCGTCATGGCCGAAATGGCCGACCGCGTCCTGCATCTCTCCGACGGAAAAATCATCAGCTCCCACCGCAACGAAACGCGCCTGCCGGCATCGCAGTTGAAGTGGTGACGCCATCGTGATGGAGGCTTTAAAGGGCAGCCAGGTGAAGCGGAAATAATTCGGTTGCGAGCTCATCGCCGTGGAACTCATGCTTTCCCGCGACCAGGCGAAAAACCAGGAATCCGCGGGCCTTGTGGTTTTGTGATGGCGATCCGCGGGACGCCCGGCATGCTCCGGCACTTCCGCCCCATGTCCTACCGCACTTCTCCGGCAGATCTCGATGGCATGCCACCCGGCGTGCCGCACATCATCGGCAACGAGGCTGCCGAACGCTTTTCGTTTTATGGCATGAAGGCGGTGCTGGCCGTGTTCATGGTGCAATACCTGCATCTCATGGATGGCCACGGCGGGCCGGTCATGAGCGAGGCGGAAGCCACGGCGAGGGTTCATCTTTTCAATGGCGCGGTCTATCTCACGCCCTTTCTCGGGGCGCTGCTGGCGGACGTTTTCGTCGGCAAGTACCCCACCATCATCGCACTCTCGCTGGTTTATTGCGCGGGCCATGCCGCCCTCGCCGGCATGGGAATGTTCGGCAACTCCCCCGCGTGGCTGATGGCCGGGCTGGGACTCATCGCCCTCGGCTCCGGCGGCATCAAACCCTGCGTCTCGGCCCATGTCGGCGACCAGTTCGGCACGCGCAACGCGCATCTGCTCACGCAAATCTTCAACTGGTTCTATTTCTCCATCAACATCGGCGCCTTCGCCTCGATGCTGCTCACACCCTGGCTGCTGGAGTGGCATGGCCCGCACTGGGCCTTTGGCGTGCCGGGTATCCTGATGGGAATCGCCACCGTGGTGTTCTGGATGGGAAGGAAACGCTTCATCCATGTGCCCGCAGGCGGCACCGGCTTCGTGCGGGACCTGTTCCGCGGCGGCGGTCTCGGAGTGATGCTCAAGCTGCTGCCGCTCTATCTGTTTGTGGCGATGTTCTGGGCGCTTTTCGACCAGACCGGCTCCACCTGGATCTTCCAGTCGCAGGACATGGACAGGCGTTTCATCGGCTTCGAGTGGCTGCCCTCGCAAATCCAGTCGCTCAACTCGGTGTTCGTGCTCACGTTCATCCCGCTCTTCGCCCATGTGATCTATCCGTTAGGAAACCGGATGTGGAAACTCACGCCGCTGCGCAAGATCGGCCTCGGCCTGTTCATCATGGTCGGATCCTTCGCGCTGGTGGCGCTGATCCAGCAGTGGATCGATGGCGGCGCGCGCCCGAACATCGCCTGGCAAATTCTCGCCTTCGCGCTCCTGACCATCGCCGAGGTGATGGTTTCCATCGTCGCCCTCGAATACGCCTACACCCAGGCGCCCAGGACGATGAAATCCCTCATCATGTGCTTCTATCTGGGAGCCGTGGCCATCGGAAATTTCCTCGTCGCCGGAGTCAACCACTTCATCCTGATCCCGGATGCGGCTGCGGAACAACTCACGGCCGCGCTCGCCAGGCTTCCGCCTGACTGGCGCAAGGATCCGCGCACCTTGATGCTGCCCGGCCACGATGGCATCACGGGCACGGCCGACGATCTCATCCAAGGACTTGCCGACGGCGTTCCCATCTCGCTGGAGATTCCCGGCCAGGCGCTGTTCGAGGAGGCGGCGGCGCAGGTGGAGGCGCTGGTGATGGAAAACGGCGGCCGCTTTCCTGATGAAGCTGCGGTTTCCGCAAACATCGGCAGGCTCCGCGATGCGTGGGGATCGCCCATTGGTTTTCAAATCCTCAATTCCACGCGCGCCCGCTTGATGAGCGCCGGGCCGGACCGCGTATCCGCAACCCGCTGGGACATCGGCATGATGATCGATCTGCCGCCGCCCGTCGCCGTTCAGGAACCATCATGGACCGACAGGCTCCATCCGGAAAAACCATGGCTGGCCCGCCGCAAGAGTGAGCTCGGAATCGCAGGCACCCCGCCCGGAGGCCGCGATGAACCGGTGCCCGCCGGCATCACGCGAACCGCCTTTTCCGGCGGGCAGACGCGGCTCCACGGCGCGGCTTACTTCCGGTTCTTCACCTGGCTGATGCTCGGCACCGCTGTGGCGTTCATCCCCTATGCCCTGCTCTATCGGCCCAGGACCTATCTACAGGACCAAGGGGACCGGACATTTCGCGCAAGATCGGAACAAGCCTGAAACTCGATGCCGCCATCGGGCGGGACGGCCGACCCGTGTTACGGATATAGGAAAGCTGATATGCCATAACCTCCGCCAGGTCTTGCGCAATTTCGCAAAAACACTCCGCGCCGCGATTTCCACGCCACCAGTTATGTGGACGCTCCACCCGCCAAAGTGCCCGGTGCGCAGCGGTGAGGTCTCACACGCGGGGGTCGAAACGGCCGGCATTTACCCCAAGCCTGCCGTTCACGCCGGATTACCGGCACCGCCGCCTAGTTTGGTGACTTCGGAATAAAACGCGCCGCCTGGGGATCAAACGCCTCCGGATCGTAACCTGGATTCATCCATTCGATCTCGCCGTGCAGCGCCTGCATGTATTGGAATGTGCCGCCGAAATCCTCCGGCGGGCAGGCCCGCGCACCTTCCAGCAACTCCGGCCCCCCCTCGCCGGCCTCGCGTTTCTCGAAGACGATCTCGTGGATCCACTCGTCGGCAAAGTCATACCGGTAGAGGATGCGCAGCGGCAGTTTGCGCTTGCCGAGAAACTCCGCGACGCTGAGCACTGCCTCATCCTGGAAGTCACCGAGCGTCTGGTCCTGTAGGCCGATCGGGCCGATCACATCGACGAGGCGTTTCCCCTTGCCGTGGCGGAACTCGTGCGGGTGCTTGTTTGCCCATCCCATCGCCGCCTGGATCGCATCGCTCAGCGCGATGAAAGTGACTTCCTTGGAAATCGAAAAGCGCCGCCAAATTTGCGGCTGGATGCCGTAGAGAAACACTTTCACCACCACCCGGTTCTGATCGCTCGTCTTTGCCATGGCCGGGAGCATGGGAAACCCGCGCCGCGGAATCAAACGGGAATTGCGGCAAGAACGGGATCAGGGGCCGTTGCGGTCCCAATCGGCCCAAAACCGCGCACTTTGTTCCGGGTCCGGAATGATTTCGAGCAGCACCGGCTTTCCGCCGGGTTCGTAGGCGTCGAAATCATCCGTGGTGCGGACGCGCAGGTGCGTCATGCCCCACAGCGAGGCGAATCCTGATAGATCGGCGTGGTGGGGATTGATCATGCATTCCGCCGCGCGCGGGCTCATCGACTTCAGGCGCGGCAGTCGTTGGAAAATCCCGCCGCCGCCATTTTGGATCACGGCAAGCGTGCGGCCCTCGCCGTTGATCTGGCCCAGCATGAAGGGTGCGCCAAGATCGTAGAGGGCGGTGAGATCCCCGATCACCGCCCAGGTATCGCTGACATCCGCGGTCCAGCCCAGCCAGGTGCTGATCTGGCCGTCGATGCCGTTGGCCCCGCGGTTCGCCCGCACCGAAGGAACCGGGCGCGTCCACTGGGCGAACAGATTCCACTCGCGGATCGGCAGGCTGTTGCCGAGAAATACGCCGCCGCCGATGCAGGCGAAGTGCGAAAGCGCGCGCATCAGCGCGGGTTCGCTGTCCGGATAGCACTCCAGCATTTCCTCGATCCGCGCGGCCCGCGCCGACGCTCCGGCCAGCAGATCCAGCGCGTCATCGGCCGCTTCCACCTCACCGAGTGCCTTGATTACTCGCTGAAGCGGGCCGCGCGTGACCTGCGATTCGCGGGCCAGACCCGGCAGGCCCTTGCGACAGATCGACCATACGGAAACCTCCGGCAGATCCTCCAGATCCCGCCAGAAACGCCCGCTCGGAACCTCCCCGAGGCGCAGGATTTTTCCGGGTGGCCGGGCTTTTAGCACCCGGTCCGCATCGTGGATGGCCAGACCCTGAAGCGCTTCACGCAGGCCGCTGGTGGCCTCGGCCACGACCGGCGCACCGAAATCCCGGCAGAAATGAAACACCTCCTCGCGTTCGTCCGGTTCGAGCCCGCCGATCAGCACCGCGATTCCCTGATAGTGATCCTCCCGCAGCCAGCGGGCGAGCACGGCCACATCGAGGCGGTCTTTCGCCGCCGTGAAAGTGCCGATGCACTCCTCGGGAAAATCCACATCGCCGGGCGTAAAATCCTCCTCAAGTTCCACGTTGAGGTGGATCGGACCTTTGCCGTCCCACTCATCGAGCCCGCCGTGGAAGGCATGCACGCCGAAAATCCCCGCCTGGTCGATGGTTTGTGGAGCCCCCGTGCCGCGGAAAGCCGCAGGTCGGTCGGCCGTGAGCGCCACCAGCGGGCGGGCCTGGTAAAACGCCTCGATCACCGCCGGCAGCAATTCCGCCGCAGCGGTGCCGCTGGTGGTCACCACCGCGCAGGGCAGCCCGGTTTCCATGGTGCGTCCCAGCGCGAAAAAACCGGCGCTACGTTCCTCGAAGTGCCGCCATAGACGCGCACGACCCGCCGTTTCCGCCCGGGCCAGCGCTTCCACCAAGGCCGCATTCCGGGCACCGCCACAGACCACGAACTCGCTCACGCCCGCCCGCAGGCAGCTTTTCACCCAATCAATCGCCGGATCCCATGCGTTCACGCCGCCCGTCATAATCAGCCCTCCGGGAAAAGTCCATGCACGCGATGCGCAAGCCGATTTTCGATAAAGGGACTGTCCTATTATCAGCTTGCGATCGGTGTGGAAAACTAAGCTGAAAATCCTTGCTGTGGCGTATCATCCGGCGTCCAGCGCGACCCTTGAGGAGGCCGCGCAATCCTGAGGGATTCGAAGTCGGAATCCTCCGGCGGAGCCGAAATATCGCCCGCCACGGC
>JAUYNL010000042.1 GCA_030696085.1 Luteolibacter sp.
CGAGACCGCGTCCGCCACGGGGGAGGTGGGGTAGTTTCATGGGGGGGGGTGGGGGAATGTCATGCCTTGCGGAACGACGAGGAGAACTTACATCAAAATTAATCCGAAGATCAACCGATCTTGGAGAATCCACGTGATCGCGTAGGTTTTTCAAGGATCGCCGGTCCCGCTTGTTAGATATTGCAAGTCATTGAAAAATATGGATTTGCGCAATGAAAAAAAAATCCCCGCCCACCGGAAAGC
This sequence comes from Luteolibacter sp., assembly GCA_030696085.1. Classification (GTDB taxonomy): domain Bacteria; phylum Verrucomicrobiota; class Verrucomicrobiia; order Verrucomicrobiales; family Akkermansiaceae; genus Luteolibacter. The sequence goes on from JAUYNL010000042.1 coordinate 244, forward strand.
GGCGGAACGGGGAGTTTTGGAAAATCAGGATTTCTTAACAAAGCCGCCAGAGGGCGGATTGTTTCAGCGGTCGAGAATGGAGTTCCAGTGCTCGACATGGTCTTTCTGGGACTCGAAGAGCGCGGTGGTGTCGTCGTGGATGGTGATGGAGGAGATCTTGTCGCCTTGTTTGATGGCATCCACGACCTGCTGGCCATTGGTGACCTGACCGAAGACCGAATGTTTGCCGTCGAGATGGGGGGTGGCGACGTGGGTGATGAAGAACTGCGAGCCATTGGTGCCGGGCCCCGCATTGGCCATGGAGAGCACGCCGGGCGAGCGGTGGCGGAGCTCCGGGCAGAACTCATCGGCAAACTTGTAACCGGGACCTCCGCTGCCCGTTCCCGTGGGGTCGCCGCCCTGGATCATGAAATTCGCGATCACGCGGTGGAAGGCGATGTTTGCATAGTATCCGCGGCGCGCGAGATTGAGGAAATTGGCGCAGGTGAGGGGAGCCTTGGACGCGTAGAGGGTGGCGTCGATGTCTCCGGCGGTGGTGTGGATGGTGATTTTGATGTCGGACATGAGGCGGGAGCAAATACCGGATTTGCCGCGCTGGCAACTCCCGGGATCACCCGGCTTTTTGCCCGGCCTCGGTCTTGGCGACGCGGCGGCACTCCGCGACGAAGTGATTGCAGGCTTCGCGGCAGAGCAGGGGAATGGCCTCGGCTGGCGGTAGATCGCCGGGCACGCCGGCAAAGCGGCTGGCCTCGCTGTCATCGAGCGGCGTGTGCGCATCGATCTGCCAGAGGATGCGTTTCGCGCACTGGTGGGCCGGCCCGCAGACCGTGCGGACGAGTTCCTGGGCACCGGCATCGCTGATGGTGCGGGCGAAGCGGTACATGCCGGTCTGGCGCTGGAGTTTGTCCCGGAGATTCTCGATTTCCAGGGCACCGTGCCGGTGTGCGAGAAAAAGCCCGACAGAGGCGGGGTAAAACTGATCGAGCGCCTGGCGGAGCTCCTCCTCGGTCTGGAGCGCCATCACCCAGCCGCGTTTCAAATTCACCTGGCCCTTGATGAAGCGGTAGGTCCCATTCTCCGCGAAGGTGGAGATTTCCCGCGCGGTCTCCGGCCCTTCGTGGAGCTCCAGGCCACCTAGGGCGGACTCGGTGGCGAGCCCGGAATCCAACCAATGGCAAAGCACGTAGGGATAACCATAAACGTCTGTTTGAATCTCAAGTTCGCCAATCCGATGGATTCCGGAGCGGATTAGTTTTCGCAGTTCGACAGCAATCGGCATGGTGTTTGATATTAATTTAAAAAGAAGTATAATCTACTTGATTACAGCAATTTATGAATTTGATCAAAGTCCGATACTTGATCGAGAATGACATCTGCCAACAGTCGTTCGGTACCGATGGCAGAGCAGTAATAAAGAGTCTTTCCGCGGAGGTGGTGGGGATTGTGGCGGAAGACTTCGCGCTGGCTGGCGGCGGGGCCAATCTCGGGTTCGATGCCGATGAGGACAGGGATATCCTGATAGGAATGGAGGCCGTCGGAGATGAAAAAGGGGACGACGATGACGTTGGGAGTTTTCGAGAGTTGGTGCCAATCGGCGATGAATGGTTGCTCCTCCATGTAGGAATCAAGCACTGCGGCGTAGCCGGTGGCGGAGGCGATGATGAGGTTCACCTGATCGCGGATGGCCTTGGTGGAATTCTGGTTCAGACCGGTGCCGTGGCCGGTGATGATGAGGGTCGTTTGGGCGGGATCGAGGCCCGGTGCGACCTCCCGGGCGCGGCGCAGGATGATGTCGGTCATGTGTGGATGGATGCCGACGGGCAGGCAGTAGTGCAGGGTTTTTCCGCGAACGACGGTGGTGGGGCCGCTGAGTTCGAGTTCGCGGGGAATCACATCCTGGGTGAAGTATCCCTCGCTGATGAAGTCCGGGACGACGTAGATTTCGTCGGAATCGATTTGATAGAGGACCTCGCGCATCGAGGGTTCTTCTTTCCAGAAGCCGCAATGGACTTCCGCAAAGAGTTGGCGGCGACGAATTTCCGCGGCGTGATCGAAGTAGGGTGTGGACGAGTCCGGGTTCTCGGTGGAACCGTGACCGACGATGAGAAGGGCGCTGTGCGGCTTCGGCGCGATGGACATGGCGGGAAGGTGGCGAGCCAACGGCGGAATGCAAGAACGGGTGAGAATTCGGTTTTCAGGGCGGGGGATCCTGCGTGAGAATCAGCGGCGGATGGCGGTGTTCGAACAATTGCGCTTGTGGATGGATCCGGTGAGTCGGGCGGGACCTGAGGCGATGGCAGTGGATGAGTGGCTGCTGGAAACTGCGGTGACTCCGGTGCTGCGGGTCTATGGTTGGCGCGGAAACTGGGGCAGTATCGGGTACTTCGGCAAATTGGCCGAGGCGCAGGCGGCGTTTGCTCAAATCGACTGGGTCCGGCGTTGGACGGGCGGTGGCACCGTGGATCATCGGGCGGACTGGACCTACACGGTGATCGCGCCTGCCGGGGGCAAACTCGCCGGAGCACGCGGATCTGAAAGCTACCGCCTGCTGCACTCGGCGGTGGCGGCGGCTTTGCGGGCGGAACGGATCGACTCCCGGCTGAGCTCTGGTGCCGAGCAAACCGGCGCGGCGCTTTGTTTTGAGAATCCGGTGAGCCACGATCTGGTGGATGCCGGCGGCCGCAAGCTCGCGGGCGCCGGCCAGCGGAGGACCCGCCACGGGCTGCTTCATCAAGGCTCCGTGGCGGTTCCGTGCGAAAGCATCATTTCGCAAGAACGCGGCGAACGACTGGCTTCCGTGCTGGCGGACATGTGGAGGATCGATGATTTCCACCCGCCGCAGGCAATCATCGCGCAAAAGATCGGCACACGCTATGGCTGCGGGAAATGGACGACGCGATGCTGATTTTCCGTTAGAAAACGGCGGGGCAGGGGAGTCACGATTTGGGAGCGGAGATGAAATCCACCAGGTCGGCGCGGGTTTTTTCGAGATCGGGAGGATTCAGGTAAAACATGTGCCCGCCATCGTAGTAGCTGCTGCGGATATTTTTGCGCGCGCTTTCCGGTAGGTCTGGCAGGTGTCGCAAGGAATGGGCGACGCCCTCGGGTGGTGTCGCGAGATCGGTGAGGCCGCCCATCACGAGCACCCGAAGATGCGGATTGTCGCGCATGGCGGTGGCGAGGCGATCACCGACATTGACGACCGAGTTGCTGGCATTCCAGCGCCACGGCAGGACTTTTCCGGTGAGGATTTCGTAGGGCTGGTCCTCCTTGTAGCCTAGATCCCGGCCAAGGTAATCCATCATGGCGGAGGAAAACGCGCCGTATGCCAACGCGTATGAGGGGTCGTATGAGGGCAATTGCGCCGATTTATCGGTGGTGTCCCAGGCCACCCGCGCATCGAAGCGGCCCAGTACCTTGCCCTCGGCACGCAGCAATTCGCCGCGAAAAAAGGTCGGGCTGAGGCGCAGATGGTGCTCCAGCCACTTGGGGGCAGCGATGCCGCTGAGTTTTTCCAATTCCGCAGCGACCGGTGCGGCCTCGTCCGGGCTGAGATCGCCGCCTTTCAGTAGGGCGGCAGCATAGCCACCGAAGGCGAATTCCGTGCTGCGGCGCACAAGTTCGGCACGCTCGCCCTGGATTTTTCCATGAAAATGCGCGACTCCGGTGAAGGCCGGCAGGAATGTCAGGTAGGAGAGATCATTTCCGGGCGAGGCTTGCAGGGTTGCGAAGTCGAGCAGCGAGGACATGAGGATCACACCATTGAGTTGCATGCCATAGCGGGATTGCAGGTGCTGAGAGAGTCCGGCCACGCGGATGCCGCCGTAGGATTCGCCGATCAGATATTTTGGGGAAGCCCAGCGCTCGTGCTCGCTGATCCAGCGGCGGACGAAATCGCCGACCGATTCGATATCCTCGTCGAGGCCATGGAATTCACCGGGTTTGGTATCATTTTCCGCCCGGCTGTAGCCCGTGGAAACCGGATCCACAAAAACCAGATCGCACACATCCAGAATGCTTTGTGGATTCTCACCCACACGCATCGGTGGCAAGGGAGCGCTCGTGCCATCGCCAGGGAGCCGGATGATTTTTGGACCGAGGACACCGATATGGAGCCACACGGCCGAAGAACCAGGGCCGCCATTGAAAGCGAACATAACCGGTCGGGTCGTGCTGTCCTTGATGTCGCCGCGCACGTAGCTGACGTGAAAAATCGAGGCACGCAGCTTGCCGTCCTCTTGCTTGAGCTGGAGTTTCCCGGTGGTGACCCGGTATGGGATTTTTTTGCCATCAATCATCACCGAGGCCTCGCGAACCACCGGCTCCGGTGCCTTGGCGGCGGCATTATCTGGTGCGGTGGCTTCCGCAGGTTTCTCGTTTGCCTTCTCGGGTGCTGGTGCTCCGGACGCAGTCAGAACAAGGCCGAACAACAACAGGGAAATCGTAAAACGCATGGCCCGACACTAACTGCGAAAATGATTTTGTCGATGACACAAGCCTGGCGAAATCAGCATGGAATCAGGTGCCACGCATCGCCTCCACCTCGTCGCGGACCATGCGCACGAGCTCCGGCGGTCCCAGCGTCTTGGCCTGGCTGCCAAAACCCAGCACCCAGCGCAAGACCTCCTCCAGACGCCCGACTTCAAATCGCAGTTCGACTCGTGTGGCCTTGGCATTCAGCGCCACCAGTTCCTGTGTCGGGTGCCAACGGCGTTCCTGAGCCAATCGCGCCGCATAATTCCTCAGCTCCACACGGACCAGGTGGCGCGTGTGGTCGCCGGCAACATTCCAGATCCCGAACGATTGTTTTAAATAAGATCTCCCATCGAAGTCAATAGGCCGATCAAATCGTTTGTTTGAAATTGAAATTCGACTCATGCGCGGCAAAGCAAAGGTCCGCAATGCGGCACGTTCCTGATCGTATGCAATCAGGTACCATCCGCCATCGACCTCGCCCAAATGGAGCGGATGAACCCGCCGGAACTCGCCGGTGCTCGCTCCTAATTTTCGATAATAAAAACCTGTAATCTGTTGATTTAAAATAGATTGAGCAATACGACCAAAGCGTTGAACGTCGCGCGGATTCTGTTCGACGACTTTGCGGGAGAAGGCCTCGTCCAAGTCGCTCCATGCGAACTGGATTTTATCGAGCATGCCACGGGTCAATTTCGCAAAGGCCTCGCGCAGGACCTCGGCCAAGGCGGTCCCACGCACGGATTCCAAGGCATTTCGTGAGAGGAATAGGCCGGCTAGTTCCTCGGCGGTGGTCTGGAAGACCGGGAAATCCGAAACGCCCTGATCATAACGATAGCCATGCAAGGAGTCCTCGTAAACGATTGGCAGACCGAGTTCGTCACGCATAAAGGCAATATCACGTTGGATGGTCTTGCGTTCGACGCTGAGTTTCTCTGCCAAGCCGGTGCAATTCGGGTAGTTTCCCTGAAGGATCGCGGCGTGGATCTCGTAAATGCGGAAAATGGGACGCCGCGTGATTCCAACCCGTTCATTGGCGTTATCCATCAATCGGGCGACATCCTGTGTGATTCGGCTCATTTCGCAGGCATCCCAGCAGAATCCCTCGGCGGACGCCAGCCGGATTCGCCTGGGCTTTTACTTGTGACAATATATGTAATACGGAATCAAACACCGGATTTGACCGAATTGGGCATTGTGGGTGGCGCTTCCCCCGTCGCGAATGAAAGTGGATTGAATACCGCACTCCGTTGGAGTCAGACTGAGCTACGGGCCCAATCCGGGCGCTCTGTTTCAAAACGCATCGGCCTGCCGCTCTGCGGATGCCGGAATGAAAGTTTCCATGCGTGGAGTTGCATCGGTGCGGACTCGGGATCGAGTGTCTGCGTGTCGCCGGACAAACCACCCGGCAAGTATGCGGGATCTCCCACCACCGGATGACCCAGGTGCCAGAGATGCAGCCGGATTTGGTGGGTCCGGCCGGTGCCGAGCCGCGCTTCGAGCAAGCTCGTGCCATCGGCACGGCGATCGATGACCTGGAAATCGGTGTGCGCGGCTTGTCCCTGTTCGGCATCGATGCGGCGGGTTCCGAGTGTTTCCGGTTCGGAAGAAATCGGTGAATTGCAGGAAAACACGTCCTTTTCCGGATGCCCCCCCACCCTGGCGAGGTAGCGTTTTTCCACGCTGCCATCGAGGAACTGGCGTTGCAGCAGCCGGCAGAAATGGCGTGTCCGGGCGAATAGCACGATGCCGCTGGTATTGGCATCCAAGCGATGCACCGGGCGCGGCGGAAATGGCGTGCAGGCGAGATTGAGGAAATGTTGCAGCGTGTTGCGGTGGAAGCGGCCGCTGGCATGCATCGGCAGCGGCGCGGGTTTCCTGACCACGATCAAGGTCTCGTCCTCGTAGAGCACCTGGATATCGGTGGACACCGGTGGTTCGACATCCGGCGGGAAGATCTGCACCACGCGCTCGCCGGCGCGGACGATGTGGTCCTTGCCGCGGATGTCGCCGCCGTAGCTGACGAAGCGTCCGGCAGCGCAGCGGGTCTCCCATTCGGCGGCGGGAATGTGCGGGAACAAATCGATCAGGGCATCCAACAGGCGGCGGCCGTCGTGTGCGGCCGGAATGTTCACCGGGCGGCGGTTTTCCTGCGGCACCGAGCCCGGCAAGGGCTGGCAGGCACGCTGGATCGCCGCTTCACGCGCGGCAATGCGCTGGTTGAGCAGTTCGGGCTCGCTCTTGAAACAATGGGGGCAGCTTTTCCCGTGTACGTAGCGCGGATCCTCCTGATCCGCGGCATCCAGCGGCGCGAGGCAGGCGAAGCACACCGCATGATCGGACTCGCACAACGCGGGATCCACGCCGACGCGCTGGTCAAAGACGAAACAATCACCTTCGTAGTGATCGCCGCCGCACTCCTCGAAGTATTTGAGGATGCCGCCATCGAGTTGATAGATCGAGCGGAAGCCCAGCAACTCCATGAATGGGCCTGCCTTTTCGCAGCGGATGCCGCCGGTGCAGAACATCACCACCGGCTGGTCCTTGAGCTCCGCGGGAAGATTCCGAACCGCATCAGGAAACCCGCGGAAGGTTTTGATATTCGGGTCGATGGCTCCCTTGAAGGTGCCGAGTTTCACCTCGTAGTCATTGCGCGTGTCGAGCAAGGTCACCGGTTTTCCCTCGTCCAGCCAGCGTTTGAGTTCCTTCGGGGTGATTTTCGGCGAGGTGTAATCCGCAGGACGCACGGCCTCGATGCCGAAGGAGATGATCTCCTTTTTCAGCCGCACGAGCATGCGGTTGAAGGGCTGGGTATCGCTGAGGCTCACTTTTGGCGTGAGATCCTCCAAGCCCGGAATGGTGCGCAATCTGGCCAGCAGGCGATCAATCGAATCCGCCGCACCGGCGACGAAAAGATTGATGCCCTCGGTGCTCAGCAGGATCGTGCCTTTCAGCTCCCATGCATGGCAGGATCGCTTCAACTCCTCCCTCAATTCCTTGAGAGCGGTCAGTTCTGCGAATCGATAGGTGGAGATGTTTGTGACGGCGGGCACGGCTGGAAAACAGCACGGAAGCGCGGATCCGGGCAAGAGAAAGCCGCTGACCTCATTGCTTTTGGAAGACGATTTGCCCGTGTTCCGTCTCGGCCAGAATGAGGTCGCCCTCGGTGAATTTTCCATCAAGGACATCGAGGCTGAGGGGATCGAGCAGGAGGTGCTGGATGGCACGTTTCAGAGGGCGGGCTCCATAGACGGGATCATAACCCCGGTTGCCGATGAATTCCTTGGCGTTTTCGCTGAGGGCGAGGGCGAGGCCCTGCTTGGCGAGCCGCTTGCGGACGCGATCCAACTGGAGATCGACGATGGTGGCGATTTCCTCGCGCTTGAGGCGGTCAAAGATGATGATTTCATCGATGCGATTGAGGAACTCGGGGCGGAAGTGGCCGCGGAGCGCCTCGGTGACCTTGGCTTCGCGTTGTTCGGCGTTTTCCTCGTGGAGGATGAACTGCGAGCCGATGTTGGATGTTAGAATGATGACGGTGTTGCGGAAATCCACCGTGCGGCCCTGGCCATCGGTGATGCGTCCGTCGTCTAACACTTGCAACAGCACGTTGAAGACATCGTGGTGGGCTTTTTCGATCTCATCGAAAAGCACGACGCAATATGGCTTTCGGCGCACGGTTTCCGATAGCTGCCCGCCCTCTTCATAACCGACATATCCTGGAGGCGCGCCGATCAGCCGGGCGACGCTGTGTTTCTCCATGTATTCGGACATGTCGATGCGGATCATCGCGCCTTCGTCATCGAAGAGGAATTCGGCGAGGGCTTTTGATAATTCGGTCTTGCCGACGCCGGTGGGGCCGAGGAAGAGGAAGGAACCGATCGGGCGGTTCTCATCCTGCAAGCCGGCGCGCGCACGGCGCACGGCGTTTGCAACGGCGGTGATGGCTTTTTTCTGGCCCACGACGCGCGCACCGAGGCGCTCCTCCATGTGCACGAGTTTTTGTTTTTCGCCTTCCTGGAGGCGATTCACGGGAATACCGGTCCATGCGGAAACCACGCGGGCGATGTCCTCCTCGGTGACTTCCTCCTTGAGGATGGCCCCGTTCCTCTGAAGCACGGAGAGCTGGTTCTTGGCGGTTTCGAGCGTCTTGTGGGCATCCGGCAGATCTCCGTAGGTAATCTGCGATGCGCGTGTTAGATCGCCGATGCGCTGGGCGCGTTCGGTCTCACCCTTGAGCGTTTCGATCTTCTCCTGCGCGGAGCGAACCTGATCGATGACGGCCTTTTCGTTGCGCCACCGGGCCATGAGGCCGGAGGATTTCTCGCGCAGGTTGGCTTGCTCCTCCTTCACTTTTTCGAGCCGCGCGGCGGACGCTTTGTCGGTTTCCTTTTCGAGGGCTTTTTTCTCCATTTCGAGCTGGAGGATCTGGCGTTCGAGCACGTCAATCTCGGTGGGCATGGAGTCGAGTTCGATTTTGAGGCGGGAGGCGGCTTCATCGATGAGATCGACGGCCTTGTCCGGCAGGAATCGGTCTGATATGTATCTGTCAGAAAGATAAGCTGCGGCAACCAGCGCTCCATCCTGGATGCGCACGCCGTGGTGGACTTCGTAGCGTTCCTTCAAGCCGCGCAGGATGGCGACGGTATCCTCGACGGACGGTTCGCCGACCATGACGGGTTGGAAGCGCCGTTCGAGCGCGGCGTCCTTTTCGATGTGCTTGCGGTATTCATCGAGGGTGGTGGCGCCGATGGTGTGGAGTTCGCCACGGGCGAGCTGGGGTTTGAGGAGATTGGAGGCATCCACCGCGCCCTCGCTGGCTCCGGCTCCGACGATGGTGTGGAGTTCGTCAATGAAGAGTATGATCTGGCCCTGCGCATCGGTGACTTCCTTGAGAAAAGCCTTGAGGCGATCTTCAAACTCGCCGCGGTATTTTGCGCCGGCGATCATGCCGCCGAGGTCCATGGTGATGACGCGCTTGTTTTTCATCGAATCCGGCACGTCGCCGGAAACGATGCGGCGGGCAAGCCCCTCTACAATGGCGGTCTTGCCAACCCCGGGTTCGCCAATGAGTACCGGGTTGTTCTTGGTGCGGCGGGAAAGGACTTGGAGCACGCGGCGGATCTCGTGGTCGCGGCCTATGACCGGATCGATCTTCCCTTCCCTTGCGCGGGCGGTCAGATCAGTGCCGTATTTTTCGAGGGTTTGGTATTTTCCCTCGGGATTTTCATCGGTCACTTTCTGCGAGCCGCGAACGCTTTTGATCGCCTCGCGGGCTTTTTTTTCATCGAGACCGGCCTCGTTGAGGAGTTTTCCGGCGGGAGAGTCTCCCTTGAGTGCGCCGAGGATGAAATGCTCGACGCTGAGGTAGTCATCGCCGAGCGATTCGCGCGCCTGATCCGCGGAATCGAGAGTGGACCGGAGGCCGACGCTGATCTGAGGCTGGGTGGAGGCTCCCTGGACACTGGGCTCGCGGGCGAGCGCGGAGGCGGTGGCTGCCTTCAGCTGGCCAAGGTCCACTCCTGCTTTTTGCAGGATGGGCACGGCGATGCCGCCTTCCTGTTGAAGCAGTGCGAGCAGGACGTGTGCGCTCTTGAGTTCGGCGTGGGAGGATTTTGAGGCGATCCCCTGTGCGGTATGCAGCGCCTCCTGGAGTTTCCGGGTGATTTTTTCGAGTCCCATGGCGGTATGATTTGATTTGCTAGAGCATAGAACGCCTAGCGGACAATTTCAACGGGTAGCCACTCATATTTTGCTCAATCGAAGGCCGCCGGGTTCTGCTGGAGTTCTCGCAAGGCCATCGCATCCAGCTTGTCCTTCTCGCGTACCGATTTCGCCTTCCAATCGATCAGCGACTTTTTTGAAGCATACTGGATTTCCCTGCCCTGGATTGGAAAAACGTCAGCGTCACAGGCCACCTCGGGATAGGTCCGGCCCGACATCACGGTGAAGACATCGATCTGGCATTGCTCGGTTTCCTCCACGATCCGGATGGCTCCCTCCTCTTCGGTGAAATCCTCCGGCGACAATTCGCGGGCAAAACCTTCTCCATATCCAGCGAGGGCTTCCAAGAGCCTGGCGACATTGGCGCTTTTGGAGTCGATCAGAATATCCACATCCTCGGTGAATCTCACATAACCCTGCAAGGTGACCGCAAGGCCACCTACGAGGACAAAATCCACCTCCGCGTCAGCGAGCAGGACCAACAGTTTTTCGAACGAGGGTTCCATCATTGGCGGGTGGTTTCCATTGAGTCTGGCCACGGAGAACAGTGGCGTTCACCTGCAGCATGGCCACGCGTTTCATGATGGAAACCCTGCCGAGGCTTCCACCAACGCGCTTTCTAACTGGCTCGTTGAATTCTCCGCTCATGTATTCAATCGATGATCCGTCGCATCGGGATCATGTTGGAGTATTCGAAGCCTAGCTTCTTGAAAAACTCCTGAGACTCCGCGCTCATGCGGTCGGTGAGCAGCGTGATGCGCTTGAATTGTTTTTTTCTGGCGAAATCCACCACGTAATCGACGAGCATCGCGCCGTAGCCTTGGCCGCGATGGTCGGGATGGATCACGACGTCCTCCATCAGAATGACGAAGCCGCCGCGTGCGGTGGAAATGGTGAAGAGCAGGTTCACCATGCCGAAGATCCTGTCCTTGTTGCGAACCACGAAAATCCTACCGCGGTTTGGTTGTTCTAGAATGAGACGGAGCCCCCGCTCCTGCACGGCACGGTCTGGCGAGAAATCCCCGGAGCGGGCAAACAGATCCATCACGAGCTCCGTAAGAGCAGGCAAGTCCTCGATGGTTGCCGGCTCGACGCGCGGTGCATCGTCCAATGCGGTGGATTTTCCAGATAGGGATGTGCCTTTCATGGCGGGATTTGTGACATGAATATCCGGTGACGGCACGAAATATTCCATAGAGGGGAAATTTTTCATGGCCGGAGGATCAATCGAGCAAATCCGGGCGATTCCGGCGTGTGCGTGCCAGTGCGTTTTCCTCCTTCCATGCCTGGATCTTTCCGTGATGGCCGGAGACCAGAACCTCCGGCACGCGCAGCCCGCGGAACTCGATCGGACGGGTATAGGCCGGCGGCTCCAGGCGCTTCGGATCTGAAAACGATTCGTCCACGGGGGATCGTTCGTCTCCCAGCGCGCCGGGCAGCAGGCGGATTACCGCGTCACAGAGAACGGCGGCAGCTAGCGCGCCGTTGGTGAGGATGTAATCGCCGATGGAGATTTCCTCGTCCACCAGAGCCTCGATCACCCTCTGGTCCACGCCTTCATAATGGCCGCAGAGAATCAGAAGGTGTCCGGCCTCCGCAAGGTCGCGCGCCATGGCTTGTTTGAGGGATTTTCCTTGTGGGGTCATCAGGATCACCCGCGTTTCAGGGCCGCGCAAGGCTTCCACGGCTGCAAACAGCGGCTCGGGTTTCAGCAACATCCCTTGCCCTCCGCCACATGGCGAATCATCCACGCGGCGGTGCTTGTCCTCGGACCAGTCACGCAATTGATGGCCGATCACCTCGACGATCCCCGCTGCCCGGGCGCGCTGGATGATCGAATCGCTCAGGGGGCCCAGGGCCACTTCGGGAAACAGGGTCACGATGTCGATGCGCATGGCGGAAACTTGAACCGCCGGAATGAGTTTGCCAACTTCCCGCTTTGCCCGGACGCCGGATTCCTCCAGAAACCCGGCATGCCGATTTTTGAAAAAGCCCGTGAACTCGCGCTGATCCGATCCTCCGCCGAAGTCATCGGCTGGGACCAGGAAACCTATCTGCCACCCGCCGCCCAAGAATACCGGGCGGCACAACTCGCCTGGCTGTCGTCCCGCGCCCACGAACTCGCGACTTCCGACGCCTGGAAAGCCGACCTCGAAGCCGCCAACCCCGGCAGCGACCCGAAAAACAACGCCAACCTCCGTGAACTGCGCCGCGAGTTCAAGCGCGCCAGCAAACTTCCCGTCGATCTCATCGCCCGCGAATCCACCGCCACCTCGCTCGCCAAACACGCCTGGGCCGATGCCCGCCAACGCTCGAACTTCCCCATCTTCGCGCCACATTTCGAAACCCTGCTCGGCATCGCCCGCGAAAAAGCCGCGCTCTGGGGCTACACCGGCGAGCCCTACGACGCTCTGCTCGAAGGCTACGAACGAGGCACCTCCACCGCCGCCGTCGCCGCCCTCTTTGATGCCATGAAACCCGCGCTGCGCGAAACCGCCGCGAATGCCGTGGAAAAATCCGCCTCCCGCCCCGCCTCCCTGCCTCCCGGCCCCTACCCGATCAAAGCCCAGCAACGCCTCAACGCGCAAATCGCCGAATCCATCGGCTTCGATTTCCAGGCAGGCCGCATCGATACCACCACCCATCCTTTCTGCTCCACGCTCGGCCCACATGACGTGCGGCTAACGACCCGCTACGACGAAGCGGATTTCACCTCCTCGCTCTTCGGCGTGTTGCACGAGGCTGGTCATGGCATGTATGAGCAGGGCCTGCCCGCCAGTGATTTCGGACTGCCATCCGGCAGCGCCGTTTCCCTCGGCATTCACGAATCGCAAAGCCGTCTGTGGGAAAATCACGTCGGCCGCTCACGCGCCTTCTGGCAGCGCTGGTACCCGATTTGCCGGGAAATATTCCCCCAACTCGCTGATTTTCCGATTGATGCCTTCCTCGACTTCCTCTGGCGTGCTGAATTCTCGCCCGTCCGCGTCGAGGCGGATGAGGCCACCTACGACCTTCACATCATTCTGCGTTTCGGCTTGGAGCGCCGCTTGCTCAACGGCGATCTCTCAGTCGCCGATGTTCCCGCCGCATGGAACGAAAGCTTCCGCGATCTCTTCGGCTTCACTCCGAAAAACGATGCGGTCGGCTGCCTGCAGGACATCCATTGGTCGATGGGCGGTCTCGGCTATTTTCCCACCTACACGCTCGGAAACATCAACTCCGCCCAGCTATTCGCCGCAGCCCGCAAGGACCTTGCCATCGCCACCGCTTGCGATGCCGCCGACTACGCCCCGCTGCTCTCCTGGTTGCGGAAAAACGTCCACGCTCACGGAGCGACACTTGATCCCGCGGATCTGATGGAACACGCCACAGGCAAAGTTCCGGCAACTGGGGACTACCTCGCCCATCTCCAATCCCGCTACCTCTGATCCTCATGCAAACCGGCCTCTTCATCGTCATCGAAGGCATCGATGGCACCGGCAAGTCCACCCAGGTCCGCCGCCTCGGCGAGTGGTTCGTTTCCCATGGCCGCGAGGTTGTGCTGAGCCGCGAGCCGACCGATGGCCCTTGGGGGAAAAAACTCCGCGAATCCGCATCCACCGGACGGCTTTCGCCGCAGGACGAACTCCAGTATTTCCTCAACGACCGCCGCCAGCATGTGGAGGAGAAAATCGCGCCAGCGCTCGTGGCGGGAAAAGTCGTGATTCTGGATCGTTATTATTTCTCCACCATGGCCTATCAGGGTGCCCGCGGATTCGATCCTGCGAACATCCGCCGCATGAACGAGGAGTTCGCGCCGTTGCCGGACCTGCTGCTCATTCTCGATCTGGACGTGGACACCGCCCATCAGCGCATTGGCCATCGCGGCGACAGCACCAACGAATTCGAAAAACACGAAAGCCTCACGCGCTGCCGCGAGATTTTCCTCTCGCTCAAGGACGAGCCTTTCACCCGCGTGATTGATTCCAGTGGCACACTTGATGAGGTGAGCGCGAGAATCTGTAGCGAAGTCGAGGCTTTCGTCAAATTTCCGCCAACACCTCGCTGAAGACGCCCAGCGTGTCGTCAAGATCCGCCTCGGTGTGGGCGAGGGAGATGAAGCCGGTTTCGTACGGGCTGGGCGCCAGATAGATGCCTTTTTCGAGGCAGCCCCAGAAGAACTTCCGGAAGAATTCAAGATCCTGTTTCATCACGTCGGAAACATTGACGATATCATGGTCGGCGAAGAACAGGCAGAACATCGAGCCCACGCGGTTGAGGCGGTGGGGCACGCCTTTTTCAGTTAGAATGGCGCGCAGGCCGGCCTCGAAATGCGCGCCGAGCTGGTCGAGGCGCGGAAAACCGGATGGCTTGGCGAGTTCCCTCAACTGCGCCAGTCCGGCAGCCATGGCGAGCGGGTTTCCGGACAGCGTGCCCGCCTGATAGACGGGGCCCACCGGCGCAAGCATGTCCATCACGTCGGCCCTGCCGCCGAAGGCTCCCACGGGCAGTCCGCCGCCGATGACCTTGCCGAAACAACTGAGATCGGGACTCAGGTTTTCGATCCCCTGCACTCCCGCCCTGCCGAGGCGGAAGCCGGTCATGACTTCGTCGAAGATGAGCAGCGCGCCGTGTTGCTTCGTGATGGATGATAGCAGATTCAGATAGCCGGGTTTCGGGAAAACCAAACCCGCGTTGGCCGGATAGGATTCCACGATGATGGCGGCGATGTCCCCGCCGCGCGCGGCGAAGAGCGTTTCCAGGGCTTCCGGGTCGTTGTAGGGCAGGACCAGGGTTTTCTCCGCGAAAGCCTTGGGCACCCCTGCGGAATCCGGCTCGCCATGGGTCAGCGCTCCGGAACCGGCGGCGACTAACAGCGAATCGCTGTGGCCATGATAACAGCCGTCGAATTTCACGATCAAATCGCGCCTGGTGAAACCACGGGCCAGGCGGATGGCGGACATCGTGGCCTCGGTGCCGGAGTTGCACATGCGCACCTTTTCGACCGATGGCACCCATTCGCAGATCGTGCGCGCCATCTCCACCTCGAAGGGATTCGGAATGCCGAAGGAAATGCCGCTTTTGGCGACCTCGTGGATGGTGTTGGTGATGACCACCGGGGCGTGGCCGAGGATGTTGGGGCCCCAGGAACCGATGTAGTCGATGTAGGTCCTGCCGTCGATGTCCTCGATACGGCTGCCGTGGGCCTTGCGGACAAAAAACGGCTCGCCGCCTACGTTGCGGAAGGCCCGCACCGGCGAGTTCACTCCTCCCGGGATGAGCGTTTTTGCGACTGCGAACATTTTCTGCGAGAGCGGACCGGGCGTGTGCATGGGCGAATTTTGAATCGAAATCCGCTCCCGGCCAATCGCGAAGAATGGATTTTCCATAGAATGATCTCGTGGTGCTTCCCCCAAAGAGGCAAAAATGGGATTCCGTTTTGGGAAAACCAACTTATGTTGCGCTGCATGAAACTGGGTATCGCCCTCATTTCCCTCGCGCTGATCCTGCCCGCCACCGCCGAAATCAAGCGCAAGGAGCGCAGGTCGCTGCTCGATTCCGATCCCGGCGTGGTCTATATGGCCCGCTCCTTCGACAAGCCGATCGAGCTCAAGGTCGTCAAGGAGGCTCCGGTTTTCTCGGACAAGGAGGGGAAACACCGCCTGGGCTCGCTCAAGGCCGACCAGGTCGTGCACCTCGAGGCCATCACGGACAAGATCTACCGCGTCCGCGGCCAGGGAACACGGGACGGCATCGCGGGATGGGTCGCCCCATGGGCGTTCTCATCACAAGACCCACAGTTCGTGGCGCATCTCAAGGAATTCTATGAGCGGCAGATCCAGGTGCAGGCGCTCATCGACGCAAAACAGGTCGCCGTGGGGATGACGCTCGATGAAGTTTCGCAATCCCGTGGAAAACCCAACAAAACAAGTCTTCGCAAGACCGAAAAGGGTCAATCCGGCCGCTGGGAATACATCGAATACGAGGAGATCAATCACTACATCACCCGCGTCAATCCGGTGACGGGTGTGGCGTATCGCCAGTTTTCGCACACCACCCAGGTGGAAAAAGGCCGCACCACCGTTGAATTCGAGGACAATATCGTCACCGCAGTCGAGGAAAGCGAGGATCGCCAGGGCGGCAGTGTCCGGATCGTGGTGCCGCCGCTGCTCTACCGCTGGTAGCCGTCACGCCGCCCTTGCCATCACGGCAAGTTTTGATAGAACCGGATCTGTCGGGGTGCCCCCATACCCCCTAAGATTCCCTGCCGCGCTGACGATTCGCGTCAGCCGAGCTCCCCGATGAACCGATCTCCTCCCCGAATGAAACCAAAATACCACCACCATGAAAAAATACATCGCTGAATTCATTGGAACCTTCTGGCTCGTGCTCGGCGGCTGCGGCAGCGCGGTCATCGCGGCGGCATATCCCGATGTCGGAATCGGCCTGCTAGGCGTCTCGCTGGCCTTCGGGCTCACCGTGCTGACCATGGCCTACGCCATCGGCCATGTCTCCGGCTGCCACCTCAATCCTGCGGTATCCATCGGCCTGTGGGCCGGCGGTCGCTTCAATGCCAGGGATCTGGCACCCTACATCATCGCACAGGTCGCCGGCGGCATCGTCGCGGGTGGGGTTCTCTATTTGATTGCCAGCGGGCAGGAGGGATTCAAGCTCGCGGGCGGCTTCGCCTCCAATGGTTTTGGCGAGCACTCGCCCGGAAAATACTCCATGGGAGCCGCCCTCGTCACCGAAGTGGTGATGACGATGATGTTCCTTTTCGTGATCCTCGGCGCCACCGCCAAGCGCGCGCCCCAGGGCTTCGCGCCGGTGGCCATCGGCCTCTGCCTCACCCTCATCCATCTGATCTCCATTCCAGTCACCAACACCTCCGTGAATCCCGCCCGCAGCACCGGTGTCGCCGTTTTCGCCGGTGACTGGGCGCTCACCCAGCTCTGGCTGTTCTGGGTCGCCCCGATTCTCGGTGCCGTGATCGGTGCCGTGGCCTATCGCCTCGTCAAGAACGACGAGGATTGAGCCCGTTCCCATCAGTGGAAGATGGCAAACCATCTTCCACTGATGTTCCTGATTCCCTCCCACTTCCCAACTCACTCCAAAAGCACCACCCCCGCTCTCATTCCATGGGGGGCGATCCTGCGGATACCACTCACAACTCCTCCCGCAGTCTTGCCGGATTGGCCCTGAACCTGCGCCAAATCAAGCTGTGAGGCACCTTTTACACCCTCCATCCCTTGTCGCTTCAAGGGATTTGGGTTGTTAGAAAAATCTTTGGCTAGAGCCACCGAGTTCCGCGCCCAAATCCGCATTTTATGCTTGGTTCTCACTACCCATGGTAGGAAAATATCCCAGCCTTACACCACATCTAGTTTTCTTTCGACTTTCTGAAGCATCAACCCCAAGTCCTTGTCCCTTTTGATCCAAAATTCAGCTCCAAATCCATGAACTCACCCGCACCCACTCTCGAAAACCCTGCCCGCCGCATGAACACGCCCGCGCCAACCCACACAGGACTCGCTTTCGAGCCCAATTTCGCCACTCCCGGAGTCTCACCCTTCGATGAAATCGAGTGGGACCACCGCACCGCGGAAATCACCGACGACAGCGGCAAGGCGCTCTTCCGTCAGGAAAACGTGGAGGTTCCCAAGTCATGGAGCGAGCTCGCCACCAAGATCGCCGTCTCGAAGTATTTCTATGGCGACGCATCCATAGGCAGGGACCCTAACAAGGGAGGCCGCGAGCAATCGGTCCGCCAGCTCGTCCACCGCGTCACCCGCACCATCACCGACTGGGGCCTCGAGGACGGCTACTTCTCTAACGAAACCAGCGCCGAGGTTTTCTATCAGGACCTCACCTGGCTGTGCCTCCACCAATACGGCGCCTTCAACTCGCCGGTATGGTTCAACGTCGGCCTCTATCACCAATACGGCGTCGGCAAGGGCGGCAGCGAAGGCAGTTGGCACTGGGACGATACCGCCGGAAAAGCCAAACGCGCGACCAGTCAATACCACTATCCGCAGGCCAGCGCCTGTTTCATCCAGGGAGTGAAGGACAACATGGAGGACATCATGCGCCTCGCCACTTCCGAGGCCATGCTCTTCAAGTACGGCTCCGGCACCGGCTCGGATCTATCCACCCTGCGCTCGTCCCGCGAAAAACTCTCCGGCGGCGGCCGCCCCTCCGGCCCGATGTCCTTCCTGCGCATCTACGACCAGGTGGCCAACGCGGTGAAGTCCGGCGGAAAAACCCGCCGCGCCGCCAAGATGAACACGCTCAAGGACTGGCATCCGGACATCGAGGACTTCATCGAAGCCAAGACCATCGAGGAAAAGAAAGCCTGGGCGCTCATCGAGCAGGGCTACGACGGCTCCTACAACGGCGACGCCTACGGCTCCGTGATGTTCCAGAACGAGAACCTCTCCGTGAGAACCAGCGACGAGTTCATGCAAGCCGCCGTGGAAAACGGCGACTGGTGGACACGCCGCGTGACCGATGGCGAACCGTGCGAAAAGAAAAACGCCCGTGAACTCCTGCGCAAAATCGCGCTCGGCACCTGGACTTGCGGCGATCCCGGCATGCAGTTCGACTCCACCATCCACACCTGGCACACCTGCAAGGGCAGCGGCCGCCAGAACTCCACCAACCCCTGCTCGGAGTATCTCTTCCTCAACGACACCGCCTGCAATCTCTCCTCGCTCAACCTCGTCCGCTTCCAGCAGCCCGACGGTTCCTTCGATGTGGAACGCTTCAAGTCCGCCGTTAGACTGTTCATCGTCGCCCAGGAAATCCTCGTGGACCGCGCCAGCTACCCGATCAAGTCCATCGCGGAAAACTCCCACGCCTTCCGCACGCTCGGCCTAGGTTACGCCAATCTCGGCGCGCTCATCATGAGCCGCGGCCTCGGCTACGATAGCGATGAGGGCCGCACCTACGCCAGCGCCATCACCGCCCTCATGACCGGCCACGCCTATCAGGTCAGCGCGGAAATGGCCGCCGCCAAGGGCCCCTTCCCTTCCTATCACGATTCCCGCTATGGCGATGTCACCCACCCGCCGGCCCCGTCCAACGAGCCGTCGATGCTCGAAGTCATCGAACTCCACCGCTCCAAGGCCGGAAAACTCGAAGGCCGCGGCGATTGCGCCCCCATCATCAGCGCCGCCCGCAGCGCGTGGGACAGCGCCTTGGAACATGGGCGCCACTATGGCTACCGCAACGCCCAGGTTTCCGTGCTCGCCCCCACCGGCACCATCGGCTTCCTCATGGATTGCGACACCACCGGCATCGAGCCCGACATCGCGCTGGTGAAATACAAGCTGCTCGCCGGCGGCGGCATGTTGAAGATCGTCAACCGCACCGTGCCTCCCGCACTCAAGCGCCTTGGCTATACCTCCGATGAGATCGCCGCCATCCTCATCCACATCGAGAAATACGACACCATCGAGGACGTCACCGATCCCGAAACCGGCAAGACCGTGCAAAGCGGCCTGAAACCCGAACACCTGCTGGTTTTCGACTGCGCCTTCAAGGCCCACCTCGGCACCCGCAGCCTCAATTACCGCGGCCACCTCAAGATGATGGCCGCCGCCCAGCCGTTTCTATCAGGAGCCATCTCCAAGACCGTCAACATGCCGCAGGAGGCCACCGTCGAGGACATCATGCAGACCTACATCGAAGCATGGCAGCTCGGCTTGAAGGCTGTCGCCATCTATCGGGACGGCTCGAAACGCTCCGCTCCCCTCAACACCAGGAAAACCGTCGGCATGGGCGGTGAACTCGATGCCGCCACGCCCGGAGGCGAGGATCTCGCGGAACGCATCGCCACGCTCATCCGCGAAAACGACGACTTGCGGAAGAAATCCGGAACCCGCACCCGCCGCCCTATGACGGACACCCGCATGTCCATCACCCACAAGTTCGAGATCGCCGGGCACGAGGGCTACATCACCGCCGGCCTCTATCCGGACGGCCAGCCCGGCGAGGTCTTCGTCCAGATGTCCAAGGAAGGCTCCACCATCGGCGGCCTCATGGACACCGTCGCCACTCTCACCTCCATGTCGCTGCAATACGGCGTGCCGTTGGAGCAACTCGTCAACAAGTTCGCCTATCAGCGCTTCGAGCCCAGCGGCTACACCCGCAACGCCAACATCCGCACCGCCTTCTCCATCACCGACTACGTCTTCCGCTGGCTCGGCTGCGAGTTCATCAAGGGCTACAAGGAAGCCACCTCGCCCGAAAGCCACCAGGCCGACCTGCCGATGCCCGAAATCGAGCAGATGGAAAAACAAGCCGTCAACCGCCCGGTTTCGGATCTCAGCATCACCGCCGACCTCCCCGCCCCCAAACCCGACCGCGTCAAAGCCGCCCTCGGCACCGCCTACATGGGCATCATCTGCTCCCACTGCGGCTCGGATAAAGTGATTAGAGCCGGGGCCTGCGGAGTCTGCACACAGTGCGGGACGAGCCAGGGGTGTAGTTGAACGTGGCGGCGGATTGCATCCGCCAGACCCAAACCGATGTGAATCCGATTGCACTGATCCCATTTACCCAATTCCATAATTATGTCTGAATCTACAAAATCGCGAGTTGCACTCGGTTCACCTGACGATGCAGCCTGCAATTCGCATCTCGATGAGATTGTAAAATCCGCCGAATTGGCGTTATCGACTCTTGCTGGAATAGAGGAGTCGGCAAAAACAGTCTCAATTTCACTATCTGATACTCAAGCAGCAATCACAGCAGGCAGCGCCGACATTCAAACAAAACTGGTGGATATTTCAGCGGTCGCAACGCAAGCCATAACCGCAAAAACTCAGATAGCGGACGCTCAATCAGTAATTGCCACAAAATCAGATCATATTCAAAATGCTCAAGAGCATGCAGACTCGGTCAGGGCAAATCTTGACCGGGCACTTACTGAAGTCACGCAGCAGGTCACCGAGTCTGAAGGTCTGAAATCTCGTGCCCAGTCGGCAACTGACTCGGCAACCGCACTGCTCACCGAAATTCGAACAACTAAGGGGTCAGTAGAAACGGATGCAACAACAGTCGCTGAGCTTCGCAAAAACGTCGAGGATTCGGCAGCGCAATCAAAGGGACTTGCAGACAAGTCCGCCATAGTGGAGGAGAGAATTGCCGATTACGAAAAACGCCTGCATGAGATTGATGCCCAATGTGCCGACCAACTGGAAAAGATTGAGGACCTGCTACGTGGCGCGACCAGCGCCGGGCTTGCTCACGCATTCGATGATCGACGAAGAACATTCTTGAAGCCGCATATTCTGTGGCAAAGCATATTTATCGGCTCGCTGGTAGTATTGGTTATACTGGCCGTTCAAGGCCTCTGGTCCGTCTATCACGTCGACAAAGCTCCTGAATGGGACGAATTGTTACGCATGTGGTTATCGCGCATTCCTCTCGTTGGCGCGTTAGTATGGTTGGCCATGCACGCGAGTCGGGAGGCTGCCCTCTCCAAGCGACTGGAAGAGGACTACGGATACAAAGCTGCAATTGCCACCTGTTTTGAAGGATTCCGAAAAGAGATGACGAACATTGGTAAAGATGTAGGTTTCGAATCGGCCCTTGGAAAGCTATGTGCCGACACACTCACCACGATGGCAACTCCGCCTGGTCGGATATACGATAAGCACGCTCTTGCCGTCACTCCTATAGACGAATTGAAGCAAATTACCAAAGCAGCAACTGAAGCCGCTAGAACGATGGTCGACGCAGCGAAACCTGTAGCTGAGGCGGCGGCCAAGATTGCAAAACCTCTTTAATATCCTGAATGGGTTCAGGCCTCGCACCCTCCCATCCACCCTCCCATCCACCCTCCATTCCCTCCCCTTCCCGGCGTTTCTTCCGCCGCGCATCCCCAAGGAGGGGCGATGCATGATCGCCCATGCGGATGCTTGGACGATGGAATGCGCGAAGCTCTTTTCATCGTCGCACCATCCGCATCGGCGGACGCGTTCCGCCGCTCCTTGCCCAGCACTTCGCGCCCCCTTCCGCCACGCCGCGTAGGCGCATTCGTGAGAATGCGGCGTATGGATGGATCTTGGGAATGAGAAGGGTCGGCGCGGCGGTTCGTAGGCAGGGCGGGCACTCGGATTGCGGTGGAGACGGGCGGCTGAAGCCGCCGGCCCGCGTCATGGCGACTTTCGATAGGGTCAGTCGATAGTCCCGAATAACAAGCATTCGCTCGTCGATAGGACTAACAAGCAGTCGCATGTGAATGGTCACCATCCGCTATTTCCCATCCACCCACCATTCCCTCCCCTTCCCGGCGTTTCTTCCGCCGCGCATCCGCAAGGAGAGGCGATGCATGATCGCCTAGCGGATGCTTGGTCGATGGAATGCGCGAAGCTCTTTTCATCGTCGTTCCATCCACATCGGCGGACACGTTCCGCCGCTCCTTGGGGGGAGGTCCGCAGACGCTTGCGCAAGGAGAGGCGATGCATGATCGCCTTGCGGATGGATGGACAATGGGAAGCGCGAAGCTCTTTTCATCGTCGCTCCATCCACATCGGCGGACACGTTCCGCCGCTCCTTGGGGGAGGTCCGCAGACGCTTGCGCAAGGAGAGGCGATGCATGATCGCCTTGCGGATGGATGGACCATGGGAAGCGCGAAGCTCTCTTCATTGGCTTTCCATCCTCATCGGCGGACACGTTCCGCCGCTCCTTGGGTGGGGAGACTCCGCAGACGCTTGCGCAAGGAGAGGCGATGCATGATCGCCTTGCGGATGCTTGGCCGATGGCATGCGCGATGCTCTTTTCATCGTCGCTCCATCCGCATCGGCGGACGCGTTCCGCCGCTCCTTGGGAGGACACGTTCCGCCGCCCCCTTGACTCCGAGCGTGTGACCCGTCAGCGTCGGATCATGAATTCCGATTCCTCCCATCCTCCACTGCGTTTTCTCAGCGAGTGGACGGAGATCCGGAAATCGAGGAATCACCTGCCTCATTGGGATGCCGGGCGAATCGCCTGTTTCATCACGTTCCGACTGGCCGATTCCCTCCCTGCGGATCTTCTATCCGAATGGCGGGCTGAACGCGACGCATGGCTGGCGCACCACCCGCAACCATGGCCCCCTGAAACGGAAGCGGCATACCACAAGCGCTTTTCCACCCGCATCGATCAGGCGCTGGATGCGGGACATGGATCGTGCCTTCTGGGCATCATGGAAAACGCGGCTTTCGTTTCAGACACGCTCTCCCGCCGGAATGCGCTGGATTACCTGCTCCACTCGTGGGTCATCATGCCAAACCATGTGCATGTGCTGGTTTCTCCCTTTCCGGAAAAGCCGCTGTCCGGATTGGTAGCCGGATGGAAACGCTTCAGCGCCACGCGGATCCACAAGGAGTCTGGCGCGACGGGTTCCCTTTGGCAGAAGGATTACTTCGACCGCCTGATCCGGGATTGGGAACACTTTCTCAATGTGGCGAGATACATCCGGAGAAATCCGGTAAAGGCCGGGCTGATAGAGGGGTGTTTCCTGCTCTATGCGGCTCCATGGGTTCAACGATTGCTGTCATGACCAAAGCTCTCCTCATCAACACTCCATCCGCATCGGCGGACACGTTCCGCCGCTCCTTGGGGGGGCGGTCCGCAGACGCTTGCGCAAGGAGATGCGATGCATGATCGCACATGCGGATGCTTTTCGATTCATCCGACCACGCTCACATCGATGCGCTCTGCGCTGTGTTGGCTCGACACGAAAATGGCGATGTCGTCGGTGTCGGCTACTTGGTGGACATGGAACGGGGGTGTGGTAGGTCGTGTGCAAACCATGACTCAAGCCCATTTTCCCAAAGCGATTCCGCGCCTGCTGTTGTTTGGCGGTTGGTTGATTTCAGGCAGTTTGGCGGTTGCGGGGGAGCCGTTGGTGACGAATGTGCGGGCGTTCCAGCAGGAAGGCACCAAGCGGGTTTTGATTGATTATGACTTGAGCGGAAACACCGGGCCGGCGTGGGTGTCGGTGGTGGGATCGGGCGAACTCCGGAATCGTGCTGGAGAATTACACGCTGCCAGTGGGTGCGCAGGCGATCACCTTCCGCTATCAGTTCACCGGCGCGGTCGACGGGGACTACCTCGTGGTGTCCTTCGGTGGTCATCCGCCCGTCGGCTACGGCGTGGATAACGCGGCCAGCGAGAGCGGGGAAATCACCGCCGTGCTGCCGGTGGAACACCTCGCCGGACAACAGGGTGATCTGGTTTTCCGCGTGATGAGCCGTGGCAATCCGAACGCGGTGGCCGCTCTCAAGGGCATCACTCTCGGCACCGTGGAAGATCCGGATCTCGACGGTCTCACCAACTCCCAGGAAGCAATCCACGGCACCAATCCGTTGCTGGCAGATAGCGATGGCGACGGTCTCACCGATCCACAGGAAATCAGCTCCAGCCTCACCGGTCCGCTCGTGGGGGATAGCGATGGCGATGGCTCGAATGACGGTGCGGAAGTAGCGGCCGGCACCAATCCGCTCGATGGCTCGTCGCGGTTCGCCGTGGCATCCCCGGTGAAAGCGGGTGGCGATTTCACCATCACCTGGTTCTCCCGACCGGGGCGGATCTACCGCGTCATCCGGGCCGCCGAGCCGACATTTGTTAGTTATGTCGTCGTGGTTTCCGGAATCGCCGCCGCGCCGCCACAACAATCGTTTGTGGATAGCGGAGCAGGCAGCGCCGTCCGAATGTTCTATCGGGTAGAGCTGGAGCCGTGACGGAAATCATGAGGTGCGCCCGGGATCGTCGGGTTCCCGTTTGTGGATGATCGCTCCGAGGTGGTTTCTGGCGGCACGGACTCCGACCATGATTCGTACGGGCGGCCAGCCGCCGCATTTATCGTCTGGCGATGAAGGCTCCGGTGGCGGATGCCGGAAGGTCGATCCAGACGTGGTGTGGATCTCCGGGAGCGATGGAAATCGGCACTCCATCGGCGTTTTCCATCCGGTCCACGGTTTTGCGGAAATTTCCGGAGGGCAGGACGACGTCGAGGGTGTCTCCGGTTTCGAAGCGGTTCTTCACCAATACTTCCATCAAGCCGCGCCGCGCATCCCAGCCCAATACTTTCCCGACATATCTTCCGCCTCCCGGGCTGGAGTGGCTGTCGAGATAGTTCTGATAGGTGGAATCCGGGTGGCGCTGGAAAAAGCCCCCGGTGTAGCCGCGGTTCGCGAGTCCTTCGAGATCAGCCAGGACTTCAGGAT
The DNA here is from genome assembly GCA_030696085.1 of Luteolibacter sp. Classification (GTDB taxonomy): domain Bacteria; phylum Verrucomicrobiota; class Verrucomicrobiia; order Verrucomicrobiales; family Akkermansiaceae; genus Luteolibacter. The sequence continues at coordinate 25,639 of JAUYNL010000042.1, forward strand.
TGAAAGGGCGGCCGGCCATGGTGTCATCAATGACGCGGCGATAGGCCTGGCAGCTTCTGGCGACGTAATACGGGCTCTTGGTGCGGCCTTCGATCTTCAGCGAGTCGATGCCGATTTCCATCAGGCGCGGCACATGTTCCACCGCGCGCAGATCCTTTGAATTGAGGATGTAGGTGCCATGCTCATCCTCCTCGATGGGCATCAGTTCTCCAGGGCGCTGGCCTTCCTCGATGAGGAATTCGCGTTCGTCGTCGGTGGAAAACGACGGCGCGGATTCGTGGAGTTTGTATTTCCAGCGGCAGGAATTCGTGCAGGCCCCCTGGTTCGAATCGCGGTGCGTGAAGTATCCTGATAGAAGGCATCGGCCCGAGTAGGCGATGCACAAGGCCCCGTGTACGAAGACCTCAAGCTCGATGTCCGGGCATTGCTGGCGGATCTCGGCGATTTCATCGAGTGTCAGTTCGCGGGAGAGAATGATGCGGGAAAGCCCGAGTTTTTTCCAGAGCCGCACCGCAGCCCAGTTGAGTGTGTTGGCCTGGACGGATAGATGCACCGGCATCTCCGGCCACGCCTCGCGGGCCATGTCGATCAGGCCCGGGTCCGCCATAATGAGCGCGTCCGGCCTGAGTGCGACGACGGGGGCCATGTCCTTGAGAAAACTGCGGACTTTCGCGTTGTGTGGAAGCAGATTGCTGACGACGAAAAATTTCCGCCCTTGCGCGTGGGTCTCGTCGATCCCCTCGCGCAAGGTCTCCACGTTGCGGAACGAGTTGTTGCGGACCCGGAGGCTGTAGCGTGGCAGCCCGGCGTAAACCGCATCCGCGCCGAACGAGAAGGCGGCCCGCATCATTTCCAGCGATCCGGCCGGAGCGAGAAGCTCGGGAGCATCCCGGGCGCCCGTCACCACTGCGGCATCTTTATTCCTGTTCATTGAATGGTTGTTGTGTCGGCATTCTCGCGCCACCAGCTTGGCGACCGCCGGGCCAGGATGGGCCATTGGCAGCCTGGTGGCAATCCCTTCGGTGTCCGCCAAAAGCCGTGCCGGGGCGCCGCGGCCCGCCGACGGTTCAAACCAAAACTTAGGAATCGACATATCGGGGCAGGCAGGCGATGAAACTTCCGGGAAAATCGCGGAACATGGCCCGTGATCTTTCCAGTCCAGCCGAAAGAATTGCACGAAATCGAACGTCTCAAACAGACTACCCCGCTCATCCATTCGCTCATTCCAACCTCATGCAAAATTCATCCCGCCGCAGTTTCATCAAGACCACCGCCGCTTTCGCCGGCACCGCCTTTGCCCCGAATCTCCTGCTTGGCCAGGAAAAGGCGCTCAAGCAACTCAACGTCGCATCCGTCGGTTGCGGCGGCAAGGGTCTGAGCGACATCTCTGAAATCTCCTCCGGCAACCGCATCGCCTTCCTTTGTGATGTCGATAAGAACATGGCCAAAGGAGCCATCGAACGCTTCCCCAAAGCCCGGTTTTTTTCCGATTACCGTGAAATGTTCGCCACCGTCGCCGATCAGATCGACGTGGTCACCGTTTCCACCCCGGACCACATGCACTTCCCGATCGCCGTCGAGGCCATCCGGCACGGCAAGCCGGTGATGGTGCAGAAACCACTGTGCAACACCCTCTGGGAAGCCCGCGCTCTCGCCTCCTTCGCCAAGGAAAAGGGTGTGCTCACCGTGATGGGCAATCAGGGAGCGACCGTAGCCGGCACCCGCGTGCTGCGCGAATGGATCGAGTCCGGCCTGATCGGCGAAGTGAAGGAAGTTTACTACTGGACCAACCGGCCGATCTGGCCGCAGGGCCCCGACTTGAAATTCCCCGCCACCGAAGTGCCGGAACACCTCAACTGGGATGTCTGGCAGGGCACCTGCGCCACCGATCGTCCCTACAATCCGGACATCCACCCGTTCAAATGGCGCGGATTCTGGGACTACGGCTGCGGTGCGCTGGGCGACATCGGCTGCCATAGTTTTAACTCCGCCTTCTGGGCGCTCGATCTCAAGGGTGACTTCATCGTCGAGTCCAGCAAGGTTTCCGAGTTTGACGAGAACATGGCTCCAAAGCGCTCGACGCTCGTTTACCAGTTCCCGGCGAAGGGAAAACGTGCTGCGGTGAAGGTGATTTGGCAGGATGGCGTCAACAACCCGAACACCGACAAGGACTTCGTCCGCCCGCCCGGCATCCCGGCGGACCTCGAGCTCAACGAAGGATTCGGCCAGGTTTTTGTCGGCACCGAGGGAACCATTTTCGTGAACGACGCCTATTGCTCCACCGCTCCGGTGGTATTCCCGGAAACGCTGCGTGAAAAGACCCGCTCGATCGTGCGGGTGTATGACCGCGTGGTGGGCGGGCCCACGCAGGAACTCTGCCGCGCTGTGCGGGGCGACGGACCGAAGCCGATCTCCAACTTCGAAGACCACGCCGGGCCGCTCACCGAAATGGTGCTCGCCGGCAACCTTTCCGTCCGCCTTGCCAAGAAAATCGACTGGGATGCCGAGAAAATGGAAGCTCGCGGCCTGCCGGAAGTGAAAGCCATGCTCAAGCGCACCTATCGCGCCGGCTGGGAGCCGAAACTCTCCTGACCCATACATTTTCAGACGGGGCGGCCTTCTTCGGTGGGTCGCCCTTTCTTTTTTGCCATGCGGTGGGTGGAAGTTCGCAACAAAAGTGCCTGCGGACTGGAACATCGCGCGAAACAAGTCGCCACATTTTACGTAAATCAACACACTCATGTCCGAATCCGACCCTCAAGGGCCATCTCTGAAAGGCCAGGTCCTCCTCGGCGTCGCCGGGCTGATGCTGATCGCCTCCCTCGCCGCCCTGCCATTTCTTGCAGGCCAGCCCCCGGAGACCGGACTGCCTGGACTGCTGAAATTCATCGGTCGCTTCCATCCGGTGGTCCTGCATCTGCCGATCGGCATGATGGTGTGGGTGCTTCTTCTGGAAGCGGGAAATCCGTGTTCTAAGAAGCCGGCGCGCTCGTCCAGCCGCATGGCCATGTTGTTCACCGCAACCACGGCCGTGATCGCCTCGCTGCTAGGCTTCATCCTGTATTACAGCACGCCGGACTACGACAAGGAACTGGCGGGGCGTCACCTGAACGGAGGGATCCTGTTCGCATGTGGAACGGTGGCCGCTTTTGTGGTGAAATTCCGGGTCGATGCCAGCGGCGGGCGGGGAGCCGCGCTCTATCGGCTCCTGCTGCTGGGATGCGCCGGCATCATGGGAATCACCAGCCATGACGGCGCATCGCTCACCCATGGCAAGGGATATCTCAGCAACCATGCGCCGGAACCCCTGCGCAAGATGCTCGGACTGCCCGCAAAAAAAGTGAGGGAACCGGCGGCTGGCGCTGATTCCGATGGAAAACAAGTGGTTTACACCGATGTGATCGTGCCGATTCTGGAGCGGAAATGTTATTCCTGCCACAATGCCGAAAAGCAGAAGGGCAAATACCGGATGGACGAATACGAACTGCTTCTCGCAGGTGGAAAAGAAGGCGATGGCATCGTTCCCGGCAAGTCCGCCGAGAGCAATGCGCTCGTCCGCATCGAGCTTCCCGAAGACGATGACGAGCACATGCCGCCTGAGGGCAAGAAGGATCTGGAGGACCACGAGGTAATGCTCATCAAGTGGTGGATCGATGGCGGGGCCTCCAAGGACGCAAGGCTTTCGGATCAGCCGATGACGGATGCGGTGAGAAGCGCACTCGCGATTCCCTGAACAAAACAGCCTCGCCTCGAATCGCTCAACCCCGATGGCTCCAGGGTGGGCAAAGACGGTGTTGTCAAGCACCCGGGCGGAACGATCAACTCAAGGCGGAATCCGCCGCGGCGAGTGCTTTCTTTTCCTTCCGATCTGAAAACTTCTGCACGAAGACATAGCAGACCGGGATCAGAAACAAGCCGATGGCCGTGGAGATCGTCATGCCGAAGACAACGCCGGTGCCCATGGTGCTGCGCGAGGCGGCGCCGGAGCCGGTGGCCAGCATCAGCGGCACGCAGCCGAGGATGAAGGCGAAGGAAGTCATCAGGATCGGGCGCAGGCGGAGCTTCGCACCCTCGATGGCGGCATCGATGGTCGGCACGCCTTCCTCGCGTTTCATTTTGGCGAACTCGATGATGAGGATGGCGTTTTTCGCCGCGAGGCCGATGAGCATGACGAGGCCGACCTGGGCATAGACGTTCATGTCGAACTTGCGCAGGAGCAGACCCACCATCGTGCCGAGGATGACCGTGGGCACGGAAAGCAGCACGGCGAAGGGCAGCGACCAGCTTTCATACTGGGCGGCGAGCAGCAGGAAGACAAAGAGTATGGCCATGGCGAAGATCACCCCGGCCTGGCCTTCGGATTTCTTTTCCTGAAGTGTTAGGCCGGACCATTCATAGCCGGTCTCCGCGGGCATTTCCTTCATCACTTCCTCGATTGCCTTGATTGACTGGCCTGAACTGTATCCCGGCGCGGTGGCACCGATGATTTCCGCGGAGTTGTAGAGGTTGAAGCGCGTCACCAGATTGGGGCCGGACATTTTGGTGACGGTGACCAGCGTGCTGAGCGGGATCATGTTGCCTTCGTTGCTGCGGACATAGAATTTCCCGATGTCGTCCGGCTTGCTGGTGAACTCGGGTTCGGCTTGCAGGAAGACCTTGTACACCTTGCCGAATTTCACGAAGTCGTTGACGTAAAGCCCGCTAAGATAGGTCTGGAGAGTGGCGAACACGCTGTCCACCGGCACGTTGAGCGTGCGGCATTTCTCACGGTCCATCTCCACCTTCACCTGCGGAGTGGCGGGATTGAAGGTGGTGCTCAGGCGGGCGATTTCCGGGCGCTTGGCGGCGGCCGCCTGCAATTGTTTCACGTAGCCGGCGAGATCATCGATGGTGCCGCCCGAGCGGTCCTGAAGCTGCATGGTGAAGCCGGAAACGTTGCCATATCCCGGCAGCGGCGGCGGGCCGAAGGCAAACGCGCGGGCACCGGGAATGGCGGCGAATTTTTTCGTCCACTCGGCGGCGATGGCCTTGGAGTGGAGATTCGGCGCATGGCGTTCCTCCCATGGCTTGAGACCGACAAACATGAGCGCGGCGTTGGGAACATTGAGCGAGTTGAGGATGTTCATGCCGGCGAGGCCGACTGCGGATTGCACGCCTTCGGTATTGCCAACGATTTCCTCGATCTGTTTCAACACCTCGTCCGTGCGTTGGAGCGACGCTCCTTCCGGCAACTCAACCGCCACAAACAGATAACCCTTGTCCTCGTCCGGGATGAATCCGCCGGGCACATGCTTGCCGATGCGGTTGATGCCTACGATGACAAGCACCAGCATTACCATGGAAAGCGTCGCCTTGCGCACCAGGCCTCCGACCACTCTGCCGTAGCGCTCGATGATCCAGTCGAAGGCGGCGTTGAACTTCTTGAAGAACCAGGCGATGGGGCCCTTGCCGGGTGTTGGCGCGCGCAGCAGCATGGCCGAGAGCGCCGGGCTGAGCGTGAGCGCGTTGATCACGGAGAAGACCACCGCGATGGCAATGGTCAAGGCAAACTGGCTGTAGAGCTGGCCAGTTACCCCGCCCATGAAGGCGACGGGCACGAACACCGCGCACAACACCAGGCCGATGGCGACCACCGGGCCGGACACCTCCTGCATCGCCTTTCGCGTGGCGTCCCTGGGTGAGAGCCCGTGTTCGATGTGATGCTGCACGGCCTCGACGACGACGATGGCGTCATCCACCACGATGCCGATAGCCAGCACCAGGCCGAACATGGTGAGCACGTTCACGCTGAAGCCCAGCACCGGGAACATGATGAAGGCACCTAACAAGGAAACCGGCACCGTGAGCATCGGAATGATCGTGGCGCGGAAACTCTGCAGGAAGATGTAAACGACGATCAGCACCAGGATCACCGCCTCGAAAAGCGTGTGCACGATGGCTTCGATCGAGGCCTTGATCGGCAGCGTCGAGTCCAGCGCCACCTCATAAATCATGTCCGCCGGGAACTTGGCCTTGGCCTTCTCGAGGATGGCCTTGACGTTTTCCGCAGTCTCAAGCGCGTTGGCTCCGGGGGCCAGGTAGATGGCGAAGGCACCGGCCGGGGACTTGTTGAGGCGGGCGCGGAGATCGTAGGTCTGGGCACCAAGGTCAACCCGGGCCACGTCCTTGATTTTCACCTGCGAGCCATCGCTGCTAGAGCGGATGATGACCTCCTCGAACTCCTTGGGGTCCTTGAGCAGGCCGAGGGCGCGCACGTTGTATTGGCCTTCCTGGCCCGGCGGCGCGGGCTCCGCGCCGATCCGTCCGGCGGGCGACTGGGCGTTCTGTTCCTGGAGGGCCTTCTTGATGTCGTCCGGCGTGATGCCGAGCGAGGCGAGCTTGTCCGGCTGCAGCCACATCCGCATGGTGTAGTCCTGGGCGGTGAAGTTTTTTACATCACCCACGCCCTTCACCCGCTTGATCGCATCCACCAGATTGAGATCGAGGTAGTTGCTGAGGAAAACGGCATCGTAGGTTTTGTGGGGAGACGCGAGGCCGATGACCATCAGGATGTCCGGGCTGGATCGGTTGACGACAACCCCCTCGCGTTTCACCGCCTCAGGAAGCTGGGCCTCGGCCTGGGTCACGCGGTTCTGCGTGTTCACCTGCATGATGTCCACGTCCGTGCCGACGTCGAAATAGACGTTGAGCGTCATCTTGCCGTCGTTGGCGTTGAACGACTGCATGTAGAGCAGCTTGTCCACGCCGTTGACCTTGGTTTCGATGGGCGTGGCGACGGACTCCATGACCGCCTCGGCGGCGGCACCACGATAGGTCGTGGTGGCCTGGATCATGGTGGGGCTGACGTTCGGGTATTCCGAAATCGGCAGCCGTGAAAGCGAGATGGCTCCCACGATGACAGTGAGGATGGCAATAACCATCGCCACAATGGGACGGCGGATGAAGAAGTCGGCCATGGTTTTGTTATTCCTTGGCGGGTTTTTCGGCAGCGGCGGCCTTGGCGGCTGGGGCACTGGTATTCACCGGGATGCCCTCGCGGAGTTTGTTGACTCCCTCCACCACGATTTTCTCACCCGCCTTGAGGCCCTCGTTGATGATGAATATGTTGCCCACCTGCTCACCGCTTGTGACCGGGCGCTGGGTCACCTTGCCGTCACCTCCCGCCACCCAGACGAAGGTTTTGCCCTGAAGTTCCACGATTGCCCGTTCGGGCACCGTGATGCAGCCGGGGCGCGCGCCGAGATTCACGCGAACCCGCGCGAACATTCCCGGCCGCAGCAGTTTGTCCTTGTTCGGAAATTCCGCCCTCACCCGCAGCGTGCCGGTTTTCACGTCCACCGCACGGTCGATGAAAACGAACTTGCCTTGATCCGGATGCTCGGTGCCGTTGGAAAGGATGAGCGTGAGCGGCACGTCCTCCACTTCCCTGCCGGTGTGCTTGCTCTTGGCCCGCGCCTGGAGGTATTCCACCTCGCTCACGTTGCAGTAGAACCAGATCGGATCGAGCGTGGAAATGGTGGCCATCAGCGTCGGTTCGCCCTTGCCGACGAGTTCACCGATGGAAACCTGTTTCGCGCCGATCAGCCCGGTGGTGGGGGCGGTGATATCGCAGTAGCCGAGATCGATCTGCGCGGATTCCACACGGGCGGTGGCGGTGATCACTCCAGCCTCGCCGACTTGAACCGAAGCTTCGGCGTTGTCGAGATCCTGCTTGGGAATCGCGCGTTTTTCATAGAGTGGGGCAAGGCGCGCCACATCGGCACGGTATTTGTTCAGTGCCGCATTGGCTTCCGCCAGCCCGCCATTGGCGGCGGAGAGTTTTTCGAGGAAGGGTTTCTTGTCGAGTTGGAACAACAACTCCCCCTGTTTGACCTCCTTGCCTTCGGTGAAAAGCATCTTGTCCACGAAGCCCTCGACGCGCGCGCGCACCTCGACGTTCTGTGGCGAGTCGAGTTGCCCAATGAGCGTGGTAGTCAGCGGCACCGAGCTGGTTTTGAGCTCCAGCACCTCCACGATAGGCGGCGGCGGAACGGCGGTCTCGGGTTTCTTGCAAGCGGCGAGCGCGAAAACCGCGAGCATCGGCGGCAATGCGCGAAAACCGGCTTGAACCGATCGTCTCTCAAATGGGAAGTGGAACACTCATGGGGGCTATCTGATCGCCCCCTCGCATGTCAACTACAACCTTGGTCCCATGCCCGTCGTTTCGCTTGCAATATCAGACATTTAGGGCAAAACCCAACGCGATGCGAGCACTTGTCCTCTTCTCCTGCGTTTTGTTTCTGAGTTCCTGCGTTCTCGGCCCGCAACCGGGATCTCCTGAAACCAAAGTTCCGGGCGCCATCCGCGGAGACTCCGCAGCACACGGGGCCTCCTTCGGTGACAAGGCGTGGCGGCAAGTGTTCACGGATTCCTCCCTGCGCTCGCTCATCGAACGCGCGCTGGCCAACAACCCGGACCTCGTCGCCGCCACCTACCGCATCGAGCAGGCCCGCGCCCGCGCCAACTCCGCACGCTCCGATTGGTTCCCGCAGATCGGTGGCAGCGCTGGAGCCGCAGCGAATTACGGCTCGGAAAACGCCGGTCAGACCGCTCCCGGCGGAGATCGAAGCTCGGAATCCTACGATCTCACCGCCCTGCTCAGTTGGGAACTCGATCTCTGGGGCGGCATCCGCCGCAGCAACGAAGCCGCCCGTTCGCGCCTTCTGGAAGCCGAATACCTGCGCGATGCGGTGAAAACCAGCCTCATCGCCGCAGTCGCCTCCGCCTACATCGAACTAAAAAACCTCGACGAACGTCTCGCCATTTCCAAACGCACCGCCGAAAGCCGCCAATCCTCGCTCGATCTGGTCATCTCCCGCCGTGACGGCGGCGTCAGTTCCGACCTCGATGTCGGCCAGTCCGAAGCACTGCTCGGCCAGGCGCGCACCGCCATCCCCATCACCGAACAGGCCATCGCCGCCAAGGAAAACGAAATCCGATTCCTGTTAGGTGAATACCCTGCCGGCGTGGCCCGCGGCGGCAGCCTCGACCGGCTGGAGTCCGCGTTGAGCATCGAGGGCGGCCTGCCGTCCAGCCTGTTGGAGCGTCGGCCTGATGTCGCCGCCGCCAGCCAGGCCTATCAGGCGGCCGTCGCCGAGATCGGCGTTTCCGAGGCGCTGCGCCTCCCTTCACTCGCCCTCACCGGCAGCGGCGGCGTCATCAGCGGCCAGCTTGACAACCTGCTCGACAGCAATTCCGCCGCCTACACCATCGGCCCGCGCCTCGCCGGGCCGATCTTCGATGCCGGCCGCGGCAAGGCCCGCGTGGATGCCGCCAAAGCCCTCGCCGGTGAGGCTCTCGCCGCTCATGACCGTGCTGCGAAACTGGCCTTCCGAGAAGCGGCGGATTCACTCAACGCCCATCTCAAAACCGGCGAAATCATCACCGAACAATCCCGCCTGGTGGCGGCCAACCGCAAGGTTGCATCCGTCGCCAACAACCGCTTCCAGGGCGGCGAATCGAGTTATCTGGAAGTGCTCGACGCCGAGCGCAGCCTGTTCAACTCCGAACTCGAACTGACCGACGCCCGCCGTGACCGCCTGCTCGCGGTCGTCCAAGCATACCGTGCCCTCGGCGGCGGTTGGAAATGATTCCCGCCCGCATCCCCGCATGCTCAAGCTGCTGCTGCTCCTCTTCCTGCTGGTCACCGCCTGCGTCGCCATCCACGGCTTGGGAATGATCATCGGCTTGCGCTGGCTCGGCCGCACCCGGCCTGCGCATCACCATCACTTCAGCCTGCCCGCGATGTTCTGGTTGCTTGTCCGTGTGGTGTACGGGCTGCTGCTTCTGCATTTGCTGCAGATTCTCGTGTGGGCCGCTTGTTATCATTGGAACGCCTGCTTTCAAGACTTCACCACCGCGTTCTACTACTCCGCCACGAGTTATTCCACAGTGGGCTATGGCGATGTGGTTCCGCCGGAAAAATGGCGCGTCCTCGGTGCCATTGAGGCCGTCACCGGCATCCTCATGTTCGGCTGGAGCACCGGCGTCCTGTTCGCGGTGGTGAATCACCTGACCCGCCGTTTCAAGGAAAGCCACCCCGGCGAGCCCTCTCCCAGGTAAGACCAAGGTCCGACCGCATGCGCCTTCCCCGCGCTTGTCACGGGAGGGAACATGCGGCAATTTCTATCGGCTCCCCGCAGCGCCCGCGCCCCGCCATCTCCCTTGGCGAGTGAATCCATCTCCATCTGAAATCAAACCAACGCCTACCACTACCATGAAATCCTTCCTCAATCTCGCGATTCTAGCCGGTCTCGTAGCCTGCTCCCCCATGGGCGAGCGATCTGCGCGCAACCCCACCGGAGCCCAGTTCCTCGACCAGGTCTGGGTGGCTCCCGAGTATCGTGGCAAAACCGCCTCGGAAGCGTTTTCCAAAGTCTATTTCGCTCCCGTCGCCGTTGGCAACCTAAGCCGCCAAGGCTGGTGGGAAGCACAGAGCGCGGTCACGCAGCGCCAACTCGATGCCGATGCCAGAAAACTCGCCGCTCATTTCCGCCGTGCGCTGGCCAACTCCGCCCAGACTCAATCCGGCCGACGGCTCACCGTGGTCGGTCAGCCCGGACCCGACACCTTGATCATCGAGACCGCCATCACCAATCTGGTCCCGGCCAAGGCCTACTGGAATGCGGGTGCCACCGCCGCCGGCTTCGTGGTTCCCGGAGCCGGCCTGCTCAGCGCCGCAGGCAGCGGCAGCATCACCGTCGAGGGTCGCCTGCGCGATGGCAACAACGGCAAGCTCGTCGCCAACTTCCGCGACACCATGAAAGACAAGATGGCCGTCGTGAACATCGACTCCTACACATGGTTCGGTGGGTCCCAGGCGAATCTCGAGGAAATGGCCGCCAACATCGCCCAAGTGCTCAATGCCAGACCCGGAGTCATCGTCAGCCAGCCATCGCGAATCAAACTCGTCACATACTGAAGCGGACCTCCGCCCCGCAATCATCCAAACCCACCCGCCGCATCGCAGCCACCCTGCGCGAAGGCCCCCGGTGAACACCGGGATTGATACCGCCACCGGTTTCAGCAACCATCGCATCCTCCGTGAACGAGCCCAAGGTTTCCAAGCGCCTTCAGGCGTTCCGCCGTCTGATCGGCGCGATCCGGAATTTCCTGAAATCACCGGTCGGCGGCAAGGCCCGTTTGCTCTTAGCCGCCTTGCTGCTCCTGATGCTCGGCATCAATGGCATGAACGTCGCGAACAGTTATGTCGGACGTTATTTCATGTCGGCCATCGAAAGCCGGGACACCGCCGGCTTTGTGCGTTTCGCCTGGCTCTACGTCGCCGTTTTCGCAGGCTCCACCCTCACCGGCGTGCTCTTCCGTTTCACCGAGGAGCGCCTGGGACTCCTGTGGCGCGACTGGCTCACCCGCCGCATCACCGGTATCTACATCGACCGCCAGCTCTATCTTCATTTCGCCGGCGAGGATGAGGTGAGCAATCCGGACCAGCGCATGACCGAGGATGTCAAACAACTCACCACCTCCACGCTTTCCTTCGTGCTGATGATGCTCAATGGCACCCTGACCGTGCTGTCGTTTTCCGGTGTCTTGTGGGCGATCAGCCCAAAGCTGTTCCTGATCGCGGTGCTTTACGCGCTCGGCGGATCGGCGCTCACCATCTGGCTCGGGCGGCCGCTCATCCGGCTGAACTACCGCCAGTCCGACTTCGAGGCGGACTTCCGCTCCGAACTCATCCGCACCCGTGAGGATGGAAATGAAATCGCGGCATCCGGCAGCGAGCAAAGGGTCCGCGAGCGCCTGACCGCCCGCATCGACGGCCTGGTCTCCAACCTGCGGCACATCATCTCGGTGAACCGCAATCTCAGCTTCTTCACCACCGGCTACAACTATCTCATCCAGTTGATTCCCGTGCTCATCGTCGCCCCGATGTTCATCCAGCGGCAGGTCGAGTTCGGTGTCATCGGCCAGTCCGCAATGGCATTCGTCACCTTGTTGGGAGCGTTTTCACTGGTGATCACCCAGTTTCAGGCGATTTCCTCCTACGCATCGGTGGTCGCCCGCCTCGGCGAGTTCGTCAGCCATGCGGAAAAGCGTGACCGAATTGCGCCTCCAGACGAATCCCCTTGATCGCCTCTCCTCTCTCAATCACCTAAGCTCGTTAAATCCAAATGAACGCCCACCTCCCCTGTCGTGCCGCCAGTCCCTCCGGCCTGAGCGTCGAGCTCAACTCCAACGGCTCCGTCCGGTGGATGGATTGCGGTGACATCATGCTCAACACTTACCTTGGCAACGAGGCCGAAGGCGGTCCGGTCAATATCCATTTGCGCCGCCTCGGTGAAACCGTGGACTCGATCCCGTTGATCGGCCCGGGCAGCCCGGCCACCTATCAGGCGGATGATCGCGGAATGACCGCCTGCGGAACATGGGGCGATCTCAGCTACCGCCTGCGGCTCGTGCTGGCGGAATCCGCCACCGCATGGTTCTGGCATGTGGAACTGGAAAACACGGGCGCGGATGCCGTGGCTTGCGATCTCATCCTCACCCAGGACATCGCCATCGCCCACTATGGCGCGGTGCGGCTCAATGAATTCTATGTGAGCCAATACGTGGACCACGCCCCGCTGCATCACCCGCGGGCCGGGGTGGCGGTGGCCTCCCGGCAGAACCAATCAATGGGCGGACGCTGCCCGTGGACCGTGATCGGTTCGTTAGGAAACGCGGTATCATTCGCGACGGACGCCCTGCAGTTCCACGGTCTCGCCACCCGCGCGGGTGAAAAAGCGGTTGCACTGGCAAACGGACTGCCGGGAAAACGGCTGCAACACGAACATTCGTTGGTCGCCATCCAGGACGAATCGGTTCTGCTAGAGCCCGGGATGAAATCGCAGAGTGGATTCTTCGGCTGGTTTGAAGCGGACAAAGCCACCGCCACCTCCGCGGAAGACAGCGCCATGATCGATGCCGCCCTAGCACTGCCGGAGGTGGTCTGCCTGCCGTGGCCGGAGAAAATCGCCGGAAACGCCCCGGTTTCCAGCCTGTTCTCATCCGCTCCGTATTTGGAAACGGATTCGCTGGATGAATCATTCTTCGGCTCGATTCCACGCCATACCGAATACGAAAACGGCCAGTTCATGTCCTTTTTCACCGGTGAACGAACGCATGTGGTGCTCAAGGCGAAAGAACTCGAAGTGCTCCGCCCTCACGGCCATCTGCTGCGTTCCGGCGGATCGCTAACACCCGATGAATCCGCCCTGACCTCCACCGCATGGATGGGCGGCGTGTTCCACTCGATGGTCACCCAGGGCCATGTGAGCATCAACCGCTTCCTCTCCACCTGCCACAGTTATCTCGGGCTCTTCCGCAGCCACGGCCAGCGGGTCTTCATTGAAACCGGCGGCACATGGAGATTGTTAGGCACCCCCTCCGCGTTTGCAATGAGCCCGGATTCCTGCCGCTGGATCTACAAGCACCCGGGCGGCCTGATCGAAGTGATTTCCTCCGCTCCTGATGACATCCACGAACTGCGTCTGTCCCTAACGGTCCTTGAAGGATGCCCGGTGAAATTTTTGATTTCCCATCACGTCGCCCTCAATGGCGATGATGGCAGCGCCTCCATTCCCGCGGTCTTCGACATGGATGGAAGCACCGCCTTTGTCCGCGCCATCCCTGATAGTGATGTGGGCCGCCGTTTCCCGGATGGCGGCTTCCTCATCGCGCCGGCCGATGGCACGCCCATCGTGCGCGTCGGCGGCGATGAACTGCTCTTCGCCGATGGCATCTCGCGCAAGCAGCCGTTCCTCTGCATCATGACCGGGCCCACGAAATCGGCCGGGCTGATCATGCGTGGAAAACTCGTCGAGGCCATCGCCGAACAAGCCGGAGGCTTCTGGGACACCATCGGCTCCGGCCTGCGCATCTCCGCGCCGCAGGAAAGTCCCCTGGCTCCGGCGGCGGAACGGGCGGGCGAGATTTTCCCGTGGTTCATCCATAACGCGCTCGTTCATTACCTTTCTCCGCGCGGGCTCGAACAATACTCCGGCGGCGGCTGGGGCACCCGCGATGTCTGCCAGGGACCGGTCGAACTGCTGCTCGCGCTCGGCCGCTTCGAACCGATCCGTGATCTGCTAGTCAGGGTTTTCCGCCAGCAGAATCCCGACGGCGACTGGCCGCAGTGGTTCATGTTCTTCGAGCGCGAGCGAAATATCCGGCCCGGCGATTCCCACGGCGACATCGTCTATTGGCCGCTGCTTGCGCTCGCCCAGTATCTAGCAGCCACCGGCGACGCCTCCCTGTTGGATGAAACGCTGCCGTTTTTCCATCTGGACGAGGATGCCGCCGCGGAAACGGCCACCATCTGGCAGCATGTCGAACGCGCGCTGGACCTGATCCGCCACCGGGTGATCGAAGGCACCAGCCTTGCCGCATACGGCCACGGCGATTGGAACGATTCGCTCCAACCGGCGAAGCCCGACATGCGCGATCGCCTTTGCAGCTCCTGGACGGTGACGCTCAACCATCAGACCTGCGTCGCCCTGGCCGCGGCTTTCAGGCATCTCGGAAACGCGGAGCGCGCCGGAGAGTTCGAGGCCATGGCCGCAAGGATCCTGGAAGAATTCCAGCGCGTGCTCATCGCGGACGGAGTGCTCGCCGGCCTGGCCTATTTTCATGAGGGTGGAAAAACCGAGCACCTGCTTCATCCCCGCGACACCACGACCGGATTATCCTACAGCCTGCTGCCGATGATCCACGCCATCATCAACGACATGTTCAGCCCGGCGCAGGCCGAGGCCCACCTCGGCATCATCCGCGAGCATCTGCTAGGGCCGGATGGCGCGCGCCTCTTCGACCGCCCGATGGCCTATCAAGGCGGCATCCAGACCAATTTCCAACGCGCCGAGAGCGCCAGCTACTTCGGGCGGGAAATCGGCATCATGTACATGCACGCCCATCTCCGTTACTGCGAGGCGCTCGCCCGCTTCGGCGATGCGGATGGCTTCTTCCACGCGCTCGGCCAACTCAATCCGATCGCCATCCGCGAACTCGTCCCTTCCGCCACGTCGCGCCAGGCGAATTGTTATTATTCAAGCTCGGACGCCGCCTTCGCCGACCGCTACGAGGCCTTCGCCGAATACGACAAGGTGAAAAGCGGCGAGGTCGCTCTGGAAGGCGGCTGGCGCGTCTATTCCAGCGGCGCGGGCATCAGCACGCGCCTGATCATGCAGTGTTTCCTCGGCCTGCGGGTGGAGAAATCCGCGCTGATCGTGGACCCGGTCATCGCACCGGAACTCGATGGGCTGACCGCATCCTTGAATCTCGCCGGCCGCGCGATCGAAGTGCTTTACCGCACCGGTAAAACAGGACGCGGGCCGCGATCCATCGACCTCAACGGCACGTCCCTCGTCTTTGTCCGTGAAAGCAACCCCTACCGCACGGCGGGCGTCCGCATTCCGATGGAGTCATGGGCCAGATGCCTGATAGACGGCAACAACCGCCTCACCATCACGTTGGAATAATGCGCGTGAGCTCCTTACCGAGCTTGTCGGCGTAGCGGCTGCGGTAGTCGATTTACACAATCTCGCTCACCGCTTCCCATTCCCATAGGGCCGCGGATCCTCCCGCACGGCCAATAACTCGGCTTCTTCCTGCCGGGCGAGCCAAGCGCGGAGTTCCGCCGCGTCTTTGACCATCGGACCGGAATGCGGATGGGCGGCGGCCCAGCGACGCGTGTTCTCTCAGATGCGGGCCACGTCGTCACCGGCTTCGCGGGCCAAGTCATCCTTGGTCTGCCAAAGCTCTTCAAGAATCGGGTTCATCTTCGTTTTCATAGGTCCATTCTCCCATCAATTCGAGTGGCGTGCAAACTTTCGGCAAACCCCAACTCCACTGTGTAGCCGACGTGATCCGACAGCGGACGGCCGTCATCGTCGCGTGGTCCAAAGAACTTGAAATCGAGCGCCTTTAGCGGCGGTCGCAGTGCCAGATGATCGATCACCCATCCGCCCGTGGCGGAAATCTCGCCCTGAGTCACAATCTCCAACACCTCGGGAATCGCCGCAATCATAGCGAAGTGCGCCTCTTTCGAGGGTCCGCCGGGTGTCGGGATGCGTTGATTCCAGTCACCCACTACCATGAGCGGCTCGGGCCGGGTAAGAAATTCTTCAAGAATGGGAGCAAGGTGCTTCAGGTAGCTGATGTGATCCTCCCAAGGCTCCCGATTCCGGTTTCCTGAAGTCACGTGTGCCATGTGCCAGGGAATGCACACTCCCACCACCCGTAGTCCTTGGGTCACACCACTGACCAACCGCCCGCCGGGCATCTCCGAACCGTCGCTAATGAAAACATCGCTCCACGCCTCGCGGCTCCACAGCAATACTTTCTTCCGGTCATCCGGGTAAACATGCCCCGAACGATCATCGCAGGTGATGGTGTGTCCGCTCCCGGATACAAGAGCCGGAAATGCCTCCGTCAGGCAAATCAGATCGGCATCCGCCTTTGCGAGTATCCTGCCCACTCTCTTCCCGATCGCGCTTCCCGGCTTGGCCCACGCAGTGTTGAAATTGAGGAGCTTCATTTTTGCGCTGGCCCCGCTGAAATCCCAAACAGCACCTGAACGAGTTCCCTTGTCGATTCAATCGCACGAAACTTGCTCTTGGGTATTACGCGGATGGCGGGACGTTCCTTTTTCTCGCCCGCAGCATTCCCTTTGCTGTGCTTCGCCACCTTGAAGCCCGCCAATGATGGCAAAGGCTCTCCCGGCAGACCGCCGAAAAATCGATAGCTCAGGCGCATCCGCCGCGTCTCCGGATCTTCATCCCGGATGATCCACACCACGCAACCGCTCGGCTTCACGGCCAGGGCGGTGTGCACTTTTTGAACCGCAGTTCTGCCAGCAGTTCCTGAGGTCTTCAGCTGGACGTGTCGCATCACTCCGTTGCATTCGAGAACCAGATCGTAGCCGGACGCATCGATCTCGGACCGGAGAACCTCCACCGTCATTCCGTTGCCGTAATAACTCTCCTGTAGGATTTCCGAGATGAAAACGTGCTCGGTGAGTTGTTCAAAGAAGGTGGATTTCCTGAACGTGTCTTCCGGTTCATGGACATGGTGATTCATGTTCAGGACGGGTCGTTAGCTACTGCCAGCTTTTCCTTCTCCAACAGGCTTTTGAGGCTAACTCCGCTCTGGTCAACCCAGCTCTGGGGTCCAGGGCTGTGGTAGCCTGCCACGATCGATGCCGCCGCACTAGGTGAAGAGAAGAGCGCATCAACAGCGAACAAATAGCGTCCATCAGGCTCCAGTTTCATCACGCCCTGTTCGATCAATTCTTCTCTTTGCTGAGCATAACTCGGAGCTAGAGTATCCGTTGGTTTTCCAGAGGCTTGAGAACCGGCTAATATTACGAAACCCTCATCACTTTGCATTGCCTGCGCTTTGAGGTTTTGCTTCACCTTATGGAGGAAAAACTGTGTCGCGGGTGTGGGTCCGGCGCTACGGACTCTCGCCTTGGTGAAATAGTTGAATCCGGCTGTCTGAGCAACGAGTTCCAAATGCTCGAGAAACTCCAGCATCGTCGCATGCTCCGCCTTGGAGAGTGCCTTCGCCAGCGGAGCCGTGGAATTGCTCAACTTCGTGCGTTTCGCGTTAGTAGCCAGATCAATCAGCGCGCTTTCCAGCCAAAGGACATGGGATTTCGTCAGGTTGTCATCTTTGCTGGAGAACAAAAGCAGCTCCGTGACTTCGAATCCGAGAGATGCCGGATGCCCCTGCACTCGCTTCGCCACATTGTCGCTCTCTCCGATATAAAGTCGCCCGTGACCCTCCTCCGTCTCGCCACGGACCAGATAGACGCCAGGTTTCTCAAAATCCTGCCATTTTCCCGTAACCAATTCCTTGATGCGGCTCACCGGCATGACCACTGCCTGCCCGGTCCAGTTGACGAGTTCGTAGTAACGCGGCCCGGACGGAGTACCGTCGGGAAGGAAAAGGCGGAGTTGTTTGCCGTGATTCATGATCTGTCTTGGGCCGAAAGTGAAGTTACAAGCTCTGTTCTACGCATTGATCTAAATTTGGACTGCCGGAAGCGTCGCAGCAAACGCACTCCCCGGGCGAGTGATGGAGTAGATCGGGTTGCCGCTCTTGTTCTGATCTACCAGTCGGATGAATCCCATCGATTCAAGAGCTGCCACGTCCGTTTCCAGGAAACGGCCTTCTGTAAACTGGATTCCCTGTCCGCTCGGCAGGAATCGGACTTCTGGCCGATGATCGAACACTACCATCCGGCTCGCTCCCATCTGATCAAATACTTTCAAAACCGCAGCGGCCTGATCCGACAATGCCTCGATGTCCGTCCCCAGCGCCCGGCCGACCTGTGACAGGGAATCGATCTTGTCCGCTACGGAAGAGAGGGCTCCGGCAATCGTGTCGAGCTTGGAACTGAGCGCTGAAAGATCCTGCTCGAGCAGCGCGGTCAACTCCCGCTGCAACTCCTCTGATTCGAAGATTCGGTCGCGAAGCCCCTCGAAGTGGTGATGCGACAACCACACCATGAAGTCCCGGAAACGATCCTCCGATTGTCCCGAACGTTCCTGATTCCAGTTGCAAATCAGACCGACGAGTGTTGCCAGAATAGAGCTGGCTTCGATAGGATTCATTAGGCGCGAAGAATTAGAAATTTGAACGTGTTGACCAAACGAAGATTCCAAACACGACCGGTGGTACGGTCATGCAGAGGTAGTAGAAAAGATATTGCCCGGTAAACAAAAACAGATGGGTGCGCAAGACGTCGGATTTGGAGAGGCTGTGATCCTCGTATTTCGGCTTCGAAGCACGGAAGCAGGCGAAATCAATATTCTCATGGTTTTCGGATCGTTTCAGGATGTCGTCATAACGCTTCGCGATATCTTCCACTTTGCCGATGAACTCCTCGCCCTTGTCTTTCGCAAATCGGGTCTTGAGGGCTCGTAGCTCGTTGTAGAGCTCGGCGATCTGAAGTCCGCTCTGGTGATAGGTATGCGCCCTCAAGCCATAGCTCTGCGATGCTTCGAGCTGACTGACAACCAGAATGATGATGGAAAGCGCGGAGCTGATGAACAAGATGATCTGGCTGGTTCCTCCCTGTGAGAACTGGGGGAGCATCGTCGTGATCAACGAGAAGATCATCACGTAGGCTGAAAGCAGGGCGACGGCCTTGTTGGAAAGATCGTGCTTACGCCGCAGCCTCGCTGCTGCGTTGAACCGGCTCTTGTAGGTGGACCATAGCTTGTAGTTCAGCTCGCGGTCATAGGTGCCTTGGGCGTAAAGGGGGATGTTGCTGCTGCTCATATTCATTCAATGCTACTATCAAACAAGATGCCGGATCTCAATCTCTCCCCAGTTTTCCCGGAGATACTCCGCCACCAACCTCCGGTGACAATGGTGGGGCTTGTCTTCACTGCACAGCAAGCAGCCTCCTTTGACCATTTCCGGGGCGATCCGCTTTTCGATCTCCCGCTTTTTCATCAGGTCGAGAAACGCGGGTTCGTAGATGCTCCAATCGCCTTTGTGTTTCTTGTAGGCATCCAGAATATCGGCGGTTGGTGCGAGCAGGGGTTCGTGGATGTAGTCGATGTCGCAGATCTCTTTGAGGAAGAACTTGAGGTCGTCTCGCTTTGAGAATCCGGCGAGCTGGGAAACGTTATTGAGGCGCACGTCGATGATTCGTTTCGTGCCACTCGTCCGGAGTAGTTCGAAAAACTCGGCAGCGGTCTTCTTGGTGAAGCCGATGGTGTGGACGGTGGTTTCAGGATTCATCATTCCATGGTTCGTCCCTCACGACGGACGAGGTTTGGGGTTGTTCGACGTAGTTGATTTCCTCGCCTCGGCGCTTGTAGGCGTCATTGAGAAGTTCGATGCGGGAGCGGAACATGTCGCCCTCGGGGCTGACGTATGGGGCCATCATCCGTTCCTCGGCAGCGGCATGGGATTCGAGTCTGCCATCAGAAAGAATGTGGAAAATCTCGGCGAATTCCTGCGCGTAGCGGCAGACCAGAACCGTGCGATGGCAATCCAGCGGGTCCTTTTCCGCGCACATCAGGGCCACACGGAATTTCAGGACGCCGTCGCGGAGACGCTCGATTCCTTGTTGGAACGCTGGAGTCCCGGCAATCAGCCCGTAATCGGCCCGTGGCCCGATGTAGCATTCCCGCTCCACCCGGCGTGCGCCGAGTTCATCGCCAAGGAACACATATCGCAGGCCGTTCGCTCTCAGTTCCTTCTCCAGCGCCGGGCGGCAGAACCACTCGAGCCGGCTGAACGGACGTGAGCGCACATCCGCCACTACCTCAATCCTGTGCTGTTTCAACAGTTCGAGAAACTTGGCGAAGTCGTGGGTCGAATGACCGATGGTGAAGAGCGGGTTCACGGTTGGGTAGGCAGCTCTGCTGGGGCTGGGAAACTCGATCAAGGCCGATTTTGGCCTTGCAATAGGGCCGATCCGCTGCATTCGTAGCGCCGGACACTGATCGCTCCAGTGCCTTGGACACCGGGTCCTGGGGATAAGGCGTCCACAAAAAACACCGGGCTCTGATACGGCTGGCAGCGGTTCATTTCGCTTCTTCGTCCTTTGGCGCTTCAGGTGTTTTTTTGTGCCCGTACGCGTTTCAAAAATTTGTCGAGTTCGTTCAATTTTTTGGCCGTATCAAAAACGGCCGAGGAGATTTCAGGCTGCTCCGATTGGGAGAGGTGAAGTCACACGCGATGAAACCTTTAGCTTTCAGTTTTTTGATCACAGGGCTTGCGTGGCTGGGGAGCATTCCGTTTTCGAGACAGAACAGGTAGAGATCGGATTCGGAACGAAGTTCCCCATCACGGATACCCTTCTCAAGCGCTGCCTCAAAGACCTGCTTCTTTTTCGGCTGGAACATATCGAATTCCAAATACGGGGCGAGTTCACTGAAGTTTTCCCGGTTGAGGTCGTAGTCGGCTTCGCCGCTCGTGGGGTCCATTTTCCAGGCAACTTGCAGAAATTGCTCCATTCCCTTCGGATGACCACTGCCAAAAATGACACAATAGAGATTTCGTCCTTTCTTGAATGAGAATGCAGCGAGGTAGTAGGTTTGGCCTTTTGGCACTTGGGAACGATACCAATCGAGAACGGCTCGATGCGCGTGGTAATAGTCACCGATGGCCTCAAGCTCCATGTATTTCCGAATGGAGGGATGAGCCTTGAAGCGATGAAGATATTGAGTCGATATGAAGAAAAGAATATCGGTCCGAGGGCAGGCGGCAAGCGTCTGAAACACATCGGCTCCCACGTGCTTGAATCCATACTGGTCCAATAGGACGAGACATGCCGTCTCGGGATCATTGAGGATCGGAAGATAGTGCGTGAAGTTTTCGGGGAAGTCGCCTTCACGGGGATCAAAACCCAGCCACCTAGGAGCTAGACTGTTCTCGTGGACAAGCTTTGTCAGCGCTTCGATCTTGCTATGCTTGTCGTCACAAACCGTGACGGTGACTTTCAAGGCTTTGGCGCAGATATCACCCGCCTTCGCCTTAACCTCAGTCAGAAGCCGAAGGGGGCTTCCGGGGGTACCATCGCAGTCCTGTCCTTTACCAGCAAAGAAATCGAAGAGATGAAGCTTCTTCCAAAACGGGTTGGGCTTGGAAGTGAATACCGGGAGCCACGCCCTTGCGTAGAGTTCGAAAATCTGAAGCTTTGTCAGCGTTCCTTCGACATAGGGCGTGTCTTCTATTTCGTCGGAACGCATGACCGTGCAAATTGGGATTACAGGCTAGAAATCATGGGCAGCGCTTCGGCGAGCGCCCGGAGTTTCTCTTCGGAAGTTCGGGTAGATCCCTTGGCGGGTTTGGGAAATTCGTTGTAGGTGCGGCCATTCAGTTCGCGTCCGTGGCGGCTTTTTTGGACACCTCCCCATTGCTTGAAGAAGAATGGGACTTTGGCCGCGCGGCATTGTTTCTGGATGGAAACCACCCACTCCTTTTCCAATGGTCGTGCGCCGGGGCCGCTTTCACCGCCGACGATGACCCAGTCGATGCCGGTGAGGTCAAAGGTCCCGAGATCCTCCAAGAGCGGTTCGATGGAGAGGAATTTCATCGCTGCACCCGTGCGCCGGAGGGCGTCGACTCGAGGCAAGCCGTGCTTGCGGTTTTCCACGGTGACACCCCACCAAATGTGCGGGGCACTGGCGGCTTCGCGGAGGCGACCGGTGAGGAGCTTCTCCATCCGCTTGGGGCGCTTGGTGAGGATTTGATAGGTATGCCAGTCCGCCAGGCGCATGACGGAAGCGACATGGGCGATGTAGTCCTCCGGAATGTCTTCATGAAACATGTCGCTCATGGAATTGACGAATATCCGGCGCGGAGTTTTCCACTTGAGGGGATCCGCGAGTTTTTCAGGAACAAGTCGGAGATCGAAGCCGAACTCGAACGGGTGGCCTTTCACCCCGCGCCAGCGCTCGGCAAAGGTTTCGGCGTAACAGTGTTTGCATCCCGGGCTGACCTTGGTGCAGCCACGGACCGGATTCCATGTGGCGTCAGTCCACTCGATTTTTGAATTGTCCGCCATGGGTGAAAGACTAGCGCAGGCGATTTATTTTGGAAGGCTTAATCTTCCGGTGATTCTGCGGCGGTTGGTGGTGGTATTCAGTCGGTGACCCGCACCTGGCCGTTCATGAGCATGGGGAGCAGCCAGTCGCGGAGGGTGGGGAGAAGTGCCGAGTGAGCAGTGATCAGTGATCAGAGAAGAGGCTGATGGTGGTTTTCATCCGTTGACGCGCACTTGCCCGTTCATGAGCATCGGGAGCAGCCAGTCGCGGAGGGTGGTGAGTTCTTGGTTTTGTTGTTCGAGGTTGTCTTGTTGGGAAAAGATGGGCTGCATGAGTTTGGAGAAATCGGATAGCACGGCTGGGGCGGGGAGTTGGGTTTGGATGGATTTGAGGGTGCCGGCTGAGACTTCTTTGAAGGTCGAGCCGGAGGCGTTTTGCTCGATGGTCTTCATGAGGTGGTTCAAGGTGTAGTAGATGAATTCGGTGGAGTAGCCCT
The DNA here is from genome assembly GCA_030696085.1 of Luteolibacter sp. Classification (GTDB taxonomy): domain Bacteria; phylum Verrucomicrobiota; class Verrucomicrobiia; order Verrucomicrobiales; family Akkermansiaceae; genus Luteolibacter. The sequence goes on from JAUYNL010000042.1 coordinate 48,682, forward strand.
TCGACGGGACGAATGATTTGAAGCCTTGATTGGTGGTGACGGGATTCCGGGCGATGGCGGTGTAGCCGATGGGGGCGCGGGAACTCATGAGCACGGTTCCGGCGGGGAGCAGCGTCAACGATGCGCCTTTGATGCCGGCATCCGTGACTCCGGTTTCTCCGCGGGTGATGAATTTGTTGCCGGTGTTGCGGGATAGGTCCTTGGGGGTGATCCATGGTGTTCCTTTTGGGGAGAAGAAGTGATCTTCTTTGGTGCTCGGGGTGCTGCCTCCGACGATTTCACCGAGGCAATCGAGACTTCCGGCGCTCCACCCTTTCGGGATCACGCGTTTGAGGTGGTCGTGATAGACCATGGGGCCGCCGGAGCTGCGGTAGGGTTTGCCGGCGAGGCGGGGCTTGCCGAGGGCGGCGGCTTGGGCGGCGCTCAGCGGGAAATCATACTGCACGAACCAGTAGTCATACAGCAACTTCGCAATCCCCTCCAACTCGCCGTTGATCCGGTGGTTAAGGGCGATCTTGGATTCGATTGTGGTGAGAATTTCCGCAATTGCCGCCTGTTCCTTGACCGGAGGCAACGGAACATGGACGTCGTAGATCCGCTCGGGTGACGTATGCTTGACCTTGCTGCCTGATGAGGTCCTGCGGATCTGGTCGCGGACGGGAAAGGTCTTAAAAAGATGATAGATGAATTCAGGAAGCACCTCGCCCGTTTGCGCGGTGATGAGACCGAGACGTTGGTTGTGCAGGAATTTGCCACTTTCCGGAATCAAGGCCGTGCTGCCGAGCAAGCCTTCGGCCTGCTCTGTCATCGCGACGATGATGTCCCCTTTGTTGAGCAGATATTCTTCAGGAAACGATTCGGAATAGCACTTGTCTTTCTCGGCATTGCGCTTGAATCCGCCTTGCTCGTGGAAGTTTCCCGGCGTCAGGACGACATAGGTGCCGGAGCATTGAAAGTGTTCGCCTTTGAACGGGAAGCCGTGTTTTACGCGGATCTTTCCCCGCAGTGCGGTTGTCGGCCATTTACTCATAGCTCAAACTGGAAAGTTGTTTGGAGATGCGTTTTTCGATGCCGTGTGATTCGTCGAACAATCCCTTCAAGCGATCCTTGTGTCCGCTCAGCCGCTTTGCGAATTGGGCGGGAGTGAGTTTCACATGATCCACCTTCACATCAAAATACTGCCCGGCGCTGAGGGAGTAGTTTTTCTCCGTGATGTCGGCGTAGGTGACGACGACGGAGAAGTCCTCGACGGTTTCCTTGTGGTTGAAGACGCGGATGATTTGGTCTTCCTCGGCGGTGGACAGTAAGGTTTTCTGGTTTTTGCCGTCTTTGACTTTGGTGCCGAGGTTGGAGGCGTCGATGAGGACGATGGTTTCCTTGTTGGCGGCATCGAGGAAGAGGATGGAGACGTTGGTGCCGGTGGTGGCGAAGATGTTGCTGGGCATGGAGACGACGCCGGCGAGCATTTGTTTTTCCACGAGGTGCTGTCGGATGCCTTTTTCAATGCCGGACTGGGCGGTGATGAAGCCGGTGGGGACGACGATGGCAGCTTTGCCGTTCTTGGCGAGGGAGTGGATGATGTGCTGGATGAAGAGCAGATAGATGGCCATCTTGTCCTTGTCCTTGTTCGGCACCTTGGGCACGCCGGCGAAAAAGCGGGCGCGGTTTTCCTTTTGGTCGAGCTCTTCGCGGTAGTCGGAGAAGTCGAGCTTGAAGGGTGGATTGGAGACGATGCAGTCGAACTTGCGCAGGGCGCCGCGGTCGTCGCGGTGGAAGGGATGGAGGATGGTGTTGCCCTGGATGATCTGCGGGATGGAGTGGACGAGGTTGTTGAGGATGAGGTTGAGGCGGAGCAGGCTGGAGGATTTCTGCGAGATGTCCTGGGAGAAGATGGAGCAGCGGTCCTCGCCGATGGCGTGGGCGAGATTCATGAGCAGGGTGCCGGAGCCGCTGGAGGGATCGTAACAGGAGACGTTTTTCATCGGCTTGATGATGAGGCAGGAAGCCATGATCTTGGCGACGGCGTGGGGCGTGTAATACTCGGCGTATTTGCCGCCGCCGTCCTTGTTGTAGTCCTTGATGAGGTATTCGAAGAGGGTGGCGAAGAAGTCGAACTTTTCGGAGAAGATGTGCTCGAACGAGAAGTTGACGACCTTGTTGATGATGGCGCGGGCGAATTCGTTGCGCTTGGAGGCGACGTATTCGGTGATGGGATCGAAGAGCACGATTTTTTCGCCATCCTCGGTTTTCACGGAGAAGATGTCGGCATTGAGGGCGGCGATGGAAAGCAGGGTGGAATCGAGGGTTTTCGCGAAGTCGTCCTCGTTCTGGCGGGTGTAGAGGGCGGAGAGGAAGTGCTCGGGCCGGAGGTGGGCGGTGCCATCGCCGAGCTGCATGAGGAGCAGTTCGTAATCGGCCTTTTTCATTTTCCGCAGGGCGGCTTCCCAGGAGTCCGCCTTGGCGAGGGCGGGCTGGATGCGTTTGACCTCGTGGGCGAATTTGTCGTTGAGGAACTTGTAGAGGAAGATCTGGGTGATGATCTTGTATTCGTTGCCGTCATTGCCGAGGCCGTAGTTGGCACAGACGGACTTGAGGTCGTCGATGAGGGTGGTGGCTTGGATTTGGAAGGTGCGGGACATGGAGGGGTAAATACTGAGATGCTGAGATGAGGAAGTGCCGGGTGATCGGTGATCAGTGGGAGCAAAGTTTGGTGACGGTATCCAGCAAGGAGCCGATGAGTGGTTGGACGCGGAGGTCGATGGGGGCGAGGAGGCCGTCTTCCATGAGGATGATGTTTCCACGGTGGGTGTCGGAGATGACGATTTTCCGTTCGGGATCGAAGAAGGCGATGTTGCCTTCGATCACAAAAGGCCGCCAGCCGGAATCGGTGAAGAAGCGCCGGATCTGCTCATCGGTGGCGGGTGTTCCGGCGATGGCCGGTTGGCGGATCAACAAGCGGAGGCCGGCATCCGATTCAAGCGCGCCGAGGAACACGACCTGGTCGCCGAAGACTTCGTTGTGAAGATGCCAGCGCTCCAGATAGGCGATGGGGGAAGCCTTGTGTTCCTCGTGGGGCCGGTGGACGACGAGAAGTCCGAAAAAGTCAGGCCAAGTGGCTTTGAGGTAGGTTTGTGAATCCTGCTGGAACCAGACCTGATGTTCGTTTCCTTCGTCGTCGGGCGCGCGGTTCAGTTCGTCCGGAGCAGCTTGGAGGACGAGTCCGTGCTCTTTTGCGTGGGCGCGGAAGATTCCGAGTTCCTCGTGGAAATAGGTAGAACCGCCTTGAAGGCGCGCAACTGTTTCGCAGCGGCTTCGTAGCTCCGCAACAAGTGTTTCGAGCGGGATTCCCGCAGCAGAGTGGCTTGGTTCATGGGGCGACATTAGGGGAAAGAGATCGGAAAATCAATGATGGATCCGAGGAGAAACGCGCGGGCTTTGCGGTGAGGCGGAGGTGTTTTGTAGCGGCGCCCTGTGAGCGTCGAGGCGAATGTGGGGTGGTGGGTGGGAGAGGTGTGATTGACCTCGGAGCAAGATGCTCCGGGGACGGACCGGAGCGGGACGCTCCAGCCACGATGGGGAATCATGCGGGCTGCTGGCCATTGAATTCATCCAAATACTCCTTCATGACAAGGGTATTGATGAAGCGGCTGCTCTCGGCGGTGAGCGGCAACTGGTGTTTGGTTTTGAGCTGCTCCACGATGAGCCGGAGCATCATCGCCTCGGTGTAGGCCGGATTGGTCAGGAGCTGGGAGTTTTGGGAAATGCGCTCATCCACCTGCTGCTTGAGGGCGGAGAGCGCTTCGCACAGCTTGCGCTCGCTGGGCGTGACGTCGCCTTTTTCCATGAGCCGCTTGTGGAGGCGGGCGTATTTGGCATCGTTGGCGTATTTCGCGCGGAGCAATTGGTTTCTGCGCTCCAGGTCCCGGGCACGGGCGTGGATATCGTTGAGTGTGGCGATGTTGCTGACCATTTCCTCCTGGGTGATCTCGCTGAGATTCTTCTTCCGGAACAGGCGCTCCAATTCCTCGCGCAGGGTGACGAATTCCGGATCCCGCGGATCGAAGTTCGCGGCGAGGCCCTCGCGGGTGCGGCGGAGTGTGTCCTTGAGCTCGTCGGCGATCACCATTTCCGCCTCGGAGACCTTGCGGAAGGTGAAGAGCACTTCTTCGAGGGCGATGTTCAGGAGGTTGGAGTTGTCGTGATCGTTTTCGAGGGCTTCCCGCTGGTTGAGGAGGGCAAGGTGGTTGTCCGCTTCGGTGGAGAGCTGGGTGAGCTTGCGGAAGTCGAGTTTCTCCAGCAGGTCGTATTGGGCCGAGGTGCGGATGAGGTTGTAGAGGCTGCGGGCGTCATTGAGGGCCTTGATGATGGCGCGCATTTCCTTCCGGTCCTGAATCTCGGTGATCTGGCGGGAGAAGATTTCCGCGTTGGTGGTATCAAAGTGGAAGAGCGCGTCCTTGATGGCTTCGATTTCGGCGGTGATCTCGTCGGCGGTTTTGAAGAGGTTGGAGTAGTGTTCCAGTTCGTCGCCGAGTTCCAATTGGAGTTCGTCGAAGTAGGCTTTGTTGGTCTTGTCGAACTCGGTCTGGATGTCGGCGAAGTCCACGACGTAGCCGTAACGGAAAGCCTTGTAGGTGCGGTTGACGCGGGTAAGCGCCTGCAAAAGGTTGTGCGCCTTGATGACGCGGCCGAGGTAAAGTTTCTTGAGCCGCCGGGCGTCGAAGCCGGTGAGCAGCATGTTGTAAACGAAGAGGATGTCGATTTTCCCCTCCTTGAAGTCCTCCACCCATGTCTTGCGCTGATCCTTGGTGCCCACATCGTGGAGAATCAGCGCGTGGGTTCGAATGGCTCGATCCGGTCGCGGGGTGAAACGAAACGGAACAATGTCGTCGGCGACCTTCAAATACTCCGGTGCGGGCTCCGAGACGGTAGTGATGGGAACGGGTGCGTATTTCCGCTCGAAAATCTCCGCCATCATTTTCGCCTGCTCCGAGGAATCGCAAATGACCATCGCGCCAATGGTGGCGTCGTTGTGGGTGAGACGGGATTTCCCGAAATCCGCGACGATGTAATCCAGCATGGGCTCGACGAATTTCTCGTGGGCGTAGAGGAGGGCACGGTTGTTCCTGCCTTTGAGAATCTCGATTTCTTCGAGGGTCTTTGCGAGTTGGAGTTGGTATTGGGTCTCGATGCCCTCGCGGATGAGCCGCAGGGTGTAGCCGTCTGCGATGGAGGCGTTGTAGTAGTATCTGTGGATGTAATTTCCGAAGAGGGCCTTGGAGCTGGCGGTCTCTCCAATGAGCGGCGTGCCGGTCAGGCCGATCTTGATGGCATTGGTGTCGGACTCGTTGAGGTTGGCGAGGAAGCTGCCTTGCGGATTGTAGCTGCGGTGGACTTCGTCGAGGAAGTAAACGCGCTGGAGCTTGATGTCGTAATCCGAGGCTTTGACGACATTCGGATCGTCCTGGAACTTCTGGATGTTGACGACGGTGATTTCGAGCTGGCCGGAATCGCTGTGGATGGCGGCGTTGGACTTGATGTCCTTGGCGAAGGCCTCGCGGGAGTTGATCGTGTGGACGACGAGACCGCGGCTGCGGAACTCGCGACTGGCCTGAATCAGGAGGTCGATCCGATCAACGATGAAATAAAGGGGAAATTTTTCTTTCCGTTAAATCGTTAGGATTTCAGCGGTCTGGCTGATGGACATTCGATAGGAGAATCCGATCTCACTTGCAAGCTCCGAAGGTTCTCCCGTGCTGGGACGGGACGGTGGAGCCGACGAGGAGCGGAGCGACGAGGCGGCGGAACCGGCCCGTCCCAGC
>JAUYNL010000046.1 GCA_030696085.1 Luteolibacter sp.
GCGGATATACGAATATGCGTCCTTCATGACGGGGGGACGCTCCAGTTGTTTTGTTTTCGATTTCATGGGTGATTGATTACCTTAAAAAAGTGTGGTAATCAAGCACTCATTCACCGTCGCTGGATTTTATCAAATAACCCACCGCTCCTGCCCCGAGCAGGAACGCACCCAGCAAGGCAGGGACCGTTTTCCAAACGGTCCGCCGTATCGATGGCGCATGGCCATGGGATGCTGGTTTCATCTCCCCGTCGTTCATCTCACTTCGCGGCACTCTGGCAGCCGCAGCGCCCGCAGCGCAACGCGAAACGGCTGGCACGCGTCACGCGCGTTTGATCCGGTGCCAGGATGTGGTGTCCGGCCGCAGCAGGCATTCCACCGGTTGGTCCGCCAATGCGTGTGAGTCCAAAAGATATTCCAGCAATACCAGAGAGGCCGCCGCATCGAACAAGGCGTCGTGCCAGGATTTTCCGGGAACCAGCGCCTTGATCGCAACCGTGAGTCCGTGGCGTTCGCAAAGCGCGCCGAGTGAGTGTTGCGGCAGTTCCGGCCAGGCGGCGCGGGCGAGCAGCAGGGTATCGATCCACGGCCCGAAACCATGGCCGGGAAAGGCGCGCAGGAATCGTTTCTCCGTGCCTTTGCCATGGGCTACGACCACCGCGCCGGAGAGCCGGCGTTTCAAGTCCGGCCAGAGCGAGAGCAGCGATGGGGCGTCCGCCAGATGTTCCGGGCCGATGCCGTGTACCTTGCGCGCCGACCACTGGACGGGCTGGTCGGTGAACAGATAGGAAACAAAGGCATCGCCGTGCCCGGAATCCGCCGACCAGGAGGCGAGTCCGACCTGCACCGGGCTGTCGGTCATGCCGCGCGCGGCTCCGGCGGATTCGAAATCGATCGCGGTGAATCGGCAGTGGCGGATGAGCGGCATCGGGCGGAATTCATGCACCCGCGGTCGCCAAGGGGCAACGTGAAAGAAGGGGGCGGAATCGACCGCCACTCACTTCATCAGGCGGCGGAAATGAATTTTTCAAAGACGGACATTTCCTGACCAGCCCCCGGCATGGGCCACCGTTCTTGGTGGCGTTCGCAGTTGGCGTGCCTGGAGTCGTTTTCAACAAGCGCTCACTGCGTCTTTTTCGGTTTCACCATGAGCGGTTTGGGCTTTGCGGCCGGGGCTTTGGCACTCTTGGCTGCCGGAGCCGCCGCCTTGCCAAGCGGAAAACGGATCACAATGCTCTTGTCGAGAAGGCGGGTCCCCTCGGTGGAGAGTTCCTGCACACGGTAGATGAGCAGGCCGAACTTGCCGTCGGCATAACGACCGAGAGCGACGTTTTCCTTGGTCTTGCCGAGGCCGGTTTCCTCCTCGAAGCGCCACTCATGGCCGGCCCACTCGCCCAGGATGCTGGCGGGATCCGCTTTCACGTCCTCGATGCGTTTCAGATCGCCGTTGGGTGAGCGGAACACGTCGTCCTTCCCGGAATAGCGGAGGGTGGAGAGGCTGCTGGCCTTGCCGGTGGAGTGGATGGTCCAGGTGCCGCCGCTGCTCTCACGCAGCAGGAGCATGACTTCCTCCATGGACTTGAAGTCGCGCTTGCTCCAGAGCGCAAGGTATTCGGCGTATTCCTCCTTGGTCAGGCCGAGACGCTCGTCGAAGGGCAGTGGCACTCCGGGTTTCGCCTGGGCGGAAAACTCGCGGAACCACTTCGGATCCTTGCGGGCGGAGGCCTCCACCTTGGCCACATACTTGTCGATTTCCGGCGGCGGCAGGACCATGCCGATCTGCCCGCGCTTGGGAACTCCCGGTTCCAGCAGTCCTGCGAAGATTTTCGGAGCCTCCGCCGCGGCGAGGTTTGCGATCAGGGAAATGGCGATGAACGGAGCGTGAAATTTCATGGGCGGACGGGCAGAGGCTGCATCCGGCCACCGCGGAACTCAAGCGGGGATTCTCACGGTTCGCCGCCTGGGCAGCGAATTCAAATTCAATGTCGCCTGACGGGTTGATCCATACGGCGGAGCCCGGCACACTCCGTGCGGGAGGACTTGGCATTCCAGCCACATCCGCAGCAAGGCATCGAGTGCCGCCCGGTCCTTTGCGGTAACTTGCCCTACCCGCCATTTCACTCACACCAATCCTTTCCACGCACTCCTTCTGGGCAATCGCCCTGGCGGCCGCACCATTCCCTGCTTTCCCCGCTTGCAATCCGGCCGCGCCATGGGAAAACTGCCACCCGGCCCGACTGGGAATGTCCGCCTGGCTCCTCTCGAAAACAATTCCATGAAACCGCGTTTCGCTTTCGCCTCGGCCCTCGTGCTGACCGCCCACCTTTTCGTTGCCCAAGGGATCCGTGCCCAGCAAGCCCCCGCTTCCGGTGGCCCCGTCGAGGTCAATGGCATCGCCGCCAAAGTCAACGGCAGCGTCATCACCAAAAACCAGGTTTCCTTCATGCTGGCTCCGATCTACGCACAGCTCGCCACCCAGTATCCCCGCCGCGGACCCGAATTCGAAAAACAATTCAACGAGGCCAAGACCAACGTCATTCAGGAACTGGTGGACCGCCAGATCATCCTGGATGAATTCAAACAGCTCGGTGCCTCCATCAAGCCCCATGTCATCGATGATGAGATCAAGCGCCAGATGCGCGAGCTCTACAACGGCAATGAAGTCAAATTCCGCGAGGAGCTCAAACGCAGCCGCCTCACCATGGAAGGTTATCGCGAAATGACCCGCGAGAAGATGGTCGTCCAGGCGATGCGCGCCCAGCAGTTCTCTGACGCGCCGCCGCCCTTGCCCAACGAGATCCAGCAGGAATACGGCGAAGTTAAAAACTCGCTGCGCGATGTCTCCAAGGATGTGATTTCCTTCCAGAAAATCTTCATTCCCGCATCCGATCCGCAAAACCCGGTGGCCACTCCCGACACCCAGCTTTCCCTCGCCGAAGACGTCACCAAACAGCTCGCCGATGGCAAGGACTTCACGGAACTCGCCAAAACCTACTCCAAAGACGCCTACGCCGAGCAGGGCGGCCTCCAGGAAAACGTCCCCCGCAGCGACCTCTCGCCCGAGTTCGCCGCCATCATCTTCGAGGCCCCTGTCGGAAAAATCGTCGGCCCGCTCATGGACCCGCAGGGCTTCACCCTTGTCAAACCGATCAAAATTGACTTCGGCCCCGCGCCCCCGCTCGACAAGGTCCGCGAGATGATCGAGGAGCGCGTGCGCAAAAAGAAAACCTCCGCCCAATACGAGCGCTGGATCCAATCCCGCCGCAAGCGCGCGATGATCGATATCCGCATGTGATCCGGTCCGGACGGCGGAGACAGGATCAAGATGGGAGCCGGTGCATGAGCGCCCGTATCAATGCCGGGGCACTGGAAAGCGGCTTGCTCACTTCATGGACTTCGGCGGACATGTTCCGCCACTCCTTTTGCCACATCGGGCAATTGATTCGGAAAACTTAGAAATTGACTTCTGCCGAATTTAAACCCAAGGAATAGCCAGTTTTCCAAAGGTTTCCGATGACCCGGCTCAATCTCACACCCCTTCCCTGCGAGCGTTTCCATGGGGAATCGACTCCGCCATCCCATGATCGCGATGGATTCGTGGACGATGCGGTGGTGCGGGCCCTGATCACCGGTCCCGTCCAGCCCCGCCCGCAGGGCTTTTGCAAGGATCTGGCGCTGCTGGCGGACGATATCGATTTCGCCGGCTGGCGCCTGCCTGGGGAGCGACCCGCCCCATCCGACGAAGGGAATCCGCGCCGCGCGGCACCGCCCGCCATGGAGGAGCCCGGCATCGGCGATGCGCACCGTGGCAGTCATCGCTGGTGGCTCGCGGGCATGGCGGGAGCGATGAGCACCCTGGTGATTTCGGCCCTGCTGTTCTCGCTCACCGCTCGTGACACGCGGGACACCTGGGGCTTCCCGGTCATCCAGTCTCCGGCGAATCCGCATGCCAAGGCGTCAGAGAAATTCGCCACGCCACAGCCTCCGACCCAGTTCACCAAAATCGACCAGGCCCCCTGAGCCGTCCAGCACCGGCCATGGTGTCCGCCCCTGCGGGCGCGTGTCAGAGGATCGTTCCCGGGGCGTAGGCGGCGGCGGCCGGATGGGCGGCTTCAAGTTTGGCGACGGCCGCGCGGAAAGCCTCGATCTGGGTGCGCGCCGCGCCGGATTCGCGGTCACCGGCGGCGAGGATGGCATCCAGTGCATCACGCGGCAGTCCGAGGCGCACGTCCCCGGCGAGACGCACGACAAGATCGTTGCGCTCGATTTTTCCGTTCCGCAAATCGTTCACGGTGGCTACGGCGTGCTCCTTGATCGCCTTGTGCGCGGTTTCGCGGCCGACTCCGGCTTTCACCGCTTCCATCATGATGGTGGTGGTCATCAGGAAGGGCAGGTAATGCGCGGTCTCCGCGGCGATCACCGCCTCGTAGGCGTCCATCTGGTCGAGAATGGTTAGATAGGTCTCGAACATGCCATCCGTGGCGTAAAAAGCGTCCGGCAGCATGATGCGGCGCACCACCGAGCAGGAGACATCGCCCTCGTTCCATTGGTCGCCCGCGAGGCCGGCGGCCATGGCGAGGTAGCCCTTGAGGATGACGTGGAAACCGTTCACCCGCTCGCACGAGCGGGAGTTCATCTTGTGCGGCATGGCGCTGGACCCCGTCTGCCCCGGTGCGAATCCCTCGCTGGCCGTCTCATGACCGGCCATCAGGCGCAGCGTCTTGCAAAACGAGGAGGGCCCGGAGCAAAGATCGGTGAGCGCGGCGACCACCCGGAAATCCAGCGAGCGCGGATAGACCTGGCCGACGTTGGTCCAGACCGCCGGCATGCCGAGGTGGGCGACGACTCGTCTTTCAAGATCCGCCACCTTGGCGGCATCTCCTTCAAACAGGGAAAGCTGGTCCATCTGCGTGCCGACGGCACCTTTCAATCCGCGCACCGGATAGGTGGCGATCAGGGTTTCCAGGGCGGCGAGCGATCCCAGCAGCTCCTCACCAAACATGGCCACCCGCTTGCCGAGCGTGGTCGGCTGCGCCGCGACATTGTGGGTGCGGGCGGTCAGCACCAGCTCGCTCCACTGCTCCGCGCGCCCGCGCATGCGGCGCAGCGAGGCGATGGTTTTGTCCCGCACGATCAGCAGCGAGCGGTAAACCTGGAGTTGCTCCACGTTTTCGGTGAGATCGCGCGAGGTCATGCCCTTGTGCACCTGCTCGTGGCCGGCGAGATCGTTGAACTCCTCGATGCGCGCCTTCACATCATGGCGGGTGATTTTCTCGCGCGCCATGATCGAGGCCGTGTCCACCTGATCCTTCACCTTTTCGTAGGCGGCGATGGCCTCGGCCGGTAAGTCCAGCCCGAGATCCCGCTGCGCCTTCATCACGGCGATCCAGAATTCGCGTTCCAGGACGATCCGGCCCTCGGCGGACCAGATGGCTTGAATGGCGGGCGAGGCGTAGCGTTCGGCGAGGACGTTGGGAATCACGCGCGGAGCTTGGCGGGCGGATCCCCAGCCGCCAACCGGAAAATGCCCTTAGGAAGGCCGCCACCCGGATCAACCCGCCCCCCGAGCATCCGCTTCCGGCGAAAGAAGTAGAAAAAGTATCCAAAAACGAGACCAACCTGGATACTGCTCGTAGCAACTCCTAACAGCGGAGGCGTGCAACTCATTGAAAATGAGTGGTACACCCGAAGGGACTCGAACCCCTAACCTTCTGATTCGTAGTCAGACGCTCTATCCAATTGAGCTACGGGTGCTTTGCGCGTTGCGCGGACGGAGGAAAGCCCGGATCGTTGGCGGGTGTCAAGAATTTCGGCGTGATTTGTTGAATTTCACGCAGGATCGGATGATGGAGGGAAAGCCAGAGATGCCGCTCGCCGGAAAACCGAACCCGGGATCGACGATTTGTCGCGGGTGTTGCGAAAAATTGGCGCTGTGACTGCGAAATTTTGACGCGATTTGCGAGGTGAGGCTTGTATTGACGGAGTTGCAAATGATTGATTTTCAATCATAAATTCTGTCTTGAGGCGACTGGTATCGAGCTTGCTGGAATGTATTTGCGAAGTTCCGGATCAGAAGGTCCGGACGCATCAAACATCACCCAATCAACACAACATTATGAATCCAAACAGCATAACGATGAATCCGTGGGGCTCGCTGACCGGATTGAGAGACTTGCAGCGGGAAATGAGCCGTTTGTTTGACGGAGGAATGACGGTTGAGCGCACGGCGCGGTTTCCGCTGGTGAATGTGCTGAGCGATGCCGATGAGGCGCTCGTCACGGCCGAAATCCCAGGCGTGGACCCCGCGAACCTGGAAATCAGCCTGACCAAAGGCCAACTGACGATTCGCGGCACCATCAAGGATGCCGCACCGGCGGGCGAAGACATGATTTGTCACCGCAAGGAGCGGGCTAGTGGTCCGTTTGCCCGGACTTTCAAGCTGCCTTTCGAGGTGGAGGAGGAGAAAATCTCCGCGAAATATGAGAAGGGCGTGCTCGCGATCACGCTGCCCCGGGCGGAAAAGAGCAAACCCAGAAGCATCCCGGTGATCGCCGGCTGAACCTGAAACATCAAAGCCATGAATACGAACGAAACCATGATGTCATCCGCTCCAAGCAGCGCGGTGAAAGAGAATGATCATCCGGTGTTTCTGCCTGCAGCGGACATTTATGAAAGCCCGGCCGGCGTGTGGATCCGCTGTGACATGCCCGGAGTGGCCGAGGAGGAACTGGAGGTCACTATGGAAAACAAGGTGCTCACCGTGTCCGGGACCCAGATGGGGCAGGGGCGCGAGGGGCTGGAAACGCTGGCTGGTGAATACCTGACCGGTGTCTATCAGCGGTCTTTCGGCCTCAGCCGTGATTTCGATGAATCCGCAGTGAAGGCCCGCATGAAGGACGGAGTGCTGGAAATCGAATTGCCCAAGGCCAAGGAGGCCCGGGCACGGAGGATTCCGGTCGAGGCCTGACGCCCGATCCGGCCATCGGCCCGCTCAGAGCGGTTTGACGTGCAGCGTGAGGCGCTGGACGTCGCCGGTCCGCGGGTCGGTGGCGGTGAGGGTGTGGGTGCCGGGGGAGAGGTGGATGATGGGTTCCGGCGCGGCGGGATCGATGCGCAGGCTGGGCGATGACCAGCGGACAGTGCCGGGGAGATTGGTGACGGGCCGGAGTTTTCCGGAACCGGAGGGAATCTCGGGATCGAGTAAAAACAGGGCTCCATCCTGCGGGCTGAGGATTTTGAGGGCCACCAGATGGGGTGGCGCGGGATCGAGCGCGAGTTCGCCGCGGCGGAGATTTTGGGGGCTTTCAAACCAGGCGGCGTAGGTGGGATCGAGCAGGGCGATGTTTCCGGATGGGTCGTAGTCGGCGGCGCTGGCGCGAGGCGGGAGTCGGTCGGCGGGTGCGAGATCGCGCCGGGCGTGGGGATTGTGCGGATCGGCGGAGATGAGTTTGCCGTTGCGGGAGTCGATGGTGATTTCCACGAGCTCTGGTGGCCGTTTGAACCAGGTGGGGGAGTGATCCCGGTGGAGGCGGCGCAGGGTACGGTTAAAAATGGGTCCGGCTCCGTCGATGCCCGAGATGCCTTTCATCGGTTGGTTTTCGAAGTTTCCGGCCCAGACACCGACGGTGAACTCCGGCGTGAAGCCGAGGCACCAGTTGTCCCGGAAATCAGACGAGGTGCCGGTTTTCACGGCGCTGCGGAATGGCAGATCGAGCGGGCCGCCGGGTGGAAACGCGGGAGCGCGGGCGGACTGATCGGATAGAATATCGGCGATCAGAAAAGCCTGGGTTTCGGAAAACAGCAGCCTGGATGCGACGGGCGGCGTGTCTAATGGAAAGAGCCGCGGCGGAAGGTGGTGGCCGAGGCGCGCGAGGGTCGCGTAGGCATTGGTGAGTTCCAGCAGGCGGACGGGTGCGTTGCCCAGCGTAAGGCCGAGGCCGTGTGGCGCGGGGTCGGGGCCGAGAGTGCCCAGGCCGAGCGTGGTGAGCAGTTCATGCAGCGGGGCGGGGCCGCCGAGGGCATTGAGCTCGCGCAGGGCGGGGAGATTCAGTGAGCAGGCGAGGGCGGTGCGGAGCGTGACGGGGCCGCGGTAGGCGCGGTCGTAATTTTCCGGTAGGTTCAGCCCCTGCGGCGTGCGGAAGGGGCTGGGGATGTCCGCCAGGATGGAGGCGGGGCCACGGTGCTTGCGCTCGATGGCGAGCAGGTAGGTGAAGGGCTTGAGAGCGGATCCCGGCGAGCGTGGGGCGAGCACGCCGTTGATCTGGCCGCCGCGCGGGTCGTCCCAGTCGGCGGAGGAAACCAGGGCGAGGATTTCTCCGGTGGGATTGTGGATCACGACCGCGGCCGCGTGGCGGAGGTTGGCGGCTTTGAGTTTCGAGGTTTCCTCGCGGACAATGGCTTCGATATCGCGTTGAATGGGGAGATCCAGGGTGGTGGGGATTTGGGATCTGCGATTGGAGATTTGAGCTTGGCTGGCGAGCCATGGGGCGGGGTGCGATTCGCGCAGCGGCCGGAGATGGATGGGTTCCGCGAGGCCGGTGGCGATGCGGGCTGGATCGGTCTTTCCGATGGTGGCCAGGCGTTTGAGAACGATGTTCCGGCGGGCGGTGGCGCGCTGCGGATGGCGCAGCGGATTGAGGCGGGAAGGGGCCTGCGGCAGCCCGGCGAGCAGGGCGCACTCGGCGAGCGAGAGGTCGGCGGGTGGTTTCTGATAGTAAAAGCGCGCGGCCTCGGCGGGGCCAATGCGGAGGTTGCCGTAATCGAGGCGGTTGAGATAGGCGGCGAGGATTTGACGCTTGCTCCACGTCATTTCCAAACGCCTTGCCGCAAGGGCTTCGCGGACTTTCGTGAGTGGTCCGCGATTTACCGGTGGGGATGATATTTTGATGAGCTGCTGGGTGATGGTGGAGGCTCCGGAAACGATGCGCCGCTGGCTGAGAAAATCCCTTGCGGCGCGCGCGGTGGCGAGTAGATCGATTCCGCCATGGCCATGGAAACGCTTGTCCTCCGCCGCCAGCGTGCAGGCGATAAGATCCGCCGGGATTTCATCCAGTGTGATCGGCGTGGAGCGAGAGGAATCCGGCAGGGGCAGGTGCGAGATGGGCGTGCCGTGGCGATCGGTGAAAACCGGCGAGGCGTCCGGATTGGCCAGCAAGCCGGGCGGCAGCGGGATGGCGAAGGGCAGCACAAACCACACGCCCACGCCGAGCAGGATGACTGCGAGGAAATGCCGGGCGAGACGCCGTTTGTCTGACAACCAAGGTTTCAATCTGCCGGAAACTGCCACATTTTCCGTGGGAATGAAGTGTGAACTTTGAGGGTGGATCGGGATTGACGCCCACCCGCCCGCCGCCAAGCTGGCCGCACGATGATTGCAAGACTGCGTGGCAAAGTGATCGAGGCCTATCCGAACCGCCTGGTGGTGGATGTGCATGGCGTGGGCTACGAAGTAATCATCCCGATTTCCACGTTTGATCGGCTGCATGCCGCGGAGGGCGTGGAAGTGGATTTGCGCACGCACCTGCACATCCGGGAAACGGCACACACGCTCTATGGATTCGCCACCGAGGAGGAGCGGGACGTGTTCCTGATGCTCATCGACCGCGTCAGCGGCATCGGCCCGGCGATCGCGATGGCGGTGCTCAGCGGCATGCCGGTCTCACGTTTCAAAAGCTGCGTGGTGGCGGGAAACACGGCGGAACTCTCGCGCATCAAGGGGCTTGGGAAAAAAACCGCGGAACGCATCGTGCTGGAGCTCAAGGACAAGGTGGGAGTCACCGACACCTGGCAGGATGCCGCCGCCGGGGAGGTCAGTGCTTCCGCCGCCGATGCCGAGCTGGCGCTGCTGGCGCTCGGCTACAAGCAGGTGGATGCCCGCAAAGCGCTGCGCAAGGTGCTGGAGGCGGATGCCGCCGCGCCCGTGGAGGCGCTGGTGCGCGGGGCGCTGCGGGTGCTTCAGGGGTGATGAGGTTACTTCGTTTCGGGGATTTGCCTAACGGGTGGAATTTTTGTTTCTTGCCAGTCGTAAGCGGAAAACCGGACTCTCCCGGAGCTACGGGAAACAGCGCCGTAGCCCGAAACCCGCATCAACCCTGCAACCATGTCATTTTCCTCCGTGAATGAAACGATCGGCCGCCATCGGTGGACGATCTGCGCGCTCGTCTTCGCCGCCACCACCATCAACTACCTCGACCGCAATGTGCTCGGTCTCCTCAAGAAAACGCTGTCAGATGACGGCGTTTTCGGTTTGGACAAGGCGGATCAGGAGCTGAACTACTCCACCGTGGTGATTTGTTTCCAGCTCGCCTATGCGCTCGGCATGCTGGCGGCCGGCAAGATCATCGACAAGGTGGGCACGAAAAAAGGTTATGCCTACTCGCTCATCGGTTGGAGCGTGGCCGCCATCGGCCACGCCTTCGGCCACCACACCTGGAGCTTCGGCTTCTGGCGTGCCGCGCTGGGCGTCACCGAGTCCGGAAACTTCCCGGCAGCAAACAAGACCATGGCCGAGTGGTTTCCGAAAAAAGAGCGCGCGCTTGCGACCGGCCTCTACAATTCCGGAGCCAACGTCGGAGCCATCGTCGCCCCGCTCGCCGTGCCCTACATCGCGATGGCCTGGGGCTGGGAATGGGCCTTCATACTCACCGGCGCGGTCGGCCTGACATGGCTCGCATTCTGGTACACCATGTATGACACGCCCGCCGCGAAACTGGCGAGTGGCAAGCTTTCCCAGTCGGAATACGATTACATCCACAGCGATCTGGACGAACAGGAGGCGGAGCGGGCTGATGTGGGCAATGAAAAGGTCTCCTGGTTCAAGCTGCTCACTTTCCGTCAGACGTGGGCCTTTTTCGTCGGCAAGTTCATGACCGATCCCATCTGGTGGTTCTTCCTCTTCTGGCTGCCCGCCTTCCTCGAAGGAGAAAACGCCCGGAAAACCCAGGAGTTTCTGGCCACGAATCCCGCCTTCGCGGGTGACAAGGCGGATATTCCCGGTGTCATCAGCTGGCCCTTCGCAGTGGCCGTCGTTTACACGGTTTCCACCTTCGGCTCGATCCTCGGCGGCTGGCTGCCCAAGCGCTTCATTGATGGCGGCATGGATGCCAACAAAGCCCGCAAACTCGCGATGTTCATCTACGCCTTGTTCCCGCTCACGGTGCTGATGGCTTCGCGTCTTGGCGAGATCAACACCTGGTATGCCGTGGCCACCATTTCCATCGCCTGTGCGGCGCACGCCGCATGGTCCGCCAATATCTTCACCACGGTTTCCGACATGTTCCCGAAAAAGGCCGTGGCATCCGTCACCGGCATCGGCGGCATGGCCGGCGCCGTGGGTGGCATCCTCATCGCCCGCGCGGCGGGTCTCCTGCTCAAGCACTACACCGCGCTCGGCAAGGTGGAAGTCGGCTACGGCATCCTCTTCGTGG
The DNA here is from genome assembly GCA_030696085.1 of Luteolibacter sp. Classification (GTDB taxonomy): domain Bacteria; phylum Verrucomicrobiota; class Verrucomicrobiia; order Verrucomicrobiales; family Akkermansiaceae; genus Luteolibacter. The sequence continues at coordinate 11,424 of JAUYNL010000046.1, forward strand.
TCTGCGGTTCCGCTTATCTCACGGCGTGGATTCTGATGCATCTGCTGGTGCCCAAGTTCAAGAAGATCGTTCTCTGATGCGCGGCACTTGTGGATGGACTCCGGCATTTCCGGCGCCTACACCACGCGCATGACCGTTCGCACCCGTTTCGCGCCATCGCCCACCGGCTACCTGCATGTCGGCGGGGCCCGCACCGCCCTGTTCAACTGGCTTTTCGCCCGCAAGCACGGCGGCGTGTTCGTCCTGCGCATCGAGGATACCGATGAGGCGCGCAATACCGACGATGCAAAACAGGCGATCTTCGACGGCATGGAATGGCTGGGGATGGATTGGGACGAGGGCCCGGGGAAGGGCGGAAACTTCGGCCCGTATTTCCAGAGCGAGCGCAAGCCGATCTACGACGCGTGGTTTCAAAAACTGGTGGACGCCGGGCGCGTCTATGAGGACGGCGGCGCGTGGCGCTTCCGCTTCGAGCGCAAACCGGTCACGATGAATGATCTCGTCTGCGGCGAGGTGACCATCGATTACACCGATGAATCCAACACGCCGGACATGGTGGTGAAACGCTCCGATGGTTCTTATGTCTTCCATTTCGTGAACGTGGTGGACGATTTGGAAATGGAAATCACCCATGTGATCCGCGGCGAGGACCACCTGATGAATACGCCCAAGCACCTCCAGCTCATCGAGGCTTTCGGCTGCAAGCCGCCGTTCTACGCGCACATCCCGCTGATCCTGAATCCGGACGGCACGAAGATGTCGAAACGCGATGCCGGAGCGGCGGTGGGCGACTATCCGCGCCAGGGATTCCTGCCGGGCGCGGTGGTGAATTTCATCGCGCTGCTAGGATGGAATCCGAAGACCGATGAGGAGATCTTCACGCTCGGGGAACTCGTGGAGCGCTTCTCGCTGGAGAATGTCAATCGCGCGCCCGCCCGCTTCGATTTCGAGAAATGCAAGTGGGTGAACCAGCAGCATCTCATTCCGATGGGCGTGGAGGATTTCGCCGTGGCGGCGAGACCCTTCGTGGAGGAGGCCGGCCTGCCGATTCCGGAAAACTACACTGCCGTGATCGCGGCGGTGAAGGAAAAGGTGCGCCTGCTCGGCGAAGTGCCCGCCGCGGTGGATTTCCTGCTCAAGGACGCATTCGACTACGACGGGGAAGCCATCGCGAAAGTCCGAGGCAACGCCGCTGCAAAGGACTTGCTGGCCAGTCTCGCGGAAAGTTTCGCCACGCTTGCCGATTGGTCGGCGGATGCGGCGAAGACCGCGCTCAATGACGTGGCGAAGGCCGCCGGTGCCAAACCCGGACAACTCATGTTCCCGCTGCGCGTCGCCCTCTCGGGCCGCGCCCACGGGCCGGACCTCGGCGACATCCTTGATCTGCTAGGAGAAGAACGCTGCACGGAGCGCGTGCGGAAGTTTTCACAAATCCTCTGATTCTTCAGGCGCTTCGACGGACACAGTCCGCCGCTACATTCGTTCCATTCGCATCATGAAAGCCGTTTACACTCTCGACGACCTTGTTTCCCGCGAGACGCTGGATGCCGGCGCGGACAAGCCCGTGCGCCTCGCCGTGCTTGGCTGGCCGATCGCCCACTCCGCCTCGCCGCGCATGCACCAGCCGGCGCTCGATGCGAACGGCATCCGCTGCCGGTACATCCGCCTGGAAGTGGAACCGGGAAACATCCCCGAGGCCTTCGCCCGGATGCGCGCGCTCGGTTTCATCGGCTGCAATGTGACGGTGCCGCACAAGCTCGACGCCATGGAAAACTGCACCGAAGTCCACCCGGACGCGCGCGCGCTGGGCGCGGTGAACACCGTGCGTTTCGATGCCGACGCCACGCGCGGCTTCAATACCGACGGGCCGGGATTCGCCCGCGCCATCGCCGATGATTTCGGGGTGCCGCTCGGCAGCCTGAAAGTCGCCATCATCGGCGCGGGCGGCGGCGCGGGGCAGGCCATCGCCACACAATGCGTGCTGCTGGGCGTGGCGAAACTCGTTCTCGTCAACCGCACGATGGAGAAGTTAGGCCCGCTGGTGGAGCGCTTGCGGGCAGCCGGTCGCGCCACGGAAATCATCCCGCTCTCCTTCGATGACGCATCTCTGGCGGATCGCTGCGGCGCGTGTGATCTGATCGTGAACACCTCATCCTTGGGCCTGAAACCCGGCGATCCCTCCATTCTTCCCGCAAGCTGCCTGAAGGCGGAGCACCTCGTGTATGACACGATCTATCAACCACCGGTCACGCCGCTGCTCGCCCTCGCCCGGGCCAAGGGCTGCCGCACTTCCAACGGACTCTCCATGCTGCTTCACCAGGGAGCGCTCGCCTTCCAGCACTGGTTCCCTCAAACCGATCCGCTTTCAGTCATGCGAGCGGCATTGTAGTCCCAGGGTTGCCACATTGGAGGCTGTCCCCAAAATCCGCGGTTTTTTGGAACGATTTTCGAGAATCGCACATTTAAACCGGTAAATGCGTCGTGATTTGCCATCGCCAGAGGGAGAACCATAAATGCCATGGAGATGGTTTTGGGAAGCATGTGCAAACGCGGAAACTCTTAGCGAATTCCCAACACTTTCGGCGGACTGGCACTGCCGAAGCGGTCGATCGCAGTCACCGCGATGGCGTCCGCCCGGGGAATGCTCATTTGTCCGGCTCCGGCGGATGCGATTTTCAGCGTGCGCCAGGATCCTCCGTTGCGGGCCTGCACGGCGATCTTCGCGGTCTTGCCGTCCTGCTCCCAGCGGACCACCGTATTTCCGCCCGACACCGAGGCGCTGACTCCCGGGGTGACCGGTACGCTCTTGCTCAGCCATGGCATCGGCGGGATGGCGGCAGGCTGGGTGTAGGTTCCCGCCAACCGGGTGGCGATTCCTCCCCGATTGGTGACGAGGCTTTTCGCGCTCCAATGGATGTGGCCATTCCAGTTTTTGCCGATTTTACGGGTGAGATCGATCTGGTTGGTGATCTCGGATGCGGGGCGGCCGGGATCATCCGGGGAGTTGATGCGCGCGGTCGCAATGCCCGGCCAAACCGGGCGGCTGCCTTGGTTTCTCCACCATCCGAGCAGGGCGGGAAAACTCTGTTTCTGGGGTGAGATCCGCCAGTAAAGCTGCGGCGCGAGATAATCGACCCAGCCGTTTTTCAACCACTTGCGGGAATCGCCGGCAAGCTGCTCGTAGCTGTCGATCCCGGCCTCGATGCCGGATGGCACGCCGGGCCGCCAGATGCCGAAGGGACTGATGCCGACACGCACCCAGGATTTCTGGCGCTTCACGGCGGAATACAGGTTGCTCACGAAGCCATCGACGTAGGCGCGGCGCTGCGACGGGGATTTCCCATCCTGGAAACGCAGGCCGCCGCTGGGATACGGATAGAAATAATCGTCGAGGTGGACGCCATCGATGTCGTAGCGGCGGACCACGTCCATAATCACGTTGAGGGCGCGGGTGCGGGTTTCCGGGTGGCCGGGATCGCACCAGGTCATCGTGCCATAGCGGCTGGTGATCTGCGGCATGGCGCGGGCGATGTGGTTTCCGGCGACCTGTTGGGAGTTGTTGGAAAGCGCGCGGAAGGGATTGAACCAGGCATGCACCTCGATGCCGCGCGCATGGGCCTCGCGGATGCAGAAGGCCAGCGGGTCATAGCCGGGCGAGCGCCCCATCGTGCCGGTGAGCCACGGGCTCCAGGGCTCGATCGATGACTGATAGAGGGCGTCGCACTGCGGGCGGACCTGGAAAACGACGGCATTCATTTTCAGGGCGGCCATCTTGTCGAGCATGGCGCGCAGTTCCGATTGTTGGGCGGACGCGCTGAGACCCTTGGAGCTCGGCCAATCGATGTTGTAGATCGAGGCGATCCAGGCCCCGCGGAACTCGCGGGCGATCTCCGGCGGCCGTTCGTTGACCGGCGCATAGGACTGGGCGCGGAGAGAGCAGGACAGCGCGATGGCAATCAGCAGGAATCGGATCATGGCCGCAGGATGCCGCACTTTACCGGAACCTGCAAGCGCCGGCGGCATCGGCGGCAAAAAGCCCGTGGAGCGACGGTGCGCATTCCACGGGCTGCTTGTTGAAGAATACTTCGAGCCGGAAATCAGTATCTCTGGGCGCGGGAGTGATCGAAATAGGTTTCGAAGCCGAGTTCCGGCGGGAATTCCGAGAGGCCGTCATGCACGTTCATTTCGATGCGGTTGTCCTCGCCGCAGCGCTCATACGGTGGCTTGAAGGTGCCGCGATAGGTCGGGCAGGTGAAGGTGAACAATTCATAGAAGCCGTAGCCGAGGCGGCGAAGAGCACGGTGGGTTCCATCCACGGCACCGTAGGTGGAGCCAGCCTTGCGACCGTAGGTTTCGTTCTTACGGACGATCTGCTCCGGGATTTCAACCGCGCCGTAGAGGATGTTGCTGAGCGCTCGACCGAGCTTGCGGCCCGCCGTGTAGGTGGATCCGGGAGGCGCATGAATATCGGCTGCGACAAAACCGGAAAGGGCTGCAAATGCGGTGGCGATGACCAGGAGTTTTTTCATGCTGGGAAGAGGTTAATAATCATGTTCAGGGCTTGGCAACGGGAATTTTGGGATTTTTCAGCGAACCGGAGAATCCTCAGGGTTTCCGCCCGATTTCCAGCAGCATCGCCGAGCAGGGCGGGAGCGCGGGCAGGCACACTCCCACCTCCGCCAGCGGGGCGCGGGCGGTGGTTTCACTCCATGCGGAATCGAGGCGATCCGTGAACGTCCATGAGGCATCTCCGGTGAGGCCAAGAAACATTTGCGCGTCATCGGGGATGCGGACCTTCACGCCGCGAAGGGTTTCGGAGCCATGGAAATTCGCCACCACGAGGAAGGCCTGACCGGTCTTGGTATCGCGGCGGAGGAAGGCATAGAGCCAGTGGCCGGAGGCGCTCTCATCCCCTACCCTGCCGAAGTCCGGATTCTCCTGATTGGCGTGGTTCAGGCCGTAGAACTCGCCGGCGGTGAAGGCGCGCGCCTGAGTGGCGCGGATGAGCTTTCCGTACCACTCGCGCAATGATTTCTGCCCGGCGCTCAGGCGACCGCCATCGAATTTCCCGCCGTTCACCCACTTGGTGAACTCGGGCATCGACCAGTAGTCGAAAATCGTGGTGCGCGCGTCATCGCCGCCGAATCCCTCCTCGCCCGCGGCGGGCTCACCCACCTCCTGGCCGTGATAGAGCATCACCGGCCCGCGACCCATCGCGAAGAGCACGGCGGAAACCGGCTTGCCGGCCTTCATGCCGAGGCCGCCCCATTCCTTCGGGCTGGCGATGCGCACTTCATCGTGGTTTTCGGCGTAGCGCAGCGAGCGGTGGAAACGTTTTCCGGTGAACGTGAGCGGATCGAGATCATTGGCCCATTTTCCCGAATCATACAGTCCCTCCAGCACATCATAGGAAGGGTCGTCATAAACCGCGTCGAAACCCGCAGCTAACAATTCATCGAGCACATGCCCATCGGCGAGTTTCGCGGGATCGTTCTCATAGGCCTCCGCCGAGAAAAACACGTCCGGATTGCGCGAGCGGCAGCGTTTGACCGTCCAGCGCCAGAAGTCCATGGGCACCATGTGGGCCATGTCCACGCGGAATCCATCCACTCCCATGGCCTGCCAATGTGCGAGAATCTCGTCCATGGTGCGCCAGGTTTTCGGCACCTCGGAGGGGGCGGCGTCCGGTCCCGGCAGGTGCGAGGTATCGCGGCCGGTGGTGAAATCATGGCCGTAGTTGAGCTTCACCGTTTCATACCAATCGTTGATGGACGGCTCCCAGGAAATCACGTTGTTGCCCGTCACGCGGCCGAATTCCGTTTCCGGCTCGAAGCGCCCGTCGCAGCCCGGTTTTCCCGCAGTCGGCAGTTTGAGCGGCGGCCCGCCACCCGGATGATGCGCCTGCAGATAGAAGAAGTGGTTGTCGCGCGCAAAGAACACGCCGCGGTCATCGCCCTCGCCGAACGAATGTTCCGGCCGGACATCCGACTGATAGGAACGCGCCACATGATTGGGCACGAAATCGATGATGACGCGCATGTCATGCTGTTTGCAGCGCTGCAGCAGGGCCTTGAACTCATCCAACCGCTTGTCGGGATCCACCGCGTAGTCCGGGCAGACATCGAAGTAATCCTTGATGGCGTAGGGACTGCCCGCGATGCCTTTGAGGATGTCCGGATCGTCGGCCGGGCGTTTCGGATAGGCCGTGCCGCTAGCCTGTTCCAGCACGCCGGTGAGCCATAGGTGGGTGAAACCCATTTCCTTGAGGGATTCCAGCGCCGCGGGAGTGATCTGGGCGAATTTCCCGCAGCCATTCTCGGCGAGCGTTCCGTTGGTTTTACGAGTCTCGTTGATGTTGCCGAAGGTCCGGACCATGAGTTGGTAGATCACGGGGCGGTTCTTCTGCTCGGCGCGGCAGTTGAAACTCATCGCCGCGATCAAAACACCAGAAAGCAGAATTTGCCAAGTCATGGTTGGGAGGAATTTCCGGTTTCCGACTCATCACCCACGATCAGGGTGGCCACCGAGGCGATCGCCATTGATAGACCGCCGGCCAGCACCGCCTTCATCGCATCCCCGCCGAGCAGCGAATCCACCAGTTTGCCCAGCGCCACGGCGGCCAGGATCTGTGGCAGCACGATGAAGAAATTGAAAACTCCCATGTAAAAGCCCATCTTGTTACCGGGAATCACGTTGGCGAGCATCGCGTAGGGCATCGAAAGGATCGACGCCCACGCGACTCCCACCCCGACCATCGAAAGAAGCAACAGCGCCGGTTGTTTGACTAGAAAGGCGGATGCCAGACCGGCCGCGCCCACCGCCAGACAAATCATATGGATGCGCCTGGCCGCCATAAAGCGGGTCAATGCCAGCAGCACGAATGAAAACCCGAATGCGACGAGGTTATAGGTCGAAAAACACACACCGCCCCATGCGGTGCCCTCCTGATAGCGCCGCGCCGAGGCCAGCGTGTCCCGCAGGCTCCCGGCCGCGACCGCGATCCCGGTGGCCTCCGCCGAATCCACCTGATGGGTGGCCAGCGCCAGGGCGAAACTCTGGACCAGCGGACTCTCTCTTTCGTTTTCCGAAGGGGCCTTCGTGGAAACGGCGGCCTCGCGGATCAAGCCTTCGAGGATGGGCGCGTCGATGCGCTCTCCGGCATCCGGATCCGCCGGGCTGAGGCCGAACATCTGAAGCATCGCTCCATACCAGGGTTTCGGCGCGAGCGCCGCCTTCGCCTCATCGGCGAGCGCGGATTTTTTCGCCTCATAGGCCTTGGCGAGGGCAGCCGCGGGAGCGAGCCATCGCGTTTCCTTTTCGATCCGCTCCTTGGACTCCTCGTCATGCAGGCCCAGCGGCACGCCGCCGAACACCCCCTTGCCCACCGCGGGCACGAAATAAATCCACATGCAGAACAAGGCCAGCCAGGTGAAAAACTGCACCACCGAGAGCTGCTTCATCGCCGTGGGCATCGAACCGATCCCCTGGAAAATTTCTCGAAACGCGTGGCCGACCCCGGATTTTTCGCGCTTCATCGCCTCGAACTCCGCCATGTCGTCGGGCGGATACTCGCGGGTGGATAGAATGGTCACCATCACCGCGGCGATGAACACCCCCGCGCCGATGTAGAATGCCAGCTTCACCGCCGGAGGAATCGGACTGTCCACCGTGGCCTCCTTGCTCACGCCGAAACCATTGGTCAGGATGAAGGGCAGCGCGGAGGAAAGCACCGCGCCCAGCCCGATGAGCAGGCTCTGCATCGCAAAGCCGCTCTTGCGCTGAGCTTTGGGCAGCATGTCGCCCACGAAGGCCCGGAACGGCTCCATGCTGATGTTCACCGAGGCGTCCAGAATCCATAACAGGCCCGCCGCCACCCATAGCGAGGGCGAGTTCGGCATCGCGATCAACGCCAGGCTCGCCAGGATCGCCCCGGTCAGGAAATACGGCCGCCGCCGCCCGAGCCGCGTCCAGGTCCTGTCGCTGTAATAACCGATGATCGGCTGCACGATCAGACCTGTCAGCGGTGCGGCGAGCCAGAGGATCGGGATGTCCTTCTCATCGGCCCCGAGAAACTGATAGATCGACGACATGTTCGCCATCTGCAGGCCCCAGCCGAACTGGATGCCGAGGAAACCAAAGGACATGTTCCAGATCTGCCAGAACGAGAGGCGGGGTTTTTCATTCATGAGCGGGCGGGGTTTGGGCCGCACGGACGCTAACACGCGCCCCTCCTCATCCGGCAAGCACCACCATGCGGATGGAAACTTTCCTTAAACCATCGCCCGGAAGCGACATATCAACGATGCCGGTCGCGTTCCTCGCGGATCACCGCCAGCGCGTCATACAGCGCGAAGAGCATCACCATGCAGGTGAGCCCCGCGCAGCCCGCCCACCAGAGCAGGAAGCACCACGGATTCGCGGCCAGCCAGCCAGCGATGGCCCACAGCCCCGCGGCCATCATCAGCAGGGCGGCGAGCAGCAGCCGGTCGATCACCTTGCGCCGCGCCGCGCGGTCACGGAGGATCGCCCGGGCGATTCCCTTGCAGTCGTTCCATCCGGTCTTGCCAGCCGCCATGCGCCCAGTTCATCCCGGCGGAGTTCGCCATCCAAGCGGGAAATGAGCGGCTCTTTTTCCCAAACGGCGCTTTTCCCATCGCCGCATCTTCGACCGGGTGATACACGAACGTCCATGGATCGCAGACGTTTCCTCACTCTCTCCGCTGTGGCGGTCTCATCCACCCAGACCCGGGCGCAGTCCGCGGAGTCGGATGAAAAACCGCTTCTTTCCTTCGGCCTGATCACGGATGTGCAGTATGCCGACGCCGACCCGGAGGGCGAACGCCATTACCGGACATCGATCCCGAAACTGAAAACCGCCGCCGCGGATCTCGCCCGGGAAAACCTGCCCTTCACCCTGCATCTCGGCGATGTGATCGACCGTGATTTCAAATCCTTCGCGGAAATCATGCCTCACTTCGAAGGGCTCGGCCATCCGATCCGCCATTTGTTGGGAAACCACGACTATAGCGTCAAGGACGACGAAAAAAGCAAGGTGCCCGCCACCCTCGAAATGCCGGCGGATTATTACGCATTCTCCGCCGCCGGCGTGCGTTTCGTGATGCTCGATACCAATGAAATCTCCACCTACAAACACCCCGCCGGCAGCGAGGCGGACCGCAAGGCCGAGGCTGAATTGCAGCAGTTGACCGCGGAAGGCAGCACCCATGCCAAGCCCTGGAGCGGAGGAGCCTCCGGCGATCAACTCGTGTGGCTCGAAAAGGAACTCGCCGCCGCAGACACCGCGAAGGAGCCGGTCATCGTGTGCAGCCACCATCCGCTCCTGCCGGAGGACGATCACCGGGCGTGGAACGACCGCGAGATCCTCGCCGTGATCGCGCGCCACACCTCGGTCCGCGCCTGTTTCTGCGGTCACTATCATGCGGGGGCGGAAACCATTTCCAAGGGCATCCCCTTCATCACCTTCAAATCCCTGCTGCATGAGCCGGATCTCACCGCCTACGCCGTGATCCGCTTGTTCAGGAAGCGCCTCGTCATCGAAGGCCGCGGCCGCGAGAAATCCCGGGAAATCCCTCTGCCATGAATCCCGGCCATCTCCGCACGGTTTTTTCAAATGCGTAAAATGCGCAGATTAGAGTAAATCAGGCGAAGCCATTTAGGACTTCGGGGTCTTCAATTCAAATCGTGATCAACACCACCACCCCACAGGAACCCGCCGGCATGCCGGGGATGGACAGCTACGATTTCGAGGATCGTCCGTTTCTCGTGTTCTGGGAAATCACGCGCTCCTGCGCCCTCGCATGCAGCCATTGCCGGGCGGAGGCGCAACCGCACCGCCACCCGGAGGAACTCGATTCCGAGCAGTCGCTGCGCCTGATCAGCCAGTTCGCCGAGTGGAAACCGCCGATGCTCATTCTCACCGGCGGCGATCCGCTGATGCGCCGCGACGCGCTTGATCTGGTGCGCGCCGCCGCAAACTCGGGGCTTCACGTCGGACTCAGCCCATCGGCCACCGAACGGCTCCTCCACACGGATTTCGCGGAACTTAGGGCCGCCGGTGTGCAGCGGATGTCCCTGAGCCTCGATGGAGCCACCCGCGAGACCCACGACAGCTTCCGCGGCGTGACCGGCACCTACGACCGGACCATCGAGGCCGTGCGCCGCGCCCACGAAGTGGGACTCAGCCTGCAAATCAACACCACCCTCACCCGCGGCAACATGAACGAATACGAGGCTTTCAAAAACCTCATGTTCGAGCTGAAACCAGCGATGTGGAGCGTGTTTCTGCTGGTTCCCACCGGCCGCGCCGGCTTGGCGGACATGCCGGACGCCGAGGATGTCGAACGCGTCTTCGAGGACATGGCGGGCCTGGTCGGCAAGGCTCCCTTCGCGGTAAAAACCACCGAAGGCCACCATTTCCGGCGCGTCGTCATGCAGAAAATGGGCGGCGGCGCGTCACGTCCGCGTCCCGGCATGCGCTCGCCACTCGGCATCCGCGATGGACGCGGCGTGATGTTCGTTTCCCACACCGGCGATGTCTCACCCAGCGGCTTCCTGCCGATGGTTTGCGGCAACGTGAAAACCACTCATCCGGCGGACATCTATCGCAAGCATCCGCTTTTCGTCTCGCTGCGCGACAACGACGCCCTCGGCGGAAAATGCGGCCTCTGCGAATTCCGCAAAGTCTGCGGCGGGTCGCGCTCCCGGGCATACGGCATTTATGGCGATCCTTTCGCCGAAGACCCATCCTGCGTTTACATCCCGAAAAAGGCACAACAACCCACCACCAACACACCATGATCAATCTCACCAAGCTCTGGACCGGCGTCGCACAACCCGCCGACTCACTCCGCTACGGCCACGCCTCCGGACACCCGGCGAACCACGCCAGCAATGGCAGCGACACCTGCATGCCAGTCGCCGCGCGCGCCCGCAAGCCCATCACCGTCTGGAACATCACCCGCACCTGCAACCTGCGCTGCGTCCATTGCTACTCGGACTCGATGGCCATGCAATATCCCGGCGAACTCACCTGGGAGCAGATGAAAACCGTCGTCGATGACCTCTCCGCCTATCAGGTCCCCTCGCTGCTGCTCTCCGGCGGCGAACCCATGATCCACCCGCGCTTTTTCGACCTCGTCGATTACGCCACCGAAAAGGGCCTCAAGCTCACCATTTCCACCAACGGCACGCTCATCACGCCGGAAAAAGCCGCGCTGCTCAAAGCCGCAAAGGTCGCCTACGTCGGCATCTCGCTCGATGGCATCGGCAAAATCCACGACGAGTTCCGCCGCAAGGAAGGCGCCTTCGATGCCGCCGTGCGCGGCTTCAAGAACTGCCACGATGTGGACCAGAAAACAGGTCTTCGCCTCACGCTCACCCGCCACAATGTGGAGAACATCAACCAGATCCTCGACTTCATCGAAGACAAGGAGATCAAGCGTGTTTGTTTCTATCACCTCGTGCCCGCCGGCCGCGGCAGCGAGATGCAGGTGCTCGGCGCCGCGGAAGCCCGCGGCGCCATCGACACCCTCATCTCCCGCGTCGAGTCATGGCACAAGCATGGCATCGACCGCGAACTGCTCACCGTCACCCAGCCCGCCGACGGCGCGTATCTGCTCGTCCGGATGGAGAATGAAAACCATCCGAATCTCGCCGAGGCCCGCCGCCTGCTCTCATGGAACGGCGGCGGCGCGAACAGCTCCGGCCGCGGCATCGCCAACATCGACACCCAGGGCAGCGTCCACCCCGACCAGTTCTGGCAGGACATCATCCTCGGCAACGTCAAACAAATGCCCTTCTCCGAAATCTGGGAAGGCAAAAACCCGGACTCCGCCGAGACCCTCGCGTCCATCCGCTCCATCGGCCTGCTCACGCAGGAAGAACGCCAGGCCCGCATGACCGGCCCTTGCGCGGATTGCAAATGGTTCCCGATCTGCGGCGGCGGCTTCCGCACCCGCGCCGCCTTCTGCAACAACGGCGATCTCTGGGGCTCCGATCCCGGCTGCTATCTCAGCGATGAGGAGCGCCTCGCCGCCTGCGCCGTGGCGTGAATTCGGGCTCTTCTCCCACCTCAAGCCCGCAAAGAGGATGTCGGCGAATACCGGTGGCGATGCTGGCGCAAATTGACAGCGAGCTGACAGCAAGGTTTCGTTCGACCCACAAAAAAGGGAGCTTTTGGGCTCCCTAAGTCTTTTATTTTAAGAGTGGTACCCCGGCTTGGACTCGAACCAAGGACCAATTGATTAAGAGTCAACTGCTCTACCAACTGAGCTACCGAGGCATTGGCTTTTTCCAGATCACGAATAACTTCGTAACCCTTTGAGAGTGAGCGCTAGTCACTCTCGCCGGGGCAGTGATAGCTATGGCGGGAGCAGGGAGCAAGAGGAAACTTCAGAAACAACGCAAATCCGTTGTTTTCTTGTTTTTGCGCAATTTCCAGGTTGTTTTGCCACCCCAATTCGCCACCCATTTCCCATGGCCAGGCAAGGAATCAAGGGCCTGTATGAAAAGCGGGCTGGACCAAAAGCGTTCATGAGAACACTTGAAAATTGACCTCAACGCCATTCGGAAGCACCCTCTCCGATGTGACCAAGCCGCTGACCGCCCTTTTCATCGATTGCGATTCGTATTTCGCATCGGTGGAGCAGCACCTGGATCCCGCGCTGCGCGGCAGGCCGGTGGGAGTCGCGCCGGTCATGGCGGAAAGTTCCTGCTGCATTGCCGCCAGTTATGAGGCCAAGGCCTTTGGCGTGAAAACCGGCACCCGCATCAGCGAGGCCCGCATCCTGTGCCCGGCCATCACCATCGTGGAGTCGAAGCCCGCCGAATACATCCGCCACCACCATCGCATCGTTGAGGCGGTCGAGGACTGCATCCATGTCGAGGCCGTGTTGAGCATCGACGAAATGTGGGCCTGGCTGCCCTTCAACCTGCGCGAGCCCGAGATCGTGGAAACCATCGGCCGCAAAATCAAGGAGGCGGTCGCCCGCGACGTGTCACCGGTCATCAAGGTGAGCGTGGGCGCGGGGTCTAACCGGTTTCTGGCGAAAATGGCGAGCAAGATGCGCAAGCCCGACGGCTTGTTCGTCATCGAACACCGCGATCTGCCGGACATCCTGCACCCGCTCAAGCTCCGGGATTTCACCGGCATCGCCCGCAGCATGGAAATGCGCCTGCACGCCGCCGGAATCCACACCGTGGCGGAACTGTGCGCCGCGCCGAAGCCCGTGCTGCACGGCGTGTGGGGTGGAGTGATGGGCGACCGGCTCTGGCACCTGCTGCGCGGTGATGAAATTCCGGAATTGGCGTCGGCCCGCAAATCCATCGGTCACAGCCATGTGCTGCCGCCGGACTGCCGCCACCCGGACAAGGCGTGGCCGATCCTCTGCAAGCTCCTGCACAAGGCCTGCGAGCGCCTGCGTTCCCACGGCCTGCTCGCCGGGGCGCTGACGATGCAGCTCGCGTTTCTGAGAGGTGCGTCATGGGCGGCCGAGGTCCGCACCGATGAGACGGACTCCACACTTTCCCTCATGCGCCTGCTGGACCGCCTGTGGCGCGACCGGCCCGAACCGGGCTGCCAGATCCTGCAGGTGGGGGTGCTGCTCACCCGCCTTTGTGAACAAGGAAATCACACGCCATCCCTTTTTCAAACCGTGGCCGACACCATGGCGGCGCTCGACAAGGAGAAGCACCAGCGGCTCGATGCCACACTCGACAAGCTGCGGGCCCGTTATGGCCGCAAGGTGGTGTATTTCGGTGGGGTGCAGGAAGGCCGCGAGCAGGCTCCCATGCGCATCAGTTTCACGCATATTCCGGATTTGGGCCTGGAGCAGGATTGACGGCCCTTGTTGAATCCCGCGATCTGGTAGAGACTGCCAGTGGAGATTTTTTTACGCCATGCCCCGGTTTTCACTCCTGAATCCATCCGTATTCGCGGCGAAGGCCCTGTTGCCCTCATGTCAGTCGCTCAAGCTCCATGCCGGGCAAATGCCGGCGTTCCAGAATCTGCTCGCCCGGTGAGGCGGGAATCTGGATCTTTTCTCCTCAACGGTCCGCCTCACTGATTCCACTCCACTCAAATCCAACCCGATCAAGCCGTCGTCATGAAATTCAAAACCATGCCGTTTTTCGTCTTCACCACTTCCGAATCATGAATCTCGCTCAAGACTCACGCATCGTCATGACGCTTGACGCGGGCGGCACGAACTTCCGCTTCACCGCCATGCGTGGCGGCGCACCCATCACCGGCACCGCCGCCCTGCCGTCCAACGGCGATGATCTGCCACAATGCCTCGCCAATCTAATCGAAGGCTTCACCCGGGTGAAAGCGCTGTGCCCCGAAGCGCCGGCGGCCATCAGTTTCGCCTTCCCGGGACCGGCGGACTATCCGAACGGAATCATCGGCGATCTCGGCAATCTTCCCGGTTTCCGCGGCGGCGTGGCCATCGGCCCGATGCTTGAGGAGAAATTCGGCATTCCGGTGTTCATCAACAACGACGGCGACCTGTTCGTCTACGGCGAGTCCATCGGCGGTTTCCTGCCGCATGTGAACGGTCTGCTGGAGAAAGCAGGCAGCCCGAAACGCTACAAGAACCTGTTTGGCATCACGCTGGGCACCGGTTTCGGCGGCGGCATCGTGCGCAACGGAGAGCTATTCATCGGCGACAACTCGATGGCCGGCGAGGTCTGGCTGCTGCGCAACAAGCTCAACCCCGCGATGAACGCCGAGGAGGGTGCCTGCATCCGCGCCGTACGCCGCGTCTATGCGGAACGGAGCGGAGCGCCTTTCGACGAGGTGCCCGAACCAAAAATTCTGTTTGATATCGCCAACGGAGACGCCCCAGGAAACAGGGACGCGGCCCTCGAAGCTTTCCGTCGTCTCGGCGAAGTCGCGGGAGATGCCATGGGCAACGCTCTGACCTTGATCGACGGTCTCGCCGTGATCGGGGGCGGCGTGTCCGGTGCCTGGCCCTTGTTCCTGCCCGCGCTGCTTGAAGAACTGAACGGCACCTACACCGGGCCAAAGGGCAACACCTTCCGCCGCCTGACCTCCGCGGCCTTCAACCTGGAGGACGCATCACAACTCGAAGTTTTCCTAAAAGGGGAAACCCGCACGATCCAAGTGCCACACAGCGAACGCTCCATACAATACGATCCCTTGCAGCGGGTGGGAGTCGGCATGTCCCGCCTTGGCACCAGTGAGGCCGTCGCGCTTGGTGCCTATGCGTTCGCCGTGAATCAGCTCGGTTGATCGATCAAGGTACCTTTGGCCGCCTGCCAGGATTGCTCCATTTGATCGGGGCTGGCGTCTAGCAGATCGAGCCCGCGTTGTTTGAGTCCTCGTTCCATGGTGGCGAAGCGCTGTTCGAATTTCGCGTTGGCGGAGGCCATCAGGACCTCGGGATCCACCTGGCGGAAGCGCGCGAGATTGACCACCGAGAACAGCAGATCGCCGAGTTCCTCATGCACGGCCGGGGAGTCGCCCGCTGCGATGGCGGCTTCAAGTTCGTCGAGTTCCTCGCGGAGCTTGGCCAGCACGCCCGTCTCATCCGGCCAGTCGAAGCCGACCTTGGACGCCTTTTTCTGGAGCTTGGCGGCACGCAGCAGCGCGGGCAGTCCTTTGCCGACGCCGTGCAGGTAGGGCTGGGCCTCGTCGCCTTTTTCGGCGCGCTTGATCTGGTCCCATTGTTGGAGCACGGCATCCGAGGTGGATGCCGCGCTCTGCGCGAAGACATGCGGGTGGCGGCGCACGAGCTTGTCGCTGATGCCGCGGGCGACCTCGTCGAGATTGAAATGCCCGGACTCTTCGGCGAGTTCGCTGTGGAAAATGACCTGTAGCAGGAGATCGCCGAGCTCTTCCTTGAGGTGCTCGTGATCGCCGCGCTGGATGGTGTCCACCGTTTCGTAGGCTTCCTCGATAAGATTGGGCACGAGCGAGGCGTGGGTTTGCTCCGCATCCCACGGGCAGCCGCCGGGGGTGCGCAGGCGGTGCATGATGGCGCGCAAGCGGGCGAGTTGTGTCGCGTCATCCGGTGAGTCGATCATTTCGGCGTCGGTCATGAGTCGGGATTCTGGCGTTGGGAGGCTTTGTGGAGGATTTCGCGCTCGGCATCGGTGAGGCTTTGGAAGCCCTCGCGGGAAATCTTGTCGAGAATCAGATCCACGGCGCTGTCCTCGCCGGGACGCAGGCTGGTGCGAGGCTTTAATTTCGATTCGAAACGGCCGCGTTGCCTCTGCGGGCGGAAGATTTCCACTCCGGGGTCCATGCCTAGCAGGCGCGGATGACGGACCAGGAAAAACCCGAGGATGGCCCCGCCGAGGTGGCCGGCCTCACCGCCTTCGTTGCCGCCGAGGCCGAGCAGGATCGCGCCGGTGGAGATGACCAGCAGCGCGATGGCGAGCTGGCGCATCGAGAGTTCGATGGGCGGGAAAAGCAACATCACGCGAAGGTCCGGCGCGATCACCGCGACACCGATGAAAATGCCATAGATGCCGGCCGACGCGCCGATCATACCGGTCTGCATGTCGCCGGGAAGCAGACCAAGAAACATCAGCAGCGTGAAGAATACGGCCCCCGCGCAGCCGCAGAGCAGATAGAAGATGATGAACTTTTTCGAGCCCCACCAGCGTTCCATCCAAGGTCCGAAGAAGTAGAGGCCGATGCAGTTGAACAAGACGTGGCCGAGACTGCCGTGGAGAAACTGGAAGGTGACGAACTCCCAGACCCGGTATTCAAAAATGGCGGATTGGATCGCGAAGGCACCAAATTGCACCATGCGGTGGTCGAGGAACAGATCGAAGAAGAAGATTCCGATATTGGCGAGCAACAGCCACTTCACGACCGGAGGGAGCCGCGAAAAAAAACCGCCGCCCTGCGGTGGATTCCGATGATAGTCCCGCTCCGCGATCCCCATGAGGCCGGGACTTAACACGGACGCATGCCCGCCGCAAGGCCGGCTGAAATTTCCTTCGACTGAAAGGCACGACCACAAGCCCGCGTATTTCGCCGCATGAAGGCAAACCACCATCGTTTCGGTTCCGGGCGGCGGCTGTCCGGATTTTCGTGTATTCTCGCGGTGATCGCGCACATCGGCGGCATCCTGCCTGGAGCCTTGCGTGCCGAGGGCACCTCCCTCTCAGCGCTCGGGGACAAAGTCATTGTCGAATCCGGCGGGGCCACCCAGGTCGTTGAAAAAGTCCGTGCACGGGCACCGGGTGTCCTGATGGAGGTGCATGTGAGGGTGGGGGATTCCGTGAAGAAAGGACAGGCGCTGGGCAATACCGAACTCGCCCCCACCAAGTATCAACTCAATCTCGCCCGCCAGGCACTGGCGAACAACGCGAGTCTCAATGCCACGGAAGGACAGGCCGATGCCTGGTCCGCAACCCGTGAGGAAACCGAGGCGGCGCTTCGCAAGCGCACGGTTGAGAAATCCCGCTTGGACTGGGCGACCGGAATGGAAAAATACCACCGCGGCAACTACGAGGCGCAGCTCGAACAAAAGAAGGTCCAGCGGATTCAATACGAATATTGGCAGGAACAATATGAGAGTCGTTTTTTCCGCTCTCCGGTGGATGGGATCGTCACGGAGGTGCTGTTGGAACCTGGCAAGCCGGTCAATTATGCGACGCACGTCTTCACCGTTGGAAACGAGGAATCCTTCATGATTCCGGTGACGGTTCCCGCGGAGCTCGCCGCCGGCTTGCTCCCCAACACCCTGCTGCCGGTCCGTGCGACCACCGGCAAACATGTGGCCCGTGGCACGGTGGACAGCATCGCAAACGACCCGAAGTCCGCTGGCAAAAAAATCATCAAACTCCTCGTCAGTGATGATGACTTCCCCGGCGGCACCCATCTATCCGGAACGAAATTCGATGTGCTGCTGCCTCAAGCGGCGGACCCGCCGCAGACCGTTGCGGGTCCTTGAGCGCCGTCAATCGGGCGGCCGCGTTTGCAGCCAGGCCGCCGCTTCCCGTCCCGCCCGCGTGCCGGTGGCGAAACATCCCTGCATGAGGTAGCCGCCGGTCGGGGCTTCCCAGTCGATCATTTCCCCCGCCACGAAGATTCCGGGAAAACGTTTCACCATCAGCGCGGCATCCAGCTCCCGCCAGCACACGCCACCGGCGGAGGAAATCGCCTCCGCGAGCGGACGCGGGCCTGTTAGCCCGATCACGCAATGCTTCACCTCGTGTGCGAGCGCCGCGGCATCCTGCCATGGCTTGCGCCCGAGAATCGCCACCGCCGCATCGCTCAAGCGCCAGCGGACCCGTGCCTCCGCCAGGAAATCGCGCCGCGCGGATTCCATTTTCGCCACCAGACGGGCGTGGGAGAAGGTTGGCTTGAAATCAATGGCGATGGCCGGCCGGGGCATGGCGCGGAGGACCGCCCCGAGTTGATAAATCGCGCCACCTTCGATGCCATGGCGCGTCACCATCAACTCGCCGATGGCGGTGACCTCGCCGGCGCTGACCACGATGTTCTTTAGGGGCTTGCCCTCGGCGGCGGCGAGCACCTCCGGCGGCCATGGATGTTCCCAGCCGCAGTTTGCCGGGACCAGGGGATGGCAGGAAATTCCGAGTGATTCGAAAACGCGCATCCAGCCGCCATCGGAACCGGTTTGCGGCCAGGATCCGCCGCCGAAAGCGAAAACCACCGCATCGGCCGGGAAGGACGCGCCATTGGAGAATGCCACAAGGTGCGGACTGCCGGGCACAAGCCCGCTCCAGCGGTGATTCATCTCGAAACGCACGCCGAGTTCCTTGAGGCCCAGGAGCCAACGCCTCAGCAATGGCGCGGCCTTGAGCTCCTTCGGATAAACGCGGCCGCTGGTGGCTTGGAAGGTCTCCACGCCGAGGCCCGCCGCCCACCCGCGCAGTGCGGCGGCATCGAAGTCCGCCAGCAGCTCACGCCAGATACCGTTCGGTTGGTCCGGGGCGTCGTAACGCCTGGCGAAGGTCTCTATGTCCTCGCCGTGGGTCAGATTGAGCCCGCCTTTTCCGGCGACGAGGAATTTCCTGCCCACCGATGGCTTGGCGTCGAAAAGTGTCACGTCCACGCCGGCCAGTGCGGCCGTTTCCGCGGCACGCAGGCCGGCCGGTCCGCCGCCGATCACGGCGAGTTGGCGGGCTCCGATCAATGGCTTTGCTGGAAAAAGTGTTGCAGCGCCTCGATGGCCCCAGCGCCGTGGACGCCGCAGGTGACCAGACCGCCGGTGGCGGTGATTTTTTCGTGAACATCGCTCACCGAGTTCGCGGGGCAGGCGCACATGCCGGCGTGGGCGGGATCGAGCATTTCAAGATCGTTGTGGCTATCGCCCATGGCAAAGCAGCGCGCGGCGGGCAGGCGGTGGAGGCGGGCGATTTCCGAAAGGCTGCTGCCTTTATGGAAATCCCGGTGGCCGAAGCGCAGGTAGATCGAATTCCGCTGCCATGAGAGATGCGGTTCATCGGCGGCGAGCGACGTCACGCGCTGGACGATCCACTCCATTTCCTCCTCGGTGCGGGAGATGACGCCTGCGGGCTCGCCATGCCATTCCATCCACTGGGCCCCGGTGTGCTCCTCGATTTCATGGCGGATGTGGTCCAGCAGTTTGCGGGCGCGTTTGAAAAGCCCGTGGACCTCCTTTTCGCAACGCTGGTTCCACGGGGCGTGCGGCAGCCAGCGGCCATGGCTGTCCGGAAAGTAAATCTCGCGCTCACGGGCGACTACCCAGTCGGGCAGGAATGGAAAACTGCTTTCCGAAAAGGCCTCCTGCAAGTGCTCCAGCGAGCGGCCGGTGTTGATGCCCCAGAGCGCCTCCCGATCAGCGCGAAGCTGGCGGATGAGCACGAATAACTCCCTCGGCACCGGCGGATCGGTGGCCGGATGGTGGAGGGTTCCGTCGAAATCAAACGACAGGATGACGGTAGGGATGGGTGCGGGTGGAAGTGTCTGCATCGGGTGATTGGACAAAATTACCGAGTGGCGGCGGGCAGCCAGACTTTGGCCCCGACACTGCGGCCTGCCGGGCTGCGAAAGAATTCTTGCATGCCGCGGCGGGTTTCCAGATCGGCCACGGCATCCGCGGCGCGGGCCCAGCGCCAGCGGAAACCGGCGTCGTGCAGGCGCAGCGGCTGCGCCCAGCGGCTTTTGGTGATCAACTCGGTCTCGGTGCGCAGCAGTCGTGCGCCGATTTCCAGCATCCAGCGCCTGGCGGGCAGTCCGAGCGGCATGCCCACCGTTTCCCGGAAGACCTGCATCCACTCGCGGTTGCTCGGGAAATCAGGGGCCGTCACGTTCACCGCGCCGTCCAAAAATGGATCACCGATGATGAACTCGACAGCTCGCAGGAAATCCTCCATGTGGATCCAGCTCACCCGTTGGCTGCCGCCCGCCATCGCGCCGCCGAGGCCGCAGCGTGTCAGCTTCCACAACACGTCGAACACCGTGTCCTCCTCATTGGCCAGCACCATCCCGGTCCGCAGGGCGACCTTGCGGGTTTCCGCAGGCACCATCACGCCGAAAAACGCCTCTTCCCAGGCCCGCGCGACATTGCAGGAAAATCCCTCACCCGGCTCGCCCAGCCAATCATCCTGCGGACGGTCCTCCGCGTGGCGGTACCAGGTGGCAGTGGCGGCGTTCAGCCACACCTTGGGCGGTGCCTTGCAGCCCGCGATCGCGCGACCGATGGCCTGTGTGGAATTGACCCGCGAGTCGAGGATTTCCCGGCGATTTTCCGCATGATAGCGGCAGTTCACACTGCGTCCCGCCAGATTGATCACCGCTTCCGCGCCTTCCAGCGCCAGCGTCCAAGGCCCCGCTGTCTTGCCGTCCCATTCGAGAAACATGCCGTCGCCACTCCAGCCCTTGCGGCTGCGCGCGACCGCCACCACCTCCTTGCCCTGCCGCGCGAAATACCGGCACAAGTATCTGCCTAGAAAGCCGTTGGCTCCGAAAATGACGATGATGGAATTCATGGAAAATGCTGAAATTTTGAAATTTGGATCACCCCAGCATCTTCGCCGCCATTTGCAGGGCGAAGCCATGTTTCATGCCGGCCACGCGATCAGCCATGGTGGAGGCGAATTCGACAAACTCCTCCAATTGCCGCATCTGTTCGTAAAAGGCCCGGCCCTCCGGCGTGTCGATGTCCTGGCTTTCTTCCGCGCACTTGCGCAGCACCTGTAGCGCGGGATCGATTTCCCGCCGCTTTCGCTCCCTCGTCACCATGATGAAAACCTTCCACACGTCCTTCTCCGCCTCGAAATATTCCCGCCGCTCGCCCTTGCGCACCACCACCCGCAGCAGACCCCACGCCACCAACTCCTTGAGGTTGGTGTGCGCGTTGCCGCGGCTGATTTCCAACTCCTCCATCACCTCGTCGGTCCCCAACGGCTCAGGGGCCGTCATCAACAGCGCGTGGATCTGCGCCATCGTCCGGTTGATCCCCCACTGCGTCCCCAAGGCCCCCCACTGCGCCACAAACTCATCCCTCGCCTGCTTCAATGCATCCGTTGTCGCGCTCATTGCTTTCAGAAATTACTGAAACTTCAGAATTAGCAAGAAAAAAGTGAGGGGTGCCGCTCCCCTGTAAGCCGGATTCTGTCCATCCCGCTTGCGCGGAACTGGACGGCCATTTCTCTCACCCCGCCGAGGCGGAGCGCCCCGCTTGCGCGGAGTGCGACTAATACCCGGAGATTAAACGGGCGGGCAGCCCTTCCCCTGTTCTGTCTTGCACCACGCGGGGTTTGCCGTGCCGCTCCGGTTACCCTCGGCGCGGTGGGCTCTTACCCCACCATTTCATCCTTACCTGTGCCCTTGCGGGCCATCGGCGGTATGCTTCCTGTTGCACTTTCCGTCCGGGTCCCTCGCGGTTCCCGTCCCTCACTTTCATGAGGCGCGTTGCCCTGTGGTGTCCGGACTTTCCTCAAGCCCCGCTTGCGCGGAGCCTGCGACCGTCCGGGGAGCGGCCCGGAGAGACTGCCCCCCGCCACTGCTGATTCCAAGGAAAAGATGTGCCGACTTGCGCGGCGGGGCTTTCGGACCTCACCCGATCAGGAAAACATCGAGGAAAAACCACAGGATCATGGCCGCGCCGAAGGCGAGCTTGAGGCCCATGCCGGTAAGCGTGCCCACCACCGAGCCGACGCCCGAAATGACCGCAGGCCGGAATTTGCTGCGGGCAAACCCGAGTTCACAGACCAGCGCTCCCGCAAGCGGACCCACCAGCAGGCCGAAAGGCATGAAAAACATCCCGACAAGGCCGCCAATCAAGGCCCCGAGCGCACCCCAGCGGCTGCCGCCGAACCATTTCGCGCCGGCGGCTCCGCTCAACAATTCCAGAGTTTGCGATGCCGCCATCATCAGACCGAGAATCAGGAATGACCACCATTGCAGTCCGGAATCCTCCTCGCCCAGCATCAGGCGGTGCGCCACCGCGGCGATGAGCAGGATCAAATGGCCCGGCAGGACCGGCAGCACGCATCCCACGGCCCCCGCCAGCAACAGGCTCAAGGTCACCAGCCAAGCCACGCCGATTCCGACTCCTCCCCACAGCGTATCGGATTGAAACCACTCCCACACGTGCTTGTTGGGTCAGCCTTTCACCTGTGAATTGGAAATCCGCTCTTCCGGTATCGCGCTTGGGGCTGCGCCAGTCGCCCGGTTCCGTATGGCGTGGAGGTTTGTTCCGCGCTTCGGGAGAAAGGGATGGAGCAGCGACTCTTCAAAATCGAAGGCTTCGGAGAAATCCTCGCGGCGATCCGAGTCCTGCTTGCCGAAAACCTGCTCCTCGATCAGATGAAACACCATGTCGCCCACGTCCTGGCATTTGCGCAACCCCCATTCGCGCATCAGCGTGGAGGCCATCGGGCCGAATTGATCGAGCGCAAAATCCCGGAATCCTTCCAGCAGTTCCGGACCACTGACATGGCGCGCCATTCCGCTGTTGCCCTCCGCGATGCGCTTGAGCGTGAAGTCCAGCGCGTCCTTGAGAAAAAAATAGGCATGCGGATCAAAACGCTGGTCGCGTTTCAGGATTGAAACGACGGATTGTTCAAACTGCATCGCCTGCATGGCGGCAAGATGCAGGATCACCACCCTCCTGTCAAAGATCTTGGTCCTCGCCAGGAAAATTCCGCATGCCCCGCCATGCTTTCTGCAAATTTCCTGTCTGCATGCTCAGCGTCCACAATCCCGTCTTGCCCCGCGCGGTCCCGCCTGCTTCGATCCGCGCCCCAGCACTCAAATCCCATGGCCAACAAAGACGTCACCGATCCCGCCCGAATGGAGAAAATCGTATCGCTGTGCAAACGCCGCGGCTTCATTTTCCAAGCCGGCGAACTCTACGGCGGACTCAACGGATGCTGGGATTACGGTCCGCTCGGCGCGGAACTGAAACGCAACCTCAAGGATTTCTGGTGGCGCAAGACCGTCCAGGAACGCGACGACGTGCTCGGCTTGGACGGAGCGATCCTGACCATGGAGCAGGTGCTCGTTTCTTCGGGGCATGTCGGTGGTTTCTCCGATCCGATGTGCGACTGCCTTCTTTCGAAGGCCCGCCTCCGCGCCGATCAGATTCCGGCCCAGGACGGCACGGCGGTTTGGTTCAGCGGCGCGAAACACGCGGCGACCGAGTGGAGCCTCGAGCGTTCCTTCGCAGTTCTCGTTGCCACCGGCAAGGACCCGATGGACGCCCACAAGACCGCCCGGAAATACTACTCCGAATTTCTATCCAACAAACAGATCTCGCCGAAGGAACTCGAAGTCACCGAGGAGCGCCGCGAGGAAGTCACCGGCACCACCCAGTTCAATCCGGACAACGGCTCGCTGCTCACCGAGCCACGCCAGTTCAACCTGATGCTCCAGACGAACTTCGGCGCCACCGGCGAGCAGATCGCCTACCTCCGCCCGGAGACCGCGCAGTCAATCTTCTGCCAATACAAGAACGTGCTCGATTCCAACCGCATCAAGCTGCCATTCGGCATCGCGCAGGTCGGCAAGTCATTCCGCAACGAGATCAACCCGCGCAACTACACCTTCCGCTCGCGCGAGTTCGAGCAGATGGAAATCGAATACTTCTGCCACCCGGACGACGGCATGCGCCTCACCGACGAGTGGTTGGAAACACGGCTGAGTTTCTATGAGGAAATCGGCATCCCGCGGGAAAAACTCCACATCCTCGATGTGCCCGATGGCGAGCGCGCGTTCTACTCGAAAAAGACCTACGACATCGAATACGAATTCCCCTTCGGCATCCAGGAACTCGAAGGCGTCGCCTACCGCACCGACTACGATCTCGGCGTCCATCAGAAAGGCGCGGGCAAGCCGCTCGAATACTTCGATGAGGAAACGAAACAGAAGTTCCTCCCGCACGTCGTCGAGCCGTCCGCCGGTTGCGACCGCACCATCCTCGCGCTCATCTGCGAGGCCTTTGATGAGGAGACTCTAACCGACGACAAGGGCAAGGAAGACATCCGCACCGTGTTGCGCTTCAAGCCCACCATGGCTCCGATCAAGGTTGGCATCTTCCCGATGCTCAAGAAGAACGAGGAGCAGGTCCGCATCGCCCGGGACGTCCAGAAATCCCTGCAAAAATGGATGCCCGTCTTCTACGACGACGGCGGTGCCATCGGCCGCCGCTACCGCCGCCAGGACGAAATCGGCACGCCATTCTGCGTGACCGTGGACTTCGACACCCTCGGCGAAAACGGCGACGACCTCAAGGGCACCGTCACCATCCGCCACCGCGATTCCATGGAACAGGAACGCATCAAGATCGACGCCCTCCTGCCATGGCTGCTGGAGCGCGTGAGATGACATCACTCCTCCTCACGTGAAACCTTGTGTGATCTTCGACCTCGACGGCACGCTCGTCGATTCGCTGCCCGGCATCGCCGCCTCGCTCAACCGCAGCCTCAGCGCGCACGCCCTGCCGGAACACCCGCGGGCCGCCATCCGCGGCTTCGTCGGCGATGGCCTCCGCACCCTGGTCCAGCGCGCGGCCCCCGCCGGCACCGATGCGGCGGGAATCGATTCGCTCATCGGCGTGTTCAAGGCCGACTACGCGCTCACCTGGGCGGATGGCACCAAGGCCTATCCCGGCATTCACGGACTGCTTATTGAGCTTATGAAGTCTGGCTTCCAGCTCGCCGTATTATCTAACAAAACACACGCATTCACCGTGGAAATGGCGCGTGGACTTTTCCCGGGAATCCACTTCTCCGAGGTGCTCGGCCAGCGCGATGGCTCCCCTCACAAGCCGCACCCCGCGGGAGCCCTGCAAATCTCCCTCACGCTCGGCGCGGCTCCTGAAAACTGCGTGGTCATCGGGGATTCCACCATCGATATCGAAACCGCCGCCAATGCCGGCATGAAGGCCATCGGCGTCTCCTGGGGCTATCACAACCGCGCCCGCCTGCTCGCCGCCGGTGCGGAAACGATCATCGACCATCCATCGGAACTGCCCGCGCTGCTGGCTCTCCATTGAATTCCCTCGCAGCCGGCCGTGGCGGGCGGGTGAGGTCCAGCGCACGCTCTAACAAAGGCAGGCCGAGTGCGACCTGCTTCATGCGGATCAGCGCGTGCCACACCCATTCGAATTTTTTCCAACCGCCGGCGTAGGCGATGTGGCGCAGGGCTCCGGCAGCCTCCTTGGTCATGGCACCTTTAAAAATATTGCCCCATTCGTAGAAGCGTCCGTAGGCATTCCAATAACCGTTTTCAAGTTGCTCCGGTGTCATCCGCGCGGGGCGGAACACCGTGTGGCGGGTGTCGTAGAGATCCCAGTCGCGGTGAAGCATGCGGCCTTCCGCCTCCATGCGCTGGAACAGCGCGGTGCCCGGATAGGGAGTCATCACGTGGAAGGTGGAGGTTTCGATGCCCTGGGAGACCGCCCAGTCCGCGGTGCGCTCGAAGACGTCCGGGCCGTCCTCGTCCATGCCGAATACAAACGAGCCGTTGACCATCACGCCGTGTTCATGCACGCGGCGGACGGCGGCGTTGTAATCGCGGCCGAGGTTCTGCACCTTGCCGTGATCGCGCAGGTTGTTGGCATCGAGGTTTTCGAAGCCCACGAAAATCGAGCGCAGTCCGGCCTCCGCGGCTTTTTCCAGCAGGCCGGGCTTGATCAGGGAGTTGACGGTGGCGGCTCCCTGGAACACGCGGCCCATGCCCTTCATGCCATCGAACAACATCGCGGCGAAACGCGGCTCGCCTAACAAATGGTCGTCGAGGAAATAGACATGGCGGCCCGGCAGGCTGTCGATTTCCGCCAGCGCGTCGTCCACTTTTCGCACGTAGAAACCCGTGCCCTTGCCGAAGAACGCGTCCTTGTAACAGAAGTCACAGTGATGCGGGCAGCCGCGCGAGACGATGATCGAGTTAGGCACCAGATAGAGGTCGCGCTTGATCAGATCCCGGCGCATGGGCGGAAGGTGGTCGAGCGTGCGGCCGAGCGGGGCGGCATAGCATGGTTTCGGGCGGCCCGCTTTGAAATCACGCAGGAATTCCGGAAACGTATCCTCGCCCGGTCCGAGAAATACCGTGTCCGCATGGGCCGCAGCCTCATCCGGCAGCGAGGTGACGTGCAGCCCGCCGAGGCATACATGCGCGCCTTTTTTCCGATAGTGATCCGCATAACGATAAGCGCGCGAGGCGCTGGTGATGTAAACCTGGATGATCACAAGATCCGGTTCGTCGGACAGGTCGACGTGTTCGACGTGTTCGTCCTGAAGCGTGATTTCCGCATCGGCGGGCAGATAGGCGGCGAGCGTCGCCAGGCCGAGCGGAGGAAAGAGCGAATACTTGATAGGCCGGAACAAGGGGCTGCGCGCTTCCGTCAGTGCGGGCAGGATCATTTTGACTTTCATCGGCTGAATCGATGACAGCGATTCGTGAATCCCGTGTGAAGCTTGGGTGAAAAAACGGAGATCCGCTCTCAGCCGGCCCGGTTGCGCTCGTCCACCTGGCTGTTGAGCGTGCAGAAATCGTAAAGCCAGCCGAATCCAAGCAATCCCCCGGTCAGCAGCCACAGGATGCCCGTGCCGATTTTCCCGAGATAGAAGCGGTGGATGCCGAACAGGCCTAGAAATGTCTGCAAGATCCACGCCACCGAATAATCATATTTCCCGGCCGTATAGCGGAAGTCCGCGCGGCGGTCCATGCCCGGAATCAGGAACAAATCGACCAACCAGCCGATTCCTAACAATCCAAGCGTGAGCAGCCAAATCGTTCCGGTCACCGGCTTGCCATAATAAAACCGGTGCGAGCCGGTGAAGCCGAAAATCCACAGGAGATAACCGATCGTCTTGCTATGAGTGTCACCGCGCAGGATGTCCATGGCGGAAACCATGCCGCAAGCCCCGCTGCGGCGCCATCGAAATTCCGCGTCATCTGGACGATGTATTGGCGAAAAATCAATTACCTCCCCGTTTTTTCCAATAACCGGGGCGTCGGCTCATGTGCATCACGGCAAGAACTTGCAGTTCATCAGACCGTATCCTGAAAACGAGAGCATAAGGGAAGACATCGAACCGGCATTTGCGCAGTTCTCCTTCAAAACAACGGTGGATCCCTGGATTTGCCGCCATGCGGTTTTCAGCGTCCTTCCATTTTTCAAGGAATCTGTTCTGGAGACCTTTTTCTTGCGATCCATACCACGCGGCGGCCTCGATGCCTTCCTCACGCGCGTCCCGAGCATAGTTTACACGCATGGCTTAGAGGGCTGTGCCAAAGCGCTGATTGATTTCCTTCCAGATCCCGTCCGCAGGAATGAGCGGCTCCTTGTGTGAGTCGATGTCGCTGGCGCGGCGCTGCAATTCCTCGCGCCACTCGGAGCTTAATTCATGATCGTCCTCATCCAGACTTTCCAACAGCCGGCTGGCGAGTTTGGAGCGATCCACGCGAGGAAGGTGGAGAGCTTCTTCCTCCAAGTGCTCGTAGGATTGGGTGGAAACTGCCATGTCGGGAAAATATACGATACTCCCTGTTCCTGCCAGCATTTTCCCGGATGCCTGTAAGCAAGCTGCCCCAATCATGCGGATTTACAAACCCCCGAGCGCCGCCAGCATTTCCACGATGCGTTTTTCGGAAACCTTGGTGGCGCAAGGCACGTCCGGCGCGAACAACGATACGCGCAGCTCCTCCAGCGCCCAGCCAAGCGGCCACAAGGCGGAATCCTCCGGATTCTCCGTCCAGCGCCGGAACCACGGAGTCCACAAACGGCGCAGGCGCTCCATTTTCTCAAGATCCTTCACAATCGGCAGCGAACCCAGCCGTCCTAACCGCGAGCGAATCGCCCGCAGGCGGCGCGGATAGTCGCGCAGCCCCGCGTGGCCCGCCCGCCACGCGAAACGCTGGCGGAACAACCACGCGAGCTGCTCGTCGAGATCTTCGGCGATATCCCCGAGATTGCGGTCCCTGCGGTGGCGGGCCAGCCAGTGATGGATGTCCGGAAGGAGTTCCAATATCTCATCGAGGCTGCCGCCGATCCGCGCGGCGGACTCGAACCATCGCCCGCGCGCCCGCTCCGCCAGAGCGCGGAACTCATCCGGCGATTTCGGAAACACCCCACCGGCGGACTCCTCACAGGCTAACAGAATGATATCTTCCAACGAAGTCCCTCCCGCACCCAGCCGCGGCAGTTCCACCTTCGCCATCATGCCCATGGGAAACTTCTTCCGCAGGTGATCGACCTGCGCCGCATGGGCGAGCCACAGCAAACGGGCGGCGCCCGCACGGTGGGATTCCGCCGCTTCGGCCGCGCTGGCGAAGGCCCGCACGCCGACGCTTTTCCCTTCGTCCACCAACGCCGGAAATGCGGGCCCGCCGGGCGTTTCCACGCGCTCCGGCAAGGTCTCGCCATCCCATGAGCTGATGCCGCTGCGCTCGACATCCGCATTCGCGGCCGCTTCGAAACGAACGCGCATGTGGTCGGCGAGCTGGAGTTTCAGCACGGCCACGTCCTCACCCATCGCGAGTTCCGCGCCATCGTCATCGCAGACCCATATCTTGGTCACCAGATGTGGTGGCAGCCGCGAGATATCATAGGCATCCACGGGAACCACCGCGCCGGTCCGCTCCTTGACATGATCCGACAAGGCCTGGAAAAGCGGCACATCCTTCGGCGCGTGGCACCACAAGTCCGCGAAGCCATCGGCCACAGCGCCGATCGGCTGGCAGACGCGCCGGTAATCCTTCGGCAGCGAGCGCAGCAGGATCTCGGCGCGCTCGCGCAGGTTGCCATCCACTCCCCAGCCCGGCAGCCAGGTGGGAAGCTTCGGCAGTTGATCGACATGCAGCCCCAGCGTCACGCCGTCGTCGCGCTCGCCGGCCTTGGCATGATAGTAGAGTTGATACTCATCCCCGTCGTGGCTGAGCCTGTCGGGAAACAGTTCGAGTCCCAGGGCGTCGAGATCCTCATCGAGCACATCGGCGAGCGAAAGCATGAGCTCGTCCTCATGGCTGGCGAGCCACTTGTGAAAGGCCGCCGCGGTGTGGATGTCTTCCGGGATCCGGTCCTCACAGAAACGCAGCACCGCCTCCTCGCTCCACAAGCCGCCGGGCCTGCGCAGCTTCTCCTCCACCGCACCGATGTTGCCGCGCATCTCGTCGAGCTGGTTGAGAAAACGGCAGCGTTTCCTCAGACCGCCGCCTAACAAACCTTCGCGCAGGAACACCGAGCGCGCCGCCCTGGCATCCACCCGGCCGTAATGCACGCGCCGCCCGGCCACCACCGGCAGGCCGCCGCAGATCACGGTTTCCTTGCCATACACCGCGCCGTGGCCCTCGTCCCAGCGCGCATCGCCATAGCGGCTACGGCAAAGGTGCGGCGCGACCTGCTCCACCCACTCCGGATCGATGCGGGCCACCCGCCGCGCCCACAGCCGCGAGGTTTCCACCAGTTCCATGGCCACCACCCATTCGTGGCGCTTCGGCAATGCGAACAGGCCGGACCCGGGGAACACCGCGAAAAATCCGCCCGACGCGCTGCGATACGCCTTGTTTTCCCGGTCCCACAGGCCGAACTGCCGCGGCACTCCGGCTAACAGCGAGCGGTGGATCGCCGCGTAGGGCAACTCCGCTCCTCCGCCTCCGGATGGTTTGACCTTCCACTCGCGCTCTAACAAATCAGCGAGTTCGTCCGCCACATTCGCCCACTCCATCACGCGGCGCGCGTTGAGAAACGCCGGGATGCAGAATTTCCGCAGCGCGTTGCGTTTCCATCGTCCGCGTTCGTCGCGGAACTTCGTGACATCCCGCCACATGCGCAGGATGCCGATGAAGTCGCTGCCGCCATCCTTCCAGCGGGCGTGGGCCGCATCCGCCTCGCGGGCCTTTTCCGCCGGACGCTCGCGCGCATCGTTGGACTCCAGCGCGGCGATGATGGGCAGCATTTCCGCGAGGCAGTCTTCCTTGCGCGCCTCGATGAGCATCCGCCCGAGCCGCGGGTCCACCGGCAGGCGCGACATGCGCCGCCCGTAGTCGGTTAGATTTTTCTCGCGGTCCAGAGCGCCCACCTCGCGAAGCGTGCGGTATCCCTCGGAGACGGCTTTCGGCGCGGGCGGATCGAGAAACGGAAAGTCGGAGATCTCCGGCAGGCCGAGCGCCTTCATGCGCAGGATCACCCCGGCGAGCGAACTGCGGCGGATTTCCGGATCGGTGAATTCCGGGCGTTCCGTCAGTTCCTCCTCTTCGTAGAGCCGCAGGCAGACGCCGTCGCGAACGCGGCCGCAGCGGCCCTTGCGCTGGCGCGCGCTGGCCTGGCTGACCGGCTCGATTTGCAGCCGCTGCACGCCCTTGCCCGGGCTCCAGCGGTTGACGCGGGCCACGCCGGAATCGATCACGCAGGCGATCCGCGGAATGGTGAGCGAGGTTTCCGCCACGTTGGTGGCGAGAATGATGCGGCGGTTGTTTCCAGGGTTGAACACGCGCTGCTGATCGGCCAGGCCGAGCCGTGCGAAGAGCGGCAGCACCTCGGTGCCCGGATAGCGGCGGCCGTCCAGCAGCTCCGCGCACTCGCGGATCTCGCGCTCGCCGGGCAGGAACACCAGCACGTCTCCGCGCGGTTCCACGCCTGCCAGCCAATCGACCGCCCGCGCCACATGCTGCGGCAGGTCCTCATCGTCCTGAGGCGGCAGGAAAAACTCCGCCACCGGAAACATCCGGCCCGGAGCTTCGATCACCGGCACCTCCCTGTTCCCGCTGCCGAAAAACGCCGCGAATGAGCCCGCATCAAGCGTGGCGGAGGAGATCACCAGCTTCAGGTCCCGGCGTTTTTCCAGCAGCCGCTTCAGCCAACCTAACAGGAAATCAATATTCAGAGAGCGCTCATGGGCCTCGTCGAGGATGAGCACCTGATATTGGCGCAACTCGGGATCGCCCTGGGTCTCGGCCAGCAGGATGCCATCAGTCATGAACTTGATGCGCGTGTCGCGGGAGGTCCTGTCGTCGAAACGCACCTGATAGCCGACGAATCCGCCGAGCGGCACGGTGAGTTCCTCGGCAACGCGTTTCGCCACGCTGGCTGCGGCGATGCGCCGCGGCTGGGTGCAGCCGATGCGTCCGCCGTCCGGGCCCATCGCCTCCGCCACCATTTTGGGAAGCTGGGTGGTTTTCCCCGAGCCGGTATCGCTCACCACCACCACCACCTGCCGGGTCCTGAGCGCGGCGAGGATTTCCTCCCGGTGCTCGACCACCGGCAGCTCCGCGGGATAATTCCAGTTTCCAGAAAACCCAGTCATTGGAAATTCACTCGCCGCCGAGTTCGGGTTTCTTTTTTCCGCGCGCCTCACGGAAGAAGCTTTGGAGGAGTCCGAGGCATTCCTCGCCGAGCACGCCGGAGGTGATATCGCAGCGGTGGTTGAGCGGCGGGTTGGACTCCAGCAGGTTGATCCAGCCGCCAGCCGCGCCGCCTTTCGGGTCCGCGCAGCCGAAAACCACGCGCTCCGGCCGGCAATGTACGATGGCTCCCGCGCACATCGGGCAGGGCTCCTTGGTCACGTAAAGCGTGCATTTTTCCAGCCGCCAGTCGCCCAGCGATACTTGCGCGGCGGTGAGAGCGAGCATTTCCGCGTGGGCGGTGGCGTCCTTGAGCGTCTCCACCTGGTTCCAGGCGCGGGCAATGATGCGCCCCTCGCGGACAAGCACGGCACCCACCGGCACCTCGCCGGCGGCATAAGCCTTGCGCGCCTCGCGCAGCGCCTGGCCCATGAACCAGGCATCGCTGTGCAAATCAATGATCGGTGAGTCGTCGTCCACGCGGGATGGGGTAGCGGACGCCGGGTCTTCCCGCACGCGTAAAAAATTTCCCCGTGATGCGGCGGGCCATGATGCAGGGCATGCCAATTGCCATGATGCAAACCATGACGATGAGGTGGATGACTCTCATGGGAGAACAGATGGATTGCCTTGAAGAAAGCAGTTTTTACGCCGCAAATTCCAATCTTAAGTGGCGGCTCGATTCTCCACGCCGCGCGGTGGGTTTTCCCGCAGCGTGGATCGCGCGGACTTCGCGGCAACTGGCTACTTGCCAGGCCATCAGTTTCCGCGGGCGGACAAATAACGCTGCCACAGTCTTGCCGCGCCCTGATTGGAAGCACTGCGCACTGCGGCCCATGAGGTGGTGGCGGTGGCCGGGCGCTTGGCTCCGAGGCGGTGGTCGCTCAGTGCGCTGAGGCGCTCGCCGGTGGTGGAATCGAGGATTTCCCCCTCGAAGGAGACACTGGAGATGAAGGATGCCAGCGAATCCGAGCCGAGTGAGCCGGAGAGGGACGTCCTGGGATTTCCGTGGATGGTGGTCACTGCTTTTCCGCCCTTCTGGCCTTCAATCACATCGGTGAGGGCGGTGCGCACCCGCAGGGTGCCGGGACCCGGCGAGCTGGCGAGTTTGATGCCTGCGGGCACTTGAGAGCGCAGGGATTCCGAGAGATAGGCTGCAAGCTGGTCCTTCACCTGCGGGCTGATCCCCGGTGCGGCCACCACGGTGGTGACGGGCTCAAAAATGACGCTGTCGTATTTAGTGAGGTCCACACCGGGCTTGACGTAGGACGCCACCGCATCGGCGGTGCCGTACCCGGCGTCGAGCTGGGCATAGTTGGCAAGGAATCCCGATGGCGAACGACCGCCGGTCGAGCATGAGGAGACGGCGAGGGACAGCCCCGCCATGATGATTGCGCCGATGAATTGCATTGGTTTCATAAAATGAGTGTTGGTGGTTGATAACGAAGTTTCGTCCGCGGCTCCGTTGCGCCCCACTCTCTGTCAGGCTTGTCGCCGCAGGTCAAGGGTCGGGCTGCGTCAGCCTCACAAACGCACCGCGAGCCGTGTCTCGCGCGTGAGAGGGAATTCCTGGGAGACGCGCACATGGGACCGGCGGTGAATGCCCACCAGGATGCCCACCGCCGCAAGGCTGAAGACCAGGCTGGTGCCGCCGAAGCTGACGAAGGGCAGCGGCAGTCCGTCATTGGGAAGCAGCGCCGTGGTCACCGCGATGTTCTGGATGGCTGGAATCACAATCACGCAGGTCAGGCCCAGCGCGACGCAGCGGTTGAACATGTTGGCCGCCTGGAGGGCGATGCCGCAGCCGGCCACGGCGATGAGCACATAACAGAATACCACGCCCAGCGTGAAGGGCAGGCCGAGCTCCTCACCCACGACCGGAAAAATGAAATCGATGTGGGCGAAGGTGAGCGTGCCGAATTTTTCCACGCCATTCCCCAGGCCAACGCCCCACGGACCGCCATTGCCGAGGGCGAGCAGGGCGCGCCATTGCTGCATCCCGCGGTCGAGCTGGTGCACCGGATTTTCAAGATCCAGCCATGCCTCGATGCGCAATGAGCGGACCGGGTCGTTCAAGATGTACCAGACGGCCGCCGATGCGAGCAGGAGAGCGGTGGGGACGGTGTATCTCAAGCGGGTGCCGACGCAAAACAGGATGGCTCCCACAGCGACCGAGAGCGAGAGCGCGGAGCCGACGTCCGTTTCGCCGGCGATGAGGATGATGGGAAGTCCCGCGATCATGCCCGGCAGGATGAAGCCGCGCCAGAAGGTATGCACTTCGGTCTGCCAGCGGGCGAACCATGCGGACAGGCATATGACGACCACGATCTTGGACAACTCGGATGGCTGGAACTGCGAGATGACCGGCATCTTGATCCAGCGTTTCGAACCGTATATCTCCACACCGATGCCCGGCACATAGCACAGGATCAACAGCACGCAGGCCACCGCCAACATCCATGGGGCGAGCTTGCGGAACTTCTCCGCCGGAACCCACGCCGCGAAAATCGCCGCCACAATCCCCACCACGACCATGAGCGCCTGGCGGGTCAGGAAATGATAGGGGGCCTCGGCTCCCCTCACCCAGGTGCTGGTGCTAGCCAGCATGATCAGCCCGAGGGCGACCAGCGCGGCGACCGCCGCGCACAGGATGATGGAGCAATGACGAGCCATGTGGGAGATATGAGATTTTATTCCGCGGGGATGGTGAGTTTCATGCCGATTTTCATCTTGCGGGGATCGCTGATGCCATTGGCACGCATGAGCGCCTCCTGGCTCACCTTGTAGCGCCCGGCGATGCGGAAGATGCTTTCGCCCGCCAGGACGGTGTGGCTGGTTCCGGATGCCGCTGGCGCGGGACTTCCACGGTCCGGCTTGGGACGGATCAATTGCGCCCTCGGCGCGCCGCTGACATCCACGGGCAGCGCCTCCACCAGCCCGCGGTCGTGATCCGCCGGGGTTTGAGCACGGATGGCGGCGACTTCCGGAGGATCCTCCGCGACGATGCGTTTCGGCGGAATCTTGAGGATCAATCCCGGTCGGATGTCCTTGTGTTCGTTGACCCTGCGGAGCTCTCCCTCATCCACTCCCTCGGCGGCGGCGATGCGCGCGTAGTTATCGCCGGTTCTAACGAAAATGGCTTTTTCACCGGTAGATAGGCGCGGAAGATCCTCACGGACTTGCGCGGCGGGTGCCGCAGCCTGCGCCGTTGCACTTTTCACGGCAGGGGCGGTCACCGCCGGAGAGCGCCCGTCCAGGAATCGCTGGTGGATGAATATCAGGGCGATGGCCACGATGTGAATCAGGAAAATGATGGTCAGCGCACGCGAGATTTTCGAGCTACTGTCTTCCATTTCCATTTCGGAGGCGGGCGCAGCTGCGGCTGCAACACGCTGCCTGCGGTTGTTGGCGACGGCATGGAGGCGGCGGAAAATTCCTTTGGGTGCCGGACGGCGTTTGACGGGGAGTGTTTGGAGTTTCATGACAAGGTGTTAGCGAAGCTGGTGGACAAGGTCACGAAACGCGTTGCCACGTTGTTCGTAACCGGAGAACTGATCGAAGGATGAGGTGCCCGGCGACAGCAGGACCGTCGAACCGTGGGGTGAGAGGATGCGCGCCGCGGCCACGGCGTCCGCCAGGGTGGCTACCGGCTCGCTCGGCACGGCCTCGCCGAACAATGCGGCGAGCGGGCGGGCGATCTGGCCGAAAGTCACAGTGGCCAGGGCTTTTTCGCGCAACAGTGGCACGACCGGTTCATAATCGAGGCCCTTGTCCTTGCCACCGGCGATCAGGACGACCGGCCGGGTCTGTGATCGCAGTGCGCTTTCCAAGGCATGCAGGTTGGTCGCCTTGGAATCGTTCAGATACTCCACGCCATCCAGCGTGCGGATGAGTTCGCAACGGTGGGGCGGAGGTGCATAACCATGAAGCGCCTCGCGCATGGTGGATGCCGGAATGCCTAGTGCCTGGCAGGCCGCCATGGCCGCCATGGCGTTCTCCGCGTTGTGCAGTCCGCGCAGGGCGGTGTCGTGCGCCATGTCGAGCCATGTCTCCCCGGCATGGAGAATCACATGGCCATCGGAAAACCAATCCGCCCCGGGATCAGTGGTGGAAATGGTCACGGTTCCGGCGACGAGCGACGGCAAAACCTCACCCGAGCGGATGACGGCGGTGTCCTGCGGCGTCTGGTTTTCGAAAATCCGGAGTTTTGCCGCGCGGTAGGCGTCCACGGTGGGATAGCGGTCCATGTGATCCGGCGCGAAATTCAACCAGACCGCGACGACCGGGCGCAGGGTGCGGATCGTTTCGAGTTGGAACGAACTGAGTTCTAACGAAACGGTGGCGGGCGGACTGGCTTGCAGGACCACCTCGGCGAAGGGCGTGCCGTAGTTTCCGCAGGGCGTGCCGCCAAGGCCGGCGTGGGCGAGAATGCGGGCCACCAGTTCGGTAGTGGTGGTTTTGCCGTTGGTGCCGGTGATGCCGACGATCCCGCCCTGATAGAAACGGGCGGCGAACTCGACCTCGCCGATCACCTCTCCGGCATGGGCGGAAAACGCGGCGACATAGGAACCGCAGGTGTCGATGCCCGGACTGATCACCAGCAGATCGGAAACCACGTCACGCCCCTGCCCTGCGGTGGCTTCCGGGTGGATCTCCACGCCCGCCGGCATCTCCGCGAAAGCCCGTGCTCCTGCGAGATCCCAGATGGAAACCCGCGCCCCCTCGCGCAGCGCGAGCAGCGCCGCGGCGCGGCCGCTGCGGCCGACCCCGAGAATGGCGATGTGTTTTCCGGTGAGATCCATGGTTTCGTCAGACAATCTTGAGAATGGCCAGGCCGAAGAGCGCGAGCATGATCGAGAGGATCCAGAAGCGGACGATCACCTGGCTCTCATGCCAGCCTAACAACTCGAAATGATGGTGGATGGGAGACATCCTGAAGATGCGCTTGCGGCGCAGCTTGAAACTGCCGACCTGCAGGATCACCGACATCGCCTCCATCACGAAGATGCCGCCGATGATGACGAGCAGCAGCTCCTGCTTGGTGCAGATGGCCGCCGTGGCCAGCGCGCC
Organism: Luteolibacter sp.; assembly: GCA_030696085.1. Taxonomy (GTDB): domain Bacteria; phylum Verrucomicrobiota; class Verrucomicrobiia; order Verrucomicrobiales; family Akkermansiaceae; genus Luteolibacter. The sequence continues at coordinate 48,271 of JAUYNL010000046.1, forward strand.
GCCGATGGCCAGCGAGCCGGTGTCGCCCATGAACACCTTGGCGGGATGGCAGTTGAACCACAGGAAACCAAAGGCCGCCCCGGCCAGGGCCATCAGGAACACCGACAACTCACCGATGTAGAGGTTGTGCGGGATGACCAGATACTCGACGGACATGAAGTAGTGCCCGGCGAGATAGGCGAGCAGCGCGTAGGCGAGCGCACTGCTGATCGTGCAGCCGGTGGCCAGCCCGTCCAGACCGTCGGTTAGATTCACGGCGTTCGAGCAGGCCACGATGATCAGCGCGAAGAACGGGATCACCATCCAGCCGAGATCCACCAGCGGAATCTTGGACAAGGGAAAACACACCGCGCCGATGCCGATCGGGTTGTTGCTGCCGAGGGTGAAGCCGGCCTCGCCCGCGGCGATGCGCGCCTCGCCCGCGCCGAAACCCGAGATTTCCGGCTTGAAGCAGATGAATGCGGCGGCGATCAGGGCGATCACCACCTGCCAGACGAGCTTGGTCCGGGAGCTGATGCCATCGGATTTTTTCTCCTTCACCTTCTTGTAGTCGTCACACAACCCTAACAACCCGCAGGCCGCCATCGTGAAGGCGCAGACCGCGACGAAGGGATTGAGCGGGCGGGCGCAGACGATGGTGGAGACCAGCACGGTGCCGAGGATGAGCACGCCGCCCATGGTGGGCGTGCCGATTTTTCCGCCGTGAAGTTCCGCGAGCTTGTGGACTTCCGCAGCGGTGCGGATCGGCTGGCCGACCTTGAGCGAGATCAGCCTGCGGATCACCCGGGGCCCGATGAGCAGCGAGAGGATGAAGGCGAGCAGACCGGCGCTGGCGGCGCGGAAGGTGATGTATTGGAAGAGATTGAGGAATGAAAACGTGTGGGCCCAGCCTTGATGGCCGGAAGCCTTTTCCGCATCGAACGCCTGGAGCCAGAAATCGTAAATCGCGGGAAGCATCAGTTTTTAGGGAATGCGGCGTTCATGACTTTTTCGACGGTGGCAGCGCGGCTGCCCTTGAACAGGACCACGTCACCGGGTTTCACCTCGCTGGAAAGCCAGGCGGCGGCATCCCCGAAGTCTGAAAAATAGGGAGCGTCTCCGGCACCGCGGGCGATGCCCTCCGCGCCTTCGCCCACGGCGATGGTCCTGAGCCCGCGAAGTGCGGCGAGCTCGCCCGCACGCAGGTGGGCGGCGGGGGCGTGGGCGCCGAGCTCGCCCATGCGGCCCATGACCATGATGCGGCGCGCGCCGTTAGAGACAGGCATGTCGGCGAGGGTTTCGATGGCGGCGGCCATCGATTCCGGGTTTGCATTGTAGGTGTCGTCGATCACCGAAACGCCGTTCCAATCGTAACGATTGAGGCGTCCGCCTGAAAGCGAGACGGCTGATAGAGCGGTGGCGATTTCAGTGACGGGCACACCGAGCTTCCAGCCTGCTCCGGCGGCGAGCAGGGCATTGGTCACCATGTGTTTGCCGGGAACCGGCAGCGTGACTTCGACGGCACCCTCCCCTTCGATGACGAGGTTGAAAACCGTGGATTGGGCGCCGAAGCGCGGATTTTCCGCGCGGACGAGACCGCGGCCGTTGCCGACCGGGATGAGGTGCGCCTTGGTCCGCTGGCGCAGATATTCGTGGTAGTCGCAGGTGGCCGGAATGAAGAGAACACCATCGGGCGGCAGCGCGCGGGCGAGCGCACCCTTTTCCTCGGCGATGGCATCGCGCGAGCCTAGGAACTCGATGTGCGCCGTGCCGATGTTGGTGATGATGCCGAATTTCGGCCGGGCGATCTCGCACAGCGGGGCGAGCTCGCCGGAGTGGTTCATGCCCAGTTCCCATACGGCAGCGCCGTGTTGCGGAGTGGTGGCAAGAACCGTTAGAGGAACTCCGATGTGGTTGTTGAGGTTTCCCTTGGTGGCGGAGACGTTGAACTTGCGGGAGAGCACCGCGGCGGTGAAATCCTTGGTGCTGGTCTTGCCGTTGGAGCCGGTGATGCACACCACCGGAAGGTCGAGCTGCCTACGCCACCAGTGCGCGAGTTTCTGCAGGGCGAGCAAGGCATCGGAAACCACGATCACCGCGGCGCTGGCAGGGGCATCACCGTTCCATGTGTGAACGACCACGACCGCCGCGCCTTTTTCGAAGGCGGTCTGGGCGAAGGCGTCGCCATCGAAGTTTTCGCCGCGCAGGGCGAAGAAAACCGCGCCCGGCGGCAGCGTGCGGGTGTCCGTGGAAACGCCGCCGGCCGCGAGCACGCCGGGATTTCCCGCGGCCACCTGCGTGCCGAGGATCTCCGCGATCTGTTGGGCGCTGAGTGGGTTCATCGGCTTTCGGAAATGAGCTGGGCGCGTTCGCGCAGGGCCTTGGAGGCATGCTTGCGGTCGTCGAAGTCGATCGTGTGATCGGCGAATTGCTGGGTGCTTTCGTGGCCCTTGCCGGCGATCAAAATGATATCTCCGGAGAGCGAGTTCCTGATGGCGTGGGAGATCGCCTCGGAGCGGTCCGGGATGCTGAGGTGACCCTTGTTTCCCATGCCCGCCTCGATCTCGCGAATGATGGCGAGCGGGTCTTCCGAGCGCGGGTTGTCGGAAGTGACGACACAGGCGTCGCTGAGGCGCGCGGCGGCGGCCCCCATCAGCGGGCGCTTGCCGGTATCGCGGTCCCCGCCGCAGCCGAAGACGGTGATGAGGCGGCGCGGGTCCAACTCCTTGAGGGTGCGGCAGGCGTTTTCCAGCGCGTCCGGAGTGTGCGCGTAATCGACAAAAACAGTCGCGCCGCCGGCATTGCCGACGTTTTCCATGCGTCCCGGGACCTGCGGCGCGTTCGCGGCGGCGGCCACGGCCTCGCGCGGACGGATGCCACAGGCGTTGGCGGCGGCGATCGCGGCCAGCAGATTGTAAACATTGAATCGCCCGATCAGCGGAGCGCGGACGAGGAAGGTTTTGCCCTTGGCGGCGAGTTCGAATTCCATGCCGCGCGGGCTCTGGCGGAAGTTGTTCGCGCGGAAATCACAATGCACGTTGAAGCCGAAACGGATGACCGGCATTTTCCCGTCCAGCGAGGCGGCAAGGTCCGAGCCGTGGGCGTCGTCGGTATTGATCACGGCCACCGGTTTCTTGCCGCGCGGATCGGTGGCGAGCGCCTGGAACCAATCGGCCTTCGCCTGATAATATGCTTCGAGCGTGCCGTGATAGTCCAGGTGGTCCTGCGTGAGATTGGTGAACACGCAGGCGTCGAAACCGATGGCGGAAATCCGTTTCTGATGGATGCCATGGGAGGAAACCTCCATCGCCACGCCACGGCAGCCGTGATCGCGCATACGGCCTAACAAGGCACTCAGCTCGATCGATCCGGGAGTGGTGTGTTTCGCGGTTTCGGTGGCCTCCCCGTCATCGACGAGGATGGTTCCCAACAAGCCGGCGCGGTGCCACGCCGTCTTCATGATATGGTGGATCAGGAACGCGGTGGTGGTCTTGCCATTGGTGCCGGTGACACCGGCGATGGCGAGATCCTTCCACGGGTGGTCCTCGATGGTGGAGGAAAGTTCCGAGAGCGCCGCGCGGCTGTCCGGCACGTGCAGCCATGCGATGGCGGGATCGAGATCCACGGGCGGCGCGGTCTCCGCGAGGATGGCGGCTGCTCCGGCCGCGAGCGCATCGGAAATGAAGCGGTGGCCATCGATGCTGGTGCCGCGGATGGCGGCGAAGAGCACGCCCGGGGCCACCTCGCGCGAAGAGGCCGTCAGGGCGTGGATCTCCGCGTCCAGCGGGCCGGAGGCCGTGAGGCGGGAAAGGCAGGAAATGAGCTCGCGGAGGATCATCGGGCGGCGGCGGCGAGCGGCGTTGGCAGCGGCTCGGTGGGTTGCAGGTTCATATAAGCGGCGGCTCGTGCGGCAATGCGGCCGAAGGCGGGCGCGGCGATGGTGCCGCCGTAGCGCGAAACCTTGGTGGTGCGCGGATCGTCGATGACGACGATGGCGACAAAGGCCGGATCATGGGCGGGCAACATGCCGGCGAAGGAAACAGTATAGCTGTTGGCAAGATAGCCGCGGCCGTTCGGGTTGTGTTTCTTGGCGGTTCCGGTCTTGCCCGCGACCTTGTATCCCGGGACGGCGGCGAGCGTGGCGGTGCCGCCCGCTTCGGTGACCTTGCTCAGGGCCTCGCGCATCTTTCTCGCGGTCTCCGGCTTGAGCACCTGGCGGACGACTTCCGGCGGATAGGTCTCGATGATGGTGCCATCATTGGCGACGAGCGACTTGACGATCCGGGGCTTGAGCAGCTTGCCATCGCCGGCGATCACCGAGTAGGCGCAGGCCATTTGCAGCGGGGTGACGTTGAGCGCATACCCATAACTGGCGCGGGAGAAATCCACGGCGTTGCCGGTGTTGCGGGCGATGCCGGAGCTTTCGCCGCCGAGCAGCACGCCGGTCTTCCGGCCGAAGCCCCAGCGCTCGGTGTATTCATAGAAACGCTTCGCGCCGAGCTGGCGGGCGAACTTGTAGGCGCCGATGTTGCTGGATTTGATCAACACGCCTTCGAGCGTCAGATTGCCATACGGATGGTGGTCGGGGACCTGGATCTTGCCCTCGGAGTAGTTGCCGTTGTGGCAGAAAACCGAGGTGAACGGGGTGGCGACGCCCTCGTTCAACACGCCGGAGGTGGCCACGATCTTGAAGGTCGAACCCGGTTCGTAAATCGCCTGGATGGCGAAGTTGAAACCGTTTTCCGCGACATTCTGCTTGTGGTTCAGATCGAAGTGCGGGCGGCTGGCCATGGCGAGGATCTCTCCGGTTTTCGGATCCATCAGGACCACCGCGCCTCTAACCGACTCGAATTCCTCAAGGCAGGCGTCCATTTCCTCCTCGATGATCGCCTGCAGGCCCATGTCGATGGTGAGCTGCACGTTGAGGCCGGCGCGGGGCGGCAGCAGGCTGGAGGAGGTTCCGGGAACGACCAGTCCGCGGGCGTCACGACAGTGCTCGCGCCAGCCGTCGCGGCCGGCAAGGTATTCCTCCATCGAGGCTTCCACCCCGAAACGCCCGACCACGCGGGTCTCGGTCTTGCCCTCTTCGGTGGTCTCCTCGACTTCTCCGGTGAAACCTAGCAGGTGGGTGGCGAGATTGGGCGCGGTGTACCAGCGCTTGATCGTGTTCTGGAATTCGAAGCCCTGGATCCAGTGTTGATCCACCGCTTCGCGCAGATTGTCGGCCACGTCTTCTGGCAGTTCCTTGGCGATGGTTACCCACTTGCCCTTGCTGGATTGGATTTTCTCGCGGAGTTCCTCGCGGCGCAAGCCGAGCGGACGGGCGAGCACGCCGACGGCATAGGCGAGATGCTTGCGGACGATGGTTTCCGCAGGCTCGCGGTTGAGGATATCCCCGCGCAGGCTGCTGATGCGGCGGCGGCGGGCGGCATCGTCCAGCTCGTTCCAGCCGGCTTCCGCGCTGGCTTCCTGATAGGCGAGGCCATAGGCGGCGAGCTTGGGATCCAACAAGTGGTTCTTGTCCACGAACACGGTGGAAACCGGAATGCTCCTGGCCAGCGCCTCCTCCCGGCGGTCCACGATCATGCCACGCAGCGCGGGGAGTTTTTCGGTGCGGTGATAGGCCTTGCGCGAGCTCTCCGCATATCGCTGCCGGTCCACCAACTGGATTTGCACCAATCTCCCTGAAAGCACACTGAGCCCGATCACCAGGATCGAGCACAGAATGATGCAGCGGTTTTGAAACGAGGACTTCACTGGCTATGGAGCGGCGGACGCGACACTACGGCGGTGTGTCGGCGCGGGATCAATCTCTTCAACGACGGCGAGGGAGATCGGACGTAGTTTTGATCCGTTCTCCTCGAGTTGCTTGCGGATGACGAAGCGGTTGAGGAGTTGGTCCATCCGCATTTCGGTGGTGCGGATTTCCAGGCGGCAGTGTTCGACGCGGCGGTCGATCGCATCGATTTCCCGCCGAACTTGAATCTGGCGGTTCTTATAAAAGACATGGAGCACGCCGCCGGCCGCCATGATCGCGAAGGCGAGGATGACGGAGAAAATCACGGACGGGGGCGTCCGAACCTGATCACGGCGACGGTTCATGAGGTGGGGTCCAAAAGGCGTGCGACCCGCAGTTTGGCACTGCGGGCTCGCGGGTTGCGGGTTGTTTCCTCAGCACTGGGGAAGATGGCCTTGCGGGCGAGAAGCTGGAATTGGAAATCCGGATTCGGTCGGGGTTCCGGCCAGCCAGGGTCATCGATGAATGCGGTGGACCGGTGCCGGAGGAAACGCTTGACCATGCGGTCCTCCAGGCTGTGGAAGGTGATTACCAGCAAACGCCCGCCCGGTTTGAGGACGGAAGGTGCGACGGCCAGCGCGGCGGCCAGAGATTCGAGCTCCTCGTTGACCGCCATGCGGATGGCTTGGAATGCGCGGGTCGCCGGATGGGTGCGGCCATGGCGGCCGACGGCGGCTTCGATGCAGGCGGCGAGCTCGGTGGTGGTCGCGAATTTTCCGAGAGCCCGTTGTTTCACGATGGCTGCGGCGATGCGCCGGGATCTGGGTTCCTCGCCAAATTCGAAAAAGATGCGGGCCAGATCCGCCTCGTTCCATTCATTGACGATTTCCGCAGCGGTGTGCGGGCTGGAAGGACCCATCCGCATGTCGAGCGGTCCCTCGCGCATGAAGGAAAACCCGCGGACCGCCGAATCGAGCTGGCGGGAAGAGACTCCCAGATCGAGCAGGAGCCCGTCGGCGCGCCCACCCTGCTGGATCGCCGGAATTTCACTCACTCGTGAAAAATTTCCCTCCCATGTGGAAAAACGTCCGCCGAACTCACCGAGCCGTTCGCGCGCGTGCGCAAGGGCCTCCGGATCGCGGTCGATGCCGAGCACCGAAGCGCCAGCCTTAAGAAAAATTTCGCTGTGACCGCCGCCGCCGAGAGTGCCATCGATGATGAATTTGCCCGCCGCAGGCTCCATCCATCCGGCAATTTCCGCCGGAAAAACCGGCAGATGATAGCGCCCGTCTGGTGCCGCTTCTTCAGAAAAACCGGCGGGGGCCTGCGCCGACAACCAGCCAGAAGCGGCGCAGGCACCCGTAGTTTCGACAAGACACCGTGCTGTCCCGAGTCCGGTGTCCTGCGTTATTTCAGAAAATCCCGATGGCCGCGCAAACAACACACCTGAAGCGGCGCGAACCATCGTCTGGAGCTGCGGAAAAAGCCCCGTCCCGGGGAGTTCTCCGCGCCCAACCATGAAAGTCACCGGACGCCGCGCCGACAACCAGCCAGAAGCGGTGCGGACGTCCGTGGATTTGACAAAACGCCGTGCTGTCCCGAGCCCGGCGTTTCTTCTGTCAGGGAAAATTTGCGATGGCCGCGCGAACAACCAGCCGGAAGCCGCGCGGACCATCGTTTCAAATGACGAAAGAAGTTCTGTCCCGAGAGACTTCTTGCGCCCAGCCATGAAAACCGGCGAACGCCGCACCGACAACCAGCCAGGAGCGGTGCGGACGTTCGTGTTCCTGACAAGACCCGGTGCTGTCCCGAGCGCAGGGTCCTGTATTTTGGAAAAAAGGAATCCCAACTCCGGAGCCTGGGCGACGACGGCCGGAGCCGCCGGTATGCGGACCGCCTCAAGCGCCAGAGTTGGTGGGGTGAACAACATTGCTGCTGTTGGGTGTGTCGTGGGTGAGTGGTTAGAAAATACCGAGGTCGTCGTCTTCCTCCTGGCCCATTTCGATGGCCAGCTTGGTGTCGAAGTTCGTTTTGGACCAAATTTCAAAGTGCAGGCCGCGCCCGGCGAGCATCACATCGGACTCGGCGGCGATGCCGGCCATTTCACTGAGATCTTTGGGAACAAGCAGCTTTCCCTGTTCATTGAGAGCGGTTTCACGGGAAAGCATCGCCAGCTTGCCAAGGGTCTTGTTCTTTTCCGCAGGGGTTTTTTCACTGTTCTTGATGAGCTCCACCCGTTCGTCATAGGCGGCTTGGCTCAGGACCTTCACGACCGGCATGTCGTGCTCCTTGGAGAACAACAAATACAACGAGGCTCCAGCTTCCGGCCGCCAAGCACTTGGGACGGAAACCCGAAACTTCGGGTCCATCTTGAAGGGCTTGAATCCCTTGTAGGGCTGGTGGGTGTTGCTCATCTGAAAGCACTAACGGTCGCGTCAGTGTTCGGAAAGTACACTAAAACACACTCAGCCAGCAAGATTTATTTGGCGGAAACTAAATAAAATTTTTAAGAACTGGCAATCAACGAGTTGCGCTCATGGAAAACTGCAAATCGCCAATTTTCAATCGACCAAATTCACGGCATTGGCGATATTTTTGAATAAACTCCATCCTTTTCTGAGGCGTTTTTGGCACTTTCCGGGGTCGGTGTACCAAAAAACTTCAAAAATACAGCAAGGTGTACTATGGCTGGACTTTTCAACTACGAACTCGTGGAAAATCACCGAAAAATTCCGCAAACCGCCATCGGCTCCTGAAATTTCGCCCTTCCCCCACCCCGCTGGATTTGATCGCCCCAATCCATGGTGATCCGGACGACCCCAAAACAAGACCAATAGGCCGCACAATGCGGCCTTGATCCCATCTCGGTCCGGCGAAGGTCTCCCTGCCACCGCGTTTTACCACACTTCAGGCCTTGGCGATTTCCGCGCGCAGGGCTTGGTAAATCTGGTCTTTCAGGGCAGCCCGCTCGAATTTCATGCGTTCGATCTCCAGATCGGATATCGGCGACTGCCGCTCCTCAAGCTGGCGGATTTCGTCGTCAATATAATCGTGCTTGGCGACCAACGAATCGAAGGAGGCATCGGTGGCGCGGAGCGCGTCCAACATGCGGCGATATTCGGGAAACTCGTGACTGATGTCGTGATGTTCGGAGAGCATGATCAGGTTTTCTATGGTTGGTGTGAAATGTGCCGGATTCTGGACAAACAGGAGCGGTGATGGCCAGCGCAAAAGAAGCGATTTCGCGGAGTCCGGAGCGGTGTGTTCCGGGCGATGCTGTGAATTTTTGGAAACCGCTCTTGTCCGATGGCGCCCGCCCGCCATACGGTCGCGCAACCTTTTGCAGGCGTGTCTCATTCTTCTCCCAAATCTCATGTCCTTGGTGTCCTGCCCGCGCGCTGGGGCTCCACCCGCTTCCCCGGCAAGCCGCTCCATCTCATCGCCGGAAAACCCCTGATCCAGCATGTTTGGGAGCGCTGCGGGCAGTGTGGACGCCTCGACGAAATCCTTGTCGCCACCGATGACGAACGCATCTTCAGAACGGTGGAAGCCTTCGGCGGAAAAGCCGTGATGACCTCCGCGCAACACCCGACCGGCACCGACCGCATCGCCGAGGCCCTGCGCGCCGTGCCGCAGGCCAGCCACATCGTCAACATCCAGGGCGACGAGCCGCTCATCGATCCGGCATTGATCGACCAGCTCGCGGACATCATGACCACCGATCCCTCTCTGGACATGGCCACCGCCGCCAATCCGCTCGATCCCGCGGATCCTGCGGTGAGCGATCCGAACGTGGTGAAAGTCGTCATCGCGCTCGATGGCAGGGCCTTGTATTTCTCACGCTCTCCGCTGCCGTTTTTCCGCAATCACGCCGCCGGACTGCCGGTGCTGCGCCACAAGGGCATCTATGCCTACAGCCGCGGCTTCCTCGAACGTTTCGTCACCTGGCCGCCCTCACCCCTGGAACAAGCCGAGTCGCTCGAACAACTCCGTGCGCTGGAAAACGGCGCCTCCATCAAGGTCATCCTCACGAACGACACCTCGCCCGGCGTCGATACTCCCGAACAAGCCCGCGAAATCGAACGACTTCTAGCCGCTGAAAACTGAACACTCCAAACAAACAAACTTCCCATGAAATACATCTTCGTCACCGGCGGCGTCGTTTCCTCACTCGGCAAGGGCCTGGCGGCCGCATCCATCGGCACGCTGCTGGAAGCCCGCGGCCTCAAGGTGCTGATGCAGAAATTCGATCCCTACCTCAATGTCGATCCGGGCACCATGTCGCCCTATCAGCACGGCGAGGTCTATGTGCTCGACGACGGCGCGGAGACCGATCTCGACCTCGGCCACTACGAACGTTTCACCTCCGGCGTTCTTTCAAGGATGAACAACCTGACATCCGGCCAGGTTTTCGATTCCGTGATCAAGAAGGAGCGCCGCGGCGAGTATCTCGGCAAGACCGTGCAGTTCATCCCGCATGTCACCGATGAGATCAAATCACGGCTCCAACAGGTCACCGTGGACAATCCGACCACCGACGTGCTCATCACCGAGATCGGCGGCACCGTCGGCGATATGGAGGGGCTGCTGTTTCTCGAAGCGCTGCGCCAATATGCGCTGGAAGTCGGCAAGGAAAACGTCTGCTTCATCCACGTCACGCTGCTGCCCTACATCAAGGCCGCCGGCGAGGTGAAAACCAAGCCCACCCAGCAATCCGTCGCCAAGCTCCGCGAGATCGGCATCCAGCCGGACATCATCATCTGCCGCACCGAGGCGGATCTCGATGAGGACAACCGGAAAAAAATCGCCATGTTCTGCAACGTCGAGCGCAAGAACGTGGTCGCCTTCCGCGATGTGGACCACACGATTTACGAATGTCCGCTGGACCTGCGCCGCGACAAGATCGACCGCCTGGTGGTGGACAAGCTGGGCCTCGGCCACACGCCCTCGCCCGCTTTGGAGGATTGGGAGCGTTTCGTGCAGCGGGTGATCCATCCGAAACACAAGATCACCATCGCCGTGGCCGGCAAATACATCGAACTTCAGGACGCCTACAAGTCGATTTACGAATCACTGATCCACGCCGGGGCGCATCACGACACCAAGGTGCAGATCATCCGCGTGGACACCGAGGCGGTGGAGGATCACGGAGCCAAGGCGATCATTGGCGATGTGGACGGCATTCTGGTTCCCGGCGGATTCGGCGATCGCGGCACGGAGGGGAAAATCCAGGCCGCGCGTCATGCCCGCGAAAACAAAATCCCCTATCTGGGCATCTGCCTGGGCATGCAGATCGCCACCATCGAATTCGCGCGCAATGTCTGCGGATTGGCCGACGCGAACTCCACGGAGTTCAACAAAACCACCATGCACCCGGTGATCTGTTTGCAGGAGGAGCAGAAGGGAGTCGAGGACATGGGCGCGACGATGCGCCTGGGCTCGTGCGAGTCGATCCTCTTCGCCGGCACCAAGGCAGCGGAGCTATATGGCAACAAGGACCGCATCCTGGAGCGCCACCGCCACCGCTACGAGTTCAACTCCGACTATCAGGACCGCCTGCAGGAATGCGGGCTGGTGATTTCATCGGTATCCGCCGAGGCGGGTCTGGTGGAGATCATCGAATTGCCGGATCATCCGTTCTATCTCGGCGCGCAGTTCCACCCCGAGTTCCAGTCCAAGCCGAATCATCCGCACCCGCTCTTCGCCGGCTTCATCGCCGCCGCCCTCAAGCACTCGCATGGCGGCGCTTGAAGCGCGGTTCATCCTTCAAAGACGCCGCCGCCGAGGAGCCGGCCGCCCTCGTAAAAGGCGCAGATCTGGCCAGGTGCGATCGCGCGCTGCGGGCGCTGGAATTCCAGGCGGACTCGCCCGCCGCCGAGCGGCAGCATGAGCGCCGGTTCCGCCTTCGCCCGATAGCGCGGTTGGGCCTCGACCAGGCGTTTTGAATCGAACGCTTCGTTGAGCGCCGAGAGGCTGCCAACGCTGCATTCGCGGGTGTAAAGCCCCTCCGCATCCGGGCGGTCCCAGCCGACGATGAGGCGGTTTTTCTCCGGATCCTTGCCGACCACGACATAGGCCATGCCCTCGCGCGGCGATGCGACGCCGTGGCCCTTGCGCTGGCCCAGTGTGTAAAGATGCAGCCCTTGATGCGTGCCGAGCACCCTGCCTTCGGGATCGACGATTTTGCCCGGTGAATCCGGCAGATAATGGCGGAGGAAATCGCTCATCTTCACCTGGCCGAGAAAACAAATGCCCTGGCTGTCCTTTTTTTCCGCGACGGGAAGCTGGAAGCGCCGGGCGACCTCGCGCACCTCGGGCTTGAGCATCTCACCGGTGGGAAACAGCGCATGCGCCGCCTGCCATTGGGTCATCAGCGAGAGGAAATAACTCTGGTCCTTGTTCGGATCCGCACCGCGCAGGATGCCGGCGGAGCCATCGGATAGATACCGCAGCCGCGCGTAGTGGCCGGTACCCACGGACTCGAATCCCTGCGCCAGAGCGTAATCGAGAAAGATGCCGAACTTCATCTCCCGGTTGCACCAGACGTCCGGATTGGGCGTAATGCCGGAACGGTAGCCTTCGACGAGGTAATCAACGATGTGCTCGCGATACGCGTCGATCAGATCGATCACCCGGAACTCGATGCCCAGCGTTCTGGCGACGGCGCGGGCATCCTCGATGTCCTGTTCCCACGGGCAATCGCCGGGAATGCCCTCGTCATTGATCCAGTTCTTCATGTAGCCGGCGGCCACTTCGTGCCCCTGCTCCACCAGCAACGCGGCGGCCACCGCGCTGTCCACGCCGCCTGAGAGTCCCACCAGCACCTTCGCCATGCCGGGAGCTTGAGCCAGGACCGTGGCGGCGTCGAAAACAAATCACTGCCAATGAAGCGCGGACTTCAGACAACGTTTTTCATCGCGCGGCTTTGGAGGCGTTTCGTGCGTAAGACGACCGATCAGGCGATTCCGCGCCGGTGACAAGTACGCCCACAGGCCGAATCGCGCCTTGCCACCCGCGAAAAAACCCGCCATAGCCCCGCCCCCGGCGGCTTAAGTAGTCGCCGATGGTCACAGACCGCCGCCACATTCCAAATCATCACTCCATGTCCCTGAAGATCCGCAATCTCGCCATCATCGCCCACGTTGACCACGGCAAAACCACGCTCGTCGACCAACTCCTCCAGGCCGGTGGCACCTACCGTGAAAACCAGGCCACCACCGAGCGGGCGATGGACTCGATGGACCTCGAGCGCGAAAAGGGCATCACCATCAAGGCCAAAAACACCGCCATTCTCTGGAACGGCTACACTATCAACATCGTCGATACTCCAGGCCACGCCGACTTCGGCGCGGAGGTGGAACGTGTGATGAAAATGGTCGATGGCGTGCTGCTCGTCGTCGATGCCTCCGGCGGCCCGCAGGCGCAAACCCGCTTCGTGCTGCGCAAGGCGATGCAGGAGGGCCTCAAGCCGATCGTCGTCATCAACAAGATCGACCGTCCGCTCGCCGATCCGCTCAAGGTTCACGACCAGGTGCTCGAACTCTTCCTCGACCTCGATGCCGATGAGGAACAATTCAACGCCCCGTTCTGTTATGGTTCCGCCCGCGACGGTTATTTCATGAATCATCCGGACGACGAACGGAAAGACTGCATCCCGCTTCTCGAAAAAATCGTCAAATACATCCCGGAGCCGAAAGCCGATCCGGCGGCGCCGTTTTCCATGCTCGTTTCCAACATCGAGTGGGACGACTACGTCGGCCGCGTCGCCATCGGCAAGGTGCTTGGTGGCAGCGTCACCAAGGGCGATACGATCTGGCTGCTCCGCAAGGACGGCACCAAACAACAATCGAAGGTAATGAAAACCTTCACCTATTCCGGCCTCGCCACGGCGGACTCCGAAGGCTGCGGCGCGGGCGGCATCGTCGGCATCGCCGCCGGCATTGAAAACATCGACATCGGCGAGACCCTCGCCGCCAACAGTGACATGGAGGCGCTTCCCTTCGTTGCCATCGATCCGCCAACGGTTTCGATGCAGTTCTCCATCAACGATGGCCCGCTGGCAGGCAAGGAAGGCAAACACGTCACGTCCCGCGCCATCCGCGACCGCCTGATGCGCGAGTTGAAAACCAACATCTCGATCCAGGTGGAGGACACCGATCTGTCAGGCGTATTCAATGTTTCCGCCCGCGGAGCCATGCAGATCGCCGTGCTCGTCGAGCAAATGCGCCGCGAGGGATTCGAGGTGCTGGTTTCCCGGCCGGTGGTGATTTTCCGCCGCGACGACGCGGGCAAGCTGCTCGAGCCCTTCGAAACGCTTTATGTCGAAGCTCCGGGCGACTACACTCAGGGCATTCTCAAGATCATGATGAACCGCAAGGGCATCATGGAGCACATGGACACCGAACCGAGCGGCCGCACCTTCATCCAGGCTGTCATCCCCACCCGCGGCCTGATCGGTTTCGAAACCGAGCTCGTCAACCTGACGTCCGGCCATGGCATCATGAGTCACCTTTTCAAGGAATACGGCCCGCACGCCGGCGAGATCCAGAACCGCACCACCGGCACGCTCGTTTCGATGGATTCCGGAGTGGCCACACCCTACTCGCTGCAAATGCTCGAAGACCGCGGCATCCTGTTTGTCGCTCCCGGCGATGCGGTTTACGGCGGCATGCTCGTTGGTGAAAACCCGCGCGTCGGCGATCTTCCCGTGAACCCGGTGAAGGAAAAGCACCTCGACAACATGCGCTCCTCCGGCAAGGACAAGACCTCCAAACTCACGCCAGCCGTGCGCTTCTCACTGGAACGCGCCATCGAATACATCGACATCGACGAACTCGTCGAAGCCACGCCGAAGAACATCCGCCTGCGCAAGCGCGTGCTCGATGCGAACGCCCGCAAGCGCGCCGCCAAGGGAGCCACCGTCGAGGATCGCAGCAACCGCGGCTGATTACGAGGGTGAAAATTCAAGGCCGGAAAACCTCGCCGGCCATCGTCCGCCTCAAGGCGAACCGCTCTGGCCCGCCGTGATTTCTTCTCTCCGCACAAAGTGGCTGGGACTCGCAGCCCCAATCCGTCTGGGTTAGGGGTCACTCTGTCCCCTTTCCTTGTGTCAGCGGCCGGAATCTCACCGGGGCACGGAGCTTCTTCGCGGTTGGGGGGTGCATTGAATGAACGCGAATGAGCACGGGCTGCAACCTCAAGCGGCCTTTCAACCCCGATTGCCTCAGGTGGGGTTTGATCGCGAAGAAGGTGGTCCGATTGCCGGACGCGGCGCGAAAAATTCACTGGCAAGGAGGTTTGTAAGCCGACATTCTCTCTCGGCGGTGCCAGAAAAGCCACAATCCGGGCGCAGCCGATTCAATTCTAGTTTCAGTTTCACCTGTCCAGTCCCACCTGTCCCAGGAAAGCTCCTGGCATTTTGAAAAAACTCCGATTTGACACGGTGAATCCAAGATGTTCAAATGAACCCGCAATGACTCTCAAGACAATCGATCTTTTCGCGGGAGCCGGTGGCATTACCGAGGGGTTCAGGCAAGCTGGATCTGCCTGCCTTTTTGCCAACGATTTCAACCCTTACGCTTGCGAAACCTTTCGGCTCAACCACCCCGGGGTGGAGATGATCTGCGGGGCGATCCAGGATCTCGATGCATCGGCGATCCGGAAATCTCTTGCGATCCGGAAGGGCGAATTGGATGTCCTCGTTGCAGGGCCGCCCTGCCAAGGATTTTCAATCAATGCGCCGGAGCGGTTCCTTGAGGACCCACGAAACTCGCTTTTCAAGCATTATCTCCGTTTTGTGGATGAGTTTGCTCCGAAAACTTTTCTGTTCGAGAACGTCCCTGGAATGCTCTCCTTGGGCGGTGGAAGAATTTTCGACACCATTCTGAGCCAAATGCGTGAGCGTGGATACCGGGTCAGCGCGCGCATTCTGCTCGCGGCCCATTATGGAGTCCCGCAAGTCCGCTGGCGCATGATCATTCTTGGATCTCAATTGGGCGAAGCACCCGCACATCCCAAACCCAGCCACTACTACGATTGCCGCCCCAACTTCAAGGGAGGGGCTACCATTGCAACAAGGCTGGTTCCATTTGATCAACTTTCTCTCAAAACGGCAGTCACCCTCGCGGACGCGATTTCCGATCTACCTCCCGTCGAGGCGGGGGGAGGCGAGGAGGTGATGGCCTATGGAAAGCGGACTCCCAAGTCGAGCTACGGAGAATCCATGCGCGAAGGCAGCAGGGTGCTTTACAATCATACCGCGAACCGGCTTTCCAAGATCAACTTCGACAGACTGGCGCACATCGCCCCGGGTTCCGCCTGGACAAGCATTCCGCATGCGCTGCTTCCCGCAGGAATGAAAAAGGCACGCACCAGCGATCACACGATGCGCTACGGCCGGCTTTCCTGGCAATCGCTGGCGGGCACCATGATGACGAAATGTGATCCCCATTGGGGAGCGGTCTTTCACCCTGGTCAGGATCGGACGTTTACGGTGCGCGAGACCGCGAGGATACAGAGTTTCCCGGATAGTTACCGCTTCCTCGGTCCCCGGGCCGCGCAGTATGAGCAGGTTGGCAACGCCGTCCCCGTTCTGTTGGCGAAGGCCATCGCGAACTCTCTGGCCAAGCACTTGGCCGCAACCACTCCTGAAGCACGATGCCTCTAAGATACTACGAATGCTTCGGCCACCCAATCGACTCGCCGCAGTTAGGCGAGGCTTTCCGTAAAAAAACGTTGCCCATTTGTCGGGGGAACGTGCTCGAAGTCTTTTTCCAATGGGATCATTAATGGAGCCTGTACCTTGGTGAATCCGACCAACAGCGTTCCCGTTCCATGCTGTCCCAAACGTCTTTACGGCGATGATTTCCGTGTGCTCCAGGATGTCGTCCGTGCCGCGTGGGGTGAGGGTGTGCCGCTGATTCCTCAAGGAGGTGATATTCCGCTCTCCGGAGATTTCGTGATCCCGTTCGGGCAAAAACAAGGTCAGGAAATCCGTATTGCTTACAAGGAACTGAAGAGTGCTTCCAAATTCTCAATCGATTGGATTCTGGCCAAAGTGGATGGGAACCGGAATCTTGAGGGTTTTGTTGCGGTGGAAGTCCAGACCATTGACACCACCGGCAACTACCAGTGGCCGTTCCATGAACTTGCGGCTGTGCATGACCCGGCAACGGCCATGGCGATGAAGCTGCCCAAATCCAAGGCTTCCAGTCTGAATTTTGAGAATGTCAATAAACGCATCCTTCCGCAGCTCATTACAAAAGGTCATGTATTGAGAAGGGAGCAGCTTTGCACAAAAGGGCTTTTCTTTATTTGTCCAACTGCGGTGCATGACCGGATCCTGACTCGGGTCGGCAAGTTGGATGACTATCCGATCCAATCGGGCTCAGTGACGTTTCTATCCTATTCCGTGAATCAGGATTCCAGAATGGTTCCGAAATCACTCATTCTCGACCACCAGACAACTACCACGACGGATCAGCTCTCACTGGCCTTTTCATCTCCGAAGTATCTGCCTCCTCAAGGGGTTTATGAGGAGGCGATCCGGAGAGCTTTGTCGAAGCGGTTCAATCAAACTCCGTGTGGATCCTGATGTTCTGATGTAACACCATGTCCAGCATGTCTTTGAGCATCAGGCCATTGCGCACACCCAGAGGATTTGATACTGCTTGCGCCATGAGGACTCTCGATTGACCGGCAAACGGCAATCACGCTGCCGCGCAACCCGGGGCGGTTGACAGCGCCCACGCCCGCCGCTTTGCTCGCCGGGATGTCTCCCGATTCGCAACAGGACTTCGCGCTCGCGTTTCTGAGCATTCTCTTCGAGGGGGCCCCCTTCATCCTGCTGGGCACCCTGGCCAGCGGCTTCATCGACATCTATTTGCCGGCCGGAACGATGGACCGCTTCCTGCCGAAAAACCGCAAGCTGGCGATCGCGGCGGCCGGCTTGTTAGGCGCGGTGTTTCCGGTCTGCGAGTGCGCGGTGGTGCCGGTGATCCGCCGCCTGGTGAAGAAGGGCCTGCCCGTTTCCTGCGCCATCACCTACATGCTCGCCGCTCCCATCGTGAATCCGATCACCGCGTTGAGCACCTGGAAGGCATTCCAGGGCCAGGGCGCGGCGATGATGACCAGCTCGCGCCTGCTGCTGGGCTTCCTCATCGCGGTGGCCGTGGGCCTGATCGTCTCCCGGCTGCCGCTGGCGATGGTGCTCAAGGAGAAGCTCGTCGAGTCGCTCGATGAGCCGGAGCACCATCATCCGCATGAGCCGCACATGCACGAGCACGGGGATTGCCGCGAACATCATTCCTGCGACTGTCATGGAACCAAGGACGATCAGGATCACCGCCTGGTAGCGGCCTTCCGCTCCGCGATGAAGGACTTCGTGGATGTGGGCGTGTATTTCTCGATCGGTGTCTCGATCACCGCGCTGTTCAACACCGGCATCGCGCCCGGCGCGGTGTGGCTCGACAGCCTGGCGGGAAACCTGGTGGGAGCTCCCGCCGCGCTGATGGCGCTGGCCTTCATCCTGAGCCTGTGCAGCACCTCGGACGCCTTCATCGCCGCCACCCTCGACAAGTTCGCCTGGGGCGCGAAACTCGCCTTCCTCACCTTCGGCCCGATGATGGATGTGAAACTGATCTTCCTCTATCAGACCGTGATGCGGAAAAACTTCATCATCGCGCTGGGCCTCGGATTGTTCCTCGCCATCGGCGCGATCACCATTTTCTGGCAACACCTTGTTTTCCAAGTGAAATGAACCCCAAACTCCGGCGCATCTTGTTTTCCCTGGCCGTGCTCGTCTGGAGCGGGGTGCTGCTGTATTTCCACGCCAGCGGACGCATCAACAAATACCTCGCGCCGGATTTCCGGCCGATCGCCTTTGCAGGCGGACTCGGGCTCGCGGTGCTGGGCCTCTTCAACCTGCTCACAGCCGGACAATCCGCCGATTGCGGCCATGATCACGGCGATGACGCGGATGCCCACGATCATGAAACCAGCGATGTGCATCCGCTGGTGGCGCTGTTGCTGATGGTCCTGCCGGTGGTCTGTTCGGTGGCATGGACCAAGGATGAATACTCCGCCGCCGCCCTGGCGCGCAAGGGGCTGTATGACTCGCCGGCGGACATGAACACCTCGTTTCTCGCGTCAACGATGCCGCCACTCACCCGCGAGCAGATCGAGAAAAACCACCGCAAGACCGCGGACGGTTATTATGAGTTCAATCTCATGGAAATGTTTTTCGCCACCGGCGACCGCGAGATGCAGGCGGCCATCGATGGACTCAAGGTGGAAACCGAAGGCCGCTGGATCGATGAGAAAACGCGCAACCCGAACGGCACGCGCAAGCGCCTCTACCGCTTGTTCATCACCTGCTGCGCCGCGGACAGCCGCGCGATCCCCATCGTGCTCGAGTTCGGAAAAACCCCGCCCGACCTGCCGGAGAACGGCTGGGTGAAGGTGGCCGGCACGATGCGATTCCTGTTGGAGGAGGGGGTGATCCAGCCGGTGCTGGTGGCCGAGCGAGCGCTGGCCGCCGAACCACCGTTCGAGGAAAGTTTCATGCGCAAGTGATGGGATCCCGGGCTCAGCCGGAAATCACGTTCTTGATCTCACGCAGCAGGTCCGCGTGGGATTCCACGGCTTTGAACTGCGGAAACTCCAGCTTCACATTTTCCGGCGCGTGAATCAGGAAACCCACGTTCGCCTCGATCAGCATCGTGGTGTCATTGTAGGAATCCCCCGCGCTGATGACCTGGTAGTTCATCCGCCGGAATGCCGCCACCGCCTCGCGCTTCTGCTCGCGGATGCGCAACTGGTAATCGACAATACGGTCGTCCTCCACCACCAGCCGGTGGCATAACAGCGTGGGCCAGTTGAGTTTCCAGATCAACGGCGTGGCGAACTGTTCGAAGGTGTCCGATAGAATGACGACCTGCACCAGGGTGCGCAGTTCATCGAGAAACTCCTTCGCGCCGGGCAGCGGATCGAGCGAGCCGATGACCTCCTGGATGTCCGAAAGTTTGAGGCCGTGCTGGTCCAGAATGTCCAGACGTCCGCGCATGAGGATGTCGTAGTCCGGTTCATCGCGCGTGGTCCGGCGCAATTCAGGAATTCCGGTCTTCTCGGCGACGGCGATCCAGATCTCGGGTGTCAGCACCCCCTCCATGTCCAAAGTCACAATGGTTTGTTTCACGTGGCGGGAGGCTTTCAGAGCCGGCGGCGGGAATCAACCATCGAAGACGCCGCGGGTGGAAATCCACGGAAATCAGGATCTCCCCGGTTCATACCTTGATCCGGCCGCGGGTTGCCGCCAGATTCCCGCCGTGCACCGCAGCAAGATCCACCATCCCCACCCGGCAGGCCATGTGCCGCTGCCCGCCTTGGCGATCGGCGGGCTGTCGATGGCGCTGGCCGCGGGCATGGAGTGGCTGGGAATCCTCCCCCGGGTGAACGCCGGCATCGCCCGCATCGTTTCGCGCGGCGGCGCGGAAACCTTTCCCAAGCAGCTTCCCGACTGGGCGCTGTGGCTGGCTGCGGCCGCATTCGCCTTCGGCCTCGCCGCCGCCATCCTTGGCACGCCCGGCCCCGGACGCCGGGTGATCCTGTGGCTCAGCGCCGTCATTCTGGTGGCCGCCTGGGCACCGGTGCTCAGCCTCGCGGCCCATGCCCCGGACATCGCCGCCCCATGGATCGCCACCGTCTGGTCCGGCGTCTGCGCCTTGGTTTACACATCCCGCCACCGCATGCCCTGCGATGAAACCCCAGCTTCCCCACCATGACTCAAGCCGACTTCCCCGAAGCCGTTAGACAGTTGATCGCCGAGCTCAAGCGCCTGCCCGGCATCGGTCCACGCAGCGCCGAACGCATCGCCGTCTGGCTGCTGCAAAGCCCGAAGGCCGATCCCGCCGCCTTGGCCACGGCCTTGCTGGGCGCGAAGGAAAGCATTCTCCCCTGCCCTGTCTGCGGATTTTTCGCCACCGCCGCCGGTTGCGGCATTTGCGACGATCCGAAACGCGATGACCGCATGCTCTGTGTGGTGGAGCAGGCGACCGACGTGCTGCCATTGGAACGCTCACGCTCATTCCGCGGGAGATATCATTGCCTGGGCGGCAAGCTTTCCCCGCTCGACCGCGTTTCCCCGGAGGACCTGCGCATTCCCTCGCTGCTGCGGCGCGTCGAGTCCGCCAGCGGGGAAATCGAAGTGATCCTCGCACTGGGATCCGACGTGGAGGGCGAGGCCACCGCGAACTATCTGGGAGACCTGCTGCGCGGAAAAAACTGCCGTCTCACGCGCATCGCCCAGGGTCTGCCCGCCGGTGGCGGCCTGGCACACGCCGACGAACTCACCCTGATGCGCGCCATGCAGGGCAGGCGCGGAGTTTGACCCGAATCTCCACTTGCAGGACGCGGCGGGATGCCCGCATGATCTCCCCATGGATGAGGAAATTTCACTTTGGAAGGACAGTTCGTCGCAGTGGCTCAACTTGGGCCCCTACACCTTCTCCCTTGTGCTGGCCGTCGGAATCGCGATCGGTGGCGCGTTTTTCCCGCCGACCTTCGCGGGCCTGCTGCTGCCGCTCGCATACGCCGTCTGGAAATATCTCACCGTCAGAACCCGGGTCTTCGAACTCACCAACGAACGCCTGAAAATCACCTGCGGCGTGATCAACCAGCACATCGATGAAATCGAACTCTATCGCGTGAAGGACACCCAGATGCTCCGCACCTGGTGGATGCGCCTCACCGGCCTCGCCTCCATCTCGCTGGAAACCTCGGACCGCACGCTGCCAAACCTCGTCATCCCCGCCATCCGCGGCGGCAGCGAAATGCGCGAAATCCTCCGCAAACAGGTCGAAATCCAGCGCGACCGCAAACGCGTCCGCGAGATGGATTTCGATGACGCCGCAGACGGCGGACTCGAGGATCTCGGTTGATCCATCGCGCAGGCTTGCCATCGGCAGGAATCCCCACCACGCTCGCGCCACTGTGAGCGACAAAGCCCCTTGGATCACCTATCGGCCGGAACTGAAAGTGCTGGATTGCACCATTCGTGACGGCGGCCTCATCAATAATTCCCGTTTCACCGACGAACAGGTCCGCGCCGTCTATCAGGCCTGCATCGCCGCCGGCGTGGACTACATGGAGATCGGCTACAAGAACGATCCCGCCCAGTTCCCCAAGGACAAATACGGTCCATGGCGGCACTGCGAGGAGGCGGACATGCGCCGCGTCGTGGGCGACCACACCTTCGAGGCCACCGGCCTGAAACTCGCCGCCATGGCCGACGCCGGCGGCAAGTGCGACTGGAAAAACCACATCATCCCCGCTGCGGACAGCGTGCTGGATGTCATCCGCGTCGCCTGCTACGTCCATCAGATTTCCGAAGCCGTGGAGATGGTCGAGCACTGCACCGCACTCGGTTATGAAACCACCCTCAACATCATGGCCATCTCGGTGGTGGCGGACGCCGAAATCGACCAGGCACTTGAAATCGGCGCAAAATCCTCCGCCGGAACCGTGGTGGTGGTAGACAGTTATGGAAACCTCTTCCGCGAGCAGATCGATCATCTCGTCCGGAAATACAGCAAGGCCGTGGAGGGCAGCGGCAAGCACATCGGCATGCACGCCCACAACAACCTCCAACTCGCCTTCGCCAACACCATCGAAGCGATCATCCTCGGTGCCAACCGCGTGGACGCCACCATGCTTGGCCTCGGCCGCGGCGCCGGCAACTGCCCGATGGAGCTGCTACTCGGCTTCCTCCGGAATCCCAAATTCAAGCTGCGCCCGGTCATCGACTGCATCCAGAACACGATCCTGCCGATGAAACAACAGTTCGACTGGGGTCCATCCATTCCCTATAACATCAGCGGCCAGATGAATCTCCACCCGAAAAGCGCCATGGCTTGGCGCGAGGGCCCCACCCCGGACGATTACCTCGCGTTTTACGACCAGACTCTCACCGACGTCTGATCGGACGCGCTTGTGATTTCCCGTGAGGTTTTCTTGCCCCGCCGGTAACAGTTTGATAACTCCGGCTTATGGCTATCAAAACCGTCGCCGCGTGCTTGTCCATTCTGTCTGCGATCCTGCACGCAGCCGAGCCCCAGGCGCTCTTCAACGGCAGGGACCTCGATGGCTGGACCTTCGATATCATCGATCCCGGGGTGAAACCCGATGCCATATGGTCGGTGGCGGATGGCCTCCTGGTTTGCAAGGGCCGTCCGCCCGGAATCATCCGCACCGCGAAGGAACATTCGGAATACGAACTGGCCATCGAGTGGCGCTGGACACCCGGAAAGAAACCCGGAAACAGCGGAGTGCTGGTGCACGCCTCCACACCCCGCAAGATGTTCGTCTGGCCCAAGTCGCTGGAAGTCCAGCTCGGCTCGGAAAACGCCGGGGACTTCTGGATGATCGGTGAAACCGTCACCGTCGCGAACGCCACCGCCCTGGGCCGCCGCTGGCTAAAGCGCCAGGAAAGCGCCGAAAAACCGCCCGGCGAGTGGAACAGCATGAAAGTCCGTTGCAAGGGAGACACCATCAGCGTCTGGGTCAACGGCGTGCTCATGAACGAAGGCGGCGGCCTGAGCGCCACCAAGGGTGCCATCTGCCTGCAGAGCGAGGGCGCGGAAATCCATTTCCGCAAGGTCGAGCTCACGCCGCTCGAATAAACAAAATTTCGCGTTGATTCCCGCCCCCTTCGACCGCGAGAGTCGCCGCGCCATGCTCGATATCCGCGTCATCCGCGACAACCCCGCCGCCGTCCAGGAACGTCTCAAGACCCGTGGGGGCGACCACTGGAAACTCATCGACGAGGTGCTCGCCTGCGACGAGGCGCGCCGCAAGTCCGAGACCGAAAAGCAACAGCTCCAGAATCAGCGCAAAACCATTTCCAAACAAATCGGCATGCTCAAGGCCAAGGGTGAGGACACCTCCGGCATCGAGGCCGAGGTCCGCGCCATCAACGAGCAGATCGCCGCCCATGATGTGAAAGCGGAGGACGCCGCCGCGGAGCAGAACGACCTGCTGCTCAACATCCCCAACCTCACCCACGACGCATGCCCGGTCGGCTCCGATGAAACCGCCAACCCCGTCGTCCGCGAGTGGAGTACCAAACCCGACATCGCCGCGCCGAAAGATCATGTCGAACTCGCACTCCGGCACGGCCTCGTCAACTGGGACGACGGCATCCGCGTCGCCGGTTCCGGTTTCGTCGTCTATCGCGGCAGGGGCGCGCGGCTCGAACGCGCACTCATCAACTTCCTGTTAGACACGCAGGCCGCCAACGGCTATGAGGAAGTCAACGTCCCGCACCTGGTGAAACGCGAGTGCATGGAAGGCACCGGCCAGCTCCCCAAGTTCGAGGACGACATGTATGGCACCGATGCCGGCGAGAATGGCATCAACAATCTTTTTCTCGCCCCCACCGCCGAAGTGCCGGTGACCAATCTCTATCGGGACACGATTTTATCGGAATCCGAGCTGCCGGTGCGGATGGCGGCCTACACG
The DNA here is from genome assembly GCA_030696085.1 of Luteolibacter sp. Taxonomy (GTDB): domain Bacteria; phylum Verrucomicrobiota; class Verrucomicrobiia; order Verrucomicrobiales; family Akkermansiaceae; genus Luteolibacter. The sequence goes on from JAUYNL010000046.1 coordinate 72,500, forward strand.
CCGTGTTTCCGCCGGGAGGCGGGCTCCGCCGGGCGCGACAACAAGGGCATCATCCGCATGCACCAGTTCGACAAGGTGGAGCTCGTGCAGATCGTCCACCCGGACACCGGATTCGCCATGCTGGAGGAACTCACCGGCCATGCGGAATCGATCCTGCAAAAACTCGGCCTGCACTACCGCGTCATCGAGTTATGCAGCGGAGACATCGGGTTTTCCTCGGCCAAAACCTACGATATCGAAGTCTGGGCACCCGGCCACGGCAAGTATCTGGAGGTTTCGAGCTGCTCGTGCTTCACCGACTATCAGGCGCGCCGGATGCGGCTGCGTTTCAAGGATGCCGAGGGCAAAAACCGCTTCCCGCACACTCTCAATGGCTCCGGCACCGCCCTGCCGCGCCTCTACGTCGCCCTCTTGGAGCAATGCCAGCAGCCCGACGGCTCCATCCGCATCCCGGACGCGCTCGTGCCCTACTTCGGCGCACCCGTGATCGAATGAATAAAGGCAACCACTCAGGTCTTTAAGAAAGCTTACACAGCCGTCCCACAGGCCGGCTTGGCTTGAGAGAAAAAATCGGGCTGGAGTTGAATTGAAATCCCCGCCACTCGGCAGGGTGTTATGAACCAAACAAAACCAGCCCGGGCCAATGTGACCGTCCTCAAGCAGATTCTCAACCTCATTCCTCGCGGAATGTTCAACCGCCACGCCCTTGCCACAGGCGTGGAAGCCAAGGCCCGCTCCTTCACGGTGCTGAGTCATCTTTCCGCGATGCTCTTCTCTTCTCTTCTCTTCTCTTCGCCCAGCTCAAGCAGAGCCTCAAGCCCGGCAGCTTTCTCGGGCACAGCGCCAACGCGGTGAGGTGGCAGATTTTCACCGCCCTGCTCGTCTATGTGCTGCTGCGCTTCATGGCACATCTGTCGGATTGGGGATACGGCTTCACGCAACTGTTTACCGTCACACGCTCCGCATTTTGGGAGCGCATCGACCTGCTGGCGTTGCTGAAATCCTATGGGACAGCATCCGGGCGGTTGAAGGTGCGCGGAGCGCTCAATACCGCCTGGTTGCCGGGTTTTGCGCCCGCCAGGACGTGATGTCATGGGACAGCATCGCCGTGTAAACACCGGGACATATCAACTGCTCGCAAAAAAGTCGCAATCGCCATTCAACCCAAACGAGCTCAGGGCCTTGCAAAATCAAGGCTCAGGGCGCGCCGCGCCCAGTCTGTGGGACGGCAGTGAACGTGTTTTAAGCTTGTCAGTTGGTGGTGAAGCGCGAAATCTTGGTTTGTTCGTATGATTACCCGTCTGTTCTCAGCTGCTCTTCGGGGCGTAGAAGCCCAAGAAGTCGAGGTCGAGGTCAATGCTCGCGGGGCTGACAAACCTGTAGTCATTATCGTGGGACTCCCGGATGCGGCTGTTAGGGAGTCCTCCCAGCGCGTCATTTCGGCGATTGGAGCCTCGGCCTTGTTTCTCGATGATGGAGTGAAGACAGTGAACCTGGCTCCCGCAGATTTGAAAAAGGAAGGGCCATCCTTCGATCTACCCATCGCGCTGGCGATGGTCGCCGCCAGCCGGACGAAGCCATTTCAATGCGACGACTGCTGCGTGGTGGGAGAACTCGGGCTTGATGGCGCGGTGCGCCCGGTGAAAGGAGTTCTCTCCATTGCGCTCGAAGCGAAGCGTCGCGGCCGCACCCGTGTGCTGGTGCCCGAGGCAAATGCGCCGGAGGCTGCGGTGATCGAAGGAATCCAGGTCTTCCCGATCCGCTGCCTGAAGGACGCCTGGGATTTCCTGGAAGGAGAAATCACCATCGCTCCCTTCCATCTAGACCGTCGGGCTTTCTTCAACTCCCACCGCTCCTACGACTGCGATTTCGATGAAGTCAAAGGCCAGCACCATGTCAAACGCGCACTCGAAGTGGCCGCCGCCGGCGGTCATAATCTTCTCATGGTCGGGCCGCCGGGAACCGGAAAATCGATGCTCGCCAAACGCGTCCCCACCATCATGCCGGACATGACCGAGGATGAGGCCATCGAAACCACCAAAATCCATTCCATCTCCGGTCTGCTGGATCCGAAACGCGCTTTTCTCACCACGCGTCCGTTCCGCGCACCGCACCACACCATCTCGGACGCAGGGCTGTTAGGTGGCGGTACGAATCCCGGTCCCGGCGAGGTTTCACTCTCGCATCACGGCGTCCTGTTCCTCGACGAACTGCCGGAATTCCGGCGCCAGACCCTCGAAGTCATGCGCCAGCCCCTTGAGGACGGGGACGTGACGATTTCCCGCGCTGCCGGATCACTGACATTTCCCGCGCGCTTCATGTTGGTGGCGGCGATGAATCCCTGCCCGTGTGGTTTTTATGGCGACATCAAACGCCAATGCCGCTGCTCGTCCCGGCAGATAGAGAACTACCGGCAACGTATAAGCGGACCATTGTTAGACCGTAAAGTTCGAGTATTCATGTGATCAACAGGATGGCAATGGATTGTGCATTGACTGCGCATTCCTGCTGGATACCTGGGACTGTATCCGGCGGTTCACGGACTTGCCTCGTGCGGATTCATCTATCCACTGGCCGAGAAACACTGGGATTACGGGTTGGAGCTGAAGTGGCAAGGCTGCTTGGAACAGATGCTGGAATTCGCAGGAAAAGAAATCTTGTTCCGCGTGGCATTCTTGAAGGTTCCGGAGGGAGAGGAAGATTTTTGCCTCCGATTTTCCGACGCATGCGCCCGTTTCGTAAGAATCTTCGGGTCAGCTTGAACTCCATGTCGCCCGGGGGGCAGCTTGCCGGAGCTAGGACTCACTTCTGTGAAACCCGTATGCGCGAGATCCCAAACTGGCATGAGTTCCGGGTCATCTAGAATGTTCCTCCTAAGGTCTGGCCAGATCGCTATTGCGCGCTTTAGAGCCGTCCTCACATCTCTATTTCTCCCACGATGGATGCATACACCGCTACGGTGTGATGGGGCGGATACGCCTCGTTTGTAATCCGCGGCAAGCGCGTCGCAGTGTATGGGATTCACCTGAAGTCGAATCTCGGGAATCCTCCTGACAATACTTCAAAGCGTGAGGATGCGGTTGAGCAACTGCTGGGACATATCCAGACAGGACGTGATAGGGTTCCGCCGCCGGACGCGATTGTGATTGCAGGTGATTTCGATACCGACGATCCGGATTCTCCGGCTGGCCAGTCGCCGGGTGAGCGGACGTTTGACCTGATGCGCAAGGCGGGGTTTCATTGGACCTTTGACGGCATTCCGCATCGGTCCCGGATTACCTGTCCGGGTCGGGCCATTATCCGGACGCCTGTTTCGACCACGTTTTCACGAAGGGATTCGGCAAGCCTTCCGCTTCGGTGGTTCAGGCAGCGGGTTCGGATCAGAAAAGTAAACCTACTTAAACAAGACGCAACGTTTAGGTTTTGGTTTGGAATTTATTCTAAATAGTTTGACTTTCAACATTTTGTGACTGACTGTGGCAAAAGGAAAGATGGCGCTTACGATCCTGTTGGTGATCCAAGAAGTGGAGGACCAACGGTTGCAAACCACGGCATCAGTCGGGGAAAGGGCTTCTCGGGACCTTCGACGTGAGCACTATGAGCCTTCTTCAAATGCGTTCAGAGGCAACACTCATGTCTCTTCTTGTGAAATCGCCAAATCACCGGTTTTAAGATACTTGCACCAGTAGGGGACTCTGATAGCAAGCGAAACGACGATGGAATTTCCGGCGCTGCCTCCCGGCTGCGACTAACCGGTTCATCTCACAGATCGTGCTCGCGCCGCAGTATCCGAGGGAAGCGACCAGATGCGCCCAGAGTGTGGCACTCTCAGGTCATGCAAGATGGAAAATGCGGATAATATCCGAGACTACGCGTTGTCCTTTCAATCGCGGGAATTCAATATTCTTCTAGCGTGTCCTAAAATGGTTCGAAAAAAACCTGAAAATCCGCCCCTCTGATTCAGCGCATGAAAGAAGCCATTCAATCCTTCCGCAAAACTCATATCACAATACCACTTATGTCAGAACAAGAAACCGCGAGCACACCGTTTGCAGGGCATCAGGCAACCCTCCCGCAGCCTAAAAATCACCAAAAGCTACTCGCGGGTGCTGTCGTGTGCATTGTTGTTCTCGTTGCTGTCGTTGGTATCCTGACCCTTCGCAGCGCAAAGTCCGGCGACAAGTTCAGAACTTTGGAGGCTTTTCCTACCGTCGATTTCATGGAGAACTACGAGACGCTTCTCGGTGGGCGTTTTCATCTGAATGCGACAGTGGATGCAGAGTTGGGCACAGTGCCAGACCGCGGCAAACTGGTGGTATTGAGAGATTCGGAGTCGAAGAAGGTCGTTCCCGTCCTCATCCCAACAGAGGTGATTCCGAATTTCGCGCTGAGCAAGTCCCAGCGATACAATCTGGTTATCGAGGTATCACGATCCGGAATACTGGACGCAGTTGAACTGGAAAAAGAATAGTATGAAGCAATTCGAAACATTGATACTGGCGGCATTTTTGGTCGGATCGTTCCAGTCTGTGTTTGCACAGGAAGCGGCTCCCGAATCTCCGGGCGAGGCGGGAACAGGCACTACGAAAGAAGTGCCAGCAAAAGATCCAGCTCCGGGCGCAAGCAAAGATTCGCTAGGTTATCTCTACAATGAAAAGCCGAAGGACGGAACCGCAGCCTCAAAGGCGGACGGGGTTTCGGAAATGATCAATGGCAAACTTATGGCACTTGATGCGATCAGCAGCGTCAGCAGCCTGGTTTCACCAGCATTCGAGGCCTACCTGAGCACCGAGGAATATCCGCCGGATCTGATCCAAGCCTACGAGGATGCCTATGACCAATCGGTAGAATCCATCAGGAAAAGGGACATTAGCACCGCCTTGGGTCTTTTGATCGATATGTCTGGTTACAACTGGGACACCGGGGCAAGCGAACAACTTGTAAACCGCGTGATCGCGGTTTGGGACATGCGCAGAAACCAGAAGGATCTGACAGCCCTTAACGAAAAGCTCCAAGAAAAGGCGAGGAGCGCGGCGAGGAATTTCGATTTGGAATCCGATGCGGTGATGAAGAAAATGCGCGATAACGACCGGCGCACCCGCTCCAGAGGCGGAAACGGAGATAAAGGTGGTGATGACACCAACAAGGCCTTCCATCCTGCGGGTGGTGGAGGGATGCCTTCCGCCACCAACGTGGTGGATGCTCTGATCGGGAAAATGAACCTCACCGAAGAATATCTTCGGGGTCTTGAGTCGCGTGCGAAAGTGGTTTTGAACGAAACGGAAATGAAAGCGGCCGAGCAAAAGGCGCGTGAGGACTTTTCCGCCTACATCAAGGTGCTTCACGACGGCAGATGGTTGCACCAGACCAAACTCGCCGCGGATTTCTACCGGGTTCTTTTCGGCGACGGGGATCTCCCGGTCGGCGTTGCCGAGATGTCGGTGAAGTCCGGCGAAACCCTCCAGCGAATCCGGAACGATGTCAAAGTCTTCGCATACAAGGCGGAAAAGGACGAAATCGCTTCCGCGACCAGCCTCCTTGCCGAGGATTTTCAGGTTGCCCCTAACCACCCGGCTCTCCGTCTCGTCAACCGGGAAAACAAACTCCGTGTGGCAAACTACATCGCAAATCTCCAGAAACTTCAGAACCTCATCGAGGCTCGCGATTTCACGAATCTCGACGAGTTGCTTAGCATCATGGAATCGGAGGTGAAGGATTTCGATCCGATCAAACCGAAAGCAATCGTCAGAGCCGTAAAACGGGAAAGTCAGATGAGACTCGGAATGGCAAAGCTCTATGCCCAGCAAGGCAAGCTGGAAGATGCCCTGTCCGAGTTTAAGACGGCAGCCGAGGCTTGGCCTGATAATCCTGATCTGGATGCTGCCTCCGAGAAGTTTTTCACCTCCCAGGATGTCCAGAACAAGTCCACCGTGGAGTTTGACCGTGCCGCGAAAGACAGGAACTATCGCCGGATCTTTGAGAACAGCCTGGAGTTCGGGGTTGCGGTAAAGGGCGATCAGGTTCGTGAAGACCAGATGAAGGATGCCTTGGAGAAGGTAAGAGCGGCCGAGACTGCTTTGGAGAAAGCGAAACTGTTCGAGCAAGGAGGGGATGTGTATGGCTCGTGGGAAACCGTGGAACTTGCGGCGAAGGAGTGGCCGGAGGACGGCGAGCTGAACCGCAGGCGTGCCGAACTTTCCATGCAGGCCTCGGTATTCGTCAGCAAGCTGTCAAAAGCTTCCAAGGAAGAGTTGAAGGGTCACGACGGGGTTGCGCTGGCTTACTTTTTGAACGCCCGGGAAGATTATCCGATGAGCAAGATGGCCAATGAGGGAATCAAACGAATCGGAGACAAGATACTCGGCAGGGAACCGGAAGTTACCGAACCTGTAGGTTCGACTTCCCGGTAGGATCGGAGCCGTGTTCTCGTTTTCCAATTCAAACAACCACCATGGCCGTCACCGCACAAAACCTTAGCTATCAGGTTACTCTTAATAACGGGAGCCACCGTCTGCTGATTGACGACATTTCCCTGAGCCTTGCGGAAGGTAGTTTCACTTCGATCATCGGCCCGTCCGGCTGTGGCAAAAGCACTTTGCTCAAACTGATAGCCGGTCTTATCGAACCCACGGGCGGCAAATCCTTTCTAGCGGGGTATGAAGTGGAACGGCTCAAGGAAAGCCTTCCGCTCACCATAGGCTACCTTTCCCAGACGGCTTCTTTCCATGACATGCTCTCGGTGCGGGAGATCCTGGAAAACGCGGTGGCCTTGCGCCTTCCCCGCACTGTTGGGAAAAAGGAGAGGGAATCGTGGCTAGGAACGGTCATCAGCCTGACAGACCTGGAGCCGGTTCTTCACCAGCTCCCGCCCACACTTTCCGGCGGCCAGTTGAGAAGACTCGCACTGGCAGAGCAACTGGTAGGCGATCCTCCGTTTCTCCTTCTCGACGAGCTCACCAGCGGACTCGATCCTCATTCCGAGCGTGAAATGATGCATTGGCTCGCCAGAGTCGCGAAGGAGGCAAAGAAGACGATCCTGTTGGTTACACACTCGCTCTCAAACCTTGAGGTGTGCGACCGCATCCTCTTCCTGTCAAATGGTAGGCTGATCTATGAGGGAGTGCCGGGTGAAGTCCTTGCCACCTTTCAGGCTCCTGACATGGAGCATATATATTCCAATGCGGAATCGTTCGGGTCGGTGTCCTCTCAGGTGACCGATGAAGTGGAACCGCAGTTCCTCCGGACTGCCGCACCACCGGGCGGAATATCACAGCTTCTCCCGCTCTTCAAGCGGCAGTGGATCTTGTTCGGGCGTGATCGGGTACAATTGATGCTTCACGCCGGATTGATGATCACGTTTCCGCTCCTTGTAGCGGTGTTTGCTTACGAGGGGCTTCCGGAGGTTCGAGAACTTTCGCTTCAGTTGAAATCAAACATTCTGGAAGGGTTGGCTGAGCAACTCGATTATCTGAACCGATCCTTCAAATTGGCATCCCTTGTTTCAGGGGTAAGCATGCTGCAGGTGATCCTGCTTGCTCTCATCGGAGCCAACAACGGTGCCAGGGAGATTGCCAAGGAACGTGATGTGCTTGCGAAGGAAATGCGCGCGGGACTGTCGCCGGTGGCATATCTCACGAGCAAATTCGGATTTGTGGGTGTCTTAAGCGCAATTCAAAGCCTGTGGATGACATTTATCGTCCGCTTCGTCTGTAACTTTCCCGGTGATTTCACTTCGCAGTTCGTCGTCCTATTCCTTACGACCTTCGCGATGAGCGCGACTTGTCTTTGGTTCTCCTCAATTTCAAAGACACCCGAGCGGGCCTCCCTTCTCGCGATCTACTCGGTGGGTCTCCAACTCCCACTCTCCGGGGCTGTGTTAGCTCTCCCGAATTGGCTCAGCTTCGTCACGCAGCCGATCATCGCCGCTTACTGGGGTTGGAGCGGCTATCTCCGGACTTTTGAAAGTTTCAGGCACTTTGATATCGTGTCCCAATCGACCACGACCGAGATTGCCAGCTACGGTCTAAGCAACTTCGTTCTCGCACTGCACATCGCCGCGACCGTTTCACTCGCATGGTGGGCATTGCGTAAAACCCAGACCAAGGTGATCGGATGAACCATCTCATTGCCATCTTCTTGCTGCTATTTGGAGTCGCCTACTCAGCGGAGAAGTCGCGCCTCATCACGATGAAGCCGACGAGCGAAATAGAAAGAGCGGAACTTTATGTCTGGAAGCCGGAAGGAAAACTAAAGGCCGTGTTCGTATTTTGTCCGAGACACAACGGCTCGGGCGAATCATTTGTAAACAACAAGGAATGGAGAACATTCTCAGCACAGAACCAAATTGCTTTGGTCGGCTTGTCCTTCGCCTCCCCGGTGAGACTCACAAAACAAGCTGCAATCTCAAATAATCCTGGCCAGATTTCCTCTCTTCCGCAGGTTCTCAACCTTGCAGGATCGCAAGCAACCCTGACGGAGAGCCATATTTTTAAACTGCCTGCCCGCCAATCAGGATCTCAGCGAACGTTGGCTGAAAATTCACTATCCTGAACCTCATGAAATCACTGCAATTCATTTCGTTGGGAATACTGTTGATCGCGAATGCCTACGGACAGGAGGAGAAGCTGGCGAAGTTCACTTCACAGCCAAACGACTGGTTCAGTAATTTTGAATTTCGGGCTTTGAAGGTCGAAAATCCGAAGAAAGTAAAGAACGTGTTCGTCGTCCTGACTACGGACCTAGCGAATCTAGAAACGATGGTCTTGAGCGAAAGATGGACTGCGTTTAAAGATGACCAGGAGGTTGCGATAGTCGGATTAGGGTACAAGTATCAAGGGAAACCTCCGAAGGGGGGCGATCCGAAGGCCAAACCCATGCCCGAACAGAAACCTGGTGAAGCTTCCAAACTATTGAAGGAACAAATGGAACTTCTGATTAACCAGCAGTTTCCTAGGTCTAGCAAATATGGGTATCTGGCAAGTGGCGAGGCTTTTGACGCGGTCAAATACTGTCTGAAGACGAGTCCACGCGATTCACTTTTCTGGATCACCGAGGAAGAGCGTTGGTTTATTCCTAAGGATGAACAGAACTTTCCGGAAGGACTTGCGATCTGCCGAAACGAGAAGATGCTGGCAAAAATGCTGGAGGCACAAATTCAGAATGCCGGTAACGATTCAAAAGTGGTCTTCGTCCACGATACCAGTGAAGACAGGGTAAAAACTGACGCATTTGTCGCGCAATTCATCAAAACGGCGGTTTCAGGAGATCTGAAAAAGCCATTGGAGTGCAATCTGTTTTCCGAAGTAGAGATCCGAAAAAACGACAGATCTTCCGCAGAAAAATACCGAACCCGCCTACCCGATGCCTCACTTCTTAAGCCGTGGCGGGAAGTGAACAATCTGGTTGAGGAAAAACGCCTTTCTGAGGTGATCGAAGAGCGGATTGAAACCGGAATTTCAGGACAACCTAATCTCACTCTTTATATGAAGCTCCCCAAAGCGGTGGCTGATTTGAAAGCGCCAAAGGGAGTATTGTGCATCGCAACCTGGATGCAGGAGGAGCGTTCTCTTAAGGACATCATCCTGCACGGGAAGATTCGTGGAGACCTTCTGAAATGGGCTGAAGAACACGGCATGGTAGTGATAACCTGGAACACGGCAACGCTGTGGAAACTAGGAGTGTCGCAAGCCGATCTCGAACGTGATTTGGCCAAGGATACGAACGACAACTTCGATCAGGTGGCTCTTGCTTGGAACAAGGGAATCAGACGTCTGACACTAAAATACAATCTTCCAAAAAAGGGGTATTACCTTTATGGATTTTCCCGTGGAGCCCAATGGGGGCACCGTCTGGCACTGAGAATGCCAAACCGATTCTCAGCCGTCCATGTACATGTGGCAAGCAGCTACGACTCGCCACATGAGGCTTCCAAAAACGTACTTTGGCTAGTAACAACAGGTGAACGCGATGCCGGTTATCAGCAATCCATAAAATTTTACCGTGATTGCCTGAATCTAGGTTATCCGGTAATAATTAAGGCTGGTCCGAATTTGGCACACGCTGAGAGTCCGGAAATAAAAAGATTGGGATTGGATTTTTTCGAATACTGTTTTGCTTTAAATGAGAAAGTGATCCCGGGACGACCGCCGCTCTCTGAAGAGAATCCACGGATCGCGGATTGGATGAGGGCAGATCTTAAAAGCTCAGGTTTTTTTGGGGATTTTATCAATCAGGAGGTTTTTACTTTGAAAAGTGGCGACTGGGTATCGAAGGGACAACGGATATATCTTCCAACACCTGAGATTGCAGAGGCATGGAGTCCTATAATCAACAAGTGACACGGTTTTCTATTTTTGGAGACGGTTTCAGAAGTTTGGGTTGGGGTGCAAATCCGAACATTACTGTTTTGCCCGCTCTACCAGTGTCACGGATTTAGTGAAAATATATTTTTTTGACTTTACAAGCAGGGAATAAAGTCCTTTTATTGCACCACAATTCGAACGGAGAACATCCTTAGAAAATAACCGGAGAGTCTCACTATGAAAAAATTATCATCATTTATATTTGTAATTATGGTTTTTTACACGGTTCCTATGCCAGCATGCTGCCTAATCGAACGGATACCACTCGTCATCATGGGCTGCGACGAGGTAGATGAGGGCGACGAGGATGCCTTTGAGTAACACCTGGTTTGTAAGCCTATGAGAACGTTTTTCTTTCATGCTCTTGCTACGATCTGCCTCGGAGTGTCGGCGCATGCCAACCCGGTCAATTTGGACGCGTCACTGAACTCGATTGGGGCGGCAGATCCCCATGGGAATCTGCGGATCTGGCGGGAACTTGGGGATGTCGACTTCGGTGAAGGGCTTGTGCTCGGGGAAATTTTTCTTTCCGTTAAATCGTTAAAATCTCAGCTGGCTGGCTGATGGACATTCGATAGGAGAATCCGATCTCACTTGCAAGCTCGCAATGCTCTCCCGCGCTGGGACGAGGCGGCGGAACCGGCCCGTCCCAG
>JAUYNL010000056.1 GCA_030696085.1 Luteolibacter sp.
AGGGAGAAGCGGGCCATGCGCGGCTTGCGGAAATCGCCCGTGGTCATTGGTCGGTGGAAAACAAAAACCACTGGAAGAAAGACGCCACCCTGTGGCGCGAAGACCGAGGAGTGCGGCGCAAAGCCAAAGGAGCCAAGAACCACGCGCTCATCAGGCCAGGGGAGCAGGCCTCGCTCAACCAAGCCTTCCTCCACTACGCCGACCACCGCTCGAATACCATCCGTCTCCTAACCCAAATACCGCCCTACAATGCATAACCAGCCAATCGCCCTGCAACAGGGGCATTTCGGTGCCGGAGCCATTTCATCCGATTGGCGCAAAACGCCGCTCCAGCGAGGCGAGGCTCATGCTCCAAGGCATGTGGAAAAAGACGCAGTGCGTCCATTTTCCAAGTGTGCCGCACATGCATTGGAACTCCGAAGGCGGATATTGCAGCGGCGGTCTGTGACTGCCGTCACAATATCATCCCAGAATCCGGGCAAGGACGTAGGGCAGGATGCCGCCGGCGCGGTAGTAGTCCTTTTCCACCGGGGTATCGATGCGCACGATGACAGGAATGTCGAAGGATTCGCCGTCTGTCTTGTGAACTCGCAACGTGGCCTGCTGCTGGGGTTTGAGGTCATTGTCGATGCCAAGGATGTCGAAGGTGGCGTCGGCGAGAGCCTTGACCTTGTCGTAGTCCGCCTTGTTGACGAAGTTGCAGGGCAACACGCCCATGCCGACGAGGTTGGAGCGGTGGATGCGTTCGAAGGACTTTGTGATGACGGCCCTCACACCTAACAGGCTGGTGCCCTTGGCGGCCCAGTCGCGGCTGGAGCCCATGCCGTAGTCCTCGCCGCCGAGGATGATGGTGGGGGTTCCTGATTTCTGATAGATGGCGGCGGCGTCGTAGATGGCGGTGACGGATGAGGAAGGCGAGGCGCCTTCCTCTACACGCGAGGGCGCGTGTGCTCCCCGAAAAAGAGTGACTCCGCCCTCGCTGCCTGGAACCATCAGATTCTTGATGCGGACGTTGGCGAAGGTGCCGCGGGTCATGATGCGGTCGTTGCCGCGGCGAGAGCCGTAGGAATTGAAGTCGGTTGAACCAACGCCCTTTTCGCCGAGGAAACGCCCGGCGGGACTGTCCTTCTTGATAGCGCCGGCCGGAGAGATGTGGTCGGTGGTGACGGAATCGCCGAAGATGCCGAGCGGGCGCGCACCGTGGATTTCCACGATATCGCGCGGAGTCGGGGTGAAACCGTCGAAAAACGGCGGCTCCTGGATGTAGGTGGATTCGCGGTCCCACTCATAGACATTGCCGGTGGAGGATTTGATCTCGTTCCACTTCGGATTCTGGTCGGCGAAGCCGGTGTAGAGTTTCTGGAACACATCGGGCCGGAGCGACGAGCTCATGGCTTCTTCGATTTCCGCGGTGCCCGGCCAGATGTCGCGCAGATAGACGGGATGGCCGTCGCTGCCGTAACCGAGAGGCTCGTTTTCCATATCGATATCCACGGTGCCGGCGATTGCGAAGGCGACGACGAGCGGCGGCGACATGAGGAAGTTCGCCTTGATGGATTGGTGGACGCGGGCCTCGAAGTTCCTGTTACCTGATAGAACCGAGGCGGCGATGATGTCTTCGGATTTCACCACTTCCTCGATGCCGGGATCGAGCGGACCGGAGTTGCCGATGCAGGTGGTGCAGCCGTAGCCGACGGTTTGGAAACCCAGCTTGTCGAGCTCCGCCTGGAGGCCGGTTTTGTGGAGGTAATCGGTGACGACGCGCGAGCCGGGGCCGAGCGAGGTTTTGATGGATGGCTTGATGGTGAGGCCCTTGGCGTTGGCTTTCTGCGCGAGCAATCCCGCGGCGAGCATGACGCTCGGGTTGGAAGTGTTGGTGCAGCTCGTGATCGCCGCGATGAGCACCGAGCCGTGGGTGATGGTGTCCTTGACGCCGCCCTTGCTATCGACGGTGACTTCCCACAGCGGGTAGGTGGGCGTTTCGTTCGGTTCGGTGATCACGCCGACTTCCGCTCCAAAGGCGCGGCCGATGCCGGTGGTGTCGTCCGGAATGCTATCGAGCGTGGAAGGAAGATCAGGGACGATCCGGGCATCGATGGACGCTTGTTTGTTATAACCATCCGGAGCGGGGGCGCTGAGCAGACCGGCCCACTTGGTTTTGAGCGATTCGATTTCGATGCGGTCCTGCGGGCGTTTCGGACCGGCGACGCCGGATTTGACGGTCGAGATGTCGAGATCGACGACCTGTGAGAAATCGAGTGCGTCGCGGTTGAGCGGGATGCCCCAGAGATCCTGGGCCTTGTAATAGTTTTCGACGGTTTTGCAGAGTTCCTGCGGGCGGCCGGTGCCTTCGAGATAGCCGGTGGTGGTGTCATCAATGCCGAAGAAACCCATCGTCGCGCCGTATTCCGGAGCCATGTTGGCGATGGTGGCGCGGTCCGGCAGCGAAAGTGCGCGGGCCCCGGGGCCGTAGAATTCGACGAACTTGCCGACGACTTTCGTTTGGCGCAGCAATTCGGTGACACGCAGCACGAGGTCGGTGGCGGTGACTCCGGTGGCAAGCTCGCCGGTGAGGTAAACGCCAACGACTTCCGGGACGAGGAAGGTGACCGGCTGGCCGAGCATGCCGGCTTCCGCCTCGATGCCACCCACGCCCCAGCCGACGACGCCAAGGCCGTTAATCATGGTCGTGTGCGAGTCGGTGCCGACCAGCGTGTCCGGATAGAAAACGCCGTCTTTTTCCAGCACGCACTTGGCGAGATATTCGAGGTTCACCTGGTGGACGATGCCGATACCGGGAGGAACGACCTTGAAGGTATCAAATGCCTGTTCGCCCCATTTCAGGAACTCGTAGCGTTCGCGGTTGCGGTGGAATTCGAGGTCGAGGTTTCTCTCAAGCGAAGTTCCGGTGCCGGCGAAATCGACTTGCACCGAGTGGTCCACGACGAGGTCCACCGGCACGAGCGGCTCGATCATTTTCGCGTCCCTGCCCATGGCATGCACGGCGGAACGCATCGCGGCGAGATCGACGAGAAGCGGCACGCCGGTAAAGTCCTGGAGCACGATGCGCGCGACGACGAAGGGAATTTCAAAATCGCCGGGAGCCTTGGCGTTGTAGTTCGCGAGATTCCGGATGTCCTTGTCGGAAACCTTGAGGCCGTCGTTATTGCGGAGCAGGGATTCCAGCACGATCCGGATGGAAACCGGCAGGCGGTAGAGATTGGGAAACCCTTGTTCGGCGAGGGCGGGTAGCGAGTGGAATTTTCCTTCCGAGCCGGAGCCGGTGGTGAAAGTGCGGAGCGTGTTCATATTCGGTGAGCGGGGATCGGAAAGCGGCATTCGTGCCATGCCGCGCATTGGTGGCGGGCGGAGGGTAGGAAAGGCGCGGGATTTGTCAAAATCGGACTCACCAATCGGAGCCGAGTCCATATCGCCCTGCGGTCTCCAGCAAATCCCCGCGCATCGGCCACTCGTCCGGGCGTTCGCTCACGGTGTGGCGCTTGCTGGCCCCTTTGAGCATCATGCAGCCGGTGTTGTCGCCGATTTGGCGGATGGACTCCACCTCTTCGGCTGTTAGCCGGACGTCCGGCAAGGCGGCGAACTCGCGGATCTTTTCCTCGATCGGACGGGCTCCATCGCCGGCTTCCTGGATGAAGGTGGGCACCACGCTCTCGACGGCCGGGTGGCTGAGGTTCCAGATGGATGCGAACTGGAGTAGGGTGAGGCCGTATTTTTCCGCGATCGGCCGCATGCGTTCGGCCTTTTCCATGCCGTGTTGGACCCAGCCATCGGGCCGGTAGGTGCGGTGGTCGCCGGGTTTGAACTCGTGGCCTGGCAGGCCGAGATCGCCGTGAAACACGCCGCCGTAATCCACCACCCGGGTCATCACATTCACGCCGTGTTTTTCACAAGCCGGCAGCGTGAGCCCCACCGGCCAGGGTTCGAGCGGGTTGAGAATGAGCATCGACCAGTCGATGAGCGCGCCGAAGCGCTCCAGGCAACCTAACAAATCAAGCGAAAAGCCATTGGCGGGCCCGGGGGCGATGCCGAGCAGGCGGCTCAGCCCCTCATCCCTGGCCGCCTGCATCGCCTGCCACAATGGCTCGCTGGTGTAGCCGAGCTCGTCCGGATTGTGGAGCATGAGCAGATCGAAGTGATCGCTGCCGCAGCGTTCGAGTTCCTTGCCGGCCGCCATGCGGATGAAGTCAGAGTATTGTTCCGGTCCCCGCAGTTCCGGGTCCGTGAAGCGCGGATAACCGCGCGCTCCCTGCCGCTGACCTTCGTAAAAATCATGCCCGATCATGCCCACCAGGCTGTAGCTGGCGCGCTCAATGCCCTTGAGAGCCCGCCCTAACAACTCGTCCGCCTTGCCATTGCCATAGACATCGGAGGTGACGAAGGTGCGGATGCCCGCCTCGTAGGCGGTCTCGATGCAGCCGATGAAGCGCTCCTCGGAGAGGGTTTCGCCGAAATGCATGAAGCGTCCGCCGCTCCAGGTGCCGTATGCCGTCGTGGTGGGTTCCATGGTGTGAGGCGGATTCTCTAGTCGCTGGAATCCGGCGGGTCAACTCCAAGCCTCAGACGGTTTCCGCGGTGTGCGCGGCTTCCATCTGCTTCTTCAATGTCGGCAGTCCCTCCTGCTCGATGATCCTGCGCTCGCTGTAGCACGGCGTCCCATCTAACCAATGATTGCATGGGGCGCAAGTTGGCATTTTCACGCAGTGATCCGTCACCCGGGCGCTTGGCGGGAAATCGATTGGGGAATTGATTGTCAGGGATTTCGCGATTTTGGATAAACAAGGACCCTGATTTTGCCATGGTAGCGACGATATGATCGCCACCGCATCTCAGCCGGAGGTCTTGCGGAGCAGTGATCTGTCGATCCGCACGGCTACCGAATCACTCGAAATCAGCCAGTTGCGCGCCGTTCTCGACGCGCTGCACTATCTCAAAGCCGGCCGTCCATCAGGGCACCCTTTATAAAGTCACCAACTGGACCCCGCTCGTTCTGACCAAAGGTTTCCGCCGCCACCGCGCCGCCACCCCATCAGCGCCATGCTCACCCTGATTTGCTACGGCCTGCTATGCGGCGCGGCCGACGTCAAAGCCATCTGGAAAAAATGCGGCCCGTTCCAACCAACAACAACGCGCCGCAGACGGTCTGAGCAAACGTTGCAAAAAAAGCGGCATGCTCATCATGCCCGGCTACGATGCCTTCAACGATCTGCTCAACGCCGTGGATCCCGTCTCCCTGGCAGCCACGCGCAACCGCCGGCTCCTCGCCAACAGCGACCTGTTGCCCAAAACGCTGGCCATGGACGGCATTGATCATCACCGCCGCCGGTGGCGACCATTTCCTCGCCCTCAAGGAAAACCAAGCCACCCTCTGTCAACTCGCGCGCGAAAAGCTCGACGGGCGTCCTGCGGATTGGACATCGGACACCGAGTGCGAGCACGGACG
>JAUYNL010000059.1 GCA_030696085.1 Luteolibacter sp.
GACGGAATCCTGTCGTTCCACCGCCTCAACCTTCCTGCGACGCTCAATGTGACGTTTCTGAGCACCAACCCCATAGATAACGTGATGCGCAATTCGCGCGGGATGATCGGCAAGGTTTGCCGATGTAACCCAAAGACCGACCAGTAGACCCGGTGGATGGGAGTGGCGCTGCTGCGGGCCCAGGAGGGCTTCCGGCGGGTCAGGGGACACACGGAGCTGGGGCAACTGGCCACCGCGCTGGGACGGGCCGGTTCCGCCGCCTCGTCGCTCCGCTCCTCGTCGGCGCCACCGTCCCGTCCCAGCACGGGTGAACCTTCGGAGCTTGCAAGTGAGATCGGATTCTCCTATCGAATGTCCATCAGCCAGACCGCTGAAATTCTAACGATTTAACGGAAAGAAAAATTTCCCCGGTCAGGTTGCTTGTCGGCAGGTCGATCACCACCAGATCCGCCGCGTTGTATCCCGGGGTGCCGGTGTCGAGCGTCAGGGTTTGAGTTCCCAGACTCAGGGAAAAGCCGGAGTTGGAAAATTCCACGTTGTTGTTGAGCGTGGTGTTGGTGGGAGGGTTCGAATATTGGGCGATTCCGGACCGGCCGAGATTGTTGAACGTGAGGCCGCCCACGGTGATCGGGGTGAAATTCAAGGTGACGATGCGCGGTGCGGTGATCGGCACGGCCGAGCCGAAGGTGGCGATGTCACCCACGTTATCCGGGGCCTGTGTGGTGGACGCCCAATTGCTGAAAACGGTCCAGTTGCCGGCGGCATCGGCGGTCCAGGTGTCGCTGGCGGCGGTGGCATGGCCGCCGGTGATGGCGGAGACGGCAAGCGCGATTTGGCTCAGGCGGGACAGGCGGTTGAATGTGGGTTTCATGGATTTATTTGTATTTTTTGATTGGGGATCAGTGGAATCGTGCGGATCAAACGAGTGATTTTCCCTCATTGACCACGTTTCGGGGAACAGATGAAAATGAGGGAATCAATAGTTATTGACGGCTATGATGCGTAGTGTGGCAAACTTTTCATTGGAAGCTCTTTTTTCAAAAGTGCGATTATTGCGCAGGCATTTGGCAGAAAGTTCCGGCTCGTTGATAATCAATACTGCCCATCTATGAGGAGTGGGGGATGGGGAACGCCCTCTTAAAGAGTGGCAGACTCCAATCAAACGCCCTGCTTTATTGGGTGCCCGCAGCTTCCGGGCGCTTGCCGCTGTGGCAATCTCCGCAATCCATGGAGTGGATGTTGTGCTTGCTGCCCGGGTCGCGGAACGTGGTGTCCATCTGCTCGACGTTGATCCCGCAATTGGAAAACGCCGGGTGGCAGGTGGCGCAGGATTGTTTCGCGGAGTTGTTATGGGATGAGTGGCAATCCAGGCAGCTCAAGCCCTCGTGGACGCCGGTGGGGGTGCGGTCATCGCCGGATCCTGCCTGGCGGAAGGCGTTGGGGGCGTGGCATTGGGTGCAGAGGCGTTGGCGCGGGTCTGGTGAGACTTCCACGGTGCGCTCGCCGCGGAGCATCGGGGTGATGGGCAGCAGTTCGTCGCCGAATGAGGTTTTCTCGCGCCGGATATAGAGGTGGGAGGAGTGGAAACCGGCGGTGGGGGAGTGGATTTGGTGGCAGGCCATGCAGGGGATGGCCGCTTGTTTCGCTTTGGCTGGATCCTTGAGGTGCCAGGGGCCGGTGCTGGATACGGGCGTCACAAGATCCTCGATATGGCCCTCGAAAAACATTCCGTGGCAGCGCAGGCAGTCGGCTGCCAGTTGCTCGGTCTTGTTATGTGTTTCATCGAGAAAGATGCGCTCATAGGTGGCCGCGTGACCGCTGTTCTGCCAGTCGGAGAAACTTTGCGGGTGGCAGGTGCGGCAGGATTCCTGAATGGTTAGCAGGGCGTCTTCTGTGAGCCGGATCGGTTTGTCCGGTGAGCGGGTGAAGTGCTGCACCACGCGGTTGAGGTGGGCTCCGAGGGCGTGGGCATCGAGTGTGAGGGAGCCGCCGTGGCAATTGCGGCAGTGGAGCGTGCGGTGGGAGGATGAGGCCCAGGCGGCGTGCATGCCGGTCATTTCATGGCAAGAGACGCAGGAGTCCGCCGGATCGGCGTAATGAAACCAGGCCATCCCGCCGATGCTGCTGGCGATGAGGAAAACCGCCGGGATCAGCGCGGCGCTTAGAACGAGTCTGGAGCGGCGTTTGGCAGTCATCGGAAGTCGCCGCCTTTCCAACGGGCGTTGATGGAATCCGCGACCCAATAGGCCAGCGCCATGATGGTGAGAACCGGGTTGAAGCCGCCATTGGTGACGTGCAGGCTGCCATCGGCGATGAACAGGTTGTCGATCTCGTGGACTTGGCCGAAGCGGTTGGTGACGGATGTTTTGGGATCGTTGCCCATGCGGCAAGTGCCTGCCTGGTGTTGGCCGCCGCTCAAGCCGAGAGATTTTCCCGGGCTGTTGCGCCAGGTGCCGGTGGCTCCCATTTCCTTGAGGATGGCTTCGGCTTTTTCCGCCAGGAACTCGCCCGTCGGCAGGTCGCCGGGATGGCGCGTGCCCGACAGGCGGCAGACGGGAATGCCCCAGGCGTCCTTGACCGAGGGGTCCACGCTGACGCGCGCGGTGAAATTCGGGATTTCCTGCACGGGGCCGACGAGGCGGACGAGGCGCTTGTAGTTGCGGCGCTGGAAGTCCTTGTGGGCCTTGCCCCAGCGGGCTGCGCCGGGCGGGCGGTTGCGGCAGAAGTGATAGGGCAGGTCGATGAACTCATTGGCCAACACGCCGCCGCCCATCAGGCCCGGATTGCCATGGTTGAAATCACTGATGGCCACGGTGGCACCGGGGCCGGCTTCCTCATAGATTTCCCGCTCCATCAGGCCGCTGGCACCCACGTAAAGATGGCCTTGCAGATTGCGGCCCACCCAGTCGTTGTTGTTGCCTGCGCCGTTCGGGAACAACTTGGACTTGGAGTTGAGCAGCAGGCGGGCGGTCTCGGTGGCGGAAGCTGAAATGACGATGAGGTCTGCAGGCTGTTCTTGCGGGCGCTTGTTTTCATCGAAGTAGCGCAGTGCGCGGGCGCGGCCATGGTCATCGACGACGATTTCCGCTGCGACGCAGCCGGTGCGGACCTTGCAATTTCCGGTTGCCAGTGCGACGGGCAGCACTGTGTTCTGGCTGCCGGCCTTGGCATCGACCGGGCAGGCGAAGCCGACGCAGGAGCGCATGTGGATGCAGGCGGGGCGGCCGTTGTAAGGCACGGAATTGCGCAGCATCGGGATGGGAAAGGGATGCAGCCCCATGCGGGTGGCGGTCTCCGAGATGAGCCGACCCTCGGTGTTTAGGGGGAAGGCGGGCATCGGGAACGGCTTTTTGCGCGGGCCGCTGTTCGGGTTGTTGGTGTAGTCCCCGGCGACGCCGATTTCATATTCAGCCTTTTCATAATAGGGCTCCAGCTCATCATAACTCAGCGGCCAGTCCGCGAGGGTGGAATCCTTCACTTCTCCATAGGTGGAAACGAGTCGGAAATCCTGCGGCATGAAGCGCCAGGCCATGGCTCCGTAGCTGACCGTGCCGCCGCCTACACAGCCGGCGTTGTTTTGATAGCCGCCTTCGCTGGGCAGCACGATGCGCGTGGATCGGTTGTCACCGACCACCACGCGGCGGTGGCGTTGGTCGTCAGGGCCGAACGGATTGCCGTGGACCGGGGTGCGCTGGGAATTCAATTCGTCGTCGTCATGTTGATCGTAGCGCGGCCATTCGCCGCGTTCCAGCAGCACGACTTGCAATCCGGCCTGTGCGAGTTCTTTGGCGACGATTCCGCCGCCGGCTCCGGCACCGACGATGACGACGTTAACTTTCGGGAGTGGCATGGGTTTCCGGGTTGATGGAGCTTTTCGCGCCGTAGCGGTTCTGGCCGATGAGATTGGGATAAGCCAGGCCGAGCATGCGATAACTCGCGTAGTCACGGTTGCCTCCATGGCGCGGGCTGCCGTAGAACCCTTGCCGGGTGTGCTCGATCACGAGATTGAAGAAACCTGATTGGGATTGGTTTTCCCAGAATTCCTTCGGGGCCTGGTTCGCTTCGAGGGTACGCAAGGCGGCGGTTTGGCGTTCGAAATCAAGTTGCTCGAAGGCGCTTTGATAGACCTGCATGCAGGTTTTTTGCATGGCGTCCAAGCCCAGGCGGTAGGTTTCCTGGTGGCGGACGAAGGGCCCGCAAAGCTGGCGGTCGATATAGTGGATCACGCCCGCATCAGTGGCCCCCGGCGCGTCGTCGCGCGGGATGATTTGTTCACAGATGGCGATGAGAGTTCCGGCCTCTGCCGCGGAGAAGAAGCGATAGGCCGGTGCTGCGGAGCGGCCCCAACGAGTGATGCCCACCGAAGCGCCGACACCGAAAGACGCACCTAATATCGTGGCGGCGGAGAATTTTAACAGCGCGCGGCGGGTGAAGAAATCCGCCTTCGGCTCGACTGGTGGTTCGGATGGGTTGGTATGCAAGGGGCAGCAGGTGATGGATGGATGGGACTGCGAACCCTTATGATACGGATTTTTCGGTTCTATCTTTCAATGGCGGGATGAATTTTAGTCCCGGCGGCGGCGCAGCAGGGTGAGCATTCCGAGGCCGCCGAGCAGGGCTGCGGCGGGTTCCGGGATGGCGTGGAAGTAGATGTCTCCCACCGTACCGCCATTGGATGAGGTGCCGACGATGAATTCACCGCTTGTCGGTCCGCTTGCGAGGTTGCTGTAGGTCAGGCCCGAGGAAACCACGCCGGTGGTGCCATCAAAGGTCAGACCGGTCCAGGTCGTTGCGGAACCCAGGCTGGTGGAGAAGAGTTTATAATAACCGACCGCGCCGGTGTTGAGAAAATCCACGTTGTTGCCATTGAAGGCGAAGTCTCCCGCTGCCGCGCCTGCGAGGGCCAGCAGGTCGCTGGATCCGCCGGCGATCGAACCGATGGTCAAATTCGCCGTGCCGAGCTCGAACTTGAAGCCCGCGCCGCTGGCGATGCCGACGGTGCCGGTGGTGCCGGAAAGATCGACGGTGAGTGTGCCGATGCTCGCACCCGGTGCGATGAAGGCCCCGGTGGAAACGCTGATGCCCGCAATCCCGGTGGGAGCGATTTTTCCGGTGCCGCCAAGGATGGCTCCCGTGCCGGAAACCGCGACCGCGCCCGTGCCGGTGCCGGAACCGCTGGTGTTGTCCACTTGAAGCGTGGTATTGGCCAGCACGCTGGTGGTGGCGGTGTAGGTGTTGGTTCCGCTGAGGATCACTTTGCCGCCGCCTTGGATTTGAATGTCCGGTACTTTGTAGGTATCGGCGGGCGTTTGATTGGTGATATTGCCGGAGAAGGTGACCACGCCTCCGCTCGCGGCGGAAAGGTGCACGATGCTAGCCACTTTGGCGGTCGAGCTGGCGGTGGTCCCCAAAGTCACAGCGCCCGTGAATGAGGCGTTGCCGGTTCCATCCAGCCCGAGAGTGACTTCCTGGGCCACCGCGCTGGTATGGGTGTTCACTTCCACTTTGACTTTTCCTGAGAAATTCCTGCCGCCGGTCGTGAGCAGGCCGGCGCTTCTTCCGGTGGTCGAACTATTGTTCTCACCGACTGCTGCGTAGAGATTGTTTCCCGTGCCCAAGGCGTTCGCCGAATCCAGATAAACGAACACGTTGCGGATGGCGATGGCACCGGCACCGGTACCGCTGTTCAGACTCGAAGTGAGTGATGAGTTGTTGCCGGAAATTCGATAGACATTGCCTGAATTGGGGTCCGCCTGGAAACGAAGGGTCTCGTTCAGTGAGCCGTTGTAGTTGCCCGTGAGATTGACTGACACGGCGGAACCACCACTATTGCCGAATTGATAGATGCCGCTGCCGTCATCGGAGAAGGTGATGTTGCTGGCAAAGGTGCCATTGCCCGTCAAGCTCAGGACGCTGCTGGCGGTATTCTTCCAGTTGAAGCTGGTTCCCAGGCGGGCGTATTGGCTTGCCCCTTCCAACCCGAGTTCGCCGCCCTCCAAGGTAAAGGTTCCCGACCAATCCGTGGAGGTTCCACCAAAAAAGCGCAGGGCTCCCGTGCCGGTCTTGGTGAGGTTGCCGCTTCCCGCGAGATCGATGCCCACCCGGATCCGTCCGGCATTTCCGGAACCGCTGACGTTCCATGTCTGATTGGCTCCGAGGTTGATGTCTGAGCCTGCGGTGGTTTGATCGAACAAGATCGTGCCCGTTGTTTTCGCACTGTTGACGCCACCGGATCCGATGGTCAGTGACGTGACGCCAGAGCCCAGCTTCAAGGTATAATTGTTGGTATTCGCTCCATTGGCCCCAAAGGTCAAACCGGCCACCGAGCCTGCGGTGGCCCAGGAGCTGTCAATCGTGCTGATTAGCGTGGCATTGGCAGCCAAGCCGAGGTAATCGAAGGCGAGCGTCTCGCCGCTGGTGGCGGGAACGGACGCAGGACTCCAGTTGCTTGCGGTACTCCAGTTGCCATCGGTCGTGGAGGTCCAGGTGGCTGCATGGGCGGAAGTGATCGTGGCGGAGGCGAGCGCAATCCGGCTCAGGCGGGACAGGCGGTTGAATGATGGTTTCATGTGCTATCTTTAGGGTTTTGGGGAGATTGTAAGAGTAAGAGAAGGAGTGTGGGCGGTGTGCCCACACTCCTAGTTGGACCTTATTCGGCGGAGACGCGGACGAAGAGTTTCGGTGCGCCGAGCGGTGCGCCGCTGAGGGTGACTACCACGGTTTCAATGTCTCCGGCGGTGGTGATGGATTCACCGCTGATGGAGGCGGGAGTCCAAATTGCCAGGTCGGTGGAGGTTTTCACCGTGTAGGCGAGGGGAGTCACGAGGGACAACTTGCGGCGGGTGTAGGTGAAGGTGCCGGTGGTTTTATTGAGCGGCACGGTGATCGGATTGACCGATGAGCCGAGCGTGGGATTGAGGCCGAAGGCGTATTCCTGCTGGTTCGTCAGGCCGTCGTTGTCCAGGTCGGCGGCGGGGTTGGTGACAATGGCCGGCAGATAAGTGGCGGCCCAGGTGTCGTAGTCGCTGCCGCTGACCTTGGTGAGGATCACCTGGTTGGGGCCGTATTCCACCGCATAGCCGACAGTCACGCTGGCGAATTCGCCGATGAGCTCGCCGCCGGTCAAGACGATTTCATACGTGGGTTCGGTGAAGCCGGCACCGAGTTCTTCGATGGTGAGGGTGGAGTCGGTGATGTTCAAATTTCCGGTGGAAACCAGTTGATCGCCGGTGGAGCCGTCGATTTGCACGGCGAGGGTGCCGGTGAGGGTGGTGGCTCCCACGGTGAGGTTTCCTACGCCATTTCCAGGCGCGATGGTGCCCGCGGCCGTGACCGTTCCACTGATGGAGCCCACGCCTTGCAGGATGGCTGTATTCTGGATTTCCACCGCGCCGGTGCCTGTGCCGGAAACGTTGTCCACTTGGAGTGTGGTATTTGGCAGCACGGTTGTTTTGGCGGTATGGCTATTGATTCCGCTGAGGATCACCTTGCCGCCGCCTTCGATTTGGATATCCGGCACTTTGTTGGCATCGGCGGGCGTCTGATCGACGATATTGCCTGAAAACGTCACCACGCCACCGCCGGGGGCGGAGAGGTGCAGGATTTTAGCCGGTTTGAAAACCGTGGAGTTGGTGGTGGCCAAGGTCACCCCGCCGGTGAAGGAGGCGCTACCGGTTCCATCCAGCCCGAGAGTCACTTCCTGAGCCACCCCATCCGGGTTGGGGCTGCGGACATTCACGGGCACTTTGATTTTGCCGGTGACAGGGATGCCGTTGGTGGTGAGCAGTCCGGCGGTTCTCCCTACGGCTGTGTTGTTGTTCTCGCCGACTGCGGCAAAAAGACCGTTATCCGTGCCGAGCGCGTTTGGCGAATCCAGATAGACAAACACATTGCGGATGAGGATTGCTCCCTCACCACCGACATTGGCGAGAGAGGAAGTAAGCCCGGAGTTGTCGCCGGAGATCCGATAGACATGACCGGAATTGGGATCCGCTTGGAAGCGGAGCGATTCATTCAGTGCCCCCGTGTAGTTTCCCGTGAGATTGACGGAGACGGCCGTGCCGGCGCTGTTCCCGAATTGATAGGCGCCGCTGCCTGTATCGGTGAATTCAATGTCACTGGCGAAGGTGCCGTTGGAGGTCAGGCTGAGGACGCTGCTGTTGTTGTTTCTCCATTTGATGCTGGGACCGAGCCGGGAATATTGGGCGTTGTTGTCGGTCAGCCCGAGTTCGCCGCTCTCCAAGGTGAAGGTTCCCGTCCAATCCGCGGAGCTTCCGCTATGGAAACGCAAGGCCCCTGTGCCGCTCTTAGTGAGCTTGCCGCTCCCCGCCAGATCGATACCTACCCGGATCCGCCCGTCATTTGCGGATCCACTCACGGTCCATGTCTGGTCGGCATCGAGGAAGAGGTCCTTGCCGGAACCGACCTGGTCAATCAGGATCGTTCCCCGTGTTTTCGCGCTGTTGATGCCATCGGCCCCGATCGCCAGCGAAGTCACGTCTGTCCCTAGCTTCAAGGTGTAGCTGTTGGCGGAGGCGGGATCGGCGGCATCCGCCTGGAACTCAATTCCATCCACTGCGCCGGCCGTGGCCCATGCGCTGTCAATCGTACTGACCGGCGCTGTATTCGATGGCAAGGCCAAGTAGTTGAATGTGAGAAAGTCTCCACTGGTGGTGGGAGCGCTTCCTCCCCAGTTCGCGGCATCGCTCCAATTGCCATCGGCGGTGCCGGACCAGGTGGCGGCATGGGAGGAGGTGATCGTGGCGGCGGCGAGCGCGATCCGGCTCAGACGGGACAGGCGGTTGAATGAAGGTTTCATGTGCTATTTTTAGGGTTTTGGGGAGATTGTAAGAGGAAGGGAGGAGTGTGGGCGAGGTGCCCACACTCCTAGAATTGGACCTTATTCGGCCGAGACGCGGACGAAGAGTTTCGGTGCGCCGAGCGGTGCGCCACTGAGGGTGACTACCACGGTTTCAATGTCACCGGTGGTGGTGATGGATTCGCCGCTGATGGATGCGGGAGCCCAGGCCGACAAATCCGTGGAGGTCTTCACCGTGTAGGCCAGAGGTGTCACGAGTGACAACTTGCGGCGGGTGTAGGTGAAGGTGCCGGTGGTCTTGTTGAGCGGCACGGTGATCGGATTGGCCGATGAACCGAGCGTGGGATTGAGGCCGAAGGCGTATTCCTGCTGGTTCGTCAGGCCGTCGTTGTCCAGGTCGGCGGCGGGGTTGGTGACAATCGCCGGCAGATAAGTGGCGGCCCAGGTGTCGTAGTCGCTGCCGCTGACCTGCGAAAGCAGGGCTTGGGTGGCGTTGTAGGTCACGGCATAACCGGAAGGTAGCCCGACCACGCTGGCAAAGGTGCCGGTGAGACCGCTGGTGCTCTCGGCAATCACGTAGGATGGCTGGGTCAGTCCGGCACCGATCGGGGCGACGTTGAGAGTGGCCCCGCTGAGGTTGAGCGTGGCGGAGTCAACCAGCAGCAGGTCGTTGTTCGTGCCGTCGATTTCCACGGCGAGGGTGCCGGTGAGGGTGGTGGCACCGGCGATTAATTGGCCAATCCCACCGCTGCCCGGAGAGATCGTGCCGGCGGAGGTGACGGTACTGGAGATCGTGCCGGTTCCTTGAAGGCTGCCGCCGCTGGCGACGCTGATGCCGCCGACGGGAGTGATGGTGCCGTTGACTTCCAGAGTGCCACCGCTGGTCACATTGATCGCGCTGGGGCTGATGGAACCGATCACTTCCAGAGTTCCCTCGGCGACGTTGAGCACGCCGCTATGGGTCTTGGCGGTGGAGAAGACCGCTTTGCCGGGACCTTCCTTGGTGACGTCGGACGAGCCGACGATATCACCGGTGAAATCCACGGTGCCGCCGGTAGCGGCGGTGAGCGTGAGGTTCCTGGACAAGCTCACGAGGCCGGAGAAGGTCGAGGCATGGGCGGAATTGCCGCCGAGGATGCTCTTGCCGGTGGACTGGTTGTTGGTAACGTCGATATCGCGGGCCACGGTGTAGGCGCCGTTGGTGAGCAATGACACGGTGGGCTGGGTCACGTCCGCGGCGAACACCTGCGGAGCGAAACCGGCGACAGTCGTCGAAGCGACGCTATCAATGATAAAGCTGGCGGTGGAGGACACCGGGAGCAGATAGAAATCCTTGTTGGCGTTTTGGGTGCCGTTGGTCACATGGACGCGCATGCCTTGATTGGCCAGGATTTCCGCGGACTCATCCAGGGTTGAAACGCGGGTCCAGGTTTTGGCGGCGGTGTCCACGACATACACGCCGTTGCGGTTGGTATCGAAGTTGCAATCCTTGACCAGCACCGTGTTGCCGGTGACCAGGGTCGCACCATCCAGGATTCCGGCTTGAGCGGCATTATCGAAGGTGAACTTGGTGAAGGTGGTCACACCATCGCCCGCAGTCCAAGCTGCGGCATTGCCGCCGGCTTTTTGCGGATAGATATTGCCAAAAGTAGCGGCATCCACGGTGATTTGTGATGGCACGACGTCACCGAGGCTGACCGCGCTGGTGGCGGAGCCCAGGGCACCGCCGCCGGCCGAGAGTTTCACGTTCACGCCGATGGCTCCGGTGGTGGGGAGCGACAGGGTGATCTGCTTGGTGCCGGAATCGATGGCGGTGATGCGGGTGCCGGGAGCGACGTTGGCCACGCCGTTGGCCAGCGCCTGGCCGACGCTCAGGCCGGCGGGAATGGTGGTCACCGTCAGGGTGGTGGCACCGGTGCTGGCGGCCACCGCATTGTTGAGGATGAGGGGCGTTGCGGACGGGGCATCGCTACCTAGCAGGACCGTGCCGGCACGCACCACGGTCTTGCCGTAATATGTGTTCACCCCGTTGACCTGGAAGCTGCCGGATCCGTGATAGACCACGCCTAGCGCGGCTTCGGTGAGAAGATTGAGCGGACTGCTGCCGCCATTAGTGACCCTGAAATCCTGGATCGCGCCGTTGAAGATGGCCGTGCCGCCATGCGAGGCATCATTGATGAAGCCGGTGACCGGACGGAGCCAGCAACGTTCCTGTCCGCCGCTTTCGGTATAGATATTGCCGTTGAAGGTCACGCTCTCGGTGTTGGCGGCGGTGGGCAGCAGGCCGACCATCCGGTAGCCCGGCTGGGATTTGATCTGGCCGTTGAGATAGTTGTTGGTGAACGTCCACACATCGGCATTGACGGTTCCCGCCGCCGGGGTGGCGTATAGTCCCGAGTTGCTGGTTGGAACATTGGCGTTCCAGTCCCCGATGCCGACACCCAGCGCGTTGTTGATTCCAAGGGCGGTGGCGCTGTTGGCCACCAAGGCACCGCTACGCAGGCTGAAGAGGAATTTCTGGTGGGCGACGTCGTTGCTGTCAATGGTCAGGCCGCTGTTGTCACCGGACAGCACATAAGCGCCGGGGTTCGCGGCGTTGAGCACGCTCTGATTGGAACCACCGGCGGTCTTGCCGAGCAGGTTGCCGCTCAGATTGCCGGTGAAGTTGAGCGTGTTGTAGGCGTAGCCGTAAAGGCCACCGCCCATGTTGGTCTGAATGATGGCGCGGTTGTTGGTGGAGGCGACGAAGTTCTTGAACTCGAGGTTGCTGGCCACGCTGTTGTTGAGACCCGATGTGCCGTTGAAGTTGAGCGTGACGTTTTGGAGCGTGTCGTTGTTGTCGATGACGAGCTTGGCGGCGCGATCAAAGGAACCGGCACGGACGGTACTGAAGGTCAACGTGTTGCCCAATGTGCCGTCGGTGTTTTTGAGATAGAAGGTGCCGGCGTGGGTGGTGGTATAGGCAGCATCGAAGAGGATGGTCTTGTTGTTGCTGGTGCCGGTGTCGAAGGTCAGCACGTCGGCGGCACTGTCGGCGACGAGGTTGCCGCGGAAGGTCAGGTTTTGGGCCTTGAGCGCCCAGGTCTGGCTGCCTGCGGTGGTGATGGTGCCGCCCACGGGGCTGTTGAAGGTGATGGTGGCCGGGTTGCCACTGTTGTTGGTGAAGCCACCGGTGCCGATGCTCAGGTTGGTGGTGGCCAGTCCGTTGGCCAGGGTGTAGATGCCTTCGTTAAACACCAGGCTCTTGATGCCGCCACTGCCGGTGGTGTTCCAATCGGCATCCACTTTCGTGGTGAGGGTGAACCCTGGGTTGCCGATGTCCTGGATGGAGATGTCCGCAGTGCCGTCTCCCGGTGGCACGCCGAGGTCCCAATTCGCCGCATCGCTCCAAATTCCGAGAGCGGTGGTATCGGTCCATATGAATGGAGCTGCGTGGGCGGAGGTGAGGGTGGCGGCGGAGAGCGCGATCTGGCTCAGACGGGACAGGCGGTTGAATGAAGGTTTCACGGAGGTTGTTTTGGATTTTTGGGTTTCAGATTGTGGAGGAATCGAGCAGGGAAAAGTGCTCCATTCACGATGAAACACTGCCGCAAGATCGCGGTTTTTGAAAATTCGTCTATTGGCCGATCGGCCAATCGGGAGATCAAACCTTGAGCAAGCCGCGCTCGAAGCCTCGAGCGACGGCTTCAGCGCGGTCGGCGGCTTCGAGTTTGGCAAGCAGGGCGGCGACGTGGGCTTTGGCGGTGCGTTCGGCGATTCCGAGCAGGCGTCCGATTTCGGCATTGGTGAAGCCTTGGCGGATGAGGCCGAGGACTTCGATTTCGCGGCGCGAGAGGATGCCGTGCGGGGTCTCGGTGGCGAGCAGGCGGGCGACGTGTTCGCCGATGGGGCGGCCCCCGGCATGGACCGCGCGGATGGCATCTACGAGTTCGGCGCGGCGGATGTTTTTGGTGACATAGCCGCAGGCACCGGCTTGGAGCGAGTGCTGGATGTCCTCGTGTGCCTCTGAGGAAGTGAGCATGAGGACCCGGGCTTCGGGAAACTCGGCGTGCAGGAGGCGCAGCGTTTCGATGCCGTCCGTGCCGGTGAGGCTGAGGTCGAGCAGCGTGACATCGGGGCGGTGCTGCCGCCACAATTGCCGGGCGGTATCCCCATCGTCCGCCTCGGCGACCACGGTGATGCCGGGTTCGAAATTCAACAGGTTGGCCAATCCAGCACGCAGGACCGCGTGATCGTCAACCAGCATGAGGCGAATGGGTAGGGACACGGTGGAAACAAGGGTGCGTTGGTGAGGAGACGTGGTGCGAAGAAATCCCTATCCTGCGGGTGGCGGTTCGTCGATTGGCCGATCGGTCAAATCTTCATCGTAGGAGCGGAGTGGGATTTCCGCGTGGACGGTAGTGCCTTGGCCAGGTGCGCTCTGGATGTGGAAGGAGCCGGAGAGCCGGTCCATGCGTTCACGCATTCCGAGCAGGCCGAAGTGGCCGTCGGCGGCGGTTTGCTGGGTACCGGGGTTGAAGCCGGAGCCGTCGTCACGGACGGTGAGGGAAATGCGATCCGGGTGTGGCAAGGAGCGGAGTTCGAGGGTGACGGTGCGTGGTGCGGCGTGTTTGAGGGCGTTGTGGAGGGCTTCCTGGGCGACGAGGAGCAGGTTGCCGGCGATGAAATCAGGCACACGGGGGAAATCCGGATCGGTTTTGATTTCGATTTGGGTTTCGCGGCCCGTGCCGAGTCGGCTGGCGATCATGGTGAGAGCCTCGGGGATCGACATGCCATCGAGCGGCATGCTGCGGAGGGTCCAGACGGAGTTTCGCAATTCATCGACGGCGTGGTCGAGCATGCGGCGGGCGAAGGCGAGGTGGACGGGTGGTTTGCCATGGGGCGCGGGGGTTTCGGCTTCGGCCTCGCAGGCTTCGAGTTGGAAACCGAGGCCACCCATGGTTTGGAGCAGGGTGTCATGGAGGTTGGCGGCGAGAAGGTTGCGCTCGCGCAGGGTGGCTTGGAACTCGACGGCGGCATCGCGGCGGGCGCTCATTTCCTTCGCCAGCAGGCGGGTTTTCCGGTGTACCTGGCGTTTCAACTGGAGGCTCCAGAAAATGACTGCGGCGAGGAGGAGGGCCACCACACCTAACAGCCCCGCGAGTCGGCGGGCCGTCCACCATGACGGGGCTTGGATCACCGAGACATCCTGGGCACCGCGCAGGATCAGATCCATCTGGGTGGGCCAACGGCGGAAACTGCTCTCCTTGTGCGGACCATAGGCGAGCTGCACGAGGCCGGTGACTTCGATCTCGCTGCCAGGCCGCAAGGCATCGAGATTCCCGGCGGGGCCGGACAGGAGATTGGCCTGGAGAACGGTGCCGTTGTTTCCCGGGCGTTCGAGCAACAGCCGGTGTTGCGGCTGCCGGGGACTCACCCCGGCCTGCACTGCAAGCAAGCGTGCGCGAAAGCGCACGAGATGACCGTCGAAATCATGGGGGCGCGCCATCTGGCCTTTGGAATTGGCCAATTGATTGATGGCGATGATTTCCTCCGGTGTGATGTCAATGGCAGCGGGTGGCACGCCGGAACCGATCTTGAGAATGGTGGCATCCCTGAGCATGCCGATCTCGCGGGTCATGTCCACAAAGCCAATGGCCTCGATGCGATCTCCCGGGTTCAGGACGAGAGCCGAGTTGGTCTCCACGCGCACGGCATTCAAGCCATCCTGCAGATAGAGAAAGGACTCGGGCAGGGAAAATACAACCGTGCCGTGGACTCGGACCCGGTGGGATACGGGCGGAGCGGGATGAAACGGCTGGAGATCTTCCAGCGAGACCCACGGCACCTTTTCGATCGGCGGAGCGGGTTTCTCGATCACCAGATCCCCTGGCTCATTGGTCCGGAGATAAGTCATGGTGAACTCCCCGCGAGTGTTGAAATGCGAGCTGGCACTGCCGCGCAGCAGGATCTCAGCATCGACAAGCAGGGCTGGATCCGCGCACACGGCGCGGTCGATTTGGGCGATGAAGAACCCCGGATTGGCGTTCAAGAAAAGAGTCCATTTTTCATCATAGTATGACTGGAACCCCTGCACCACGGCACGGACCTCGACGCGTCGGGAACATTCGGCGCCCTTGAGAAAACGTGTCCAGTCAGACCGTGTGATCACCGGCACGGGCGCCGGCAGCGGCTTGGTTCCCAAGAGGCGCAGCGTGTGCGGGAAAATGTTCGGAGCATAGCCACCCTGATTGGTATGCCCTTCCAGCTCGATCTCGAAACCCTCCGTCACCGTGCGGAACAAGGTCAAATCATCATCACTCACGCGGTGGGCGGTGAACGCCGCGTTTGCGTTCACATAGATGCCGCCGGTATCATCCTGAAGAATGAAATCAATTCCGCCCGCCCGATACGTAACCACGCCGCGGACACGAACCGGCAAGGCCAGCGCCGCCCGATTTTTCGGCAGGGCGAGAACGTCGGCGATGCGGGTGAGCGGGGCTGGCGCGGGTTCCTCCGCCACGGTTCGCGTGACGAGCAAACTGGCGGCCACACAGACGACCCATCGCGCGGATCCATGGGCAATGCGGTGACGAAAGGACCGGGAATTGGGTTTCAGATCGGGCATGGGTTGTGGATCTCGCGGGGAAACGAGCGGTATCCTGCGTGAAATCGCCACCTTGTCCATTTCGAATGCCGGAGGCCCGTTTCCCAGCCTGAAGCATCGTTCGAAACAGTGCCGAAGGTGAAGTCGCCACCTGTCGGACCGACTCTGAAATTGCTGCAAGTCAAATCGGAGGAAACCACGCCGGCGCCACTTCAAAGGCCAGCCCGGTCCGTGGTGGATTTGCAGCATCTGACGACACGAATTCCAGAATCGCATTCAAATAGTGATCATATCAGTGGCTGGGCATTGAATGAATTCCATGGGATGAAACCATAGGCTTGCCAGGTTTGCCGCATCTCGGAATAACAGGGCCAGAAAATGCACCGGACATATATGGCGGATGCAGGCCAAACCGTAGCAACTAATTTCAGAAATTCCCGGCAACTGGCAGGTATCGGAAATTTCTCCACAAAAAAAATTGACACTCCCGCAAAAAACCGCTCTTGCCCTCGTCCACTCGACGGAATGCGTGCGTCCTGTGATATCGATGCATCCGAATCTGACTGATGATATGACTTGAGCTACAGGCAAAGGAACCAACAGAAATATCCGCAAAACCCATGAAAATTATCAAAAATACCAAAACCGCCCTCCGGGCACAAGCGTTCGCTCCGGAGTTTTCGCCCCATCCCACCGTGAAAAAAAACACCTGGCGGACCAGCCTGTGCGCCGGACTCGCCTGTTGCCTCGCCCCGGCAACGCTGACCGCCGCGCCCTTGAACTATACTTTTGATAACTTTGGACCCAACGCCTTGGTTGGAAACGGCTGGTATTCGGACAGCACATACTTCAATACCTTGCACACCGCCACTAACGGCGGGCAGCCGAACAACACGAGATATGCGCTGCGCGAAGGGGTGGGAGGCAGCCAGGGATGCGCGATCCGCAACTTTGGATCGCCATTTTTTCCAGGCGGCACCGGTAGAGAAACAAAAGCGCTGTTCCAATTGGATTATCGAGTGGGCGGGAGTACCGCGAGCGTTGAGCTTGCACTTGGCGGGAAACCCACTCCAACTCAAACTATCACCAGCGGCAATCCGTCGTCATTTGGTCCGAAGATCAAGATCTCCACAAACGCTGCCGGGACGGGAGTTGTATTCTCGATCATTCCCAAGTCGGGCGCGGGATGGGGAACCAGCGTTGATCAGACGGTGGCGATTTCTCCTGCCACGATCCGGGTAGGGGACTGGATCCAGGTCGCGTTTGTGATGAATCTCACCGGTTCCGGCTCGGGTACCATGAGTTACCGAAACCTGTCACTCGGCAGCGTGCAGAACACCGCAAATGTGTTGTATGCACCGAATCTTGGATTGAGTGCGGCAAGTTCCAGTCCGGATCTATGGAATCAGGTCTGGATATGGAGTTTGAAACCAACTGTTGGCCTCGCGGCCGGAGTCGATAATCTCATTGCCACCGCAAATGGCCCTGGATCGGAGAATTTCGAAGGTGAGCGGACCAGTCGGACTCTCAATGTTTATCATTATACAGGCATCACGAACGGGGTCAGATTGCCGATGCTGTTCCCGGATTTTGTCCCGTTGCTTGCCAACCAATCAGCACAGATCAATCAGTTCAATAACGCTCATATCCCCGACTTCAACACCACGGCGGACTTCGCTCAAATTGTGCCCGACCCAACCGGTGGAACCAACAAGTGCGTGCGGTTGCACAACTTCGCAACCCCCGGAACCTCCAAAGGCCGGAATGAAATTCACTACAGCACGCCTTATGTGACCGAAAACCAACCCAACGGCACACAGTACACCTTCGCCCTTCGCTTTCACACTCCCGATTGGTTTTCTGGAGAAGTCATCCTTCTCCAAGGTTACTCGGAATTCCCATGGCTTCGAATTTTAGCCAATTCCAATGGACGGATTTCTCTTGATCTGGCGAAATCAAGCGGATCTGTAGTGCAATATAATGCTTGGGAAACATGGAAGAATGCAAATCCGGGGGCCCCGGTACCTAGGGCATACAATCCAGTCACCGGACAATATGAGGATTTGTATGGCCCCACCACGCAGGCACAACAAACAGCGTGGAATTCATGGCTAGCTAGCCCGGTAGGAACTCCGCCGACGATCATCGGCCCCGACCTTGCTTTGATCTGGAATCCCGATGAACATCCGGCGCTCGGTTATTATAAAAAAGGTGGCTGGAATACCTTGGTGGTGCAAGTGACCCATAGCAATGATCCCGCCACTGGAAGAATCGAAGTCTTCGTGAACGGCAACAAGATGACCAGCTACCAAGGCCGGACGACTTACCTGACGGACAGCACCAGGATTCCGTGGCTGAAAGCGGGTCCTTATGGAACGGAGAACACCGTTTGGTATGATGATGTCCATTGGGTGGATGGACATGTGTATCCCTCCTATCCGAACGAGCCAGGTCTCGAACACGGCGGGATCTACTCGGTGCAATCCGTGGTTGCACCAGGCAAAAGCCTGAACGTGGTCAATGCTCACACGGCGGATGGAACCAACGTGCAAATCTGGGACACTGGCACCGCGCCGAATAGTCGCTTTACAGCCGAGTTGAAATCCGACGGCAGCTTTGAACTGATTCCCAACAACGCGCCCGGACAGCGGCTGGATGTCCATAATGCCGGTGGTTCTGGCTCCAATCTCCAGATTTGGCGGGTCAACACCCACTCCAACCAGAGATGGAAAGCCGAATGGAAGCAGTCGGATGGCAATTTCAAATTGAATCCTCAGCACACTACAGGCTTGAGCCTCGATGTGGTAGGCGGGGCAAATGCCAACGGAACCAACGTGCAAGTCTATACCGCCAACGACACGCCCGCCCAGCGCTGGCGTTTGGTCCGGGTGAACTAAGCGTGGCAATGCCATCATTTTCCAGACCCGTTGCGCGTGTTTCGTGCATCGGGTCTTTCGGCATGCCGATGACTCGAACGAGGCATATGGCAATGATGGTGCCGGAGTTATGGAATTAAAATTTTCCATTAAAAGAAAATTGACGTTATGTCAAAAACACGCTTTTACCTCTGTTGATTCGGCGGAAACCCATGGCTTGTTGCCTCGCGGACCCCGGCCAAGCAAAAACCAAAACAGTAAAAAACCGATGCAAACCCTGGAAAAAACCCAACTCGAGACCCGGCAACGACCGTTCGCGCCGGAATCCCCACCCCATACCAACGTGAAAATATCCCTCTGGCGGACCACCCTGTGCGCAGGACTCGTCTGTTGCCTCGCGCCGGCAACGCTGAGCGCCGCGCCCGTCAGTTATGGGTTTGACTCACTGAACAATGGAGCGTTGGTAGGGCAGAATGGCTGGTATGCGGACTCCGCGCAGTCGCCCGTCACATCCACGGCCGCTGCAACCGGAACAGGATTGAATACCACAAGAATCATCACCTCCGGGGCAAGCTATTCGGATCGCGCCATCCGTAACTTTGGAGCGCCATTTTATAGCGGCACGGAAACCAAAGCACTGTTGCAGTTTGACTATCGGGTGGGATCGGAATGGACAATGGGGCAATTCGCGCTGGGAGGTTCCAGCGATGTGAATTTGGTTCTCAATGGCAACAACACGGCTGCGTTTAGTCCGAGGATCAGCTTGACGCGGAATGATGCCGGGACGGGAATAAAATTCTCACTGTTCCCAAAATCGGGCGCAGGGTGGGGAACCGCCGTGTCCAATTCCATCGTGTTCGCTCCCGGGGTCATCAGCATTGGCGATTGGCTTCAGGTCCAATTGCTGATGAATTTCACCACCGGCACGGGAACCTTGTTCTATAGGAATCTGACGCTCGCCCAAACGGCGTTCACGCCGTTGTTTTGGAATGCGAACCTTGGATTGAACGGCGCGAGCTCCAGCCCGAGTCAGTGGAACCAGGCATGGATGCGGATTGATCGGCCAGGAGGCACGCCTCAACTCGCCGCATTCGACAATCTGACGCTCGCTGCAAACGGCCCCGGATCGGAGAATTTCCAAGGCGAACTGGGCACCAGGTCATTCACGGTTTGGCATTATACCAACAGCCCGGGTGGCGAAAACCAACTGATGTCGTTTCCTGATTTTGTCGATCTGGCTAAACTGACGCCATGGGGAAATCACTTTAATAACGCCTATATCCCTGATATCAACAATACTGCGGACTTCGCCAAGATTGCGTTTGATCCGGTGTTGGGAGCGACCAACAAGTGCTTATGGCTGCACAACTTCGCGAAGCCGGGGGAGACCAAAGGTCGAAACGAACTGGCCTACAACTCGCCCTATGTGATCGACAGCCAACCCAACGGCACGCTATACACGTTTGCATTCCGATTTCATACCCCGGCTCTGTTTCCGGGAGATCTCATCCTGATGCAGGGATTCAACGAGTTTCCATGGCTTCGTATTTTGGCCAAACCCGATGGGCGGATATTTCTTGATCTGGCTAAATCAACAGGCTCAGTGGCTCAATATAACGGATGGAACACATGGCGTAATGCAAATCCGACGGCTCCCTTGCCTACGGCATATAATCCCGTCACTGGGAAGTATGAAGATTTGTACGGTCCCAATAATGCGGCGGAACAGGCGGCGTGGGCCGCATGGCTTGCTAGCCCGGTAGGTACCCCGCCGACGATCATCGGCCCCCACCTTGGTTGGACTGGGGGTGCCGGTGAGCATCCACTTCTCGGAAATTATAAAGTGGGAAGCTGGAATACGGTGGTGATGCAAGTGATCCACAGCAATGACCCTGCCACGGGAAGAATCGAAGTCTTTGTGAACGGTAATAAGATGGCAACCTACAATGGGAGGACCACCTACTTGGTTGACAGCGCAAAGATTCAGTTTCTCAAAGCCGGTCCGTATGGAACGGAGACCACCGTTTGCTACGATGATATTTATTGGAAGCCAGGACATGTGTATCCCTATCTGAACGAGCCAGGTCTCGAAAACGGCGGGATCTATTCGGTGCAATCCGTGGTTGCTCCAGGCAAAAGCCTGAACGTGCTCGGCAATGGCACGGCGAATGGGACCAACGTGCAAATCTGGGACATTGGCACCGCGCCGAATTGTCGCTTTACCGCTCAGTTGCAAACCGACGGCAGCTTTGAACTGATTCCCAACAACGCGCTCGGGCAACGGTTGGATGTCAATGCCGCCGGCGTGTCTGGTGCGAATGTGCAAATTTATATCGACAACGACACCAATGCCCAGAGATGGAAGTGCGAGTATCAAACGGATGGCAGTGGCAGTTTTGAATTGATTCCACAGCACAATCAGGCGTTGCGTCTCGACGTGAAGTCCGCTGGCACAGCCAACGGAACCAACGTGCAAGTCTATACCGACAACAACACCGCAGCTCAGCGCTGGCGTTTGGTCCGGTTGAACTAAGGACCGCAATGAGGTGATCGATTCCGGCATCCATTGCGTGATTGCGCGATGGATGCCGATGTTTGAAATGAAGTTAGAGAAATGCAGCGAAAATATCTTCTATTTGCAGCCGCCGCAATGGTGGCGGTGGTGCTGGGTTTGGTGGGGTATGGTTTGATTTCCGGTGAAAAGCCGGCGAGCGCCGGGGTGCCTGCCAGCGGGGCGGAGAACCCGCGCCGGGATCGCGGGCGGGCTGCGGCGGTGGAGCGGAAACGGGCGCTGGAAACGAGTGCCCCCGGATTGGAGGGAGCATTGGCGGAACAGAATCCGGCCCGCCGCGCGGCATTGCTGCGGCAATGGGCGGCCTCGGTGGATGCTGCCTTGATGGAGGAAACCATGGCGCGGATTTTGCAGACGAGGGATGCGGAGAGCCGTAAGGAGATCTGCCATGCCTTGCTGGCAATCTGGATTGAGCGGGACATGGACGGGGTGGCCGGGTGGTTCGGCCGGGAGGGTAGTTATGAGGAGATCGAGATGCGGATGGAGGCGCGTGGTTTTCTGCTGGAGGCCATGGCCAGGCGGGAGCCGGAGCAAGCGTTGGCCTGGCTGGAGCAGTCTCTCTCAAAACGGGCGCGGGATTTGTTATATGAACCGTTTTTCCTGCAATGGGCGGGCACCGACCCTGCGGCGGCGTGTGCCAAGCTGCATCAACTCGCCGATGGCCGGTTGCTGGGAGACGCGGCCGCACGCTGGGCGGCCAGGGATTTGACCGGGGCGGTGGCCTGGGTGAAATCGCTGCCCGAGGGGCCGCTCCAAAGCCAGGCGATGTTGGAGGTGAGCTACCGGTGGACGGCTGCCTCGCCGATGGAGGCGGCGACTTATGCCGCGCAAACGGGCAACCCCGAGTTGCTGCGTGCCGTGGTCGGAATGTGGGCGGATCAGTCGCCCGAAACCGCTGCTGCCTGGGTGGCCGAGTGGCCGCCCGGTGAGGCGCATGATCGTGCCCTCGCTCATTTGGCGAACATCTGGTCCCAAAAAGATCCAGCCGCTGCGGCAGCATATACCGGGAGCCTGCCTGCGGGGGCGGATCGGGATCAGGCGATGGTGGCGGTGGCCTCGGTGTGGGCATATTCATCTCCCCGGCAGGCGGCGGAATGGATTCGGCAGTTGCCCGAAGGGGCGGCACGCGAGCAGGCATTGCAGCGATTGATCACGGCATGGGCCGGGGCGAAACCGGAGGAGGCGGCGAAGTGGCTGGGCACGCTGCCGGACGGTGGCTCGACGGACTTTGCCATCCGCGCCTACAGCAATACCCTCGTGCAAGCTTCTCCTGAGCAGGCGTTCCAGTGGGCAAACACGATCTCTGGTGAGGCGGCACGCCAGCAGCAGTTAGAAAGGGTGGCGGCTTCCTGGATTCTCCAGGACGAAGCTGCAGCGCGAGTGGCAATCACCGGATCCAATCTGCCGGAAAACACCAAGGCGCGGCTGCTTGCCGGCCCGCCGGTGTTGCTCGACGGATTCGGCGAGTGATGTGCGGCTTTTGCGGCTTCTGTCAGTTGCCTCGCGCTTTCAGAAGGGCGATGAATTCGGCAGGGTGGTTCGCGAGGTGCTGGGAATAGGCCGCCGCAATTTCGATGGACCATAGGAAATCCTTGTCCATCGTGGGTGGGTCGGCGCGTCTGCCTCGCTTCCACGCCGGATCGAGCTTCGCCAGCATGGCTTGGTCTTCCAGCGCCACTTGCTTGAAGTAGTTCCCAACCGCGTTTTCATCGCTTGGATTGGAATTGGCAAAGGTGAACAGCGCGTCCTGACGATCATGACAATAGGGCATGAATTCGGTTGTCAGGCGCAGGTCGGCGAAATCTCCGGCGTTTTTCGTGACGCGGTCTTGACAGGATGCCGCCAGAGCAGCCGCTTGCTTGAAGGGGTTCGGGATTTGTTGGTTCGCAAACAGGAGGTTCTTGATGTCCTGCTCTTTGGCCCAGGGAACGAATATTAAATTCGCGTTTTTTCCGCAAGTTGCTTGTGGAGACTTCTCGTAGAGCGTCCTGTAGATCATTTTCCAGTCCGCATCGGGTTTCGCGCCAAAGTGGGACGTAACGAACTCCGGGATCGCATCCATATAATGGTAATTCCCGTTATGGCGCAATAGCTCCGCTGCAATCGTGTAGGTATCCCATTGGCTGCCCTGAAGGTAACGCTTGGGCACCCAGTTGGAAAGGATGACGCCGAGGTTGTTCGGCCCGCGCAGCTCATGGTAGGCCTCGGCATAGGCATTGATGTTTTCGAACTGCAACTCTCCGACGCGCGGCCCCCATCCGCACCAACTGACGGCCGGGCATCCGATCAATTTGAAGCCCCGGCTCAGGACGGCGTTGGCGTTTTCCACCACCTTGGCCTTGTCGGTCTCCCAGTAGTTCCAGTCCATTATCACGATGTCCTTGTCCAGCAGATCGAGGATGGCGCGGGTTTGATGGATCGGCACGTCACCCCAGATCACCGTCTGTTTTCCTATGGCTTTTACCCGGGCGTTCAGTTTGTTGACATATTCAGCCCATATCTGGTCCTTGCTCTTGGTTTCCAGTGCGAGTTTCGATGCCGCTCCAGCACCCCAGTTGACCTCGTCGCAGCCGATGTGGAGATACCGGCTGGGGAAAATCGCGGCGACTTCCGCATACAAGTCCTTTAATAAATCGACGGTGGCGTCATTCACGGGACACAAAGCGTTGAACTCCTCTCCGGGCGGTCCGTCATTCAGGAACCCGTATTTAGCCGTCTTGGTAATGTAGCTTGAATGCCCGAAGGATTCGATCTCCGGGATCAGTTCGATGTCTTTTGTTTTGGCATATTCCACCAGTTGCGTGAGATCCTTGGTGGAAAACGCGCCGTCGCACAGGTTCAACTCAGGGTGCGAGGTGAACCGGTAGGCGGAGCCCTGATCGTCGGTCAGGCGCAGGATCATGGAATTCATGCCCGTTTTCTGGCAGAAATCCATGAGTTTGAAATAATGGTCCATGGTTTCCACGCCTCGTGGCGCGTCGATCATGAATCCTCGGAAGATGCGCTCCGGTTCCCCGGACGAGGCATTGCCGTGCAAGGCGCATATCAAGCCGATGATGGCGGGCCATTTTGTGAAGGATTTCATAGGTTTTGGAATCGTGCGAAGTGCTATTTGGTGGAGATCTCGTTCTGCTCGACGTCCTCGAATGTGTTATCCCGCAGAAGGGTACCCACAGCGGTGACGGCGATCTTGATGCCGACCTCGGCGTGGCGCACGGTGCAATGTTCGATGATGGCGTTCGCGGTGGCTCCGGAGAGGCGGAAGGAGGCGTTGTTCTGGCAGACATTGCGACGAAAAATCGCGCCGCACACCAGCGGACCGTCATAGACCTTTACCTCGTCGTAGGCGATGGTGCTGAAGCCTCCCGTGCGGTGGCCGTAACTGTTGCCTTCCACAATTTCGTTGTCGAGGAACTGGCAGAACCACGAGGGTTGGTGGCCCCATGCATGCGGGTTGAGGCCCCAGACCATGAATCCGTCCGTCCGCGTGGCCTTGTTTTCGGCCACGATACAGTCATGCGCGGCGGCGTAGAGTTGGAACGGCCCGCCGTCCTCCAGCTCATTGCCGATGAACAGGCTCTGGCCGCGGAACGGCGCGATGGAGACGCGCGATTTCTGATCCGGTTCGACCGTCCATGGCCGGTCGATCTGCCATTCCCGCCCTTTGTTCGCCGTGACGAAACGGTATTGTCCCGCGCCCTTGCCATCGAGGATCTGGACCACGCCGTCGGTCCAGTCGGTGCGGGGTTTGGGCGCGTATCCGCCGACCACCGGATCCGCGGCGAGGGTGACGCGGGTGCCGGAAACCTTCGCCAGCTTGCCGTAATACGCGCCGCCGGCGGCATCGAGAGTCATCATTTCACGGTCCGCACCATGCACCTGCCGGATTTTGTTATGGGCAAAATAGACATGCCAGCAGCGGGGGCTGAAAAACGAAGAGATATCATTGCCGATGGCGAGCAGGTTGTTGCCCTCCACCAGGTTGTCCTCGAAGATCAGCCGTTCGGTGTTTTCGATGCTGTAGCCGCGCCCGCCATAGCGGATGAGGTTGCGGGCGACGATGCCGGTCCTGGCGTTCCAAAGGTGCAAGCCGTAGTTGCTGGCATAAATATCGCAATCGGTGATCTCGATATTTTTTCCGCGTGGTTTTACCGCCGCGCCGCAGTCCCGGTGGGTGGAAGGGCCGCTTCTCCCTTGAAATTTTTTACCCCGATCTTCAATCAGGAAATAACAGTTCGCCCGGATTCTCACTTTGCGCAGAATGAAGCGCTTTGACGCGTCATCGCCGCCAATGACATTCTTATGGTTCTGGCAATAGATGCTCAGCGACTCGATGCCAAAGTCCACGCCTTTGATGAGATCTGCGGGCGGCTGGTCATAGTCCGGCCAGTAGAGGCTGGTGAGTTCCATCGACTCGCCGCGGAGGATCGTATTCGGCGGGATGATGAGGGGGCCATACACCGGGTAGCGCCCGCGCGGCAGGTAAACGACGCCGCCGCCCTTGGTTTTTGCCACCGCAAGCGCGGCGATCAGCGCATCCGCCGGTTTCGGCCCGAAATTCCTGACGCTGATCACCTCGGTCGGCCACGCTGTGCCAGGCCGGATGTTCACGGTGCCTGCGGCAGTCCAAGCGGCGCGGCCGCCGAGGCCGTTGTGGACGAAGAGTTGGTAGTCGCCCACCGCAAGATCGGCGGGTAGGGTGAAGGCCAGCGCATAGTTGCTTGGCTTTTGCGCCGTGAGCGTGGTGCTTTTGCCATCGGCGGCCCGCAACAGCGCGAGGCTCTCTCCACCGAAGTTGAGGGACTTGCCGAAGACACGCAACCAGCCGCCGGGCGTCGCCGTTTCACCTTCGTCGCCATTCCACCACCAGGCGTTGGGTTCGTTGAGCATGACGGATTCGGAAACCTTGGATCCGCTCCTGACGCGGCAGGTCCACACGCCCTGGGGCCAGGCTTTGGGAATCACGAACTTCAGCGAGCGCCCGTCACTTTGGAGTGGCTGGATCGCCGTCCATTTCCTGGCGGTGGGCGTGGAGTTTTCCAATGGTGCCGTGGCAGGCCCGTCGGATAGCGGGGCCAACTCGACACGACAGTCCTTGCCAAACGCCTCACCGATGACCAGCACCGCCTCATCGGGGCGCACCGGATCGGATGCCTGAATGATTTGCGGTGACGGGGCGGCGTGGATGCTTGAAGCGGCGGCAATGACAAGGGCTAACAGAAAAAGTCTCATGAGCCTTATGTTAGAATTTCACGGATGTTTCCAGCTCGATCATCTGTTGGATGCCGCCGGTGGCGAGGGCTTCCACGCGGACTGGGTTGACGCGGGAGGGGAGCGGGATGGTTGCCGTCGATTCGCCGTAGGCGGGGACGGTGATGGTGCGGGCGGGACTTTCCTGGTCTCCGGCGCTCACCGCGTAAGTGAACAGGGTGGGGGAGTCCGCAGGGTTGATGAATCGTAGATTCACGGTTTCCGCCGGCGTGGCGGCTTCGATTCGCACCAGCGTCTCCACGTTCAGGGGACTCTTGGAAAGCAGGAAGCGGGGCCGGAAGGCGGCTTCCAGCAGTTCCGCGCCGGCGGCGGCCTTGCGTTCGTTGCCGTAGAGATCGCACTCGGTCCATGATTCGTCATTGGCGGGGCGGATGCGGACGGGGATCGGGCTGTCGGTGGACCAGATGGCGACGAGCGAGCGACCGTCCACGGCGAATTCATAGACCCGGAGGTTGGGGGCGAGTTTGGATTCCTTGACAAAGCGGGCACCCTGGAGCTGGCGCACCAGATTGACGTGGGCGGTGAAGGAGGCTTTGGGCGAGAGATCCTCGTTGAAAAAACCAGTGGAGCCGATGAGACCATACCAAAACGTGCGTTCGATACCGGTTGCGAGCGACTGGACATGGAGTTTCACCAACTCCGATGCCTGACCATCTTCTGACAGATAGGGCACGCCACCCCAGCCGCCATTTTCGCCGACCTTTCCGGAATACATGCTGGTCTCGGTGTTCCAGAATGGTTTGTGGCCCTCGCCGATTTTCTTCATGAACCCGATCACGCCCTCGGCCAGGGTTTTCACACGGTCCCACGATTGCCCCGGCTCGCCGACGCTGTAGAAATGCGAGTCCGCGATGTCATAGTCCGCCTGCGGTTTGAGGGCGAAAAAGGAAGGGGCGTCCCAAAGGCTTCCGGCGAAGGCGTAGGAAGTCATGGCCGTGCCGCCCTCGGTTCTATCCACGGTGGTATCGCCCAACGCACCGAGCACGATTTTGATGTTCGGATCGGCGGCACGAATCGCCGCGGCGCTGGCCTTGAGGATGTCGGCATAGGTTTTCGGAGAAAACGGATAGAGTCCGTTGCGGGCCTCTGCTTCGTTCCAGATTTGATAGTAGTGGAGTTTTCCCTGATAACGGCGGGCCATGGCGGTTAGAAAATCACTCCACAGCCCCATGTCGGCGGGTGCGTAGCAGGCGGTGGTCATCATCTGCCAGGTTTCCTTTTTGGTAGGTTCGGTGGTTTGGAAGGGCAAGGCTCCGCCGGTGATGCAGACGAGAAGGGTGACGCCGGCCTCGCGGGCTGCGGCGACGGTTTGATCGAGCGCATCCCAATCATAGACGCCGGGCTTGCGCTCGATGTCATCCCAGCGCAACCAGAGGCGGAACCAGCGGGAGCCGGCGGCGGCGGTGCAGGCGAGGTTGGTGCGCATGATCGAGGCATCGAACTTCCCGGGGATCATGGAAAATTCCCTTTGGACGCCGAACCACGATTGGGAGGCAGGAAGCCAGGTTTTCCATGGGTTCACGATGGCGAAGCTGCGGCTCGCCGAGGCCTTGGTTCCATTGACCCGCAGGTCCGCGTGCAGTCGGTAGCTGCCGTATGGCAGGGACGGCAGCACCACGCGGTGGGACTTGGCGGAGCGCTCCCTGGGGGCGAATGGCCTGCCGACGGGTTTGCCATGAATATCTTCAATGTGGAAATTCGAAGCGACACTCGCACCGACTCCCTCCGGGAAATCCAGACTCCATTCGTGTGGGCCCGGACCTGTGAAGGTGCCTGCCCCGCGACCGCTCGGGAAGGCGGCCTGCAC
This sequence comes from Luteolibacter sp., assembly GCA_030696085.1. Classification (GTDB taxonomy): domain Bacteria; phylum Verrucomicrobiota; class Verrucomicrobiia; order Verrucomicrobiales; family Akkermansiaceae; genus Luteolibacter. The sequence goes on from JAUYNL010000059.1 coordinate 27,931, forward strand.
GCTCGGCATGAACATCGAAAAGGTGAACTTGTCGATGCCGCCCGACCACACGCTATCAGACGCGGTTTCCCTGCCGATGAAAATGGAGCGATCCGCCACCGGAGAAAATTTCTGCGCCAAATGGCTGTCACCAATTTTTAGACCATCGACCCAAAGTGAAACCTTATTGCTGGAAAAGCGCACCCGCGCACTGTGTTTCTGCCCCTCGAGCCAATCCGGCACCGGCTTGATGACCTGCGAGGAGATCGCCGTGTTGTCCGAGCTGAGGCGGGCAAAAAGCGTCTTGCCTCCCCAAAGCATGAGGGTGATCGAGCTGGGCTCGGAACCGTTCATATTGAGGCCCATGGTGAAAAGCGCCTCGCTTTTCCCGGCCACCGCACCGGCACCGACGGTGAATTCCGCCTCGATTTCGTAAACGGCCAGCGGGCGCTCGACGCGCGAACCGGGCCAAGGGAATGACGCCGCGCCCGCGCCGGGCAGGGCGGGTAACTTGCGTTTCGGGGATTCGAGAACGGCACGCCCGCGATTCCATGTGAGTTTCTCCACTTCCACCAGCGGGATGCCGATTTCCTCGCGGTCAGCGGCATCTCGTGTGAGGAGCTTGATTTGTTTGAGGTCGAATCTCCCGGCCACGCCTTGCAGGCGGAATTGCGCTGTTGCCTTGGCCGCTCCCGGCGGCAGCGCGAACTCCTGATGGAGGGCGTTCCATCCTGTGGAAGGCGGACAAAGAACCTTGAGCGTCGTCAACTGTTTCCCAGCGCCATCCAGCACATTGACCATCACCCAAGCGCCGTAATCCGAACGCGAACCGCTCACCCCTGTGCGGTAGGAAAAGGCCACGTCCAGCGCACGCAAGCCACCCATCTCGAAGGCCGGGCTAGTCAGTATCGCCATCTTGCCCGCCGGATCTTCCAGGCGCACGAAACGTTCTCCTACTGCGGAGCGCAGGATCCTGCTCTCACGAAAGTTCCATTGCGGCTCGGCATCGCCGGGCGTGAGCGAGAGGGTGCCGGCCGATGCCTGACAGGTGAAGAGCGGGAGCAAGGCGAGTTTCAGCCAGTGAGTGGGAAGACGGGAAATTATGTTAGTGTACATCGTGAATGCTTTTCAGAGTTATGGATATGCCCTCATCGAGGGTGTAGGCCGGAATCCAGCCGGCGGCCCGGAGTTTTCCGGCGCTGGCGCGGGAGTGTCTGATATCACCCGCGCGTTCGGGGCCATGCGAAACCTTGGAGCTTGATCCGGCTGCGGAAATAATCCGACTGGCAAGGTCATTGATGGTAATCTGTCCCCCGTAACCCGCATTGAAAACCCCTGTGACTCCAGGCGTTTCAACCGCGAAGGAAAGCGCCCCGGCGATGTCCGCGACGTAGATGAAATCACGAGTCTGCTCACCATCGCCGAAGATGGTGATATCTTCATTGCGCCGGGCTTTTTCAGCGAAGGCCGGAACTGCGGCGGCATAGGCGCCATTGGGATCCTGGCGCGGGCCGAAGACGTTGAAGAAGCGGATCGCCGCTGTCGCCAACCTGCCTTCGCGCTGATACATGTCGAGGTAGTATTCGCCATCGAGCTTGGTGATCGCATACGGACTTTTGGGCGCGGGGGCCATGGTCTCCAGCTTCGGGACCGTTGGTTCATCCCCATAGACTGCGGCGGACGAGGCGAAAACGAGTTTTTTCACTCCTGCGTCGGCAGCTTCTTCCAATACATTGAGCAAACCATGAACATTGATGTCAACGCATTCGGCGGATTTGGTCATGGATTCGGAAACGCTTACCAATGCGGCGAGATGAAATACATAGTCCACTCCATTTACCGCCTCCCTCACCAACTCACGATCAGTGACCGATCCCTCGATGAATGTATGTCTGAGGCCGTTCAGATTGTGACGGTAGCCGGTTCGTAGATTGTCGAGAATCAGGATTTCATCGGCCTTATTTTGATAGCGCTCGGCGATGTGCGAGCCGATAAATCCGGCTCCGCCCGTGATGAGGATTTTCATATTTCAGCGAGGATGCTTGGTGTTTTTCCGTTTGAGCGCGCCTGCACGATCTCTTCCATTTCAGGTAGTCTTCGTTCGATCGCGGCGACAAACGCGAATTGATTGCGACAGCGGTCAAGATTGTGAGCTGGGCGCTTGATCTTGAAATAGACGTCACCCTGCAGGTAGTCGGTCAGGAAGCGGATGCCACATTCAAGGGTGAGGAGTTTTCCCGAGTAAGCGAGGTGATCCAGCTCCGCGGGGCACAGAAACGAGCGGGCGGCATCCAGGTAACCGCAGACGAGTGAATCGAAACGATCAAGTCGGATGTCGAGATTGCTGAGATCAATGCTATCTTCCGGTTCGGTCGGTGTCGCGGTTCGGACCATGTCGCCGAAGTCGTAAAGCGCGGATCCAGGCATGGTGGTGTCGAGGTCGATCACGCATACGCCCTCGGCCGTGAGGTCGTCGAGAAGGACGTTGTTCAGCTTGGTGTCATTGTGGGTGACGCGTTCGGGGATTGCTCCCGATGCGATGAGATCATGAATGCGCGCGCAGTCGGCGGCACGATTCAGCGCGAAGTCGATCTCGGGCTTCAGCGCGGCGGCGCGATTCGAGGAATCGGCCTCAAGAGCGCGGCGGAGCGCCTCAAGGCGCTTGGGAGTGTTATGGAAATCCGGAATGGTTTCGTGCAGGCGTGCGCCTCCGAGCCCGGCCGCGAGTTTCTGAAAGTTTCCAAAAGCCCTGGCGGCTTGATATGCCTGTTCGTTGGTTTGGATTTCATCATGACCACTGGCATTTTCAATGAAAAGATAGATCCGCCAGTAGTTGCCAAGCGGATCGATGGCGTAGGGTTTTCCATCCACCGAAGGAATGCAGGTGAGGGTCCTCCTGCGGGCATCCGGGCAGCCATCCGCGAGGAGTTGGCCCAGTGAATGGCGGGTCACCCGCTCGATGTTCTCCATCAGTGCGACGGGAGTCTTGAAAACATGGGTGTTGATGCGCTGGAGGATGTAGCGGATCTTCCGGCCGGCTTGGTCGAATGTCGCGCAATAGGTGTCATTGATATGTCCGGAACCGTATGGATGCCCTTCGATGAAGTCGGCACGCATGTCGAAAAGCAGGGCGATTTCACGCAGATTTGGAGCTAGTGTCGTGGGAGCCATGTGAGTGGTTTGAATGAAATGTGGGGATATCCGGGATATGGATTCGGGCAGGTTAGGGTTTTCCTCCAACTGGGGATTCCGGCCTTGATCCATCCCGTCCTTCTTTGCCGGGTGGGCCTGCCGGTTTGCAATAGTTGAGCTTTCCGGCGTCGTAGTGCTTCATGATTCCATCAAGACGGGAGAGGAAATCATCGAGAATTTTCGACTCGTGCGGCGTCCATGCCACTTCGGCGAGTGCGGCGATGCGGGGAAAGGCCAGGTATTGGACTTTTTTCATGTCCTTGGCGTATTCCGTCCAAAGCTGGGCCTGGGTGCCGAGGATTTGTTTTTCCTGAGCCGGGGTTTCGGCGACGGAGGCCGGATTGTAGGAATAGACCTTCGCCAGGGGAAGGTCGCCGCCGATGGCTTCATATTCATCGCCTTTGGCGAGTTCCGCGGCGGCGGGGTTTTGATAGTAGTCGAAGTAGGTGTGGGAGGTGGTGGCCATGACGACATCGTTGCCGAGTGCGAGGGCGTGCCTGGCCCATTTGGCGTCGCGCCAGACCATCATGGTGGCGGATTGATCGAGGCCGCCTTCCTGGATTTCATCCCAGCCGATGAGTCGGCGGTTTTTGGATTTGAGGAATTTCCCGATCCGTCGGACGAACCAGCTTTGGAGTTCTTCTTCGTTTTTCAAGCCCTCGCGTTTCATCACCTCTTGGGCGAACTTGGATTCCCGCCACTGGGTTTTTGGGGCTTCGTCGCCGCCGATGTGGATGAACTTCGAAGGGAATAATTCGCAGACTTCGCCGAGCACATCCTCCAGGAAACGGAAAGTCTCTTCTTTGGGTGCGAAGGTATATGGATGCACGCCCCAGCGGGTCATGACTTTGGGCGCGTAGCCGGGAATATCCGTGTTTCCAAGTTCCGGATAGGAGGCGATGGCGGCAGCCGCGTGGCCCGGCATTTCGATTTCAGGAATGATGGTGATGTGGCGCGCGGCGGCATAGGCGACGATTTCCCTGATCTGGTCCTGGGTATAGAAGCCGCCATATCGGACGCCGTCATCGGATTTGCGGTTGCCGTAAGGCGGTGACGATTCGCGGTAAGCGCCGACTTCCGTTAGCTTCGGATACTTCCTGATTTCGATCCGCCAGCCCTGATCCTCGGTGAGGTGCCAGTGCAGGGTGTTGAGTTTGTGAAACGCCATCCAGTCGATGAAGTCCTTGATGTCCGCCACCGGATAAAAATGGCGGCCGACATCGAGCATCATTCCGCGCCAGCCAAAACGCGGATAGTCGGTGATCTCGAGTGCGGGCAACCTTGCCGGAGTCTCGTCCTTCCAGATGGCGGCTCCGCGTGGTGGCAGAAGTTGTAAGATCGTCCGTGTGCCGTGATAGACGCCGGAGGAGTCCTTGCCGGTCACCACGACCGCCCCCGGCGATATAACAAGTTTATAGCCGCCTGCCGGGAGGTCCGCCGCGGCATCGAGGTCGAGACGGATTTCACTGTGAAGGAAGATCCGTAGTTCTTCGGCCGCGGTTTTCGGTGCGGTTCCGGTGAGCGCCTGCAAGTCGGCGGCGAAGAGATCCGCCTCGGTCTTCAGGTCGCGATCAAAGCGGATCGCGGTGCCGGCGGAGAATTCGAACGCGCCCTCCCGCGCCGTTACCGAAACGGGAAGCGGGATCAACGGCAGGGAATCGGCGCACGCGAATCCTGTTAGGGCAGTGGCGATCATCAGGAGTTTCATCGGTAGTGTCTTGCTGGTTGAGCCAAGTGAGTGATCAGGCGATGATGCCGAGCGCCTGGGTGGATTTCCAGTTGCCGCGGGTGAAGTCCGGGAAGGGCTGCGGAGCGCCGTCTTCGGCCACGGATTTTTCGCTGAGCGGGCCGACAGCGGACCAGAAGCAGCCTTCATAGACGTTCTGATCGAGTGGTTCACCGTTGCGAAGGCATTCGATGACGCGGAAGAGCATCAGGTAGTCCATGCCGCCGTGGCCGCCTTCCTCCTTGGCAAGTGCGCCGAGGCGCTTGATGAGCGGGTGTTCGTATTTCGCGGCGATTTCCTCCCAGGCGGCACCCTCGGCCCATTCGTGGGAGCTTTTGGTGACGCCTTCGATGGCGATGCGGTTGGGGAATCCAGCGAGCGTGCCCTTGGTGCCTTGGATCAGGTTGAGTCGTGAGTAGGGACGGGGTGAGGTTTCATCCCACTGGACCAGGATGGTCCGGCCGAGAGTGCTCTTGATGATCGAGGTGCTCATGTCGCCGCCCTTGAACTCGAGGTTTTTCCAGGCGGGATCGGTGAGCTTGTCAGATTTTTGCGCGTGTTGGGCGCGGCCCTTGGCGGGCGAGGAGAAGGAAACGAGGCGGCCGAAATTGTCCTCGCCGCGACCGAGATTCATGTATTGGGCGACGGGGCCGAGGCCGTGGGTGGGGTAGAGATTGCCGTTGCGGTTGGCATAGTGGAGCGTGCGCCAGGACCCGGTGGTGGATTGATTGTCCATCTGGCCGCGGAGGTCGTGGATGTAGGCGGCCTCGCCGTGGAGCAATTCGCCGATGACACCTTGGCGGACCATGTTGAGGTAAAGCAGCTCCTCGCGGCCATAATTGACGTTTTCCAACATCATGCAGTGGCGTCCGGTGGCTTCCGATGTGTCCACGAGATCCCATAAATCCTGAATTGTGTATGCGATGGGCACCTCGCTGAAGGCGTGCGCTCCGGCTTTCATTGCGGCGATACACATCGGTGCGTGGAGTTCCCACGGGGTGGCAATGAACACGGCGTCCGGTTTGGTTTCCTCCAGCATTTTCTGCCAGGAATTCTCGTCTCCGCTGTAAACCTTCGGCTGGTGCCCCTTGGCCGTGACGGCATCCGCAGCGCGTTTCGCACGGTCTTCGTGGAGATCGCTCACGGCGACGAACTCGACGCCCTCGAGGCCGGCGAGCTGCCCGGCGTGGCCGGAGCCGCGGGAACCGACTCCGATGATGGCGACTTTGACTTTATCGAGTTTAGGCGCGGCGAAACCGCCCATATATTTGCCTCCCGTGCGGCGCGACGGGTCGGCATTTTTGGCGGCGTCCTGGGCGCTGGTGATGGCGGGCAGTGCTGCGAAACCGGCGGCAAAACCACCAATGGTTTTGATGAAACTGCGGCGGGGATTGGTTGGGAGATCGGATGGATTCATGGGAATGGTGGTGTTTTTGGCTAGTGACAGGTGATGCGGTGGGTGATCGGGTGTCTTTAAACTACGGTTGGCAGGCTTTTCTTTCATGTGCCCGCCGATAATGATCCGCGCGCTGCAAATCGCTTGCCGCGGGTCCCACGGGACAGGCTTCCGCCAGGAGAAACGTCTGAGAAATCTTGACCGGGATCATTGCTGTGATCGGTGTCTCCATTCTATCGGCGATGGTGCGGACTTCGTTCCGTCCGGTGATCTAGATGAACAGATGGTTGTCGCCAATTTCACGCGGCTGATCGGTTTTTTCATACGTGTCGGTCATTGTTTTGCGTTCCAGGCATTGGCTACCCTCCTTCCCGCGTCCGTCCCTCCTGGCGGTTTTTGCTGATAGGGGGTACGACGGGCTTGCAGAAATAATGAGGAATTTCTGGAAGTGTGTGGGATCGGTGGAATTTGGCGAGATCGTCCATGATCTGGTATAAAGATGGAAAATTTTGGCGCAATCGTAGCAATTTTAAATGCCGGAACCTTGAAAATGCTTCCGAAACGGAGCAACAACAAGACATTCATTACGAGAGGGTGTGAAAAAAACGTGATCCGCATGGATTATTGCCAATTCATTGGTGCCATCATTCATGACCCACACGAGGAGAATGCGCACATGTGACGAAAACCCCACCACGGAGCATCCACGGCCCGACCAGGCAATTGACTCGGTTTCCTGATCAACGGTCCTCGATCTTGGCGGGAAAGACGCAGATCGTGCCGTTGGAATCGTTTCCGCCATCGCTGCGGATTTCCGCCCGCAGGGTGTAGGTGGCACCAGGCGTGGGGGCGGGCAGGGCGAGGGAGAAGTCGAAGATTGAGGGATTGGCACCGGCGGCACCCTGGCGTGCGTCGGTGGTGATTTCCTTGTTGTTTTCCAGCAGGGTGGGGTTGCGGATTTGGAGTTGGTGTTTGCCGCCGGTGTAGATGAAGCGTGCCTTGTAGGTGGCGGGTTCGTGGATGTTTTTGGTGATGTCCCACTCGTGGGCGGTCCAGGTCTCGGTGGGTTCGCCGGTTTTCCATGCGCCCGCCGTTTGGTACCATGCGGGTTCGGCGGTGGGGGAAACATGCAGGCCCATGGCTTTGAGTCGGGTGCGTATGGCTGGCAGGCGTGTGTTGAAGTCCGGCCACGAAATTTTGGCGGCAGGGGACCACGCGAGTTCGGCGATGGCGGCGGCGCGGGGGAAGAGTTTCCACTCGGCTTCCTTGCCGTCGTTGACGGTCTCGCTCCAGAGGCTGCCTTGCAGTCCGAGGATGTGTTTTTGGTTTTCCTCGGGGATGCCGGCCACGGGGTTGAAGGAGAGGATGCGCTCGCAGGAGTTCACCCGCACGCGGTAATAGGTGTATCCATCGGGCGCTTCGGTTTGCGGATAGTCGAGGTAGAGGGGAATATGAGTGGCCATCACCACGTCGTGTCCGGTGGCGGCGGCGTCCCGTGCGCCATTGGCCCGGAGGTAGGACATGACCGCCGCTCCGGGCGGTAGGCCGCCTTCGAAAATCGAGTCCCAGCCGATGAGGCGGCGGCTTTTTTTCGCCAGGTATGTATCGAAGTGGCGGACCATCCAGCTTTGCAATTCGTCTTCGTTCTTCAATCCGTTGGCGGTTTTTCGGGCCTGGCATTTTTTGCAATCTTTCCAGATTTGCTTCGGGCACTCGTCGCCGCCGATGTGGATGAAGGGGGAGTCAAACAGCGCGATGGTTTCGTCGAGGACTTGTTCGAGGAAACGGATGGCTTCGTCGTTGCCGGCGCAATACATGAACTCCGGCTTGCCGGTGCAGCTCAGGCGTGGGTAGGCGCGCATGGCGGCGGTGGCGTGGGCGGGCAGTTCGATTTCCGGGATGACGAGGATGTGGCGGGCGCGGGCGTAGGCGAGGATTTCGCGGATTTCGGACTGGGCATAGAATTGCGGTGGGCGCGTCGGGTTGGATTGATCGCCGGTGGCGCCGATGGTGGTGAGTTCGGGGAAGCGTTTGATTTCGAGCCGCCAGCCGGGCGAGTCGGTTAGATGCCAGTGGAAGCGGTTGAGTTTGAGGGATGCCATGGCGTCGAGGATTTTGAAAACGGCGGACTTGCCCATGAAGTGGCGGCTTTCATCGAGCATCAGGCCGCGCCAGCCGAAGCGCGGGGTGTCGCGGATTTCCACGCACGGGATGTTCTGGAGGTCTGCGCTGGGGGCGAGTTGGCGCAAGGTTTGTACGGCGTGGAAATAGCCTGCGGCATCGGAGGCGAGGACGACGATGCCGGTGGGGCTGACTTGCAGCAGGTAGCCACCGGCGGGGAGTTTTTCGCTGCGGGTGGAGGCGAAGCGGATGGTGCCGTCGTTGGGTTGGACGGGCAGGGGGAGGCCGCTTGTTGGTCGCCAAATTTCCGCGAGAAATCTTGCGGCAGCCTCGGCGGTGGGGGCGGAATAGGAGATGGTGGTGTTTCGGGTCACCGCGAATTCACCGGATTTCGCGGTGAATTGGACGGGACGCGGGCAGAGCGCCGGCTCGGTGGCACCCGCATCGAAAACAGAAATCCAGAGGGAGAGTCCCGCTACGACGACCAAATGCCGACTCATTTTGCAATACATTCCTGGATCGTGCCGAAAACATCGGCCTCGGGAAGCCGAAAATTAGATTGCTACATTTTCAGCGGTTTTTTTCATAGTAAGGCGATTGCCTCCAGTTCGATTTTCAACGGTCATCGATAGAGAAAAAATCCCATGAAAAATTCATCACTCCAAAATTCGCCCTGTCGGGTATTTGCCACCATGTATGCCTCCTTGATCGCCCTGTCTGGCGGAATAGTCCAAGCCGGGGAAACTTCCGGAGTGGCATCCAGCCCGGACGGCAAACTTTCCGTCACCTGCGGGATCGATGCCGCAGGTGCTTTCAGCTACGCGTTCCATGCGGATGGCGAAGCCATGATTTCTCCTTCCGTGATGGGATTGGATTTCGGAAACTCCGGAAAAATTCCATCAGCAGGATGGAAGGTGACAGGTGTGAAAAACCGCGAGTCCAACGAGGTGTGGAAGCCGGTCTGGGGGAAGCGGGCGGTGGTGCCGGACCAATTCAGGGAAAGCGCCATCGACCTCGCCGGAGAAAACGCGCCATTCGACCGGATGCGCGTGGTGATGCGTGCATACGATGATGGCATCGCATTTCGTTATGAGATTCCGGCCGATGCCACGGGCGACGCCACCACCGCGACCGCCGACCTGACAACATATACATTCGCAGGCGATTTTACCGCGTGGTTTTACAACCGGGAACAGCACAATCTTGGGCCGGACAAACTCAGCACGATCACCGGAACCCGTGAACCCGTGATGACTGTCCAAGCCTCCGCAAAAGCCTTTCTAGCGGTCCACGAGGCGGACTTGCGGGCTGGTGAGCCGCTCCGGCTTGCCAAAAGCGGGCTACTGCAATTCACCGCCATCGCCGCGCCGGGGAAAGTTGCGGCGGGATATGTCGGTCCGTGGCGGGTCATTCTCTTCGGCCGTTCTCCCGGGGCGCTGGTGGATTCTCATCTGATTGAATTGCTCAATCCGCCGCCGGTTGGGGATTTTTCCTGGGTCAAGCCCGGCGTGGCATTGTGGGATTGGCGCATCAACGGAGCCGAGGTGGATGGTTTCAAATATACCATGACCTATCCGTCGTGGACCCGGATGGTGGACTTTGCCGCGGAAAACCATATCCAACATCTCGTGCTGGACGCGGATTGGTATGGACCCGAGTTTTCCCACACCTCGGACCCGGTGAAGGGGGAAAAAGCCGGGGATGTGCAGAAGCTCATTGCCTATGCCAAACCGAAGGGGGTCGGAATCTGGCTCTACCTCAATGATGTGGGCGGACGCAACTATCCAATCGATCAAACGCTCAAACAATACGGCGAGTGAGGCGCAAGCGGTGTGAAATACGGTTTCATGAACGACACACCGGAGGCGAAAAACACCCGTACCCGGATGATCACGGAGTTGTGCGCGAAGAACAAGCTTCTCTGTGATTTCCATGATGAGCCGGTCCACCCCTACGGTCAGATGCGCACCTGGCCCAACGCGGTGACCCGTGAGTTCTGCTTCGCCCAACTTGATTCCAAGCGGGTTTTTGAGCTCAAGACGTTTGTCACCACGGTCTTCGTCAACATGCTCGCCGGTCCCATCGACATGAACAACGGCATGTTCGACCTGCGCCAAGGCAAGACCACCCGTGTGGACAATCCGATGGAAGTGCCGTCCACCTTGGTTTCCGAGGCCGCCCGCACCCTGATTGTCTTCTCGGGAGCGACGATCATCCCTGACATCCCGGAGTTCTATCGGAAGTATCCCGTCCTGCTGGAATATCTATCAGCCCAACAGATGCCGTGGAGGGAAAGCAAAACCCTCTCCGGCGTGATCGGGGAGCACATCGTGATGGCGCGCCAGGCGGCGGATGGCAAATGGCTCGTCGGAGCGGCCACCAACGAATCCGCCCGCGAACTTGACATCAAACTTGACTTCCTCGGCGCCGGAAATTTCACCGCAACCATTGTCCAGGATGGCAAGGATGCCCATTACCAGAAGAATCGCGAAACCCTGCGATCGGAGATTCGTCATGTCACTTCCGCAGACACAATCCACGTGGGTCTCGCCCCCGGTGGTGGCGCGTGTGTGATTCTGGAACGGAAGCCATGATGGCCCGTTGGAATTTTTCCGGTGCACGGGGAAAGATGAAGTGAATCATGATGATCATGCTGCGTGCTGAAAAACTAACCAAACGATTCCTTGCCGACGAGGTTGAAACCACCGCTCTCGATCAAGTGGACTTCGAGGTCGCAAAGGGTGAGTTTGTTGCCATCATGGGGCCTTCGGGTTGTGGGAAATCGACGCTGCTCAACATTATCGGCCTACTGGACTCTCCCACCGGCGGAACGTGTTTTTTCGACGGCACCGAGGTGGCGGGCTTGAAGGAACAATCACGGTCCAGGCTGCGGAAAGGAAACATCGGCTTTGTTTTCCAGAGTTTCAATCTGATCGACGAACTCACCGTCCGCGAAAACATCGCCCTGCCTTTGTTATATCTCGGAAAATCTCCGGATGAACGCGCGAGACGCACCGGCGAGGTGATGGAGCGTTTGGGAATCTCCCACCGCGCCTCTCATTTCCCTCAACAACTCTCAGGCGGCCAGCAGCAGCGGGTGGCCATCGCCAGAGCCATCGTAGCCGGCCCCAAGTTGATCCTGGCGGACGAACCCACCGGCAATCTTGACTCCACCCATGGCCACGAGGTGATGGATCTACTGGCCGGACTCAACCAGGAGGGCGCCACCATCGTCATGGTCACCCACTCACCCGTTGATTGCCAACGCGCCCACCGGATCGTCAACTTGTTCGACGGCAAGATCGTGAACCCCGCTTGAGGCACCCCGTCATGCTGCATCATTATTTCATCGTGGCGCTACGCAATTTGTGGAAACACAAGACGTTCTCCGCGATCAACATCCTGGGTCTCGCGCTGGCGATGACGGCGTGCGTGTTCATCTTCATCCATGTGCGCATGGAAACGCAGTATGACACGTTCTGGGGCAACTCACCGCGGTTGTTTCGCATCGTCCATGACCGCTATCAGAACGGAGTGTTGAATTTGAAGAGCGCCAAAGCCTGCTATGGAATGGGGCGCATCTTGCAGGAAAAACTGCCGCAAGTGGAGGCTGGCACGGAGATTTTCCGGGACATCGCCTCGGTCGCGACCGACGAGCGCCACATCCAGGACATCTCGATGTTCGCGGCGGAGGATTCGCTTTTCGAGGTTCTCCAGTTTCCGTTTGTGGTGAAAAAGTCCGATCATCCGCTGGCGGGAATTCATTCGGCTGTTCTATCGGAATCTGCGACGATCAAGCTTTTCGGCACCGCTCAGGCACTTGGCAAATGGTTTCGGGTTAATGAGGGTTGGGAGTTTGAGGTCACAGGAGTTTTCAAGGATTTTCCCGCCAACTCGCACTTGGGATTCGATCTTTTGATATCCCGCAAAACCTATGACTATTACGCCGCCCGGAAGGAGGGCGTTGGTGGCCGCGCGGTGGCGCGGGATGAAGAAAGACTCCGCGCCACGAAACGAGTCACGGATTGGTCGTTCGGAGGCCAGGGGCATTATGCCTATCTGCTGTTGCGGCCCGGTTCCGATCCCCGCCATGTCGAGGAACAAATCAACCGGATCAAGAAGGACTATCTGAAAAACGTCACCAAAGATGGCACCAGAATCGACTTTTTCCTGCAGCCGGTGCGCGATATTCACCTGCATTCAAACCGCATTGGCGAGGACAAGACCAATGGTGACTATCGCGCGGTGGTCGCCACTGCCGTGCTAGGCTGCGTCATCTTATGCATTGCGTGGATCAATTTCATCAATTTATCGTTGGCCCGCTCGCTGGAACGGGCGAAGGAAGTGGCCATTCGAAAAGTGGCGGGAGCGTCCCGGCGGGAACTTGTAGCGCAGTATTTTGTCGAATACGGAATCATCAACTTCCTGAGCGCCATGCTGACCCTGGTGTTGGTGGTTGTTTTTGATCCGGCGGTCTCCGGGCTGATGGGACGTGAGCTTGCGGCGGCATCTGTTTTGCGGGATCCGGTCTTTCTCGGTGGTGCCGCCGTGGTGTGGGTTTTGGGAATCATCCTGGCCGGTTCTTACCCCGCCTTGATTCAGTCATCCTATGACAGCATGATGCTCTTCAAACCGAAGCATCAGTTCACCGCCCACCGGCTGGACCCGCGGAAAATCCTGGTGGTGTTCCAGTTTGCGGTTTCCATCGGTCTCACGGTCGGCGTCATCACCATCTATCGGCAGCTCGACTTCATGCGCGGCCAAGCTCTCGGCGTGGACATCGGGCGCACGTTGGTCACGTATTCCTCGATGCGGGATCTGGGGAGTCCGAAGCGGATCGCCTCGTTGCAAACTTACAAGGACAAGGTCCGCGCCCTGCCCGGCGTCGAGGCTGTCACCACGTCATCCTCGATGCCGGGCAGCGAGATCATCTGGCAGCAGCAGGATGTCCGGAAGGACGGCGACCCGCCTCATACCAAAAACAATTGCAGTTATGCCTATGTGGATCACGATTTCATCCCCGCCTTCCAGCTTACGATGCGGGCGGGCCGGAACTTTTCCGCCAACACCGCGGCGGAAGCCACAACGGTCATCGTGAATGAAAAGGCGGCCAGGAAATTCGGTTTCGCGGATGCCGGGCAGGCGGTGGATTCCATCCTCTGGGTCGGCGGAAAACAGTATCGAATTGTCGGCGTGGTGAACGATTATCATCAGGAATCGCTGCGCAAGGAGATCCGCCCCGTGATTTTCTTTTGTGGCTACAAGTGGGTTTACGAAGTGGGCTACTACGCGATCAAGGTCCGTTCCGGAGACATCCGCGCGACCATCGCGGACATCCGTCGCGCTTGGCGGCAGATCTATCCAATGGAGGATTTCGACTATCGGTTTCTGGATGAAACGTTCGATCAACAATACCGCGGGGACCGGCAATTCGGCGTGCTTTTCACCTTGTTCACGTTGCTCGCGGTATTCATCGCCTGCTTGGGATTGTATGGTCTGGCCACGCATTCGATTTCGAAACGCACCAAGGAAATCGGCATCCGCAAGGTCAATGGAGCCACCACCCGGCAAATTGTTTCCATGCTTGCCGGGGAATTCACCCGCTGGGTGGCCGTGGCGTTCGTGATCGCTTGTCCGGCGGTCTATCTCGTGATGGAAGATTGGCTTGAAAACTACGCTTACCGGATTTCCCTGACTTGGCCGACCTTCGTCGTGGCCGGCCTGCTTGCTTTGGGCATCGCCATCGTGACGACATTGTTCCAAGCTTGGCGCGCCGCTACCCGCAATCCGGTGGACGCCCTGCGTTATGAGTGAAGCATGAACCCGCCAACATCCCATTATGGACCGACCCATCGACCCGAAAGTGAAGAGAAAAGCGCTTTGGCTGAAGCGATCCGCCGTTGCCGCGTTGTTTTTCGCGCTCGCTCTCTATCTGATTCTGAGGGATGGCAGATCGGCGGTGAAAATGGACATCGGCAGGCTCACCCTCGCCAAGGCGGCGGTGAGTGAATTTCACGATTACGTCACCGTCATCGGTTATGTGGAACCAATCCAGACCGTCTATCTGGATGCTACCGAAGGCGGCAAGGTGGAGGAGATTTTCATCCGCGAGGGAACCAAGGTCGCAAAAGGCGATGACATACTCAGGATCAGCAATGACAACCTCGCGTTGCAGATTTCCAATTATGAGACCGAGGTTGCCCGCGCCACCAACGATTTGAAATCGATGTTACTGACATTGGAGAACCAGAAGTTTTACAACGAATCCAAATTGATCGAGTATCAGTATGACCTGATCAAGCTTGAGCGGGAAATCGCGAACAACGAGATTATGATCAAGTCCAAGGCGATCCCGAGCGAGACCTATCACCAAACTCTGGAGACCCATGCGCGGACGTTGCGGATGCGGGATTTGCTGGAGAAAAAGAACGCCACCGACACCGTCACTTTCGCGGCCAGAATCACCGCAGCGGAAGACATGCTGGAATCGATGCAAAAGAACCTGGAGACCAACCGGGCACGGCTCGGCTTGTTATGGGTCAAGGCCCCGGTGAACGGCGAGCTGGCCACTTTGAATCCAGAACTCGGGCAGGTGATTCCCGGCGGTTCGCGCATCGGAACCGTGAACATCCTCGATTCCTACAAAATGAAGGCGGAGGTGGACGAGCATTACGTCGGTCGGATCAGACCGAAGCTCAAGGCGACTTGCGAATTTTCGGGCAAGGACTATCAGGCGACCGTTTCCAAGGTCTATCCAGAGGTGCGCGGAGGATCGTTCGCGGTGGATCTAGTGTTCAATGGCGGCGTTCCCGCAGAGATCCGAATCGGCCAGACATCCAAGACACGGCTCGAACTCGGGGAATCCGGTCGGGCGCTCATCTTGCCGCGCGGTGGTTTTTTTCAGTCCACCAATGGCCGGTGGATCTATGTGGTGGATCGCGCCAACGGCATCGCGGTGAGACGCGAGATCAAGATCGGTCGCCAGAATCCGGATTTTTTCGAAGTGATCGAAGGGTTGGAGGAGGGGGAGGAGGTGATCGTTTCCGGATATGAAACGCTTGGCGAGGCGGACAAGGTGCTGTTGGTGGCAGAGGACAAGCGTTGATCGAAATGGGGTGAAATTCGTGGCCTTCTTCCGTTATACAGCACTGCGATGGTCGGCCGCCAATCGAGCCATTGCTACTGGAACTGAACTGCGGTAGTAACCATTGCGCCACGCTCGTCGGTGAGTGATAGATACCAGGTGTTGGCGTTTTGAGGTGGTTTGGGGGCGGTGATGGATTGCTCGTGGATTCCGGCGGGAATGCTCTTCCAGGTGCGCTTGGAGCGTGGGCCCGTGTCGCTGGTGAAGTGCAGGGCTGCTTCTGTGAGTGGAACCCGTGCGGTATAGGAAACTCTCACCTGCTCGCCTGTGATGACGGGCTCTCCAGGCACGGCGAGTTGTTTTCCGCTGCGACAGTAGGTGTCGATGAACAGTCCGATTTCCTCGGGTTCCCAGCCGACGTTGTGGCCGTGTGGCATGCTGACCTGAATGCGCATTTGTTTCGTTCCCGGAACGAGGTCAAAGGATTTCTGATAGCTGTCCAATGGATAGTGGACGTCGGACGTTCCATTGGCAAAAAGGATGGGCACACGGCAGCGCCCCAGGAATGCGGAGGGGTCGTAGGCATCGATCCAAGTCTGTCGCATGTCGCCGAGCTTGTCGATGCATGGGCGCTGGACCGATTCACCCTCATGGAGAAACCCACAACCATACACCGGCACGGCTGCCTTGAAGCGGTCATCCAGCGAGGCCACGATACAGGTGGTGAAGCCGCCCCAACTGATTCCGGTTAAGGCTGTGCGGGAAGCATCCACCTCGGAAATGCCGCGCAGCAGCGAGTGGGCCCGGATGACGGAGGCTACCGCGTGGAATGGCCAGTGATCCGAAACCGGGCCGCTGATCGAATCGAATTTCTGCGGATGCTCCTGAGGCGGACCACCGTTAGGGAGTCGCGTGAATGTCGCCGGGTTGCTTGCCTGATAGGGAACCGGAACTCCGGTCTTGGGGTCGTAAACCGGGTCAATGGGACGGCTTCCGCCCAGATCCATTGCGATGGCCGCGTAGCCACGTTTCGCCCATAGCCATGTCCATTCAGCGAATGCGGTGCCGCCGCCGCCATGAACGAGGACCACTCCGGGAAACTTGGCTCCGGGCTTCGCCTCGCCCAGCGTTACAGGTGAGGCAAAGAAGGCGAAAACCTCCGTCGGATTTTCCTGATAGGTCTCGCTCGTGTAGAGCAGTGAATGCACGGGGCCTTCTCTGGAAACCCAATGCATCGCCGGGGTCTTTCTCAACTCGTCCATCCGCCACGGGCCAACCTGTTCTGCGGCTGCCAGGATCAAGCTGCAAAAAAGCAGCCCATGGATTACCAGGAATTTGCCGGTTGGGCGGAGATTGCTGTGGAGATTCATGCCGACGAGAAAGCATTGAGAGGGGAGTAACGCAATCGCCGAGTGGCTTCGGGTGAAAAATTGATAAAATCCGGGTTTTTTTGCTACGTTGTCGGGTTCTTGTTTCATAAGTGAATGGACTTCGTTCATTTGCTCCCGTGTTTTTCCATCGCTTGTGACGCCGCATCATCCGGCCAATGCACCATTCCGCAGAAACTTCAAACCTACACCCGCCCAGCAGTGAAACCCTTCCTCCCGCTTTTCGTCCTTTGCTGCTTTCTAAACAGTCCCGCATATGCCGCAGCCCCCGCGGTTGCCCTCGAACCGACCAACGCCACTGAAGCTGCGGCGAAGAAAGCTGCGGAGGACAAGGTGCTGGATGATCAATACCAGCATTGGAAAGGCGCTCTCCCTCCCGATCACAGGCAGTGGGAGGAAACGCTGGAGGCCTGTCTTGGAACCTACTATTTGCCCCTTCACAAGCAGGACAAGGTTCGGGGAACCGCCAATGCCTGGGACTTTGTGAAGGATGATCCCAAGCTTCCACGCGTATTGTTGATTGGTGATTCCATCTCACGCGGCTACACCTTGCCGGTGCGGAAAAATCTCGCAGGCGTGGCAAATGTCCATCGCGCTCCCGAGAACTGCGGCCCGAGTTCCAATGGCTTGAAGAAGCTGCCCATCTGGCTTGGCGATGGCAAATGGGACGTGATCCATTTTAACTTCGGCATCCATGATCGGGCGACTCCTCTAGCGGACTATGAGCGTAATCTGGAGTCCCTGGTGACCCTGTTAAAAGCGACCGGAGCGAAACTCATCTGGGCCTCCACGACCCCCGTGCCTCGCAATGTTGCTGAAAATCAGACACCGGAAGCCATTGAGGAACGAAACGTCATTGCTCTCAACGTGATGAATCGGAACGGAGTCGCCATTGATGACCTGAACGTCTGGATCAAACCGGATCTCGCCAAATTGCAAAATCCCAATGACGTGCATTTCGGACTTCCTGGTTATGATCGTCTTGCCGAGCGTGTCGCCCACGTCATCGAGACCGCCCTGCCGGGAGCATCTGCAAACAACTCCGCGATAAAGCCCAGCGGCAAGCTGGAGATGGATAGCTACAGCTGGGAGGATCGACATGCCGCGGTGATGGCAGCCAAAGAGAAGATCAATCCCGAGATCGTGCTCATTGGTGATTCGATCACCCATTTTTGGGGTGGTGAGCCCGATGGCGGAACGGTCGGTAACCGCGGTGCGCAGGCTTGGCACGGCCTATTCGGCCAACGCGCAGTCCTCAATCTCGGCTTCGGCTGGGATCGCACACAGAATGTCCTGAAGCGCATCGAGATGGGGGAACTCGATGGGATTAAGCCCAAAACGATCATCATTCACATCGGCACTAACAATCTGGCCGGCACTCCTCAGGCTCGGGCCAACACCCCTGCGGAGATCGCCGAAGCCATCAGTCTTATTGTGGATCGGGCACAGGCCAAATGTCCCGCCGCCCGAATCATTCTCATGGCCATTTTCCCCCGTGGTGAGAAGCCAAGTGACCCGGCGCGTGCCATTCTCGCGGACATCAATCAACGACTCGTTCCGCTCGCGCAAAAACCGCAAGTCACGCTGCTGGATACCACCACAACATGGCTCCAGCCCGACGGATCCATCTCCAAGGAAACGATGCCCGATTTCCTCCATCCCAATGAAAAGGGCTACTCCATCTGGGCGGATGCTTTGAGACCTGTCTTGCCGAAGTAGAAATGCCACCCAGGAAATCCTGACTCGCGCCATATTACTGGCTTGTAATTCGGATGCGGAAGTATGCCGCCTTCGCGTCTCCTGGATCAGGAAATGGCACGGTGACTGCCTCGGTTTCAGCGTCTTCGGCCACGGTGGTTGGCGTGGCAGTGGTCGCCTCCCATAATGTTAGATCGTTGCTAAACTCGACGCTATAACCCAGCCCGGCGGCCGCCGCGTTCTTACGCCGGGCAAACAGCGCGAAGCGGTTGATCCCGCCTGAGCCGTCCGGCTCTTCGAAAATCGCCGGCCCGCCGTGTGTTTCGATGCCACCGCCATTCACACGCAGCACACTGAGTTCCGCCGAGGCGGGATCCGTGGCGAAGGCCCACTCGAGCAGGTTCGTCCAACCATCGCCGTCGGAATCCTCCGCCGGGCCGCCGAGATTGTGGACGACCGCCCAATCCTGATAGGGGGTCCGACGAGTCAGGCTGACTGTATATATCTGCTGGGTGATCCCGTCCTGCGCGGTGACCGCCGTGACGATGGGATTACCGCCAACTGCTAGATTGATGGGTGCACTGGCGTTTCCAGAGGCTACCGTCGTGCCGTTGACCGTCACCGTCGCGTGGCTTTCCTCAGTGGTCGGCGTGAGGGTGATGGCGCTTGTCGCGTTGGAAACACTGGCCGTGTAGCTGGTGGTGCCACCATTGAATACCGGCGTGAGGGTTCCGGCGGAGAGAGAGAGGCCGGCCAGGTTCGCATTGGTGCTCGGGGGAGTCAGAAGCACGTCGAAGATGTTGCTTTGACCGAAGTGGCCGCTGCCGTCATTGGCGTAGAGACTGATCCCGGCTCCGGCTTGCGACACGGTCAGGTTTCCGGCCCACACGCCGGACGTGAATGCACCCGTCGTCGCGGGGCTGAGTGTGACCGGACTTCCGATGGTATATCTCATATCGACAAACCACCAACGGACGGAATCCACCGTGGTCGGGAAGACGTTTCCCGACGACGAATAACTCTGGTTGAGGGAGCCGTGTGGAAATGTCGTACCCATGTCGGCGCGTGCGTAATAAGGCGCACCACCCGTAAGAACGCCGATCCGGTATGTCACGCCGACTTGCAATTGGAGCGGGCTGGCAAGGGGTGTATCGGTCCAGGTGCCCGGCGTGGTGGTCACGGGAACGCTGGCCAGCAACGTGCCGGTGTTTGTCCAGATGGATACCTTGGTTCCCGAGAAACTCCGCACCGCCGTGACCAATATGTTGCTGGATGGCGTAAATGAATAACCCAGGGTGTAGGTTCCCAAAGTGTATTTATTGGCAAAGACCGGGTTGTTGAGCAGGGTCCAGCTTGTGCTGCTGCCGGTAAATCCGCTGAGGCTCGTTGTGCCGGTGAAGTTCGTCACCGTGTTGTCGGCGACATCCCGTGCCGTGATGGTCGCCCCGAACGCGCTACCGGAAACTTGGGTCGCCACGGGACTCCACCCGAAATGATGCAGCGACCCCACTCCCACCGTAAACGGATTGCTTGCTCCGGCATGCCCGGCTCCATCACTCGCGGTGATGACCAGGTTGCTGGCAAAGTCGTTTACCGTCACGTTCCCCGTCCACACGCCGCCTGCGAACGCCGTGGTCACCACCGGGGTGATGGAAGCCGCTCCGCCGCTTCCGCTCGCCGCTAGATCGGCGGTGCCAATGTGATTGCTGATGGTTGTATTGTTGAAATCCTTCGCAGTGAGCGTCACGCTGAAGGGCACGCCGCGGACTTGCGGCGAGGCAATGACGCTGATTTCATAGTGGTGCACGTCGTCATCGGTCACATAAATCGAGCCGTTGCCGTTAGTGAAGCCCGCTGCTCCGGCGGTGATGGTGATGAACTGCTGCCCGTCGGTCAGCGTGTTGTTCGGCGCAGTGAAATTGAAGGTCGTGGAGGTGAACCCGGCGGGAATGGTCGCGGTGGGCGGCACGGCGAGACGCGAGACGTTGCCGGATGCCAGGGAAACCGTGAGTGGCGTGGCCAGCGCCCCGGAAATTGAGACGATGCCCGTTCCTGCCCCGCTCTCGCTCACGGAACCCGGAAGCGTCAGCGCGAGCTGGGTCGTTTCATTGTCCTGCACGGCAATGCCAGCGGAGCCATCCGTCCAGTTGGCGACGTGCGCGGTGATCGTGGCGGGCTGCGTGCCGTCGATCAGAGCATTGTCCACCACGGGGATCGTGAAATTTGCCGAGGTTTGCCCGGCGGCGATGACGAGTATCGAGGGCACCGTCACCACCGTCGTATCACTGGATGTCAGGTTCACGGAAACCGCGCTGGCAGGCGCAGCCGCCAGGGTAATGGTTCCCTGCACAGTGCCCACGCCCTCGGTGGTGGAAGCCGGCACACTCACAGTGATGGAGGTGGTTTCGTTATCCTGCACAGCGATCACACCCGCACCAGCGGCATAGCCGGAAGCACTCGCCGTAAGGGTGGCGTATTGAGTGCCATCCAGCACCGCGTCGTCGAGGATGGCAATCGGAAAGGTGGTCGTGGTTTGCCCGGCAAGCAATGTCACACTCGTCGGCACCGTGGCTTCCGTGGTATCACCCGAGGAAAGACTCACAATCAAGTTGCTTGTTGGTGCGGGTGAAACGGTGAGCGTTCCCATAACAGGCGCGGCACCCTCCGTGGTGATCGCAGGAACCTCAACGCCAATCGAGAACGTGGGGTAGGCACTGAAATCACTCATCACAAAACCGGATGGCGTTCCAAGACCCTTCGAAAGTCCGATCAGTCCGTCGCTGGCGGCGATTCCCAGACAGGTGATACGGATTCGTCCGTCGAAGAACATTTCAATCTGGAAGCTGTTAGAATCGTTGGTTCCGCTCTCCGGCACGCCTTGCCATGTGATGGCCACACGGTCGGCGGTCTGCTTGCGTGTGACCTGCCTGGTGGTGATCGGGAACAGGTCGTCAAAGAGCGCGGCGATGTGCGGCTTGCCGAAGTGATTGGCGAGTGACACGGAAGAATTCGAGTCACCCGATCCAAAAGTCACATATCCGTTGCTGCCCACATAGTAAGTCGCATAACTGGTTCCATACAGCTTCACCGTGGTGCCGCCGCTGAGGTTGAACTGCACATAAGTATCGTCGTTCATCACCATCCCGATGCCGCCGGTGGGATCCGTGGGAAAGGCGCTCACGGGTGCGCGTTGCACCGCATAGAAGCCGGGCGAACCGTCGGGGGTGAACAGGAAACTCTGATTGCTCACATCGTTGGGGCGATTGGCGTTGAACATCTCGGTAAAGAAATCCACCGGCACAATGACGTTGAACGAATTGCTCGATCCGCTGCGTCCGATGCCGTCTGTTGCGGTGATTACGATATTGGTATCCGCAGAGTGGATCACCACGCTGCCGGTCCAGACTCCATCGACAAACCCGCTGACCGCAGACGGGGAAATCGTCACCGCGCCGGACGCGCCGACTGCCGTTAGAACGGGCGTGCCGGCGTAGCCCGTGACCGTGGCGTTGCTTGCGTCTTGCGCGGTGATGGTGACGTCAATGGACGCGCCTTTGGCTTGCGGCGAGGAAATCGTCGAGAACGAGAAGTGTTGAGCGGTATTGTCCGCCACGTTGATGCCGCCACCCGCGCCAGTGAAGCCGGACGCGCTGGCCGTGAGCGTCACAGCCTGCGTGCCTTCCGTGAGCGTGTTATCTGTTGCCGCCAGCGGAAAAGTCACCGCCGTGGCACCGGCGGGAATCGTGACAGACGGCGGCGCGGGAAGCCGCGACGGGTTGCCGGAAACCAGCGCGACGACGAGATCCGCCGCGAGCGTTCCGGGAATCGAAACCGTAACACCAAACGAGGCTCCTTCGATGCATTGCGCCGGAAGACTCAATGATAGATGGGTGGCTTCGTTGTCGGTGATGAAGATCTCCGCCGTGGCATCCGTCCAGTTCGCCACATGGGCGGTGATCGTCGCCGCGTGGGTGCCACTGATCCGGTTGTCATCGAGGATCGTCAGGGCGAAATCCACCGATGTGAGACCGGAGGGAATCGTCACGCTCACTGGGGTCTGCACGGCATCGGCGTCGCTCGTGCTCAACTGCACGATCACCGCGCTGCCCGCCGGAGAGTCGAGCGATACGCTTCCCTGCACCGCTCCCGAGTTTTCATTTGCGGCGGGCGGCAATGTTAGAGTTAGCGTCGCTGTTTCATTGTCGTTGATCGCGATGACATGCGAGGCATCCGGGAAGCCGACGGCGGTCGCAGCAATGGTGGTGTTTTGACTGCCGTCCAGAATGGTGTCGTCGAGAATAGTGATCGGAAAAGTCGCAGTCGTTTGTCCGGCGGGCACGGTCACCGTCGCTGGCACGGTGGCTTCCGTGGTGTCGTTCGATGTGAGATGAACCACCAGATCGTTCACTGGCGGTGGCGTCGCGTGGATGGTGCCGGTGGCCGGACCAGCGCCCTCGGTGGTGGTGTTCGTGGAAGAACTCACGGCCAGTTGGTTGTTGCTCGCACCGAGGATTTCGATGTCGTCAATGTTCCAGCCGGTATAGGCAAGTGCGCCGGAGCTGGTGATAATCTGATAGCCCCAGCGGATGAAGACAGCGGGATGGTTGTCCGCCACCTGGGAAATATCATAAGTCAGCGTGTTCCATGTATTGTCGATGACCGCCGCACCGGCGGGATTCTGGTAAATGTTCGTCCAGTCGGTTCCGTTGTTGGAGACCTCGATGATTGCACGGACATAATTGGATCAGTCGGTGTTGAGCCAGCGTTTGAAGCGCAGTCTGGCGGATGTAATGTTGGATAGATTGATCGCTCCGGTGGTCAGGTAATACGGAACGCCGGATGGAGTCGTGTTATAGGTTCCGCTGAGATTCACGCCGAAAACCTTGGTGCCCGTCGCGCCGGAAGTTGGATCCGGGTAGCCTTGATCGACAGCCGCGCCAGTGGGCGTGCCATAGGCCCACTGCCCCTGCCGCGTCCAGCCGGGATCATTGGTGAGATCAAACTGGACGAGGCGTGGAGGAGACAAGTCGAGCGTGACGGCACGCGATATGTTCGCGCTGCTGTTCGCATTGGTGAACTGGAGGGTGGCGGAATGGTTGCCTGCCGCGAGCGCGTTGGCCGCGGATGTCAGACTGGCGGTGACCACGACGTTCGCGCCAACCGCGAGGGTGCCGGATGACGGGGAAACCTGGAGCCACGGCTGGCTGGAGGAGGCGCTCCACGAGATGTTGGTGGCAGCCGTGTTGCTCAATGTGTAGGTTTGTGATGACGGGGAAAACGGACCGCCCGCCGGACCCGTGCTGGCAAAGGTCGTGCCGGGTGTGACCTTGAGATCGTCCGGCAGATCGTAGGACTCGATGACCCCGGAGGTCGTGTTCGGATTGGATGGCACCGAGGCGTAGGCTCCCATGCCGCGTTTGGCAAAAGCACTCCACAACTCGTTTTTGTTAGCCCCGCCGTGGTTCACGAGATCCGCCTGGATGATCGCGTCGCGTGCCTGCAGATAGGTGGGGTTGGCGGGCGTGATTTTCATGCCGTCAGTCGCCAGTTGCAGGATGGTTTGGTTTCCGATCACCGCTCCCAGTTTCTGGATGAGGTTGGCACGCGCGTCCCACAGCGCCACACACCACACTTCGCCCATGTTGTGTTCCTCGTTGGCAAGCGAGGTGCCCATCGGATTTTTGGGGATGCCGGTGTGAGCGTCCGCCTTCGCAGGATCAATATCCTTGAGCGTTAGTGGATTCCTGGCCATGTCCGTCGAATAGGGATAGCGCCGGATGCCGAAGTAATAGTTGTCCGTGAGCAAGCCGTAGTGATCGGTCGCGTAGGCACCGATGGCATAGTTGCCGTTCACATCGTCGCCGGGCTGGCTCAGGAGACTGAGCGCGTAGAAATCCGACCAGCCCTCGCCCAGTCCCAAGGGTTGCATCAGCATCAGGAAATCGGAGCCGCCGCCCACGAGCCGGTTGCTCAATCCGTGCGCATATTCATGAACCACGATTTCGGCGTCGATGGCACCATCGCGATCCGGGGTGGGCCCGGTGAAGACATACATCTGCATGCGCACCGGCGAACCATCTGCCGATACTGAAAAGTTGAAGTTCGCATTGTTCGTTCCGCCGCCGTCCTGGACATCCGCCAGCACCGCATCACCAGCCAGTCCACCGCGCCCGAAATTGTTCTGTTGGAAATTGCCCGAGGTTTCCGTGAAACCGAGTGCATACATTTTGTCGTGACACCAGTTGCACAGATAAAACAACTGGGTGATCGCAGCATTCCGATAGGCTGACGGGTCCAGCGCAAGATCCAGCGGGAAATCGAAATTGCGCGTCGGTGATGTGGCGTGCGTTCCCGAGCCATAGGTCGGGTTGCCGTTCGTCAGATCGAGATGCGTGTCCACGTTGTTGCCGTAGGTGGCGGTGACGCCGTCGTTGATCCATCCGTTAGGCGAGGCGGTCGTGTCGAGCGCCGGGGTGGTGATCAGATTGCGATTCACGGCGGGAGGCTGGGCACTGGATGGCGCACTCCAGCCCGGCGACATCGGCGTGGGGCTGTCAAACGGCTGGTGCGTCGCCCCGTCCGCATAGACACGGTAACTGGCGTTGCTGATGTCGTGGGTCAGGGATACCCGTGCCAGCGCTTCGCCCGTGTTCGCATCCACAAACACGCGGAACATCTCGTTTTTTTTGAGACTCATCAGGGTCACGTCCCATGCCAATCGCACAGTCGCTGCATCCAAAGGCAGCCAAGAGAGCCGTGCCACAGTATCCGACAAAAGCGGAGCCCTGAAACGTTGCATCCGCTCCGCCCCCTTCCGGCGCGGAATCGGCCACTGCTTGGTCGGGCGTGATGGTATCGCCGAGATTGGCGGCTGCGCGTGTCACCGCCTGATTCACGTCAACCGGGGGACGTTCGATCAACGCCGAGCGTTGCTCCGCACTCAGGCCTGTAGCGGAGATCGCATCCGGCAGGAAATGGCTACCCAGAGAAATGAGTTCGCCGTCTTTCGTCACGTTGGCACGCAAGATGGTGCGATAGAGCGGGATTCCATCCACTTCCTGCTGCCAGACGAGAGTGTGCATTCCATTGTGGGCACCCACATCCTCGCGTGTGATCCGCGCCTGTTCGAGCGAACTGGAGTCGTTTCCGAACAAGTCGGCATGGGCATTCAAAAACTCCTTCACCGTGGCTGCTGCATCACGTTTGTCAGAGCGGGTGCCGAAAAGAAAACGCCCGACGGCTACGATGTTGGAAGGAGCGCCAGAGAGAGGATCAAAGTCCACGGTCACTCCGGGCACCTTGGCGCGGAGTTCTTCCAGCGCGGCGAGTTGTCGTGGCGAAGTCCTGGCCTCGGTGACAGGCAACGGCCGCAGATCGGGAAGCTCTTCTCTGCCCTGCCACGTGGTTGCAGGAACATTTGCCGTTTTCAGTGGCGAAAAATGTGGGCTTGGTACAGCGATGCCGGTGTCACTGGATGAGTCTGGGGCACGGCAATCCCTGACAATCAGAGCAAGCATGATCAAGCCAAACATGGCGGCCATCAACGCCCATGGTATGCTTAATAGGGAAAATCGATTAAACATACGCGGGATTATGATCTTGCAGTATGCCATTGCAAGGATTTGATGCTCGAGACTCGTCCTGTGTTCCGGCGGCAGGAAAAGTCTCCCACTTCCCCCGCACGCCCCGTCCATCGCTTGACGGATTTCCGGATTGTGGAAAAAACTGAGTGGAAAGGGGCTTGCCAAGCGCAAATCGAACGCCGCAATCTTCCCCCGAACTTCCCTTTATCCACATCATGACCGATTTGCTCGAAGCCGCCGACCTCACCGCCGCGTTGAAAAAATGCCCCGAGTGGGAATATGAGAAGAATGCGATCACCCGGACCGTGGAGTTCGAGGAATTCACCGAAGCGATTGATTTCGTCAACGATCTGGCGGAAATCGCGGAAGAGGCGCAGCATCATCCGGACATCACCATCCGCCACACCAAGGTCACTCTGAAGCTCACCACCCACGATGCCGGTGGCGTGACCAATCTCGACGTCGAGCTCGCGCAGCGGGTCGATAATCTGGTGGACTGATCCCAACGCGCCGCGCCCTGGCCGGTCATGAAGCGATCACCAGCGTGAGCATCGGCAGGTGCCCCGGAAGAATCCCCAGCGCGCCGTCTGTTGTCTCCAGCACGATGGATTTCACTCCGGGAAATTCCAGTTTCCCGCCGGGCATCACGATTTCCAGCTTCAAAGCCATGGACTCACCGCGGAAGCATGAGTTCCTCGTCCTTGAAGCCTGTCAGTGTGCCGAGGCTTTTGAGCAGGCGTCGCAGCGTGAAGAACAGGAAGGCGAGGATGGGCACACCGATCACCGCGAAGCCCCAGCCGGTGAGCTTGGCGATACGCTCGTTGTAGAGTTCCCGCGCGTTGGCGGCGGTGTGGTTGAGATCGCCGAGGAAGTAGAGCGCGAGCCCGAAGTTCATCAGCGTGCTGATGAAAAACGAGGTGGCGAAAAGCAGCGTCGCCTGGAACAGGATTTTCCGATAGCGTTCCTGGCTTTGAGTTTCCTCGACCCGCCGCTCGATTTTCGGGATGTCGAAAAACGAATCGCTGTAGAGGGATACGCGCAGCAGCGGGCTGGAGGTGAAATGCGAGCCAATCACCGCGATGCCCAAAATCAGGGGGATGGACGCCTCCTTGAGTCCGAAGAGCACGTCGGCGTGGGGTTTCACAGTGCCGTCGCCGTTCCAGAGAAAAATTGTCAGGCCGCCGGTGAGCAGCACCGAGACCAGGCCGAGCGCGGAGAAGAAATTCGCCTTGCGGGTTTTTACGAAATGCCAGACGCCATAGCCGATGGGGAAGGCGAGGGCGACTAGCAGCGCCTTGAGCGGGCCGATGTGCCATGGCTTCACCGCCTTGCCGATGGCCTGCTGGAACTCCGGATCCTTGCTCAGATAACTCAGGGCGAGCACCGGGATGAGCACATTGATCAGAATGTTGGCGAGCGGATGCTCCTGGTGATTGGACTTTTCGGGCGCGGCCATGAACTGCCGCAACAAAGCAGCGCCCGCCGCATTCGGAAATGAAAAAAACCATCAACCGAGATTCGCGCTCAAGGTCTCCAACTCCTCCCACCGCTGATAGAGCCGCTGGACATCGCTTTTCGCCGTGGCGAGCTGCTCCACCAGCGCGGGAATCTCCGCGAAGTTCCGCGCTTGGAATTCAGGATCGTTGAGGCGGATCTCCATGAGTTCAACTTCCTGCTCGGCAGCGAGGATCGTGCTCTCGATGCCTTCGAGTTCCGCCTTCTCCTTGAAGCTGGGTTTCCGCGGCTTCCCGTTCGACAGGGCGGGGGACTTGCGGCGCGCGGCGGCCTCGCGGGCGGCGGCTTGTGCCTGGGCGCGCTCCGCGGCCTCGCGGGCGTGGCGCTTTTCGAGATAATACGAATAGTTTCCCGGCTGGACGATCACGCCGTTCTCCTCGAAGGCGATGATTTGATCGCAGATGCGGTCGAGGAAATACCGATCATGTGAAACACAGATCACCGCACCGCCGAAATCCGCGAGCGCCTCTTCGAGCATGCGCAGCGAGGGCAGGTCGAGGTCGTTGGTGGGCTCGTCGAGCACGATCACGTTGCCGCCGTTCTTGAGTACTTTCGCAAGCATCAGCCGGGCGCGCTCGCCGCCTGATAGAAGATCGACTCTCTCGTTGATGCGCTGGTCGTTGAAGAGGAAGCGGCGCAGGTAGTTGCGCGCCCCGAGCGGCTGGTTGCCGAACATCAGCTTTTCCTTGCCGCCGGAAATTTCATCCAGCAGCGAGCCGGTGCCGTCGAGCTGCATGCGCGTCTGGTCGATGTAGTTCACCTTCACGCGCTTGCCGGTGACGGAGCTGCCTTCCGATGCCGGGATTTGGCCGAGGCATAACTTCAGCAAGGTGGTTTTTCCCACGCCATTCCGGCCGACGATTCCGGTGCACTGGCCGGGCTCGAGCTTGAGGGTCAGGTGGCGGAACAACCAGCGCGGGTGGGCGGAGGAGCCGACATTGACGCCGGCGTTTTCAAGCTGCACCACGATGTCGCCAAGCTGCGGAGGAGGTGGTATGAGCAGGTCCATTTCCCGCTCCTCCGGCGGGGCTTCCATGCCTTCGATTTCGTAATACTGATCCATCCGGTGGCGTGACTTGGTGCCGCGCGCCTTGACGCCGGAGCGCACCCAGTCGAGTTCCTCGCGCAGGAAGCGCTGGCGCCGCCGCTCGGTTTGCTCGGCGATCTGGCGGCGCACCGCCTTGGATTCCAGAAACGCGGTGTAGTTTCCCGGATGAGAAAAGGCCCTGCCTTCGTCGATTTCGATGATCCGCGTGGCGATCACATCGAGGAAATAGCGGTCATGAGTCACAAAAATCACCGCGCCGGGAAATCCGCGCAGGTAGTCCTCCAGCCAGCGGATCGATTCGGCATCAAGATGATTGGTCGGCTCGTCGAGCAGAAGCAGGTCTGGCTGGCAGGCCAGCGCGCGGCAGAGGGCGACGCGGCGTTTTTCGCCCCCGGAAAGCGGGCCGACGGGAGCATCCAGCGCCGGTGCGTCCAGCGCGGTGGCGGTCGCCTTGATTCGGGAATCGAGATTCCAGCCATCCGCGTGATCGATCATGTGCAGGAGCTCCTCCAACTCCGCCTCGCTGCCCTCGCCATTTTCATACCGCCGCACCGCCTCCACGATGTCAGACGCGCCCGCCGCGATGTTTTCCCGCACGCTCAGTGCGCCATCGAGTTCGAATTCCTGCGGCAGATAGCCGATCCGCAGCGAGCGACGGAGCGCGATCTCGCCTGAATCCGCGGCATTCTGGCCGGTGAGGATTTTTAGCAACGAGGTTTTTCCACAGCCGTTTCGACCAACCATGCCGATCTTCTCGCCAGCGGCGACGGCGAGAGTGACGCCGTCGAGCAGCGTTTGATAACCATAAGTCAGGCGGATTTCGTTGGCGGAGAGGAGGGCGGACATGCGGTAAGGAGGAGATTCTGATCATCCCGACGGAAAGGTCCATCGCCGATCCCGGACAAGTCGACACGAGAAAATTTCAAAATTCGGGACGATTTTTCGATTGACGGTTGCCCCGACCACTCGTTTCCTTTCAGACACCTTCTTGAGAATGCGTCTCAGTAATAATTATGAAATCAGCACCAGAATTCCACAAGCAGGTTTCCCTGCTCATCGCCGCCGGCCTTGCTACTTCCACGCATGCCGCCGCGCAGGATGCACACAAAACCCTCGATGCGATGGTGGTCACCGCGGAGTCGGAGGCCGATGAGAGCAACCAGCAAGGCTGGTTGTCGGACGTCAGTGGGGCCGCGATTTTCGCCGGGAAAAAGACCGCGGTGATCGATTTGGACGCCCAGGCCCGAATCGTGGGAAACAATTACCGTCAGGCACTTTCACAGACGCCAAGTTTGCTTCTCTCCGAGGAATCCTCGCCACTGGTGAGCCTCGGCTACCGGGGGCTCAATCCACACCGGGCGCAATTCAGTCAGGTATTGCGCGATGGGATTCCAATCCATGCCGACCAATTCGGCTACCCGGAAGCCTACTACACCCCGCCGCTCGACACGGTGGATCGCATTGAATTCCTCCACGGCGGTGCTGCTCTCCAGCACGGTCCACAACCTGGCGGCGCGCTCAACTTCATCACGCACCGCCCCCGCACCGACAAGGAGTTCTCGCTCCGCACCCAGCACATCGTCGGCAGCGATGACCTCTATTCCACCTTCAGTTCGGCGGATGGTACGGTCGGGAAACTCGGCTATTACCTCTATTTCAACCACCGTGAGAGTGAGGGATTTCGCTCTGAAAACAGCGACTACGACCTCAACAACGCCGCCATCAAGCTGCTCTACACGCTCGATAACGGCGGGAAAATCATCCTCAACGCGGATACCTACGAGGAAAACCATGGCGAACCCGGCGGACTCTCCATCGCCGACTTCAACTCCGGCAGCCTGAAAGCCACCCGCGAATTCGATCAATTCTCGCTCGATCGCGATTCCGTCTCGCTGACTTATGAGATCGAACCGACACCGGATTCGTTCTTCACCACCACCGCCTGGTGGTCCGATTACACGCGCTACAGCAAGCGCCAGCGCGGCGGTGGATTCGGCACCGAGCCCAGCGGTCCCACCGCCAACTCGAACAGCATCGAGGACCAGAATTTCAAAACATTCGCCATCGACTCCCGCTACCGCACCTCGTGGGGCCGCGATTCGCAGCACACGTTCAGCACCGGCATCCAGGTCTATCATGTGGACTCCCCGCGCATCGACTCCCGCGGAGCCACCGCGGAGGCCTCGTCCGGGCAGGTGCGCCGCGCCTCGGACCGCGAGGTGCTCTACATCCCGGTTTTCGCCGAGAACAAGTTCACCTTCGGCGACTTCTCGATCACTCCTGGCATTCGTTTGGAAAACGTGCGCCAGGAAGTGGATGAGTCGGTCAATCTCGATAAAACCAATCCGCTCAGCCCGCTCGCCAGCAAGGAGGACACGAGCCACATCCTGCTTGGCGGGCTCGGTCTGGAATACGCCACCGATCCGCAATCCGCCATTTACGGCAACATTTCCCAATCCTACCGCCCGTTGATATTTTCGGAGGCCGTGCCGCTCGGCAACAATCAGGTCGTGAGTGACGATCTGGAGGAGGGCCGTTCCATCGAATACGAACTTGGATACCGCTCCCGCGCGACGGACTGGTTGACATGGGATGCCAGTGTTTTCCTGCTCTCCTTCAAGGACCAGATCGGTTCCGTGACCCAGGGCGGAATCACCAGCTTTGAAAACGTGGGCGACTCCATCCACAAGGGCGTCGATGTCTCGGTCCGCACCGATCTGCTGGGCCTGATTTCCGGCAGCGACCGCTGTGGCTCGCTGGATTGGTATGTGAACGGCACCCTGCTCGACGCCGAATTCACCAGCGGCCCAAGCGATGGCAATACGCCGCAATACGCCCCGGATTTCATCCTCCGCACCGGCCTGAACTACAACTTCGAGAACAAGATCAAGCTGAGCCTCGGCGGCACTTTCCTCGATGACCACTATGCCAACGACAGCAACGACAACAATTTCAAAGTCCCTGCCTACATGGTCTGGGATCTCACCGCCGAATACAAAATCCACGAAAATCTCCGCCTCCTCGCCGGCATCAACAACCTCTTCGACGAGAGCTACTTCGCCCGCGTCCGCAGCGACGGAATCGATCCGGCAAACGGGCGCAACTACTACATCGGCGCGTCCCTCGAACTCTGAACCAGCACCTCCCGCATCCGGGATTGTCAGCTCCCGCCACCGCAACTAGGTTCCCACAGCCCGCCATGCCGCAGTCCCTGCTCCACGTCCTGAACATCGGCACGCTCGCCACCTGGCTGAGCGTCGTCGGATTTGGCACCCTGGGCGTGGTCGTGCCCCCATGGCAAGCGGCCCATCTGGAGCCCGCTGCGGAGGAAATGCTCTTACAGATCGAGGATTTCACCTTGGGCGATACTCAATCGGCGGCTGCCGCCGAGGTGGCGGAAAGCGTGTTTTCGGAAATCACCGGAAGCCTGCCCGCGCCGCCGGAACTGGCTCCGCTGCCGGATATCCCGGATCTACCCGAATTGCCGCTGCGCATGGCCCGGACAGCCATCGCGACCGAACCCCGTCCGCAAGTCCGCGGTATAGTTAGCGGCGGCGAGAGGAGCCGAAAAAGCAACTCCAGCACCGTGTCCTCCCTCCAATCCGGCGGAAACACCCGCAGCAGCGCGGCAACAAGCAATGCCGCCCGCATCGCCTCGGGGACCATGCCACCTCCCACCTATCCCGCCGAAGCCATCCGCAGACAACAATCCGGCGTCGTCCTCGTCACCTTCACCATCGGCACCAACGGTCGGGTGATTTCCGCCTACGCCAGCAAGCCCTGCCCCCATCCGCTGCTCAACAACGCCGCCCTCGCCGCAGCCCGCAAGGCAACTTTCCCGCCCGGTCCGGTTTACACACCCCCGCCCAAGCCCTATCACTTCCAACTCCGTTAGAAACTCCGTGCCCGCAAACATCGTCGTTGAAACTTTTGTCGAAGGCGGCTGGGTCATGTGGCCCATCCTCGCCACCTTCTTCCTCTCCCTCTGTGTGATCCTCGACCGCGTCGTTTGGTGGCTGCGACTCCACGCCACCCTCCGGCCGGCGAAGCAGGAGCAGGCCCGCAGCGCCATCGGCACCGGTGATTTCGCCGCAGCATGGAACCTCACCAGGAACACCCCGGATCCCTATCTGAAAAACCTCGCCGAAGGCATGACTCACGCCCACACCTCGATGCTAGCCGCGATGCAGCTCCATGCCACCCACCTCATCGAGAAATCCGAGGCCCGCATGTGGGTCATCAGCACCATGATCACGCTGGCTCCGTTGTTAGGCCTGTTCGGCACAGTCGTCGGAATCATGGGGTCGTTCTCGTTCATCGGCGACGAGCAACTCGCCGCGGCCAAGGTCTCCGGCGGCATCGCCGAGGCCCTCATCGCCACCGCCTGCGGCATCGGCATCGCCATCATGAGCCTGCTGCCCTATAACTTTTTCCGCAAGCGCGTGGCCATGCTGCGCGGTTCGCTCGAACGCTGGATCAACCACTCCGAGCTGCTCTTCAAATCCGCCAAGGAACACGGGCACGACATCGAAGCCTTCGCTTCCCAACGCATTCCACGCTGATGCCCGTCCAACTCCAGAGCCGCAGCGGAGACGACGCGGGCGACGAAGCCCGAATCGAGGTCATCCCGCTCATTGACATCATGTTCTTCCTGCTCGCCGCCTTCATGCTGGTGAGCCTGAGCATGACCCATCTCCAACGCGTGCCGGTCAATCTTCCCACCGCCTCCACTGGCCTTCCTGACGCCAGGACCCCGCCGTTCCAGATCGCCATCGATGCCAGCGGCGTCACCACCTGGGATTCCAAGGTGGTCACTCTAACTGAAATTACCGCCCGCCTGCAAGCAGCCGCCGTTCCACGGGAAACGCGAGTGTTGATTTCCGCCGATGAGCAATCACGCCACAAGCAGGTGTTGGCAGTCCTCAACGCGGTGCGCGACGCGGGCGTCGAAAAAGTCAGCTTCGAAACCAAAGACTGAATGAATTCCCGCGTCCTGCCCGCCCTCAACTTCATCGGATGCCTCGCCCTCACCGGCCTGGTCGTCATCCAGTGGCGCAAGGAACTGGCCTCGGGCGGCGCCATCGCCGGACTGAAAACCGAGCTCGCCGCGGCACGCTCAAATGCGGCGGAGGAAGCCAAACGACGCGTCTCGCTTGAGCGCGACATCGCCGTGCTCAAGGAGTCCATCGAGGCCACTCAAAAAGCCGCCGAAACCTCAGCCCGAGAGTTCGAGGAAAAGGAACAGCTCAACTCCTCGCTGGAGACCGAACTCACCGCCGCCCGCGGGCAGGTCACCGCATGGGAGGCCGCCCTCAAGCAGCGCGATGAGCGCATCCTCGCGCTGAATGCGGACCTGGCAAAAACGCGCGCGCGTCTCGAGGAGGCGATCACCCGCCTCAAGGGAGCGGATGCCCGGTGAATGAAAGGCGCCTCTGCTTGTGGAAGTCGGGCGGCAGGAACCGTGAGCCCGCCAAGTGTCGGGTGGACATTGATTTTCTTACGGCTAGCCTGCCGCCCATGAGCATTATCACCGGCCGGGGAGACCAGGGGGAGACCGACTTGTTGTTTGGCAAACGCATCGCCAAAACCTCCCGGCGCATCGAGGCGCTCGGCTGCGTGGATGAACTCAACGCCGCGCTCGGCATGGCCCGCGCGTCCGGTGCGGATTCTGAATGGATCGCGCTCATCGACGCTCTCCAGGAAAAACTCATCGGCCTGATGGGCCAGCTCGCCACCCTGCCGGAGGATGAGGAGCGCTACCGGGAAAAGAATTTTCCATTTATCGAAATGACGGATGTCGGGTGGGTGATCGGCGAGGCCCACAAGTTTGAGAATCGCGGCATCCGTTTCACCGGCTGGGCCCGGCCCGGCGCGGAGGGCTGCCTGGCGCGCGCCAGCGTGGATTTCGCCAGATCCGTGGCCCGCCGAGCCGAGAGGGCGATTCTGGCGCTGCACGAATCCGGCGAGACGGTGCCCGAAAGCGTGCGCCTGTTTTTCAACAAACTCGCTGATCTCTTGTGGATTCTCGCGCGGGTGGAGGGGAATGGAGAATATCTATCGGCGTCTGCGGACGATCAGCCCGCAGGTTGCGACAAGGCTCATGAGCATGCCTGAGGGCTCCGGAATTACCGCGAGGATTTCAGAACGGTAGAAGCTCAGGTCGGCGATCGCCGTGGCATTGCCCAGCACAGCGGTTCCATTGCCACCGGGCTGGTTTTCAAACAATAGAACCGAAACCATCATCCCGGAAAGTGTCCAGGTGACACCGCCATCGGTGGTGCTGAACACGCCGCCACCCGAATCTCCCGCCACTCCCTGTGCCTCCTGGGCTTTCGCCCCGCTGTTGAATGTGGTGGTGAAGGAACGCACATCGCCATGTCCATAACTGTAGGTCTGGCCATTCGTGGCCACATTGTTCTCGCCCCATCGGATGGTCCGTGTGTCGGTGGTTTTGAAGCCGGCGGCATTGATGAGGGCGTTTGGATAGGCCAGTGGGGTCCAGGTGTCATCGGCCAATCCCGGATTCACGACTCTTTGCCAAAAAGTGAGACTCGCTTCCTGGGTTCTGCCGTTGCCGATCATCATGACGTCGGTCGCCACCGTGGGAGTGCTTGACGCGATGGTCAGCGAAGGCAGGCCGGGATCCGTCCCGAGCCGGAAAAGCACGATGTCGGTGAATGTGGACAGTCCGGATCCCAGCGGATTCGTGACGCGGTGGAAGGTGCCCGCTTCCGTGGCGTAGGTGCTTGCGCCGAAGGTGGCGGTCGCAGGCAGGGTGGGGGCGACATGATTGGCGGATAGAACCCAGCCGTTGCCCAGATAGATGCCGGAGGCTCCATTCACGACTCCGATGTTGTTGAAATACGGCTGACCGCTCGGAGCGGAGGTATTGGAATCGCCGGAAATCACCACCACGGCGCGGGCGGTGGAAGGCCATGCCAACAAGGCCATGAGGATCAATGGGGCGTGTTTCATGAGTCGCAAATGAGACATTCCGCGCCCGCTTTGGCAAACCAATTGAATCGAGTCGCAAATCTTCCCGCCATTGACGCCATGGCCCGGATCGTTTCCCATCCGCGCATGTCCGAACCGACCCCGAAAAAATCCATCTCCTCCCACCGGTGGATTCTCGGATATTTGATGCGGGAAAAGGCGATCTTTTTCCCATCCCTGGCCGCCCTGTTTTTCACGGCCATCCTTTCGCTGGGATTTCCGTATTTCCTCAAGGAGCTCGTGGGCAATCCCTCGGATGCCCTCAAACAACAGGTCGATCCTGCGGTGATTCTCGCGCGGTCCAACCAGATCGTGCTGCAACTCGCCGCAGTTCTGGCCTTACAGGCGTTCGTGGCGTTTTTCCGCGTGCAGGGCTTCATCCGCTCCGGCGAATCCGCGCTCAACCGCCTGCGCCGCGATTTGTTCGATCACCTGGTGCGCCTGCCGATGTCGTTCTTCCATGAGCAGCGCGCCGGAGCTTTGAGCAACCGCGTTTCCGCCGATCTCGGCGTGGTGCGTGAAACCCTGCTCACCACCGTGCCCCAGGCGGTTCGGCAAACCGTGATCCTACTCGGCGGGCTGACCTTCATCTTCATTTCCTCATGGAAACTCTCGCTCATCATGCTCGGCAGCGTGCCGGTGGTGGTGCTGGCCATCGCGTTCTTCGGACGCAAGGTCCGCGGCTACTCGAAGGACGCGCAGGACGCGCTCGCCGAGGCCGGCACGGTGATCGAGGAAACCGTGCAGGGTATTGCCGATGTGAAATCCTACACCAACGAACCGTTTGAAAACACCCGCTACGCTATGGCGTTGGACCGCTTTCTCGGCGTGACCAAACACGGAGCGAAAAACCGCGCGGCCTTTCTTTCCTTCATCATCTTCGCACTGTTCGGGACGATTTCCTTCGTCGTCTGGCATGGCGCGCGCATGCTGGCCACCGGCGAAATCACCTGGACGAATTTCGCCTCGTTCATCCTGTTCTCGATCTTTGTCGGCGCGTCACTCGGATCGTTTCCGGAAATCATCTCGCAGTTCCAACAAACCGCCGGCGCCACCGAGCGGCTGCGCGAGTTGCTGGATGCTCCGGCCGAGCGGACCGACGGTGACGCGGATGCGAAACTCGGCGGCTACCTCTCGTTTGTGAACGTCTCCTTCCGCTATCCCTCGCGGCCCGATGTCCAGGTGCTGCGCGATTTGGATTTCCTCATCCCCCCAGGCCGTCGGGTGGCCTTGGTCGGCCCGTCAGGAGCCGGAAAATCCACGGTTTTTTCGCTCATTCTCGGCTTCAACTCCCCGGAAATCGGTCAGGTCCTTTTCGACAATCGCCCGGCATCCTCGCTCGCGCTGCAAGCCATCCGCTCGCAGATCGCCATCGTGCCGCAGGAGGTGCTGCTCTTCGGCGGCACGATCCGCGAAAACATCGAATACGGGAAACCCGGTGCCTCGCTGGAGGATATCCAAAACGCCGCCCGCCAGGCGAACGCCCACGAATTCATCAGCGCCATGCCGGAGGGCTTCGAGACCCTCGTCGGCCCGCGCGGCACCATGCTTTCCGGCGGCCAGCGCCAGCGCATCGCCATCGCCCGCGCCATCCTCGCCGATCCGCGGATTCTATTGTTAGACGAGGCCACCTCCGCTCTTGATTCGGAGAGCGAGCGCCTCGTCAACGAAGCGCTGGAGCGCCTGATGCGCGGCCGCACCAGCCTGGTCATCGCGCACCGCCTCTCCACCGTGCGCCATGCGGACAGCATCCTTGTTTTCAACCAGGGCCGGATCGTCGAAAACGGCAGCCATGATGAACTGATCGCCCGCGATGGCACCTACCGCTTTCTGGTAGAGACGCAGTTGGTCTGAGTGGCGGTGGTTTCACCCGATCAAATCGCCGATCGAGCCGAAGTCCGGTGAAAACAGGCGCTTGTAGGTGCGCGCCGCATAACCGTCGGTCATGCCTGCCAGGAAATCGCAGACCAGGCGAGCGCGTGCCGCCTCGTCGGGCGCGGCGGTGATTTCAGCCGCGGAGTCCGCGGGCAGGAGTTGGAAATCCTGGCCATCGATGGTGCCGCCCGCGATGTAGCGCTCGCCGAGCACTTCCCATAACTGCCGCAGCATCCGGCTGCCCTTGTGTTCGAGTTGTTTCAACTGCGGTGATAGAAACACCACCTCGAAGGCCAGCCCCTTGAACAGCGCGGACTCCGCCTTGACCTCCTCATCGATGACCAGACGGTAGTGATAACGATTCGTCTCCGCGCTGAGGAAATTCACATCGTTCTCCAGCCGGGTGGACTGGATGTAGCGGCCGATGCGCTTGCCGACGAATGGATCGACCCGCCGGCGGCGGATGGAACGCATCAGATCGCCGAGCGGCGTGCCCTCGCCGATGGGATGGCCGTGTTGCTCCGCCCATGCCTCGATCTTCTCGATGTTGAGAAACCCGGCGCGCACGCTGTCGGACAGGTCGTTGAGCGAATAGGCGGTGTCGTCCGCCCAATCCATCACCTGGCATTCGACGGACTTGAACTTGTCGCGCACCGTGCCGGGCGGCAGTTCCAATGGAAAGTCATGCCCGCCCATCGCCCAATCGAGATGGGCATGCTGGTCATCATAGATGAAGTGATGCTCCGGCGATTTTCCGGTGGTGGATTTCAATTCGGACCACAGGGATTTGTATTTCAGGATGCCATCGAGAAACGCGCGGGTCGGATCCATGCCGGCGCGTTTGGCGGAAAAGATCCTCTCGGTGAGCAGCCGCAGCGTTTGGGCGTTGCCCTCGAATCCGCCGTGCTGGCGCATCAGGTGGTTGAGCGTCCGTTCGCCCGCATGGCCGAAGGGTGGATGCCCGAGGTCATGGGAAAGGCAGACGGCCTCCACCAGATCCGAATCGATGAAAAAATCCTCCTCCAGCGGACCATCCGTCCGCGATTTCAGCCAATGGCAGATCGACTTGCCGATTTGTGCGACCTCCAGCGAGTGGGTCAATCGCGTGCGGTAGAAATCATACTCGCCGCTCCAGAAAACCTGCGTCTTGTTCTGCAGGCGGCGGAAAGTCGGTGTGTGCAGCACGCGGTCGCGGTCGATCTGGAATGGCGAGCGGTAATCTCCGGCATCTGATTTGCCGGACAGGCGTAGCGTGTCGAATTCCCCATAGAAGCGGTTGCGCATGGGCGCATCATTCAAGCTGAATGCCCGGAATCAAATCACGAAATGAGGGAAAATCGGCGTTGAAAAAAACACGCCGCCACGACCAAGGATAGTTGCTCTACCTAACTTTTACCCTTTCACCCGCGCCACCAATGATCCAGCCTGTTGGGGATGACTGCCGCTGAACACAGGCGACCATGTCCGGCGAAATCCCACACTCACCCAACTTTTCCTTTCTGAACGGAAAGGACGCTCACCTGTGTCGGTTGGCGATTCAGGCAGAAAGCTATTGCTTTCGGGAACCGGACATCGCCCTCACCCGGATGAGGCAGTTGCTTGAGGCTTTCGCTGCCGAACTCTCCCCGGCATCGAGATCCAAGGACGAAGCACCGGACCTTCACCGCGCCATTCGTGATCTGGAAGCCAGCGGGCTTGTCAGCCGGGACATCGCCGCATCCTTCCACACCGTGCGGAAGCTCGCCAACGAGGCGGTTCACACCGGCTCCGCCCGACAAAGCGACGCCCTCCACGCCCTCAAACTCACCCGTGCCGTGGCAATCTGGTTTCACCGACTGGAAAACCCGCAGTTCAAGCCGACACCCTTCGCCGCACCACCGACCCCGGTCGAGGCCTCGGATGAGTTGCGTCAGGAACTGGAGGAACTCCGCCAGCGTCTCGCATCCGAGCAATCGTCCCGTCAAAGCGCCGAATCGCAGGCCCAAGACCTCGCCGAAGCAAAAGCTGCCTCCGAAGCCGAAATCGCCCGGGCCTATCAGGAAATGGAAGCTGCACTCGCACTCGCTTCCGAAACAGAAACGAAACTCCAGCAGGCCCACGAAAAGTTTCTCCGCGAGAATCTGGCCGCCGGGCGGGCCACTTCGGAAACCCGCAAGGCCGTCGCCACCGCCGCCACCAAGGCGAGCGCCCAGTTCCTCACGGACCTCGACGAGGCCGCCACGCGTGAAATCATCGACACCCAACTCCGCGATGCCGGCTGGGAGGCGGACTCGCAGCTCCTCCGTTACAGCAAAGGTGCCCGCCCAATCAGGGGCCGAAACCGCGTCATCGCCGAGTGGCCGACGGCAAGCGGCCCGGTGGACTATGCTTTTTTCATCGGACTGGAACTCGTCGCTGTCGGCGAGGCGAAAAAATTCAAGAAAGACCTCCCCTCGGTTCTCGGACAGGCGAAGCGCTACGCCAGGGACATCTATCCAAAGGAATTCCCCTTACATGCCACAGGCCCTTGGGGCGAGTTCAAGGTGCCGTTCGTGTATGTCACGAACGGTCGCCCTTACCTCCGCCAGATTCAGGAAAAAAGCGGCATCCATTTCCAAGATCTCCGCAAGGAAACCAATCATCCCCACGCCCTTGACGGCTGGCCCAGCCCCGAAGGCCTGTTAGCCGCGCTCGCCGCAAACATCGCCGCCGCCGATCTATCCCTGGCGGAAACCCCCATCGACCTACCGGGACTTCGCATCTACCAGGTCAAGGCCATCCATTCCGTGGAAGAGGCCATCGCATCCGGCCAGCGTGAACTCCTGCTCGCCATGGCCACAGGCACCGGGAAAACCCGCACCGCCATCTCGCTCATCTATCGCCTCATCAAATCCAAACGCTTCCGCCGCATCCTCTTCCTCGTGGACCGCACCGAACTTGGGAAGCAGGCCTTCGAAAACGGCTTCGATCAAATCAAGCTCGAACAACTCCAAACCTTCACCGAAATCTACAACGTCAGCCAACTTGGCGACACCAAGGTGGACCCCGAAACCAGAGTCCACATCGCCACCGTGCAGAGCATGGTCCGCCGTGTCATGCTCACCAGCGACGAACCGCCGCCGCCCGTCGATCAATACGACTGCGTCATCATCGACGAGTGCCACCGCGGTTACAACCTGGACAAGGACATGGCCGAGCACGAACTCGCCTTCCGCTCCGAGGCGGACTTCATCGCGAAATACCGCCGTGTCGTGGACCACTTCCACGCGGTGAAGATCGGCCTAACAGCGACACCCGCATTGCACACCGCCGAGATTTTCGGCCGCCCGGTGTTCACCTACTCCTACCGCGAGGCAGTCACGGACAATTTCCTCTGCGACCACGAACCGCCCATCCGCATCGTCACCGAACTCACCGCTTCCGGCATCCGTTGGAAAAAAGGCGAAGAACTCCGCACCTACGACCCAGGCACGGGCACGGTCGATCTAACACTCGCTCCCGACGAAGTCATCAAGGAGGTCGATTCTTTCAACAACGAGGTCATCACCGAGCCCTTCAACCGCACCGTCTGCAAGGAACTCGTCCCGCACCTTGATCCGGATACCCCGGGAAAAACCCTCGTCTTCTGTGCCAGGGATTCACACGCGGATCTGTTTATCCGCGTCCTGAAAGAGGAAATTGACGCCCATTGGGGACCGCAACCAGACGGCATGATTGCCAAGATCACCGGCAGCGCGGTGCAGGCCGACGACAAGATCATCAAGAAATTCAAAAACGAAGCCCACCCGATGATCGCCGTCACCGTGGACCTGCTCACCACCGGCATCGACGTACCGGAAATCACCCGGCTCGTCTTCGTCCGCCGCGTGAAAAGCCGCATCCTTTACGAACAGATGATCGGCCGCGCCACGCGTCTCTGCGAAAACCTATTCGGCGAGGGCCACGACAAGGAGATCTTCGAAATCTTCGACGCAGTGGACCTCTACGCCATCCTTGAGGATTTCTCGACCATGAAACCCGTGGTCGCCAATCCAACGGCCACGCTTGCCCAACAGCTCGATTGGATCAAAGCAAGCTCCGGCGACGCCCGCCAACGCTTCACCGAGGAACTCGTCGTCAAGATCCGCCGCCTACGAAAGAGAATCGACAAACGGGCTGCCGATCTCGCCACACGCTTCGCCGGACTCACCCCAGCGCGGCTTTTTGAAACCCTTGGCGGCAGTCCGGAAACAATTCTCCAATTCTTCGAAACCCATCCCCAGCTTGTCGATTGGCTCCAAGGCCTGCGTGATGAAGCCGGCCCCGGCCGCCGACTCCTGATCTCCGATCACGAGGACAAAGTCCGCGAAGTCTCCCGCGGCTACGGAGCCGGCCGCGAAAAACCAGAAGACTACCTCCAGCGTTTCACCTCTTGGATCGAGGAAAACCGCAACAAAAACTCAGCCCTCCTCGCCGTCCTCACCCGTCCATCCGACCTTACCCGAGCCGACCTCCGTTCCTTGATCCTGGCCATGTCCGATTCCGGATTCATGGAAACCCACATCCGCGAAGCATGGCGAGAGGCGAAACATCAGGACTGCCCGGCCCGCCTCGTGGGCTACATCCGGTCCCAAGCCTTGGGCTCCCCACTCATCCCCTTTGAGCAACGCGTCGATGCCGCTGTGTCTCGTGTTTTATCCACCACCTCGTTCCAGTGGACCCAAAACCAACGCCGCTGGCTCGAACGCATCGCCAAGCAGATCAAAAAGGAAGGAGTCGTGGACCACGATTCCCTTCAAGCCGGAGCCTTCGCCTCCGCCGGCGGCTTCGGAACCATCAACAAGTCCTTCTCCGGCCGCCTCCCGGAACTCTTGGAAACCCTCCATTCCGAGATTTGGAACGACGCGGCGTAAGGACGCAAAATTCACCCGATGCGCACAATTTACTTGCCGGGTGAATCCTACATCGCTAGTGAATCCAACGTGCTTTCCCTAAAGCGGCAATTTCTCGATCATTTGGCGGAGGTCACCGGCTCCGTCCCGGATCTGCTCGCCGCCAAGGTAGCTGCCCTGCCCCTTTTCTTGCGGGAGCGCTATCAATTCGCCCGCACCCGGCTTTTCGGCCAGAGCATCCTTTTGGCCTTGGAACAGGGAAACCCGGAATCCGCCACCCCCGGCGAATACGAAAAGCACGCCGACACACTGCGCAGCCAGGCTGGCGAGCCCGTCGTGCTCGTCCTGCCCGCGCTGCCCGCTTACATCCGCAACCGCATGGTCCGCTGCGGGCTTCCGTTCATCGTCCCAGGCAGCCAGATCTTCCTGCCCACAGCCCTGATCGACCTGCGCGAGCGCTTCCGCCAACCCACGCCCAAAGCCGGCAAACCCCTCACGCCAGCCGCCCAATGCGTGCTGCTCTACCACCTCCAGCGCCAGCCGCTGGAAAACATGCCCCTGCGGGAAATCGCCGAAAGGATCGGCTACTCGCCCGTCATGCTCACCAA
Source organism: Luteolibacter sp. (assembly GCA_030696085.1). Lineage (GTDB taxonomy): Bacteria > Verrucomicrobiota > Verrucomicrobiia > Verrucomicrobiales > Akkermansiaceae > Luteolibacter. Next base: position 70,987 of record JAUYNL010000059.1, read on the forward strand.
GGTGAAAACCGAGCTGCTCGCAGCGGAGCTGTGCGAACCCAAGCGCATCGGCCGCTCCGTGGCGCTTCACTTCACCACGGAACGCCGCCAACTCTGGGACGCCGCCCGCCCATTGCTTTCCTCGCCGGTCGCGAAAACCGTCTGGATTCAGGGAGAAAAACCCGGGCACCCCGCGCTTAAGGCAGGCCTCACCGCCCTCAGCCGCCGCACCATGATCGCGGATGACCGGCTGCCCACCTTCGCGCTCTTGTCGGAAGTGTTTCGGACCAATCTCAAACGCGGCATTTTCCGCGCCTGCCCCGGCCCGGAAGTCGCGGATCTGAAAATGGAAATCTGGTCCTACAATCCCCAGCTTTTCGTCGATAACGATGCCGTCGATCCACTGTCCATCTTCCTCAGCCTCCACGACTTCCCGGACGAGCGGATCCAGCAGCAACTCGAACTCCTCATCAACGAATTCCCATGGTGAGAGGTCTCGAAATCTTCCGGGAAAAACTTTTGAACATCCTTATTGATCCCTGCATTTCCCTTCATGCCCGCAAAAAAGAAAAACACGCTCGCGAAGCCGACCGCCACGATCACCGGATCTGACCCGGCGCTGTTGTCTGATTTGCGTGACTTGATCACCAGCACCCGACAAACCGTCGCGCGGGGTGTGAACGCTGCCCTGGTGATGCTCTACTGGAGCGTTGGCGACCGCATCCGGCGCGATGTCCTTCACGAAAAGCGGGCAACATATGGTTCCGAAATCTTGCCGACACTGTCGTCAAAATTGGTGTCTGAGTTTGGGAGAGGTTACTCGCCGCGCAATCTCGCCAGCATGATCCGCTTCGCGGAGATCTTTCCTGACCCGGAAATTTTGCAATCATTGACTGCAAAATTGAGTTGGACCCATTTCCTCCACCTCATCTACTTCGATGATTCCCTCAAGCGCGACTTCTACGCGGAAATGTGCCGGGTTGAGACATGGAATACCCGCACCCTGTGGGACAAGATCGACTCCATGCTATTCGAGCGCACGGCCCTTTCCAAGAAACCTGCAAAGCTTGCCGCCATGGAGATCCAGAGACTCCGTGACGAAGATAGAATGACACCTGACCTCGTATTCCGCGATCCCTACATTCTCGATTTCCTGGGTCTGGAGGACACCTACGCGGAACAGGATCTCGAAGCCGCCATCCTGCGGGAAATCGAAAGCTTCATTCTCGAACTTGGCACAGGCTTCGCCTTCATCGCCCGCCAGAAGCGGATGACCATTGATCATGAGGATCATTACCTCGATCTCCTTTTCTACCATCGCCATCTTCGCTGCATGATCGCCATCGAACTCAAGCTTGGGGAATTCAAGGCAGCCTACAAAGGCCAGATGGAACTCTACCTCGCGTGGCTGAACCGCCATGAAAGAACGCCATCCGAAGAAAAGCCCATCGGCTTGATTCTCTGTGCCGGGAAAAAGAGTGAAACCGTCGAGCTTCTCGATATGGAAAAGGACGGCATCCGGGTCTCCTCCTACTGGACCGAAGCGTTACCCAAGGATTTGCTTCAGAAAAAACTTCATGAAGCCGTAGTCATCGCACGGGCAAATCTGTTGAGCCGGACAGCGACAGAGAACCCGCCAACAACTTCCAGCACTCCCATTACCCATAAACGCGCTAAAAGCGCCCCCACCCGTCAGCAAGGCCAATTTCTCGCCTTCATCCGCGAATACATAATGCGCAATGAGCAGGGCCTGGCACCCACCCGCGCGGCGTTCCAGAAGTTCTTCGATCTCACACCCCCATCCGTGAATTCCATGCTCATCCGCCTCGAGCAGCGCGGCTTCATCCAACGGAAACCCGGCCAGGCGCGAGGAATCCAGTTAGTTATCAAGCCCGATCTGATCCCACCCCTCGAACGGAAATTCAAATTCTAATCCTCAATCCACAATCTCCAATCCACGATCTCCCATCCAACCCATGTCCACCACCTTCGACATCGTCCAGAAACTCTGGAACCTCTGCAACATCCTCCGCGACGATGGCGTCCAGTATTCCGACTACGTCACCGAGCTCACCTACCTGCTCTTCCTCAAAATGTCCGAGGAAACGGATACGGAGGCCGTCATCCCCAAAGACTACCGTTGGAAATCCCTCACCTCCCTCGAAGGCGTGGAACTGCTCCAGCACTACCGCGAGATGCTGGTGAAACTCGGCGAGGCGAAAAACCCGTCCGTCCAGGCCATTTTCGCCAACGCCCAAACTTCCCTGCGCCAGCCGCGCCACCTGCACACGCTGGTATCTAACATCAACGCCCTCGATTGGTATTCCGCCCGCCACGAAGGCCTTGGCGATCTCTACGAAGGCCTGCTCCAGAAAAACGCCGAAGAATCCAAGTCCGGTGCCGGCCAATACTTCACACCGCGCCCGCTCATCGACTCCATGGTCGCGGTCATGAAACCGCAGGCCGGCGAGCACGTGAACGATCCCGCCGCCGGCACCATCGGCTTCATCGTCGCCGCGGACCGTTACATCAAGGTGCAGACCGACGACCTCTTCAATCTCTCCACCGATCTCCAGGAGTTTCAGAAAAACCAGGCCTTCACCGCCATGGAACTGGTTCCCGGCACGCATCGCCTCGCGCTGATGAACGCATTGCTGCACGACATCCACAGCCCCATCGTCCTTGGCGACACCCTGTCCGGCGATGGCAAGCTCCTCAAGGACGCCGATCTCGTGCTCACGAATCCACCCTTCGGCACCAAAAAAGGCGGCGGAGGCTCCACCCGCGACGACTTCACCTTTTCCACGTCCAACAAACAACTCGCCTTCCTCCAGCACATCTACCGCTCCCTGCGGAAACCCACCAAAACCAAACCCGGTGGACGCGCCGCCGTGGTCTTGCCGGACAACGTCCTGTTCGAGTCCGGCGTCGGCAAGGACATCCGGCGCGATCTGATGGACAAGTGCAACCTCCATACCATCCTCCGCCTGCCCACCGGCATCTTCTACGCCCAGGGCGTAAAAACCAACGTGCTCTTCTTCACCCGTGGCGCACAGGACAAGGGCAACACCAAGGAAGTCTGGGTCTATGACATGCGCTCCAACATGCCAAACTTCGGCAAGCGCACCCCGTTCACCCGCGAGCATTTCACCGATTTCGAAAAAGCCTTCGGCAAAAATCCGTTAGGCGAAGCCGCCGCCCTGAAAAAACGCAAGGACACCGGCGAAGCCGGCCGCTTCCGCAAGTTTGCCCGCGAGTGGATCGCCCAGCGCGACGACTCCCTCGACATCTCATGGCTCAAGGACGACAACGCCGAATCCAGCGCCGACCTGCCGGAACCTGCCGTCCTCGCGGCCTCCGCCATGGAGGAAATGGAAGCGATCATGGAAGACCTGCGTGGTATCCTAGCGGAACTTGGCGAAGACGTTGAGGAGGTGCTGGCATGAATGGAGGAAATGACGAAATGCCGGAAGGATGGATTGCCTGCTTGCTCGGCGATGTCATTGACTACGGGAAAACCCAAAAAGCGGAGCCCAGCGAAATCTCAGCCAAGTCATGGATTCTGGAGCTCGAAGACATCGAGAAAGACACGTCCCGGCTGCTTTCGCGTGTTACATTTGCGGAGAGAAAATCGAAGAGCACAAAGAACCGTTTTCAAACTGGCGATGTTCTCTATGGGAAACTCCGTCCCTATCTGAACAAGATCCTCATCGCCGACCAACCCGGTTATTGCACCACTGAGATCATCCCGCTTCGAGCCAACGGCACACTTGAAGGGGAAATTTTTCTTTCCGTTAAATCGTTAGAATTTCAGCGGTCTGGCTGATGGACATTCGATAGGAGAATCCGATCTCACTTGCAAGCTCCGAAGGTTCTCCCGTGCTGGGACGGGACGGTGGAGCCGACTAGGAGCGGAGCGACGAGGCGGCGGAACCGGCCCGTCCCAGCGCGGTGGCCAGTTGCCCCAGCTCCTTGTGTCCCCTGACCCGCCGGAAGCCCTCCTGGGCCCGCAGCAGCGCCAC
>JAUYNL010000063.1 GCA_030696085.1 Luteolibacter sp.
GCCGGTGCCTGTGTCCCTGTCTGATCGTTCATGGTGTTGGTTGGTTTGAATTCAATTCCAAACAGGCGATGTCGGAACATCGCCCGATCAACCAGCACCAATCGATTTTAACGTTTTAACGGAAAAAAATCCGCTTCCTTGGCCAGGACCGAAGTGCGTCTGGCCAAGCGGCTACAGGCACTCGACCAGGAGATCGCGGCTTATCTCAACTCCCGGCCTCATCCCAAACGCAAAAGTCTGATCAAGTCCTCCCGACGAGTTGCCGACGAGAAGGCTGAAAAGCGCCACCGGAGACGCGGCATTCCGATGCCGTGTCCTGTGCCCGAGCAAATTGCCAAGCTTGCCGGCGAAGAGGAAATCACCCTTGAAAATATTCAGCGTTGGCTTGGGGATCTGGGAATTCTGCACGAACCCACCAAGAACGGAACAGGATTGAAGCTCACCTATCCAAAATTGCGCAAGACGGGTAAAAAATACAGGAATGCAAGAGGGCGTTACCCCCTTCGCGAACTCGTGCTTCGCATCAAGGAAGCCCGATTCGATCTCGATCTGGTAAAAAACCCTGAGAAATACCAGGATCATCCCAGCGCCCATGCCGTGGCCACCACCGAGCCCGTCACCCCCGAGCCCGTCACCCCCGAGCCTGTCACCCCCGAGCTTGTCGCCGATGATTCAAGGGGCACCTCCAAAAAATTGGACCCCTCCACCAAGAAGCAGGAGAAGACTGAGGCTCAGAAGCAAAAACCAAAGCCCAAGGACAAGAATGATGAAATGGAAATCAACTGACGAGATTCCTCATGCCGGCACCCCAATCGGTGCCGCTTGCGGCCTCACCAAACTCGGCCATCTCACAGCCTCATCGGCTCTTTGCGGGAACCGCTCCAACCGCGTTTCACTCTGCGACTGCCAGAACGGCAGTCCTCGCCTAAACGGCGTGACGGATTCGCGAACGCGAACCATCTTTGCCCTAAGCGGGCCAATGCGCCGGAACAACACCGGCGGGAGCCGCTCACCGCGCGTGCTACCGACGGGCTTCAACAGCCCGTCGGTAGCACGTTTCGTGGCGTCTCCATCTACGCAAGATGCCGATACCCCTGCTACCGAGATGCTACCGCACATCGTCATCAGGGGTATCGGCATCTTGCCAAGAAGGTGTGAGCGCACCCCCTCTTGGATCTCCCCCGGCGAGCCGCCGTTCAGGAACCTGTTCCTGAAACCGCTTCGCCTTTGCCCATCCCATGGGGTTGCCGAACGGCAACCCTGCGTTCCGATGGGCATGAACCGCGACCACAACTCCGATGTGCCACCTTGCGCTGGGCTCTTCCCGGGCTTGTTCCCGCAACGCGCCCCACTGGCAGTCTGGCGGAACTCGGCAGGTGCCACCCTGCCCGTCGTCTGCAGGCGCATGATCACCCGCAGTCAAACTTGCCGAGGTGAGGTCATTTAGCTGGTATTATAGCCAAGTAAATACCAAGATTAAGTCGACAAGTAATTGTTCTTCAGAAATACCAACTTTCGACAACTCATGGGAAACCTAGGTATTTTTCTGCATTTATTACCAGGATCGTGATAGCGTTCCCCCATGTCGAAATCGAATCTAGATCCTCATGCTGATCTGATCCTGGATCTGCTGGCAAAGGAAGCCACCAACGGGGAGATCCTCGACATCTTGCTGGCAAAGCCGGCCGAAACCTCGCTGGAGGCCGTACGGGCATGGATCAAAAAGAATGCCGACCCGAAGCTGTTGAAGGGGCGCGGCAAAGGCAGAAGGCGAAAACCAGAGCATGCCAGGTTTTCCATCATCCCAGACCACCGCGACCCCATGACCATACCGCCTGTTCTGGAGGCTACCCTGAATCTTTTCTCCGAGCCGCGCACTTCCCGGATCGGTGGCAGGGTAGGGACCGCTGAGGCGTTTCTCCACTCCGCCGGCATCGAAGTGGATCCATCCACACCGCCGTGGCGGTGGATTCTTCCGGCGAGATCCCTCACCAGCCTCGCTGATGTCGAACTCCTCCTGCTTGCCTACCTGCTCTCGGATCGGCCCGAGCTACCAGCCCGCGGCACTACCGCTGCCCATCGGAGTTGGCTTTTGGACCTGACGCGGGATGCCTCCAAGCTGCGAGCCAAGATCAACGAGGGAATCAATTTCACCTTTTCGGAAATACCCTGAGTTTCTCCGTCTGAAGACTCCTCTGCTTTCCTAATTCAAAGCGACTTTCGAGTCGTCCCTGTGCGAGCTCCGCATCTTTTAGATGCCGATCTAGACCGCCACCGCCATGCGAGATCTCGATCCCACGCAAATCCGTCTATGCCCGACAGGCCTGTCCCAGGCCCAAATTCATTGACTCGTTTCCCCCCGTCCTTTCGGCCGGTTCGCCCGAGGTAACATCGCTACACGAATAATCCGATTAACACTCAAAAACCTTGGGGTCGGATTCCAAACCAAAAAGCAAACCAACACACACCGTACCATGAAACACCCCATCGAATTCCAAGTCCACACACCGGGCAAACTGGAACTCATACCGCCACTGCAACCGTCCAACCACATTCCGTTTCAGGACCTGCTCCTCACACCGGAATATTCTAGAATGAAATACACCCTGCCAAAGGGCACCTCAACATTCAGATTACTACCTGCCATCAAAGGCTCCGATTTCTGGATGGCAACGATCGATGCTATCGACCAAGGCAACGGAAGACACGTCCACCCCAAGACCTTCCAGCCTTCGGAGGACAAGGACAGCGTCTTCGATACTGCCAAGGCATGGCTGAAAAAGCACCAGCCCAGCATGCTCTACAGCAAGGCCGAGCCCACCGGACACAAATTCTGGATCCAAAAGGTTGCGGCCTTTTGGATTCTGATTGACGGCCCCGAGCCCCCCGAGCTGCGCATCCTCCTCGCTTCCGAGTTCCCGGGCTCCCGCCAGGTGGCAAAGCCAGGCTTGGGTCACAAGCTCAAGGAACTCGTCCAAAACAAACCCGAGCTTTTGGATCCAGATGCCGGATACCAGCTCAAGGTGACGCGTGCCTACAGTGCAGGCAGCAAATACCCGGAAACCCAGATCACAGTCCACCAGACATCCACCTCGTTGAACGAGGCTCTTGGGGAACTCTCGGCTGAAGACCTGGCACGCGTGCGCCCGATCATGGACACCATCAGGCAGACCGACACCGAACAGGAGTGGGCACTGCTGGCCAAGGTCATCGGTGACGAGCTGGCGAACACCATCCGCACGGAATCCGCTGACATCTGAGATTTCTCCAGAGGGAGGTAAACACCGGACTCCGTGTCCGGAACACTGCAGGGGTCGGGCCGCGAGGCCCGGCCCCTCTTTTTTCATTGAGCTTCCCCCCTAAATCCCCGCCGGGGACTTCGCCCCTCCCGTCCCCCCGGGGAGCGAGGGAGGTTGGAGTTTGCCTCAGATCGCCTACTTCTCTTCTCCTTCTCAACCAATCAGTTAAAATCGCGGAGAATCCTGCCCATTTCCAAAGTCGCGTATTGCCCACCCATCTGACGATCCATAGGATTCATTCCATCCGCATTGATCGACTTACCACCGCATGAACGCATTTTCCTTCCGGGACCAGATCATCCGAAATTACGAAACGTTCTCCCGGAGCTTCGTCCGCATCTCTGCCAAGGACATTGAGGGTGCCGTTAATGCCGAATACGCCAAGAACCGCTATTGGCCGGAGCCGCTGATCCAGATCAATCCGAATTACAAACCGGCCTCGACCACGCAAGAACTCGCCGAATCCTCAGTTCTTCACCCAACCACCGCGAACATCTTCCGCGTCCCCGATAAACACACCGGAGTGTTGATTCCGCTCCGCCTCCACAAGCACCAGCAGGACGCTCTAGCGCTCGCCCGCGACGGCCGCAGCTACGTCGTCACCACCGGCACCGGTTCGGGGAAATCGCTCGCTTTCTTCATCCCCATTGTTGACCGGATCATCAAGGCCCGAGAAAAGGACCCGACGCCCCGCACCCGCGCCATCATCATTTACCCGATGAATGCTTTGGCCAACAGTCAGGCCGAAGAGATTGGAAAGTTCCTTGAAAACCTTGGGCCTAATGATGGTGGCCCGACCTTTGCCCGCTACACCGGACAGGAAAGCTCCGCCGAGCGGCAGACATTGGCCGCGAATCCGCCTGACATCCTGCTCACCAACTTCATGATGCTGGAGTTGATCCTCACCCGCTACGAGGAGGTGGACCGGAAAGTGGTGGATCACTGCCAAGGACTGGAATTCCTGGTGATGGACGAGCTCCACACCTACCGCGGTCGTCAGGGAGCGGATGTCGCCATGTTGGTTCGCCGGCTTCGCCAGCGTCTCAAAGCCGACAATCTGTTGTGCATCGGCACCTCGGCTACGATGTCCAGCACGGGCACCGCCGAAGACCAGAAGCGGACTGTTTCCACGGTGGCATCCAAACTCTTCGGCACCACTATCGAGGAAACCGACGTCATTGACGAAACACTCGAACGTGCCACCGACCCATCCATGGGACTGGAGACGGTGAAACCGCTTCTCGCAGATCGTTTGGCCGAACAAACCGAATCTTGGAGCGATCCGGAGTCATTCCGGAGCGATCCTCTCGCCGTGTGGACGGAATTGACGCTCGGTCTGGACATGAAAAACCAGTCCAGCCCGCGTCGCGCCAGGCCTCTCAGCCTTTCGGAGGCATCCAAATCGCTGGCGAGGGATGCAGGGGTTGATGTGCCTCAAGCCCAAAAGGCGCTGGAGATTTTCCTCACCGCCGCCCAGAAAGTCACCACCCCCGATGGTCGCGCCCTGTTTGCGTTCAAGCTCCATCAGTTCATCAGCGGCCCCGGCAAAGTGCTCTGCACCTTGGAGCCCGATGAGGATCGCCAGATCACCCTCGACGCGCAACGGTTCGCGCCCGGCCGCCAAAAGGACGCCGTGCTTTTGTTCGGAACCCACTTCTGCCGCGAGTGCGGTCAGGAATACCACCCCGTATGGCACTCCAAGGAATCGCCGCCAAACTACACCCCACGCGAGATCGACGACGTCGGCAGCGACGAAAAGGAGCGGCGATTTGGTTTCCTCGCTCCGGTCCGCGAGGGACAAACCTTTGAAGGAAACGCCGAGGATCTTCCGGATTCATGGACCGAGGAGGGCAAAACCGAAACCAAGGTCAAACAGAACTACAAGGAAGCGGTGCCCTTCCGGGAGATGATCGACGAACGCGGGCATCGCGGCAGCGGCAGAGCCTATTGGTTCATTCCAGGAAAATTCCGCTTCTGCCTGAACTGCGGGCACGAACACCAGGCACACGGCCGCGACATCAACCGGCTTTCCAGCCTCTCCGGTGAAGGCCGTTCCTCCGCCACCACCGTCCTGACCCTCGCCATCCTCCGCCAACACTTCGACACCCCGCTTGAACCCGGCAGCACCTTCGACCCGCGCAAGCTGCTCGGCTTCACCGACAACCGCCAGGACGCGGCCCTCCAAGCCGGCCATTTCAACGATTTCCTCTACCTGCTCATGATCCGGTCCGGCCTGCTCGCCGCGCTCAGGAAACACGGTGGAGGCCTGTTAGCCGGAGACCTTGGCGTTGAGGTGTTCCGCTCTTTGGGTTTCGAAACGAATGACGAGGAAATCTTGTCAGAGTTTCTTGTAGAGCCGGACCTCTTCGGCCTCGCAAAGCAGGAAGCGGAGCGCGCCGCTCGCTTCGTGCTCGGCTATCGCCTGCTGCGGGATTTGCGGAAAGGCTGGCGCTTCAACAATCCCAACCTCCGCCAGCTAGATCTGTTGCACATCGACTATCCGGGCCTGCAAGACATGGCAGCCAATGAATCCGCCCTCACCAAGTCCCAGGCGGATTACACCGAATCCAAGAAGGACAAGGAACTAACGCCCGCCGAGGGCGCGGGTTGGTCACTTCTTCGCAGTCTCTCACCATCCGCACGCGCCTCCCTCGGCCGCATCATCTTTGAGGGAATGTTGCGCGACCTTTGCGTCGAGTCCGACTATCTCGATGCCGCTAGACAGGACAACATGCGTCTCTCCGTCGCCAGTTATCTGAACGAACGCTGGGCCTTCGGCTCGGACGAAAAGCTGGCGACCTCGAAATACCTGATTCTCGACAAGCGCCCCGAAAGCAAAGGGCAGCGGAAACGCGACGACCTAATCGGTGGTGGTGCCCGATCCCGCCTCATCCGCGAAATTCGATACGCCAAGGAATGGGAACATCATCCGGAGGCGGAGGATATTCGCAAGACGCATGGTGAGATCCTCGTGGAATTGGTTCGTGCCTTTCTTCAACTCGCAAAGAAGGGTGGCTACGTCACGGATCAGCAGGTGGATAAATCCAAAGCCGATAACAGACCCGCACTCACGGGCTGGGCGGTCAAGGATACCGCCTTGCGTTGGGCAATGAACAAGAACCCTGAGGAAACCGGCAGCAAGTCCAACGCTTTCTTCCGGGACTTGTATTCGTCCGTTTCAGAGCTGCTAGAGAAGCCGGGCCACAGCTTCTTCGACTTCGAGGCCCACGAGCACACCGCACAGGTCGAATCCGACAAACGTAAAGTGCTGGAAGCCCGTTTCCGCATGTCACCACGCGATCACGAATGGTGGAAGACCGAGTCCGGTCAAAAGGGCAAACTCATTCGACTACCCGTCCTCTATTGCTCGCCGACGATGGAGCTCGGCGTGGACATTTCCGCGCTGAATACCGTTTACCTCCGCAACGTCCCGCCCACGCCGGCGAATTACGCCCAGCGCAGCGGACGTGCCGGACGCTCGGGTCAGGCTGCGCTCGTCATCACCTACTCAGCCGCGATGAGCCCCCACGACCAGTGGTTCTTCCATCATTCCGACCAGATGGTGCATGGCGTCGTCAAGGCCCCCACGCTCGATCTCTGCAATCGCGATCTCGTCGAGAGCCACCTTCACGCGGTTTGGCTCGCCGCAGTGCAGCGTTCGATTGAAACCAGCATCGCCCCTCTGCTAGATCTTGAGACCCGCGAGAAACCACTGGAGTCCTCACTCCAGGAAGCGATAACGGACCCTGCGGTGAGTCGCCGTGCCTTGGCGGCTGCCAAGGAGGTGATCGCGCAAGTCGAAACCGAGTTGCGCCAGACCACATGGTTCTCACCCGATTATGTCGAAACCGTGATCCGTAACAGCGCGGTCGCCTTCACCGACGCCTTTGATCGTTGGCGAAAACTCTACGAAGCCACCCACAAGCAGATGGCCTCCGCCGACGCCATCAACAAAAGCCCGGCGACATCGGCACCCGATCGTGAGAATGCCAAACGCCGTTACCTCGATGCGGTGAATCAATTGAAACTCCTCCTCAAAACCGGAGGTGGACAAAACAACGACTTCTACACCTTCCGCTACCTCGCCAGCCAAGGCTTCCTCCCCGGTTACAACTTCCCGCGCTTGCCGCTGATGGCATGGATTCCCGCCACCGGTCGCAAGAAGAAAGATGGCAAGGACGACGCCGGCAGCATGGTCAGCCGCCCACGCTTCCTCGCCCTATCGGAATTCGGTCCGCGCAGTCTCATCTACCACGAAGGCCGCATGTTCCGCGTGGACCGCGCCAAACTCAACGTCACCGCAGCCGACCACATTTCGTCTGACTCACGGCTCGCCACCATCAATGCCTTTGTCTGCACGCACTGCGGTTATGGGCATCTGGGGAAAACCGAGGACCCCGAGCCCAAGGATCACGTCTGCGATGCCTGCGGCGAGCCGTTCACTCCGGAAAGCCGTGTCAACGAACTCTATCGGATTGAAACCGTGGAAACACACCCGGTGGAGCGCATCTCAGTGAATGACGAGGACCGCCAGCGCCAAGGCTTCGACATCATCACCACCTATCGCTTCCTACCAGGCCCGGGCGGCGCACCGGATCGCATGGAGGCGGACGTCACCGCCAACGGTGAACCTGTCGCACGTCTCACCTATTCCCCATCTGCGGCACTCTGGCGCATCAATCGCGGATGGAAACGCCGCAAGTATAAGGAACAACTCGGTTTCTACATCAACCCTCTCAGCGGGCGCTGGAGCAAAAAGGAAGAAGCCGATGGAGATGACGACTCAGCAGAATCCCTGGAAGACGTTCAGGACAAGAAAGCCGCGTCCCAGCGCATCGTGCCATTTGTGGAGGACCATCGGAACATTCTCATTATCACACCGCCACCATCGGCTTTCATGCCGGAAGCCGCCATGGCCACCATCCAGGCAGCCCTGAAACGCGGCATCGAGCAGACTTTCCAAATCGAATCCGCAGAACTCGTCGTCGAGGCGCTACCCGCCAATCACGATCGCAGGGCGCTGCTGCTCTATGAAGCAGCCGAAGGTGGAGCGGGTGTCCTGAGTCGCCTCGCCTCCGATCCTACCCACCTCGCGCAAGTGGCCCGCACCGCTCTTGAGCTAATGCATTACGAGGTCCCCGAAAACGAAGTGCAGCCCGGCCAACTCATCGACCTCGCCGGTGAAAACGCCGGCCCCCGCGACACCCATTGTGAAGCCGGCTGTTACCAGTGCCTGCTTTCCTATTACAACCAGCCGGACCACGAAATCATCGACCGCCGGAACTCCGCCGCCGTCGCTTTCCTCACCGCGCTTGCCAACTCGACTGTCCAACCGTTGCGCCCCGTCGCGGACTCTAACCGGAATGGAGACGGTGAATCACCCACACCGATTGAAAACTGGCTCTCCGCCGTTTCCCAATACGGCCTGCGCCAACCCGACCAACTCGACCTGCCCATCAACGGAGGAGAAACCACGGCGGATGCAGCCTATCAAACTTCCCGTGCGCTTGTGTTCCTGGCCCCTCCATCAAACAATGTCACCGCATACGCCCAAGACCGCGGATTCACGGTCATCGTCTTCTCGGCGGATTCATCTGAGTGGCTGCCGGTGTTCACATCCCACTCTTCCATCTTCGGCCCCATTTCCTCTCCCTCATGACCCCCATATTCGCAGAATTTTCACCCGGGGCACTCGTCCGTGCCCGTGGCCGCGAGTGGGTCGTCCAACCTGGATCCACTGCCGATGCACTCTCGCTACGCCCTCTCGGTGGCTCCGAAGAAGACATCGCTCTCATCCTGCCGGATTTAGAATTCTCTCCACCGGAGCCCGCCATCTTCCCTCTACCCGATCCCTCGCGCCACGGCAGCCACCAAGCCGCCACACTCCTACGCGATGCCATTCACCTGAAACTCCGCAATGGCGCGGGCCCATTCCGCTCCTTCGGCAACATCGCGGTGGAACCTCGGGCCTATCAGCTCGTTCCACTCCTGATGGCCCTTCGACTCCCTGTCGTCCGACTACTCATCGCCGACGACGTAGGCATCGGTAAAACCATCGAAGCTGGACTCATTGTTAGGGAATTGCTCGACCGCGGCGAAATCACCCGCTGCGCCATCCTTTGCCCGCCCCACCTCGTGGATCAATGGCAGGCTGAATTGGAAAACCGTTTCCACTTGCGAGCCGTCGCACTCACCTCCGCGAGTGCCAACCGCGTGGAACGCTCACTTCCACCCGGCGTCGGACTCTTCGATCAACATCCTTTCGTCGTGGTCAGTCTCGACTACATCAAAAGCGAACGCCATCGGGAGCACTTCCTCTCCATAGCACCGGATTGCATCGTCGTGGACGAAGCCCACACTTGCGCCGCAGCGGGGCAAGGGAAACAACTCCGCTTCGAGCTGCTCCAAAAACTCGCCGCCAACGAGGACCGCCATCTCGTCCTTCTAACCGCCACTCCGCACTCTGGCGATAACGACGCCTTCTACAACCTCCTCTCGCTCCTGCGTCCGGAATTCTCCCGTCTTCGCGAAGACAAGGCTGAAGCCCAGCGCGGTGGCCTGCGCGACGAACTGGCCCGTCACTTCGTCCAACGCCGCCGCAAGGACATCGAGGAATGGCAGGACGCCAGCATCTTCGCTCGCCGTTTCACCACGGAAATCACCTACGCCCTAACTGGTGCCTGGGGTGATTTCTTTGATGATGTGCGCGACTACTGCGTCGGCCTCGCCACACGCGCCGAGGAATCCCAAGGCCAGCATGCCCGGATGATTTGGTATGCCACGCTCGCCCTGCTGCGCTGCGTGTCTTCATCTCCTGCCGCCGCCGCCAAGGCTCTGGGAACCCGTCTTTCCGGAACACTCTCTAACGAACCAGGCACCGATCTGGAAACGGATGACGATGAAGAACGCATCTACGATGGCTCCGGTGACGAACTCACCCAAAGCGACATCGAGCCGGCCGCCGCCATGGACGAGGAAGCCTCCCGCCTGAAAGTTCTCATCGCCACTGCGGAAAAACTCTCCGGCACCAAAGGCGACCCCAAGCTCGCCGCGCTCATTGTCCACCTTCGCCAACTCCTCAAGGACGGTTTCCGCCCCGTCGTTTTCTGCCGCTACATCGCCACCGCCCGCTACGTCGCCCAGCATGTTGCCGCAGAATTCAAAAACGCCACCGTCGATGCCGTCACCGGCGAGTATTCCTCCGACGAACGCGAACTGCGGGTCGAAACCCTCGGTGAAGCGGAACAACCCATCCTCGTCGCTACGGACTGTCTTTCGGAAGGCATCAACCTTCAGCATCTCTTTACCGCCGTCGTTCACTACGACCTCGCATGGAATCCTTCCCGCCACGAACAGCGCGAAGGTCGCGTGGACCGTTTCGGCCAGCAGGCACCCGAAGTCCGTGCCACCATGCTTTACGGACAGGACAACCCCGTCGATGGCTTCATCCTCAACGTCATCCTCCGCAAGGCCGAAGCCATCCGCAAGGAACTCGGCGTCCTCGTCCCACTTCCCGCCGACGAGCAACGCATCAATCAGGCCCTCATCAAAGCCGCGCTGATGAAAGAGAGCCGCAAGCAGAACTATCAGACCCAGTTTGACTTCAGCGGAATCAGCCCCGATCTCGCCACGCTCGACACCCATTGGCACGACGCCATGGAAAATGCCAAGGCCAACCGCACCGTCTTCGCCCAACGCCGCCTCCGCCCAGAGGAAGTCCTGCCCGAGTGGGAGAAACAACGCGCATTACTCGGTGGCTCGGACGACATACTCCGCTTCGTCCGCAATACCTGTGCCCGCCTGAACTCACCGCTGGAGCCCTACAAGAAAGTCGCTTGGCGCCTGCTCCCTCAACACCTGCCACAAACCCTTCGCGAACGTCTCGCACTTGAGGAAATCACCAAACCCCTCGCCATCTTCTTCGACCCCAAGGCCACCGTCCCCGGTGCCCGCCACGTCCAGCGCACGCATCCGATTGTTTCCCTGTTAGCCGACACCTTGTTGGAAGACTCGCTCTCCGGTGCGGAACATCCGCTCGCCGCCCGCTGCGCCGCCACCGTCACCCATGCGGTGAACGTCGTCACCAGCATCTTCGTTCTGCGCCTGCGCCACCAACTCACCAGCCGCCGCCGCGATGTCACCCGCACTCTCATGGCGGAGGAATGCGTCACCCTCGCCGTCGCCGGCCGCGCCAATCCCCAGTGGCTCACCGACGCCGACCTCGCCCCGCTGCTCGCCGCCGAACCCGCCGCCAACCTTACCGAAGCCGCCGCCACCGACCACATCCAGACCAACCTCGATTTCCTCAAATCTCAAACGCCCTACCTGGAAAACCTAGCCGCTGAACGTGCCAACGCCCTTCTCACCGACCATCGCCGCGTTCGCGAAGCCGCCCGCGACGTCGGCAGCTACGAAGTCACCCCCTGCCTACCCGTCGATGTGCTCGGCGTTTATGTCCTTCTGCCCGCTTCGCTCTGATTGCCAATGACCGCCGCGGCAACGATACACCCGAATAAAACTCTACACTTGCAAAGTGTAGAGTCGCTTGTCAGTGTATCTTCCATGAAGCGGCTCCTCGCAAATCTTGCGGAGTATCTGGAAAAACTGACGGGGCGCGAAGTCCTGCTTGAACCCGTCCACTCCGGCAAACTTCCGCTCTTCCTGCGGGAGCGCTACACCCTGCGCAGGGCGGAAATCTTCGGCAGGGATTTCATGCTCGCTCTCGATTCCGTGGCAGAGGAGGCCCCGTCCGCGGCGACCTACGCCAACTTCGCCGAGTTGCTGACCAGCCACCTTGGAGAGCCTGCGGTGCTCGTCCTGCCTGCTCTGGCCACCCACATCCGTCAGGGTCTGATCCGGCTGGGCAGACCCTTCATCGTTCCGGGAAGCCAGACCTTCCTGCCGACAGCCCTGATTGATTTGAGGGAACGCCAACCGGCTCCCCGACTCCCGGTCCCCAAATCCCTCAGCCCGGCTGCCCAAAGCGTTCTGCTCTATCATCTGGAGCGTGAAACCGTTCACCACCAGCCTCTTCAGAAGATCGCGGAAACCGTCGGCTATTCTCCCAACATGCTGGCCAAGGTGAAACACGAACTCGAAGCCGCCGAACTTTGCGAAACTATCCGCGACGGTCGCGTCGTGTTGTTGCGGTTCCGCTTCGAGCGCCGCGAACTCTGGGAAAAGGCCCTGCCTTGGCTCACTTCGCCTGTCCGCGCCACCCATTGGGTGCGCTGGGAAAATCCTCCCCAAGGGATCCTTCTTGCCGGCATCACCGCTCTCAGCCGCATGACAATGATCGCTGATGATCGCGTGCCCGTGCATGCCTTGGGCCACCGCGAACACCGCGCCGCCCTTGAAAACGGGGAATACCGGATCTGTGCGGATCGTGATGAAGCCACGGCCCGTCTGGAAATTTGGAACTACAACCCCAAGCTTCTCACCATCCGCCCGGATACGGTGGACCCGCTGTCCCTTTACCTGACTCTCAAAGACGATCCCAACGAACGGATTCAGGACCAACTCGAAACCCTCATTGAACGATTCACATGGTAAGAGGACTCGATCTTTTCCGCGAACGCCTCAGGCCGCACGAAGGTTCCATCGTGCTGATCGGCGGCGCGGCGTGCGACGATTGGTTCGCCCGCCAGTCGCTCCAGTTCCGGGCCACCCAGGATCTCGACATCGTCCTGATCATCGAACTCATCGACGCGGCGGCGCTCACCGCTCTGCGGGATTTCATCCGCGAAGGCGGCTACCGATCTCGCTTTCGTAGCAGCGGCAGCCCTGAGCTCTTCCGCTTCGCCGACCCCGCTGACGAGCGCTTCCCCAAGGAACTCGAATTCTTCAGCCGCACCCCCTCGGACTATGATCTCGCTCCCGGCGAGGTGATCCCCGTCAGCATGGAGCCGGATCATCACAGCCTTTCCGCGATCCTCCTGAACGATGCCTACTACGATCTCATCCGCACTCATCAAGACACCCGTGATGGTCTGGGTATTTCCAACGCCACCGCTCTCATCCCTCTCAAGGCTTATGCCTGGCTGGATCTCAGCCGCCTCAAGGCGGAGGGGCAAAAGATCGACTCGAAAAAAATCGTCAAACACCGCTCGGACGTGTTCCGGCTCGCGGCCACGCTTCCCGCCGAGTTCGGCCCCGCGCTTCCGGAGGAAATTCTTCAGGACCTCCGCCACTTCATGCAGGCCTTCCCCGCGGATTCTCCCGACTGGCAAAGCATCCTCGCCTCCGTGAAGGACACCGTGGGCGCGAACCTGACCCCAACGGCTCTCCGCGAGGCCATTTACTCCTACTTCCGCCTCACCGACTGAAGCTTCACTTTCAGTATCTCAGCTCCAGCCTGTGATATACCGCCATGCCTACCCACTTCGACCTCATCATTACAGTGGACTATCCGAGCCGCACCGCCGAATTCATCCTCCGCGATTCGGTAGGCGTTCAGCTCGCTTACCCGCTAGTCGTTGAATCCGAATAGTCATTATGGGGACCGACCAGACAAACTCATTTCATCAGTCAAAGTCTCTGAAATCAGAGATCAAGGAAGATGGTTCGGTTATCTGGAAGGGAGAACCATTGACGAGAATTTCACAGGTCGAAGAGATAGTCAGCCACTGTCAGTCCTTTATCAAACGGCACCCCGCGCAATCTAACATTGGCGAAGAACTGGGTGCGTTCGAGTTACTATCGATGGCGAAATCGGCGAAACAGAAACTTCCGACGGAAGAAGAGTTGGTTTTGCTTCGGCCAGACATTCCGCCACCACCAGCCGCCCCGACAATCGAGTTGCCCATATTAGGAAAGGTGTTTCACGGTCAACGGATTCCTAATTATCCTCGAAATAGGGCTTTTCAGGCTGCCATCGCAAAATGGGAGCAGGTTCAGCAGGATTATAGGGATCGCCTGGAGGAATATCGGGCCATGATGCCAGAGTTCCAGCGTCGGGTGAAGCGTTGGAACGAACTACATGGTAGTGAGGGGTTGCGAAAGCTTAGGTCCTTGCATAAGCGATTGCAAAATCGAATCCACGACCTCTCGGCTTTGCTGTCTGACAAGACGGAGTTCGCTTTCGCAGATCTGGAGGAAATACTTCCTCCGGGAAGTTCCGAAAGAAGCAATGTGCTTACGGCGATTGAACATTCGGGTCAACCTTTGAATCGGGAGGTTCGCGAACGGATTCAATTCTTGGAGAAGCTGAAACCAACCAAGGTGTTCCGCGGGATGGTCAGAAGGCAGTATCGGGACTATCTCCTTTTTCTGTTTGGATCGGAGATGCCTGCCATCGTGGAGAGTCCCTACTACGGCAACGCGACCTACATACTCTACACCAGCCCTTTGGAACTTTGTCGCCTCACAAAGCAGGAACTACAGCAGCATCCCGGTGCTTCACGACTGATTCATTCCGACCTTGGCAAATGGCGACAGGAAGTCTGCCGCATTCTCGGGGTACCTTTTCCGAGCGGTCACTGATCACCCCCTTACACCTTCTCACTGATCACCGCTCACCCGTCCCTTCCCATTTCAGCTTTTCAGAATCCCAGCTTCTCAGCTTTTACCTCCAGATGTCCCGCCGCCGCAAATCCACCGACACCACCCCGTTCGACACCCTCCGGCTCGAAGGCTCGCTCTTCGTGCCCGAACTGCTCGAACGTGCGGCCAGCGGCGAGGCCACGTTCCAGAAGGAAGCCGACTACGCCATCCCCAAAGGCCTCAAGCTCCACGACGAATACGGCCGCGCCTTCCGCATTGCCACCGCCACCTGGCAATCCTTCTCCCCGCAGACAGCCCGCGCCGATCTCGATGCCGCCGCCGTCACCCGCACCTTCGTCGTCGATTTCCTGCGCCAGTGCCTCGGCTACACCGACCTCGCCCCGCTCGGCTCTCCCATCCAGCTAGGCGACCGCGGCTTCCCCGTCACCGCCATGGCCCTCGGCAGACGTCTCCCCGTCATCATCGCCCCGCATTCCCTCGGCCTCGATGACCCGGATCCCCGCTTCGCCATCATCGGCTCCGGCTCCAGGAAAAAATCTGCCCACCAGCTCGCCCAGGAATTCCTCAACGCCTCCTCCGATTCCCTCTGGGCCATCGTCACCAACGGCAAAACCCTCCGCCTCCTCCGCGATGCCGATACGCTCACGCGGCCAAACTTCCTCGAATTCGACCTCGAAACCATCCTCCGCGACGACCAACACCGCTACGCCGACTTCTCCGCCCTCTGGCGCATCCTCCACGCCTCCCGCGCTGGCGAACCAACCGCCGCACCCGCCGAATCCATCTGGGAAAAATGGAAATCCGAAGGCCACGCCCAAGGCCTCCGAGTCCGCGATGGTCTCCGCGATGGCGTCACCGAAGCCATCCTCATCCTGGGCCGCGGCTTCCTCACCCACCCGGACAACACCGCCCTCCGCCAGCGCCTCCACGATGGCACCCTGACTCTCGACGACTACTTCCAACAGTTCTTCCGCCTCATCTACCGTTGCCTCTTCCTCTTCTGCACCGAGGAGCGCGATCTCCTGCATCCCCCGGACTCCTCGCCCGCCGCCCGCCAAGCCTACGCCACCGGCTACAGCCTCCGCCGCCTGCGTCGGCGCGCCCTCCGCCAATCCGCCCACGATCCCCACGGCGACCTCTGGCTCAGCCTCCGCATCGTCTTCCGTTCCCTCGCAGGCGGTCAGGAAAAACTCGCCCTGCCCGCCCTCGGCGGCCTCTTCGCGGAAACCCAGTGCCCGGACCTCGATTCCGCCTCCCTCTCCAATCGCGACCTCCTCTCCGCCATGCGCGAACTGCGCTGGTTCTACGACAAGAAAACCGGCAAACGCTCCGCCATCGACTACCGGAACATGGGCACCGAGGAACTCGGCTCCGTCTATGAATCCCTGCTCGAACTCGTCCCCACCATCGACCTCCCCGCACGCACCTTCGGGTTTGTGGGCATCACCGATGCGGGTTCCACTTCCGGAAACGCCCGGAAAACCACCGGCTCCTATTACACTGCGGACCCCTTGGTCATGGAACTCATCAAGTCCGCACTGGAACCCGTCATCCGCCAGCGCCTCGCCGATGCCCGTGAACTCGCCGCTGCCCCTTGGGCCACCGTCGCCGCCCGCATCGCCACCGATTCCGTCCAGCGCACCTACGTCCATGCCTGGCTGGTGAAACAATCCGCCCTTCCCGCCGACGCCACGCCCGAGACCTTGGGTCGCGCCTGGGATGCCATCCCCGCCGCCGCCCGCGCCAATCCCCTCTGCGCCGAAGCCCTCCTTCACCTCACCGTCTGCGATCCCTCCTGCGGCTCCGGCCACTTCCTTCTCGCCGCTGCCCGCCGCCTCGCGGAAACACTCGCCGAACTCCGCTCCCTCGACGGTGCCGTCCGCCCCGACGACTACCGCCACGCCCTCCGCGAAGTCGCCAGCCGCTGCCTCTACGGCGTGGACATCAACCCGATGGCCGTCGAACTCTGCCGCGTCGCCCTCTGGCTGGAAACCGTCGATCCCGGCAAGCCCCTCGGCTTCCTCAACCACCACATCCGCCACGGCAACAGCCTGCTCGGCACCACCCCCGACCTCATCGCCGCCGGCCTCCCCGACGAAACGTTTGCCGCCATCGAAGGCGACGACAAACCCGCCTGCGCCGAACTCAAAAAGCGCAACAAAGCCGAGCGCACCGGCTTCGGCCCGCTCTTCGCCAAGGAAGAGGACAGCATCCGCGAAAAACTCCGCCAGGCCGCCACCTCCATCGAGGCCATGGACGACAGCCAGCCCGCTGCCCTCCAGAAAAAGGAAGCCGCCTTCCTCACCAACGAAACCGCCCCCGAAACCCGCCACGCCAAACTCCTCGCCGACCTCTGGTGCGCCGCCTTCGTCATCAAAAAAACCATAAGGAGCGACGAAACTCCTGTCGTTTATTCCTCTTCCCAATCTGAACCACCCGCTCCCGAAGACGGCCAACTCCTCCACACTGACGACGACCTCTTCGGTCAACCCGTCCCCGCATCAAAAACCACGGCGAAGCCCAAGAAACCACTTCCCACTTCTCACTTCTCACTCGGCACTGCGAGAGGCATCACCACCGGCACCCTCCGCGACTACGTCCAAGGTGAACCTCTTCCCGAAGACCTCGAATCCGAAGTCAACCAGCTCGCGCAACAATACCGCTTCTTCCACTGGCACCTCGCCTTCCCCCAAGTCTTCGACCAAGGCGGCTTTGACTGCATCATCGGTAACCCGCCATGGGAACGGGTCACATTGAAAGAAAAAGAATGGTTTACGTCTCGCGACCCACACGTGTTCAGCGCAGCAACGGGAAGTGACAGACTTGAAAGAATCGCAGATCTCTCAACGCTTAATCCCACCTTGCACAATGAGTTTCTGGAAGCAAAGCGAGTTGCCGCAGGCGAGAAAAAGTATCTACGCGGTTCAAAGGCGTATCCACTCTGCGGGCAAGGCGACGTTAATACCTTTGCTGTATTTGCCGAGCTAAGTTGGAAATTCAGCAGAAGCAGATCAGGACTGGTATTGCCGACCGGTATCGTGACCGCAGACACCACGCAAGACTTTGCCGCGATGCTGGTCCGCAATCGAGGATTGGCATCCATCTTTGATTTCGACAACCGCTCAGGAATCTTTCCCGCAGTTCAGGGCAATGTGAGATTCTGCCTCCTTACCATTTCGCATCAACCTCAGGACGAGATAAAGGCCGCTGCACAACTACGAGCTTCTGGAGATCTCAACGACGAGGAGCGGACGTGGACGATTGGCAGTTCTGATATAGCTCGTATCAATCCCAATACACTGACCCTCCCATTGTTTCCTGTCCGATCTGATGCGCTCTTGGCCCAATCCATTTATCGTCGTCACAGCTGCTTTGATGAAACCGCAAAAACGAAAGAGGAAAAATGGAAAGCACCGATGCAGCGGATGCTCCACATGGGCGACGATTCACATCTGTTCAGAAATCAAGCAAGACTACGCACCGAAGGTTTTGAAAGAAATGAGCAGCGATGGAGCAAGTCCGCATTGGATTACGTTCCACTGTTTGAAGCAAAGCTTTGCCATCAATTCGATCATAGATCGGGCACCTTTGAGGGCATCGCTCCCGAAGCGATGTTCGGTACTCATCCAGCAACGCGGGAGACATCTGACTCACAGCACCAAGACCCAGATTACTTTTCAACCCCGCGGTATTGGGTTCCAAAATCAGAAATTCAAAATCGAATCCCAGGCCTAAGATACCTACTTGGATTTCGGGATGCAGTGAGCGCTGTGGCAGACTCAAGAAGCTTAGTCGCCACGATCATTCCACCGCACGGAGCGGGAGACACACTGAAGTTCTTCTTCCCAGAAACAGCATTCGACGCGGTGTTTCTAATCTCATGGTTTAATGCATTCCCTACCGACTATATTTTCCGTCTAAAGGCAAGCGGTGCGCACGCTAGTTTCTTCCTGCTTCGCCAGTTGCCCTGTCCGTCTAGAACAAGTGCAAATGCAAACTGTCCTTGGCACTCTGGAAACGAATCTTTCATAGACTGGCTCCTTCCCCGCGTTCTCGAACTCACCTACACCGCCTGGGACCTTGAGGCATTCGCGGCAGACTGCGGATGGCCCGGCCCGCCGTTCCAGTGGGACGAGGATCGGCGCTTCCTGCTGCGCTGCGAGTTGGACGCCGCCTTCTTCCACCTCTACCTCGGCAGCGAGGACGAATGGCGTCAGCAGCCCGAAACCCTCACCCGCGCCTTCCTCACGCCCCGCCATGCCGTGTCCTACATCATGGACACCTTCCCCATCGTCAAACGCAAAGACGAAGCCAAACACGGCACCTACCGCACCAAAGAAACCATCCTCCAAATCTACGACGCCCTCGCCGAGTCCATCGCCACCGGCATCGTCTATCAGACCCAGCTCGCGCCCATTCCCACCGATCCACGGATCGCACACATGCCCAGGCTGCCGGACATTCCGCGCACGGCATTCGCCGCCCAGGATTATTTCGAAGTGGTGCTCCCGCTCATGCTCAGCATGGCCCCCGAAGGATTGGAGCGAGCCCGCCTTTTCCACGCCATCGAACTACTCACCGACCCGACCAAGCGCACCAAGGCCGCACATAATCTGGGTGACACGGGCATCCAGTGGTCACAGGCCTTCCGCGAGCCTTACAATTTCGCCGATGCAGGCAAGGCCCTCATCACCGAAGTCACCAAGGGCCGTATCCGTGGAGTAGAGCGCATGCGCCTCGATCCGCAGGCCGCCGTCACCACCAGCAACCAGTGGCTTTGCGTGGACGCTTTCCTCGCCCTCCGCCTCGCCCTCGAAGCGGATGTCACCGTCGCCCAAGCCAGCGAGAAGACGCAACAAGCACTCGTGGAGCAAATCATCCAATTCGGCAAAGTCGCATAAACCATGACCGCATCTCCCTCCTCCGCCGATGACACATCGCCACGCTGGAAGCCCGGCAAGGGGCAAACGCAGCCGGTGATTTTCCTCCGCAAGCTCGTATTGCTGGAAGAACTCCGCACGGGTGCGGTGAAACCCATCCGCGAGGTTCCGTTCCGCGCCGGCCTGAACATCGTGTGGGCGGATCCCAAGTCCGCCGAAGCCGCGTCCGGCGGCGTGCGCGTGGCAGGACACTCCGCAGGCAAGACCACCCTTTGTAGAATTCTCCGCTGGCTCCTCGGCGAGGCCCATTTCGCACCAACAAAACTGGAATCCCGCATCGCCAGCGACCTCAAGGACGGCTGGGCGGTCCTCACTTTGGAAATCGACGGTCAGCCTTGGCTTGTAGGGCGTCGTTTCTTCGACAAAGCCGACCACTGCGCCGTGCCCGGAATGACGCTGGAGGAACTCTACGCAAATGGATGGCCCGAAGGTGCCAACTCCCGCGAGTTCCTGGCCGCACTCAAAAAGGCAACCGTAGGGAAACTCGTCCGCAAACGCCTCCCGGCACGAGAAGAGGAGATTCCATGGACGCACATCCTCGGTTGGTTGGCACGCGATCAAGAAACATCTCTGGTCGATGTGATCGCATGGCGCTCTTCATCCAAGACACCGGGCACGCAAGGCCCCACCGATGCCGAGCGCCATCTGATCATGCGGATGATCCTGAACATGCTCAGCGAACCCGAAGGCCGGGAACTGGAATCATACGCCAAAGACAAGGACAAGCGGGCCGACGAGAAGTCCGCCAAAGTCGCCCTTCAGGATCGCTTCGAGCAAAGCTGCCGACGGCTTTCCACCATTGTCCCCGGCGAAGGAACCCCGGTGGCCGGTGAACTGCTTCTACCGCCCGCGAGAAAGATCGTTCAGGACAAACTGGAACAACTCACACGGCTCAACGAAGCACTGGAGAAAAACACCCTCACAGTCGCCGAACAAAGCCACCGCCAGGCACTATCAGCCCTCTTCACCGCCCGCCGCGGCGTCACTGCTGCGGAGAAGGACCTCAAGAAAGCGGAACACCATTACAACGCATGCGAGAAAATCCGCGTATCGGCAGAAAAGGAAATCACCCAAGCCGCCCTGAAGTGTCCACCTGGCCGTTGCGGTGCCACAAAAGAAGAAGCGGACGCGGCCGGAGGATGCAAAGCCTTCAAAGAAACCCCACCGAGTTTTGAGCTTGAGTCACTGCTTCAAAAGTTCACCCAGATGCGAGATGAGGCACTGGAACGCTATCAGCAGGCCAAGGCCGAATTAGACGAAGCACGTCTTCCCTTACCCGACCTTGAACGGAATGAACGAGCACTGTCGGAGCACCTCGAAACCCAGAAAACCGAGCGCGAGAAGCTCGTCGCCGAAGCCGCCGGTCTGAAGAGCCTGAGCACATCCGAAAAAGCGATCCTCGATGATGCCGAGACCGCCCTCAACACCTTGGAAGCCTGCGACACACGAATCAAAGACCTCCGGCAAAACATGTCGGGCTCCCGCGCCCGCCAGCGCGAGATGCTCAAATCCCATTTGCCCGTCCGCCTGCGGTTCTCCACATGCTTCGAGCAAGTCCTATGCTTCCTCCTCGGACCGGAAACCTCCGGCCACATCGAATTCGACGATGACGGAGCCATCGTTCCCATCGCCGAAAGCCGCGAACCCATGTCCAGCGGAGCCATCGACGCCCTGACCGTCGTCGCCCTCGATCTCGCCGCCATGCTATGGAGCGTCACCGGCCACGGCCACCACCCCCGCCTCGTCATCCACGACAGCCCCAAAGTCGCCGATATGGCCCCCGCGCTCTACGCCCCCATCTTCGACCTTGCCGTCCAAGCCGAGGACGATGCCAACGGATCACCAACGTTCCAATACATCCTCACCACCACCGAACCGCCCCCGACGGATTACCTCGATACCGAACGTGTCGTCCTGAAGCTCGATGCTTCCCAGAGACTGGGCCGGCTCTTCAAACGGGATTTCAAAGCCTGATCCGTTATGATCATCAATTGCTAATTTCCAAACCAACAAGTGGCGTCTACACAGCAGAAAAAATGATCACAATAGTCGAACAGGCTTCTAAAATTTTCAATGAGGTGATGCGCAATCACTCCATCGGCCTACTGACATCGCCCCACGACTTCCATACTGGGGGCCAAACCATCATACCGGCATCGCGTGAGGGCGAGGTTTCATTAGCCGAAAAGCTCTTTGATCTCTTCTTCCCGCGGGCTGAGTCTGGAGTTTACTACCACTACATGCCTTTCGATTCATTCGAGAAGGTCATGTCCTTCAGGAGCATTCGCCTGTTCTCCACCAAGAAGAAGGATTCGATCGGCGAATTCATCACTTTTTGCCGAGACCTCGGATTAGACGGCTACTGGAGGGAAGTTACAGACGGCAACCCTGAGGGAATTCACGCCGAGCTCATGGACGATCTTTTTTACAAGTCGTTTGTTTCCTGCCCCAACACTAACGCCGAAGAGCTATGGGAGACTTTCGCCGATCAAGGACATGGAGTTAGACTCGCTGTGCAAATTGACACGGCACCTGGCTACCCCGACTTTCGGCATGTTTCCTACCAAGGAAACTTTTTCATTACTATCTTAGCCGAACTCCAAGAGAAATTTGCGACCGCAGGATTCCAATTTAACCCTCAGGGCATCTCGCGAATGCCTGCTTATTATCAAGAAGGAAGATTCTCCCACCATAATGAAGTTCGGCTCCTCGTAAAGCGCCCCTCGTATGACGATGGGTTCTTCTCCAACTTCTTCTCAAAGACAGAATTGGCCGCATTCTTTCCGTTTGCGGTCAATCGCGATGGGGATCAGCAGTGCAACTACATCGACGGCTCTCTCCAAGCCCAAACATGTTCCTGGTTTCAACTGAGACTTGTGGGTGTTGTCCCTGGTCCGTCATGTGACTCCGCCAAGCACAACAGGGTTCTGAACGAATTCACGTGGGCCAACCTGCACCGTCCCTGATTCAACGGCTCACCTCTCCCAAATCATGGTAATCCAAATCGAAGAACTTTACGCTGCCTACCGCTAACAAAGCAAACATCCTCCAATTCTACAACGCCCTCGCCCGCTCCATCGCTTTCCGCCTTGGTGGCACTAGCCAAAAAGTTTCGAACACCCAAAAGTATGGACCAGCTTCCCGTCAATCTTCAGAAGTGGCTTGAACTCGCCGATGTCGAGAATCGTAAAATGTCCAAACGAACGTGGGTGCCCCTCATGGTTTCGGATTCCGAAAGCACGGGCAGACATCAAGAGCCAGGCTTTCGCAAGCAGGTCACCTCAATAGAGTCGCTCATCGTCCCGCTTGCAGAGCGAGATCGGTTTGCTGAAGCCAATTGGCATTCCATCCAGAGAAACAATCCTCGGGCATGGGCCGATGAGGGGCGCTTTATCGCCCCCCATGAATACACAGAGGATGATGAGACGCCAATCGCAACCTATCCAGTTCTTAGACAGAGCTTCGACACTGGCGAACAAGACATCTGGCACCTGCTTCAAGAAATTGAGCTTTCATTGGACCTAATGCGAAAGGGTGATGTCTGGGCGCGACCAGTAGAGGACTACATCGAGGTGGTTCGCCTTCGTCGTGACTCTGAGGGCCGTCCAGTAGCAATGGAAATTCGGGCTGAGCACTTTCGTGACTACCTTGCAGCGAGAGGAGCAGCTTTACTTCTGGGTGCCTTCGTGTTGAGGGAGGCGAATGAGGCGAAACTTGAAGGTATTTCGTGGGATGAGAAGCGAGTGACGCGTGAATTCGAAAACGGTCTTTGGGAGGGCAGTATGTATGAAACGAATACCGGGGGCCCTCAAGGCATCACGCTACGGATGTGGCGTGAAAGCGTTGACCCGGATGACGATGTTCCTGTGATGCCTCACCCATCACAGGAGCCGTCTCCCCGTTCAGAAAAGACCGAATTTGGGGGCGGAGGTGAAGTCCTTGAGTTTGCTGAAGGCCGGATCTATTGGACCGAGTGGATTGAACCAGCAGAGCTAAGCCCACGCATTCGACGCGACGAGGTAGAAGCCCAGGTTCATTTCATCGTAGGAAACCAAGGAGAACCCAAGCTTTCCGGAAGCAAACTGCACGATTACCGTGGATGGCTATGGTTTCGAAATTCGGTCATTCGAGAACTCCTGAACCGTGAGCGCTCTTTCTTCAAGTGGTGGACCCATGACACGGGCTCGATCGGGCCATCCTGCATTACACATCTTCATTTCGGGCTCAACGAGCTTGGCCACGTCAATGTGGCAGCCTACAAAATGGCCGAGCTGCCTGAATGGGCTCAGAAGATTTGGGTTGCTCACAATATCCCCCCGGAAGGCGGCTTGTCCTACGAACTTCACCAATCCCAAAACCTCGCAGCCCCCGCCAGAACCGGCCCACCCGAAATGCTGATTGTTCGTGCAATCAAATTGGTTCAGGTTGCAGCCGTCAGGGCTTTTGGTCAGGAGCTGTTTCACAACCTCCCTGATCCCGATGTCATGCTCCGCAGAATCCATCGCTTTCAGGGTGCCTCGTTCGAGGATACTTGCCACCTCGCAAAAGAGATCAGTCGTCACGTAGTCGAGAAACTCGACCAGTCGACAATCGACAAGCTGCTCTCGCCGGAAAACCTAAAGGCGGCCAATGGGAATAGACTCCGCAGCCTCAAACGCTTGGCGCTTCTGCTCGACCAACTAGGACATGACGGGCGCGCTCTGACGAAACCGCTCGCAGGCATCAATGATCTTCGCCAAGGCGACGCTCACACTGGTTCGTCGTCATTGGCACAATCACTGGAGCTTGTAGGGGTATCACCAGATTCTCAGGATCACATCAGTAACAACGTTTGCATGATCCGATCGGTGGGTTTCGGATTGCGTGACATCGCTTTCGCCATTGATCCCGAACGGAATCAAATGAAAGCGTCGGGATCATGAAGTGTATCGCGGCGTGATCAATCTCGATCTATCCAGGACGTGAGCCCGCCATCTCACGACACCTCTCAACCTAAAGATGAAACGCAAGAAGCGATCCGACACCGGTAGCATTCCAGAGAGCTTGATGCGGGCCGAGAATCACAAGGCCCTGGTTCTGGAGGCGTGGCGCCTGAAGCGTGCTTGGCTTTTCGGTGCTGCCGTCCTCGGCCATGGCGACCAGATGGGTCCAGAGGAGTTTCTTGTGCCCGACCTGATACACATGACCGACGCGAGGCTCAGGCGCTACATCGCGGACCTCAAGGATGACTTCGGAGAACTTGCGAAGCACATTCTCTTGGAGTGGAGGGTCACCGATCTCGGGCGCGTATCCGCTTGGTGCGCGGATCAATATGATGCTTGGGCGAAGACGAAGTGTGCCGTCTTCGAGGTTGGACGCGTTCACGAGGTGGAGAAGTCAATCGGACGGTTGGGCTTCCGGAAGGTCATGGAATGCCCGCCATACGCCCTATTCGTGATGCAGGGCTACTTCGGAGCGGCGATCCGGCATCCAGAATACCACCTGGCAAGCGATGTGGCGCTATTTTACAACCTCCTGTTCGACTCCGAGGCGATATGGCGCGATGCCGTCGATGGAAGTTTTGCGCACAGCTCGCAGCACAGCCAATCGTTGGCTCGCGGAGTAATCCTCACCTGCTACAACCTGCTGGAATCATTCGTTAGCGGACTCGCGGCAGAGTTTCTCCTTGAAAATTCCGAGGCACCAGAAGCCGTCGTAAAGAAACTGTCCGACAACAACTCTTCGCTTCGGAAGCGCTTTTTGACCTTTCCCAGCCTCATCACCGGAAGCCCTGACCTGCTTGACGAGTCGAAGCCTCCCTTCAAGGAGTTGTTTGGAGACCTCAAGCAGCGCCGTGACTCGTTTGTTCACTGCGAACCAGGACCAGAACCGACGAAGTTTGGCGGATACATCAAGGAACAACATTTTCATGATGTCGAACCCGATCTTGTCCGGAAGACCGTGGAGTCGACTTTCGAGGCAATTGGCCTGGCCTGGAAAGCGGTCCACGGAATGGAGGGTCCCCGATGGTTGCCGCGTCGAGGCGATGACGGACGATTCAAGAACGTAGGAGTTGCACTGAAGCTCGCTGAAACCAGTGTAGCCCCATCGAAATCTTCCCCGAAGACAAGCCACCCGTAACGACCTGATTCAACTGATCTCTAACCATGGCCAAAACCGAAGCAACCGTCGAACTTCGTCGCAGCATTGACTACGGAAACCACAACAGTGTTAGCCCCCCGTTCAATCCGCTCATCCTCTTCGTCTCCTCCAGCACGTCCGGCTTTTCCCAGGTGACCTGTGGAAACCAATCGGCATCGTCGTAGTGCTCCATGCGGTTACTAACCTCGGCAAGCTCCAGTGTAGCTGAACTATAGGCCGGCAGCGGTTTTCCGGGGACCACAAAGAGGAGCTTTTTGCGCGGGTCCGAGTAGCTCCAACGGATCAGCCCGTTCTGGTGGTAAATCACGACGACCTTCCTCTTACTCACGTCGGCGAACCTGATGGCGGTCGACGTCAAGGTGGTTTGAAAATCACTGGCCAGCGACTCGATCAGAGCCATGGATGGTTCGAGCGTCCCACAGGCGGATCGAAAGTGGGAATTCGGCATCAGCAATTCGGCCGCGAAGCAGTTCGCCTCCACTTCTAGCGGTGAGCGCCCATAGTCCCGCATGTCCTCGGCGCTGCAAAGAAGCTGCGAGTATTCCTCGTGCAATTCCCAATGACCCAACTCATGTGCGATCGTGAATCTGCGTCGGCCCTCCGGAACAATCCCTCGGCGGACGTGGATCACACCGTTTTTTCCTTTGCGCAACAACCTTCCCTCAGCCCCCTTGATCTCTCCCTCCCTAACCAAAACGTTTCGGTACATGGCGAGGTCTTTCAGGTCCAATTCACGTGGATGGGGCGAGCCAAGTTCCTCGCCGATCCTGAAAGCGGCACCACCGGCTTTGATGCGTTTAGCGTCACACTTGATTCCCGTCGTCACTTTCATCCTCCATTTGATCCAGAATCGCGAGCTCGGCATCAAGGGCCGCCAGATCCTCATCCGGCACCTCCTCGAATTTCCGGCAATAAACCTGCGCTGCCTCCGGATCCGACTCCCCAAGGACACGAATTCTTGACAGCACGCTCTCGCGCAACGCGGAAGCCGAACCGGCAATGGATTGTGTCAAAGCATCAAGCCTAGATTCCAATGACAGGCGTCTCTCTCTCGCCATCGCCATCTTCTGTCGGGCCAAGACCCCTTTGAGCTTCTCCGAAGCCCACGACTTCAGCTCGGCGGTCTCAATTCCTCGCTCGGCCAGAATCTCCTTGGCCTTGGCCGATGAGGGAAACTCGTCGGTATCGAACACGAGTGCCGAAAGATCTTCGACCATGTCCGTCCCGGTTCTCTTGCTTGGTTCGTTCATTGGGTTCCTGTATCTCCTTAGTGATGAACTGACCTCAGTTCTTGCCGATAATTTTCAAGAAATCGCCGGAGCCTCTTTTTGGCCGCCTCGAATTCCTTGTCGTTGAGCCCTGCTTCGGCAATCACCTCGGCACGTTTTGATGCCCTGTTGAAGATGGCCTCGACGATGCGCCGATCAGGCGAACCCGGATCCATGGAGTCAATAATGCCCAGAATCAACTCATCGTCCTCCTCCCGGACCAACCTGCTTTCAGGTGGGGCGTCATCGTTCTCGAACTGCTCAACCGCGGAAACCCAGTCACTTTCACCTTCCTCGGGCAACCCGTCATCCGCATTGGAGAAGACCCGATTCTCCCAGGATTTGACCAGATTTCCCACGGTGCCCTGAATAAAGCCCCTCATGACGAGCCACAGCGGCTTGTCCTCGTCCCATTTGCCTCCCTCAAGGATGTTCTGGAAAGCGGCCTGAACCAGATCGCTCGCGGAACGTCCTTCCGGCAGAACGCCCCGTTCCGCATTCCTCCAATTCCTGCTGGAGATCAATTGGGTCGCATAAGCGACGGACCTGTCCATCAGATCGTGGATCTCGGCTTCCGTCATAGCCGCAAGACGCCGTTCGTTGGCTGCTTTCGAGTCCACGGCGCGATGATAGCGAAAGTTTTTTCACATGCGACGGCAAATTCCGTCCACAGCTCATCACTAGGGGGCAGAGGGTACCTCAACCACCCTCGCTCAAACCAAATGATTGCAGCAATCGAACCTACACAAAATACTGATGATGAAGGAGTCATCTTCCTTCAGCAGGCCTTTTCCAGCGAACAGACCTGTCTGGAGGCGAACCTCCGTTCCTCGAACCGCATTCGCCACCAAGGCGACAAAGGCGAAGTCAACGAAGAGTTTTTCATCGAATTCCTCAGACGCTACCTCCCCAACCGCTACACTGTCGCCAAGGCGATGGTCATTGACTCCCGTGGAAACACGAGCGACTCGATCGACGTGGTCGTCTTTGACCGCCAATACACTCCCACCCTGCTCGACAGCGAGAAGCATCGCTACGTGCCCGCCGAGAGCGTGTATGCGGTCTTCGAGTGCAAGCCCACCATCAACAAGACCTACCTGACTTACGCGGGAGACAAGGCCGCGTCGGTCAGGCGCCTTCACCGCACCTCAATCCCCATCGCGCATGCGGGAGGGTTCTATCCAGCCAAGAAGCCGCATGACATTATCGCCGGCATCCTCGCAATCGACGTTGAGTGGGCGGATGGCCTCGGTGCGTCGTTTCGGGAGAATCATTCCTCTCTGACTGGAGAGTTCGCACTCGATTGCGGTTTCGCCGCGAGCGGCGCTTGTTTCGACGCCTTCAACGAAGACGGGAGTCTCACGTTC
Source organism: Luteolibacter sp. (assembly GCA_030696085.1). GTDB lineage: Bacteria > Verrucomicrobiota > Verrucomicrobiia > Verrucomicrobiales > Akkermansiaceae > Luteolibacter. Next base: position 28,518 of record JAUYNL010000063.1, read on the forward strand.
GGACCCGCGGAAAACTCGCTGGCCTATTTCGCCTTCCGCCTGCTCAGCCGCCTACAGGCCTGCGCGACCGTTCCAGCCGTTGACTGGGCTGCCTACGCCATCCAACTCAGCAAAACCATCACCACCGCCTAACCCGCCATGTTTGACTACTCAGAACAAATCGCTGCTTTCCGAAACGACAAGGTACGCCTCCCCAAGGGATTCAAGGAGAAGCTCTTTCAACACAGGGATGCAAATCGCAACAGGCTGATCACCCGCCTTCCCTTGCGCATCCCGGGACTCTCCATTTCTCAAAGTTCCTTCAAGCCGCAGGGCTCGTCGGCCGTCCAGACCATCATTCAGACGAAGTTCATTTACGAAGAATACGACATCGACGACGGTCTCGTCCTGTGGCGCGACCAACTGGTTGATGCCGATGGCCGCGAACTGACGGCCGACGAGGTGAAACGTCATGTCCTCGAAGCATTGAAGGACGAACGATTCGCCAAACAGCCGAACATGGCGGCGAATGCCGTTAGGGTTTACTACAAGGAGGAAGATGAGGAGAGGCACCACATTGATTTTCCGGTCTATCGAAAATTCCAGGACGACGACGGAAACATGGTCCGTGAACTTGCCGGTGAATTCGGCTGGACCGTATCCGATCCGACACAAGTCAACAATTGGTTCCTCAATGAGGTTCAAGTCCGTAACTCTAAATGCACAGGCTGGGGCACCCAAATGCGCCACCTCATCCAGCTGCTCAAGCGTTTCTGCAGGAGCCGCTACGCGTGGGACTTGCCGAACGGCATGAAACTCACCATGTTGGTGGTTGAGTGCCAACCCGCCCATCATGATCGCATTGATCTGGCCTTTCGTCGGCTCCTCGAAAACCTCGAAGAACGACTCGAAACGGTTAAGGTGATTCTGAATCTCGCCCATCCCGAAAAGCCCGCCATCACCCGTGGCGAAGCCGATGACAACGTGATCGAACTCCTAGCGAAGATCGACGAGGCTCTCGAACGGCTTGTCCCCCTCGATGACACTGACAATCAGACGACAAAATGTGCACGCGACGCATGGGACTGGGTTTTCCAAAGCGACGGCTACTTTCTGGACTACGACCGCAAGAAGGAAGAGCGCGAGAAGGCCGCCCGCCTTGAAACCCTCGCGGCAAAGATCAATTCGGGAACCGCCAGAACGTCCTGTGCCGGCGTCATTGGTTCTATCGGCGTTCCGAACCTTCCACATAGTTTCTATGGCGACTCGTTTTAAGTCTTGGGGAAAGGGTGTGGAATCCTACCGCCGATTCGTCATGCAGAAGACTCTCATGGGCCGTTTCTTTCCGGGATTTCAATGCATTTGTAATAAGCGGCGCTTGACCTGCATCGGAAAAATCACTCCGTCGGAAGGCTGCAATACCTACACGATTAAAATCGTGTACGTCGAAGGAAGCATTCCCAAGGTCTGGATTCTGCATCCAAAGATCGTCATGAATTCGGAAACGCATGTGTTCAAGGACGGCTCTCTTTGCCTCTACCATCCCCCGGAAACTCCGTGGAAGCACACCGACAACCTCCATGAGAAAATCCTACCATGGACCGCAGAATGGCTCGTCTTCTACGAGCTCTATCTGATCAAAGGGGAATGGCTTGGCAAATCGGCACCCCATCCTGTTCCTCGTTAGCGGTGCGGAGGCGGAATCGAGACATCGAATCTCGGTTCCGCCTCCGCTCCGGTCGAAACGCAACAACGCCTCTAGCACGCCACTGGTCTGGTTTTTCGGTTCCTGCTGGACTGAACTTGGCGATCGAGTCGTTTCCTGCTTGGCTGGCCCCGGCCAGAAGCATCCATGAATCCCCTCGAACGCTCGCTCATTGAAAAAGCCGGTTACGCCAACGGCTGGGAAAATGTGCGCGAAAGCACGGCAGAGCGGGTGATCATGTTCTCCGCCCGCCACAAGGCGCAGGCTTTCGTTTCCACGGCTGGCAACGACGGCGGGGCATGGCGCGTGGAATTTCCCCAGGGGCCGCCCGTGGGGGAACTGGCGAGGGCGTTTGCGGTGGTGCCGGGGGAGGCCGGGCCATTCCAAGCCACCGGCGAGGCTGCTCTGGGGAGGCTGCTCCGCCGTGCCGCCGAACTGGCAATGTCGCTGCCGAACCACGCGGCAGATCTTTACGCCGAAGAAGTCGCCAAGATCGTGGCCGAGCCACCCAGCACCACCGAGGCCCTGCGACTTACCAAACAGCGCGTCGGCCAGAACCTCTTCCGCAAGGCCCTCATGGATTATTGGGGCGGGGCATGTGCCGTCATGGGCATTCACCTGCCCGAACTCCTCCGCGCCAGCCACGCCAAGCCGTGGGCCGAATGCGCGAGCGACGCCGAGCGCTTGGACGTCTTCAACGGCTTCCTCCTCTCCGCGCAGCTCGATGCCCTCTTCGACTCCGGCCTGATCACTTTCGACGACAACGGTGAACTGGTCGCCTCACCCCGCCTCGATCCCTTCCACCAAACGCTTCTCGGTGTTGCCGGACATCCACCGCTCCACCTCCGCTGGATCAGCTCCCAGCACCTCCCATACATCGCCTGGCACCGCGAGCATGTCTTCCGTCAATCGTGATGGTTTCCAAAGGGTTTCCGAAATCCAAATGCCCACGCGTATAACCAAGAATTCACCAAGCCCTCCGCATCCATTCCTCTTCGGGAACGGTGTAAACATGGACCTCGTGGTAGATGAAAAGGTCACGGGGTAGATACTCCGCCCAGCAATACCGGTTGTAGAAATCGTCACACCGACGGAATGGATTGGGGAGAAAGATGCCCCATGTGTCGAAAACAACCATGCGGCAAAAAGCGATGTTTGTCCGTGTTTGTCCGTGACCGACCACCCAAAAGACGGTTTCGGATTCAGCTTGAATGGCCAATGGTCGTGAGGGCTCGGTTTGGCAACAATGCCCCCTTCCTTGGAAATGGTAAACAACGCTCATGCCTACATGACACGATTTCCGCCATACCCGTACAGGCGGGAAAAATAAAAAATCTGCGGTGGCCGCCTGTACGCCACCTCCACTTTCTGTGTTTATAGGGTGAACAATCACACCCGAAACCCATGACACAGGCCTTCCGATACCAATCAAAACGACAAAAACGCATCTGCTGGATGACCGATCTTCATCTCGACCAAGCAGACAGCAACTCCACCTCTCAATTACTCAAAAAGCTGGAGGGAGAGGAATACGATATGGCCCTGATCACTGGAGATGTCGCCTCTTCCCAACATCTCTCGGAGCATCTTACGATGCTTGCTAAAGCCTGCGGCAGCCGACCTATCTACATCACGCTTGGGAATCATGACTTCTATGGAAGCTCCATCACGGGCACACGGCAATTGATCGAAAAGGTCTGCCGCCAAGTTCCCAATCTCCACCACCTCTCCAATGGTGGGGCAGTTGACCTTGGAAACCGCACCATCCTTGTGGGCGGAGATGGCTGGGCGGATGGTCAATGGCGCGGGCGAAGAACAAAAGACATCAACAGTCCCGACCATTACAGCATTCGTGACTTTAGAGGACTTAACAAGTGGGAGCGTCTCCGTAAAATGCGCGCATTGGGTCAGGCCTCTGCTGTCTCGATCATCAATCGCCTGAGACCAGCGTTGCGATTCAATCGCCACATCTACGTTGCAAGTCATATCCCAGCATTCAGAACTTCCGCGCTCTTTGATGGGAAGCCATGCGATGCCAACCATCAACCTCATTTTGTACATGCACAATTAGGAGCCATACTCATCTGGTCGGCGAAAAGCAACCCTTCAACAAGATTTACTTCTCTAGCAGGTCATACTCACAGCGAGTGCAAGGATGTCGTTTTACATAACCTAACATCCATCGTCGGAGGACATCGCAAGCATCGGCCAGACATCCAAGGAATCTTGGCGGCATAGCCGATCTTACCATTGGTAACAATCACCTCCTGTCTCCGCAGTTTTTTCAAACTGCGGGACCCAAAGCCCGGATCCCCCGGGCAATGAAAAGCAAAACCAACACCAAAACAAACAATCGGAAATCGAACGGAACCAGTTCCTCACTCAGGAATACATCGAACGAAATCAATCTCATGGCAAATGAACTCTCGTCTTTGGCAGTGCTGAAGCTGCGATCAGGCGTCATGAAAGACCACTTGGCTGGCGCGGAGGACGACATTCGGCAAGATGCTGTATTACTCGCCCTATGCTGGTATAGCAGACACAAAAAGGATGAAGCCAACGGAAATACAAAGGAATCATGGAATGCGCCACAGAAATTGGCTATAGCCTTGAACTTCGTTAAACTGAGGTATGGCACAAGGCTGAAGAAATCTCCCAAAACAGTGAGCGAGAACGATCTGCCGGAGTCAATATTGCATCAACAGATCGATACATCCCGCTTTGACTGGACGACTGATCGCATGCGCACGGCTGTAGCAAAGGCTCTTAACATCGCTCGCAGTTCTGGAACCATCTCCCACCTAAACGCCACAGTTGCATGCATGGTCCTGATCCGCGGCCTGAAAGTCACAGAGGCTGCCGAATCTCTCGGTATAACTCGTGGCGCTGTTTATCAACATCTCGACAGAGTAAAACGCGCACTTCGGCCGATCATAGATCAAATTGAAGTCTCATACACCATTTAGTAATCCCTGATTACCAATATCTTAATATATACCACGCGTGAACAAAGAAACTAAACTTACTAAGAATGAATCACAACTCCTGCTGCGCACGCCACAGGAAATCGTAGCCCATCTTGACCAATACATTGTTGGGCAGGATGAAGCCAAGAAGACCTTGGCGTGCGCTTGCTATTGTCACCTCCACTCCTGCGCTACCATCGAGTCCATTGTGGAACCTGTTTGGCCGGACAACCATACACTTATCGCCGGCCCCAGTGGAACTGGCAAATCAGAAATGATTCGGGTTCTTTGCTCATTACTAAAAATTCCTAACTACCAAATTGACTGCACGAGTTTGACTCCAAATGGTTATAAGGGAACCAATATTTCATACATCCTCAATGATTTGGAAGAGAAATTCGTCCTTGATGATGACATTACACCGCCATGCATCGTGATATGGGATGAGGTCGATAAACTTTGGGATGATGGATCGGAAGCAGGAAAGTATCGTAGAATGACCCAGTCGGACACCCTCAAAGTTTTTGAGGGTGCCAAAGTATCAGAACGGTTGGATCTGTCTCGTATTCTCCATGTCGCGTGCGGATCATTTGTTGGCATGGACGAAATTCTTCACCCAAAGAGGCCCCCAACAATCGGATTCGAATCAGCGTTATTTCAAGACAATCATTCTGGGCCAGTATCGAGCACACATATTGAAGCAAAGCACTTCATCGAGTTCGGTCTAATCCCAGAACTCGTCGGTCGCTTCAGCAGGTTTGCTGCAACAGAGCGACATGATTTAGCCGACATGAAAGACATCATGTTGAAATCCAAAATCAGTTTTCTTTGGAGGAAGATAGATCAGTATAAACGTCACGGCACAAAACTTGTATTTTTGGATGATGCTGTCGAGGAACTGGCAAAAATCGCGCTGAACCACCCCTCGGGGGCTCGCGGCCTAAGGCAATTGATCTCCCATGCGCTTGCCCCGTGGGATTTCCAACTGTCCGAATTGCTCACCAGTGGGATTCTTGAAATCCGCTATGATCGCCTATCCATTCAGGACGGAACGAAAGCACAGGTGGTCATGGTTCCTCCATCGGCAGCCGCGCGGAAGCCGATGCCGAAGGACGGAACCATACAAAGAGAGGGTAGCGTCGATGACGGTGACATTTTCATTTTCTGAGACACAGAAGCCAAATAACAACCATCCAGAACTTTACCAATGAACCATATCGAACTAATCCATCACATAAACCACTACGCGAGGACCGGCATCATCGATGACGCGCTCATCCCCAGCTATGATCAGACCGGCCGATGGCAGGGTGACAGCATACCCTTGATCAAGTCCGCGCAGCGTGCCGCTCTCAGCAGCATCCGCAAGTCGCTGCTACCCGTATCCCGGCGCACAACGAGGAGCAGATCCGGAACCATTCTGCGCACTTCCTTTGTATGGCGTCGCGAGAACCCAGTCACGATTACCTACTGCGAAATCAGGGGAGACGTCACTATTTTTGAAAATGCTTCGGTGCATGCCACCGGTCTCAGGCACGTCGGTGGACGGTTCATAGCAAATAACTGCACCCGACTCTATCTGCCCCATCTCACGTCCGTATCCGGGAGCTTTGAGGCGATGCATGGATACTCGCTCAAGGTGCCCCGTCTGCTCTATGTTGGGGGAGACTTGATCGTGGTGGGTCATGTGCCGCCCCGCATTGAGACAGTCGGTGGGCGATTCGGCGTCTACTGGCTCTTTGATGTCGAAGCGCCAAGGCTCCGGAGTGTAGGCGGAGCCTTCGTTGCGCCCAAGGCTGAGATGGTGGCAATGCCCGTCTTAGAGAAGATTGGGGGAGGTTTTCTCCTCAGCAATATGGCACGCAGGGTTCAGGCCCCTCGACTCACATTCGTAGGTGGAGATTTCCTGGCAGATGCTGTGAGGAACCTGCGTGCCCCAAGGTTACGCGTAGTCGGTGGCAATTTGGACACAAGATCCGCAATCGATTACTACCATCCGGACGTTAGGGTCGCCGGGGAGTGGACACCACACCCAGATGCATGTGTGAATTGGCAGCGGCGGGAATCAGCGCGGCAAGCACTGAAAGGGCATACTGGACCGATCTTTCTTTGATCAATGGCGGGGGGGGGACTGTCATCCATGGAGCACATTCTTCCCTCCCCGCCATGCCGCGTTGTGTGTCGCTCACGACTTGTGTTAACGGGTGGGCGCTGTCGGCAGCACCCCACTGGAAGAGACTGCGCCCTACCACGTCCTGCGGGATCGCTTGTGCATTGGGTCCCGATCCCCCTAACACCCCCCGCCTTACCCGGGCAGAAACGAGTGTTTCTGCCTGCCGGGAGTCGTGAGGCTACAAGGGAGATCCCCAGTGCAAAGCGCTTTCCTCGTACGCTGGTATCCACAACAGGGCTACTCATCTGGAAGACTATGAATCTGCCATATCAAGCCGGCTTTTTCGTTTTCTTGGGTGTGGCTTTACGCCCCTTCGACATCACCACCTCCGGAGTCAAAGCCCAGAATTCGAGAGCCTGCGGTGCCAATGTCTTCCAGTTCCAATAGTGCCGCAGGAGAATGGCTGGCGAGTTTCCCATTTCTTTCGAGACTTCCCCTGCGTTCTTCACCACCGCCATGCGGTAGCTCCCATAGCTATGTCTCAGTTGGTCCGCATGCCATTCATGTTTCCAATTTTTTATTAGGAATGCCTCCCAATGCTTCCGCCACCCGCCACCTCTTTTCCCGACCGCAAGGACGGGCCCTGATAACATTCCTTTCTTATTCCGGATGAAGTCAATCCACAGTGGTAGGGGATCAAGGATAGTAATCACTCGCGCCGCCGTCTTTGCGAGTTCCGAGTGTATTTCAATCCCATCGGGAGTAACGCTACGCCAGTCCAAGTACATGGCAGGAGCTCCCTTGTATTTCTTTTTGAATTCCATAGGCCTAATTCCAGCAAATAGACTGAAAGCGATGAATGACAGGCTTGCCCAGTCTTCGGCATCGACCGCAGCGCGCAAAAGTGCCGATGCCTCCGTGGGGGAAAAGATCACGGCTTCCGGAGTTTTCTTTCTCTTTGTTCCCATTCGCTGCCTCTTGCGTGCGCATGGATTTGTTGGCAAGTAGCCTTGATCCACAGCCCAGCCAAACCAAGCAGACACGGTCCGTCGTAGTGTAGCACCTGCATTCTCCGCAAAGAATGCATTCATGACCTCTGGCGTCGCTTCCTTGATGGGCCTGTCGGCTCCAAACCACTTCACGAAGCGGTTGCAGCGGTTGCGAGAGTCATCGGCGTAAATGGAAGGTCCCAGGTGCTTCAACAAGTAATTCGAAAGACACTCATTCGCGGTGGAGATCTTCGTAATCGCAAGGGTGTCCCGCAATACGCGTTCACCCACCGCTTTCAAACTACCCGCTCCGGCTTTCAACAGTTTCTCCTCCAAAGCAAGCCACGCGGCCACTTTCACGCCATCGGCATTGGCGGTGATCTGACCATGGGCTTTCCGTCTCGCCTCCTCATCCCTACAGAACTGCAGGGCGTCAGCTGAATTGTCGAACAAGCGCCGTGGATTCTTCCGTTTGCCGTTTTCCCAAGTGACTCCGAGAGACACCTGCCACTTGCCATTGGGCAACTCTCTGGGCTGTAATACCGCCCATTCGCGTTTCTTAGGTTTAGGTTTCCTCGCCACAAACCCAAAGTTGCAAAAAAGTCACAATCTGTCAAATCGGCATTGTAAAATAAGGGTTAAATCAACACTAACACGGGACTCATAATCCCTTGGTCCAGGGTTCAAATCCCTGCGGGCCCACCAAACAAACGCTCATTATGAGCACTTTACGAAAATCCGGGATGCACGGATAGGAACAGATAGGAACGGATATGCACCGAAATGCAGGGTTATGCAGAAAAAAACTTGTACCAATCTTGCACCCCAATCACAAGTGGCCTCCGGCCTCCGGCCTCAGCCGCGGACGCGCCAGGGCCCGCCCGGTGGGTGAATCCGCAAGCTGCATGATGACTTCCGGCGTGCCTGCGGCGACCAGCTTTCCACCATGGATTCCGCCACCGGGGCCCAGTTCGATCACCCAGTCGGCGGCGGCGATCACATCGAGGTGGTGCTCCACCACCAGCACGCTGTGACCTGCATCGCGCAGCCTGAAGAAGGCATCCAGCAAACGCCGGACATCGCCGAAGTGCAGGCCCGTGGTCGGCTCGTCAAACAGATAGAGCGTGTGGGGAGCCTGGGGACGCGCGAGCTCGAGCGCGAGCTTGAGGCGCTGGGCCTCGCCGCCGGAGAGCGTGTTGGCGGCCTGGCCTAGTTTCAAATAACCGAGTCCGAGATCCCCTAAAATGGAGAGGATGTGGCGCAGCTTCGGAATCGGTTTGAAAAACGCGAGCGCCTCGCTGACCTGCAGGTTGAGCACATCGGCGATGGATTTCCCCTTGTAGGTCACCTCCAGGGTCTCGCGGTTGAAGCGCCGTCCCGCGCAGGCCGGACATGCGACCCAGGCGTCCGGCAGGAAATGCATCTCGATCTTGAGCCGGCCGTTGCCCTGGCAGCGTTCGCAACGCCCGCCCGCTGCGTTGAAACTGAAGCGTCCGGGACCATAGCCGCGTTGTTTGGATAGAGGCAGCTTGGTGAACAGATCCCGGATCAGATCGAACGCGCCTGTGAAGGTGGCCGGATTCGAGCGCGGACTGCGGCCGATCGGCGATTGATCGGCAACGACGTATTTTTCGATCAGCTCCAGGCCTTCGATCACGTCATGTTTGCCGGGCACCTCGCCCGTAGCATGGAAATGCCGCGCGAGCGCACGCCGCAGGATGTCATCCGAGAGCGTGGACTTGCCGCTGCCGCTGGGCCCTGCCAGACACACCAGCCTGCCTAAGGGAATCTCAACATCGAGATTCCTCAGGTTATGCTCCCGCGCGCCGCGGATGACGAGGCATGGCAGGAACTGATCCCCGAGCAGTCCGTCTCTAAGCACCGCTGACCGCCCGGAGAGCGGTCCCTGGCCTCGCTTCAACCACTCGCCCGTCGGCGAATCGAGCTCACCAGGCGCGCCGGCTGCCAGCACCAATCCGCCCGCCGATCCCGCGCCGGGGCCCATGTCGATCACATGATCGGCCGCGCGGATGATGTCCTCGTCGTGCTCCACGACCACCACGGTGTTCCCCAGATCCCTCAATCGGATCAGCGCGCGGATCAGCCGCGCGGTGTCCGCCGCGTGCAGGCCGATGCTCGGCTCATCCAGCACGTAGATCACGCCTGATAGACCGGCTCCGAGCTGCGTGGCGAGGCGGATGCGCTGGGCCTCGCCGCCGGAAAGCGTGCCGCTGCCGCGGTCGAGTGTTAGATAATCCAGTCCCACCTCCTCGAGGAATGCGAGCCGCTTGCGAACGTCCTGGACGAGGCGCGAGCAAACCTCCGCGCGGGCGGGCTCCATTTGAAAACCTGAGAGCCAGAGGTTCGCCTCGGAAACACCGAGCGCGCAGAAATCCTGGATGCCCAGCCACAAGCCGCCCGCCCCCTCGATGCGCACCGCCAGCCACTCCGGCTTGAGCCTGCGGCCACCGCAGACATGGCACGGTCGGTGCGCCATCACCCGCGAGAGCCGCCTGCGGGTAAGCTCGGTTTTGGCTTCCTGATATCTCCGCAGGGCTTCGTGCGAAAGCCCTTCGAGCATCTTGGTTTGCGGCGCTTTTTCGCGGCCCGCCTTCCAGCCGGTTTCCAGAGCACCGCCATCGAACAACAAGCCGTGCGCGGCTGCGGGCAAATCCGCGGCCGACGTTTCCTCAGGCAGATCAAACATCCGCAACAAGGCGCGGGTTTCGCTTTGAAACTGCCCGGCGCGCGAGGATTTCTCCGGCCACCAACCGCGCAGGCCGCCTTTGAGCAAGGGGGCCGCAGGATCTTCGATCAACAACGCGGGATCGCAGAACATCTCGCTGCCGAGCCCCTCGCAGGCCGCGCAGGCCCCGAGATGGGAGTTGAATGAAAAGTGTTTCGGCGATAGCTCGCCCACCACAAATCCGCTGCGCGGATTGCGCCATGATGTCTGGAACGCGAGCTCCCGCCATGCATCCGAATCCGGGTCCTGGATCGCAGCACGGGCTTCCACCCCGCAGAGCCGCAGAGCCGTTTCCACCGAGTCCGCCATGCGCGATTCCACCCCCGGACGGATGACGAATCGATCCACCACGATCTCGACTACCGGCGGCGCATCCGGCCACGCTTTGGCGGCATCCTCGATTTCGTAAATCACGCCATCCACCCGCACCCGGATGTACCCCTGACGCCGCAGGTCCCCTAACAGCCGCGCAGGATCCCGCAGCTCCTCATCCGGCACCGGCGCGAGCAGCATCACCTTCGTACCCTCCGGCAGCGCGGCCAGCGCATGGACGATATCGGTCGCGCCCATGCGCTGGAGCCGCTCGCCGGTTTCCGGGTCGTGCGGCACGCCCGCCGCCGCCCACAGCACGCGCAGGTAGTCGTGGATTTCAGTCGCCGTGGCCACCGTCGAGCGGGGATTGAGGCCGCCGCTCCGTTGTTCGATGGCGATGGCCGGGCTGAGGCCCTCGATCGAATCAACATCCGGTTTTTCCAATTGATCGAGAAACTGCCGGGCATAGACCGACAGCGATTCCACATAGCGCCGCTGGCCTTCGGCGTAGAGCGTATGGAATGCGAGCGAGGATTTTCCGGAGCCGCTGGGCCCGGTGATCACGACAAGCCGGCCCCGAGGAATATCGACATCAATGTTCCTCAGATTGTGCTGCCGCGCGCCGCGGATCCGGATGCTGTCCACCTGCCCAGAAAAGCCCGTGGCGGGCCAGGTTCCAAGTCCCAAAGCATCCTTTGAAAGCAGGACCGCCGCGGCAGCGTATTCGTGCGGCATGCGAACCGGGATTTTGTGCTTGGAGCACTTCGCCCAATCCGCATCATCACCTGCACCGTCATATTCCCATCCCATTTGAAACCGATGAAAATGAACCCTCTGGCCCTTCTCGGCCTCGCAATTCTGGCCGCAGCCCCATCGCATGCCGCGCCCTCCGCCGCAAACCTCTTCAATGGCAAGGACTTCACCGGCTGGACACAGCGGGGAGGCAAGGCTACCTACTCCATCGAGGGGGATGAAATCATCGGCACCTCGGTCATGAACACGCCGAATTCATTTCTCTGCACCGATAAGACCTACGGCGACTTCATCCTCGAGTATGATTTCAAGGTGGACCCGCGGCTGAATTCCGGAGTGCAGATCCGTAGCAATCTGTTTGACGTCGAAACGAAAACCGAGTGGGAGGGTGAAATCCTCACCATTCCCGCCAATCAGGTCCATGGCTATCAGATCGAGATCGATCCCGACCCGTCGCGCAAGCGCATGTGGTCGGCGGGCATTTATGATGAATCCCGCCGCGGCTGGTTGTATCCGGCCGCCGGCAACAAGGCGCGGGAACAGGCCTTCAGCGAACAAGGAATGAAGATTTTCAAACATGAGGATTGGAATCATGTGCGGATCGAGGCCATCGGCGATTCGATCAAAACCTGGCTCAATGGCGAGCCGCGCGCCGAGCTCAAGGATTCGATGACAGCGAGAGGTTTCATCGGCCTGCAGGTCCATAACATCGATTCCGCGGATAAAAACGGCACCCAGGTGCGCTGGCGGAATTTGAAGATCACCGAAATCGAAGCGCCGCTCAACACGCTGACTGCGGCCGAGAAAACCGCCGGATGGCGTCTGCTTTGGGATGGCAGGACCACCGACGGCTGGCGCAGCGCGAAAAGCGAAACCTTTCCGGCCAAGGGCTGGGAAATCAAGGACGGCGTGCTCAGCGTGCTCGCCAGCGGCGGTGCCGAATCGGCGGCCGGAGGCGACATCATCACCCGCGAGCGGTTTTCCGAATTCGAACTGGTTCTCGATTTCAAAATCACCCCCGGCGCCAACAGCGGCATCAAGTATTACTGCCAGCCGAATCTCGATCCGATCACCGGCAGCGGCGCGAAAACCACCACCGGCTCCGCCATCGGACTGGAATTCCAAATCCTTGATGACGCGCGGCACCCTGATGCCAAGCTCGGCTGCGATGGCAACCGCACCATCGCCTCGCTCTATGACCTGATGCCAGCTTCCGCATCCAAGCAGCCCAATCCCATCGGCGAATGGAACACCGCCCGCGTTCTGGTGCGCGGCAGCCATGTAGAGCATTGGCTCAACGGTGCGAAGGTGCTGGAATACGAGCGCGGCGGCGAGGAGTTCCGGAAATGCGTCAAGACCAGCAAATACAAAACCATCCCGGGATTCGGCGAGTGGGCCGACGGCCACATTCTGTTACAGGACCACGGCAACGATGTTTCCTTCCGCAATGTGAAGATCCGCGTGCCCTGAACGGGCCGTGGTTGTCGTAGGTGCGGGTGATGGGGGTCTGCTCCATTTTCGTCGAGGGAAAGCAGGTTTCCGTTGTTGTCGTGAGAGGTGGAACTTACCGAGCTACCGCGAGTGCCGGAATAGGTTGGCGTGTGGGTTCATTCGCACAGCCGGCGGACGACCAAGAGGGTATCCTGTGTGGCGGCCCATCATTTTTTCGCTTTATTTCCATTGCTTTGACCTGGCGCCACGCTGTATGAGGCCGCGCCCAGGATGATACGGCCTCCGAAACGAAACTGACGGAGCTGTCACGAGATTCAGCAAACATAAAGGAATTTACCCAATGGCCGTCACACCAAGCAAGGATTACAAGCGCCGGGAGCGCGAGCAGAGAAAATTGGATAAGCGCATGGCTCGCGAAGCCGCGAAAATCCAGGAACTCGAAGACCAGCAGGTCGCCGCACAAGCGGCTGCCGAGGCGGCCGTCAAGCAGGACGCCGCAGACCTTCAGGCCAAACTGGAAGCGGACTTCGAGGCGGAACTGGAGGCCGAGCGCAAGTCCCAGAAAGTGGCGTGATTTTCTTTTTCCCTGTGCGGGAAACCTTGAGGGATTTCTTATGCTTTCGCAGCCACCAGGTGCTGGCAGAGCGCTACGGCCTGAAGGAAACGAAGGCCACGGAACCCAGGCAATGGAGCAACGAAGCCTGAGTTTCCAAGAACCGCAAATAGGGCGCGTTTCAAATTCGACAAAACCGCGCGTCACGTCTAGGTTCCTCCGTTTGCATGATCAGCAACGGTCAATCACCGGGCGGACTCGCATCCCCGGTCCTGAGGGAGGTGTGCCGGGACCCGATAGTCCGGCAGCGCATCGTCGAATATCTCGGTGGCCGCCGCCTGCGGGATGCCACCTGCGCGTTTCTCGGTCGCCTGGATGCCGGAAACCCCTCCTTGTTCGATCGCCATCCGCCCGAAGCGCTTGAACGGATGCTCGACGACTGCGGCGAACTCGCCCGCTCGCTGGAAGATCGCGTGTCGCTGCTGATCCATCTGGATATCGAATATGTCAATTTCGACGACCCGGCGGCGGCCTATCTCGATGCGCCACGGATTTTCCGTTTGCAGGAGCCGCTGGTGGAGGTGATCGAGGCGCGCCTGCTGGCCTTCGGCATTCGTTATCTCCACCTGATCACCGGACAGGGGCATCATTTCGTGTGGCGGATTCCGCGGGAGTCCGCGGTGGCGCGCTCCATCGCGGAGCTGGGAATATGCACGCCGCCGGATGTCGCCACGCCGGCGGAGGAGTCCTTGTTTCCGCATCTGGCGCTGATGATGGAGCACTTCGCCCACCTCGTGAAACAGGATGCCGCGCCAAACTGCGAGGTGCCCGTGGAAATCACCGCCCGTCATGTGGGGCCGGGTATCGCCGGCATGCGCGAAATGCTCTCCATCGATCTATCGGAATACGGCGACCCTCTGCACAGCCGGATGATCCGCATCCCCTACACGGTCTATCGTAAGCCCTGGCTGTCCGGTTTGATCGGCCGCATGGGCATCGGGGATCGCGTGAATGAATTCTTCACCCTGCCCCTGCACGAGATGGATCTTATGCAATTGCTGGGCGTGCGACACAGGCCGGAAAAAATCATCGCCCTCGCCCGCCGCGCGGGAGTGAACATCCCCCTGCAGGAGCGGGGCACCGCGCGGCTGATGCATGATTACCTGCACTCGCCGCTGTGTGCTTTTCACCGGAGTTTTTACGCGCTCCCGCAGGACCATCCCTCGTTGTGGCCGGAAGGTTATGACAAGCTGCCTCTGGAAACGCTCACACCCTGCGCCATTCATGTTCTAACCGATGCGAACGACTGGCTGCTCAAGCCCTCCGGCATTCAATTGGTCACACGCTGCCTGCTGGCACTCGGTTGGCACCCGCGCCACATCGCCGGGCTGGTGCGCTCGAAATTCGCCAACCCGGACTTCGGCTGGGGCGATAAATGGAGCGAATACGATCCCGCGATGCGAGCGGAGTTTTATGTGCGCCTCTTCGCCGGGGAAATCGCCACCGGGCTGGATTCCGGCATCGATTTCAACTGCGTCTCCCAGCAGGAAACTCAATTCTGCTGGAACCCCTGCGGATGCTCCCTGGACCCCTTCCTTACCGCACTTCACAAGCGGTTCAAACCCAACCCACAAAACTCATGAGCGACTGGCGATGCGGCATCTCCACCGGATGCTTTTACAAAACCCCCATCCTCGACGCGCTCCCCGTCGTGCGCGACGGCGGCTTCGTCACCATCGAGGTCTGCTCGTTTCCCGCTCACCTCGACTATCATGACCAGCGCGCGGTGGAGAAAGCCGCCGCCATGATGAAGTCCCTCGGCATGGACGCCAATTCGTTCCACGCTCCCTTCGCCGACACGATCGATATCTCCTCGCCCGATCCCGGCCACCGCGCGGACTCGGTGCGCGAGCTGAACACGGCATGCGATGCGGCCGCAGCCCTGCGCGCCAGCTACGTGGTGCTGCACCCAGGCCCGGAACAGGCGCACAAACCGCCGCCGGAGGAACGCTATCAACGGATGAGACACGCCGCGGAATCGCTCAACGCCGTGGCCTCCCACTGCCGCCTGACCGGACTCACCCTGCTGCTGGAAAACATGCTGCCGCACCTGTTGTTCGGTCATGTGAGCGACCTCATGTTCCTGCTCGGCGCGATCCGCGAGACCAACGTCGGCACCTGCCTGGATACCGGCCACGCGTTTCTATCCAAAGACCTGCGCACCGTCGTCCACAAGCTCTCCGGCCACCTGCGCATGCTCCATGTGAATGACAACATGGGTGATCGCGACGCCCACCTCTCGCCCGGCGAAGGAGCCATCGACTGGACATCGCTCTTCCGGCAATTGCGGCAATGGAATTTCCACGGCCCGCTGATCCTCGAACTCGCCGACAGCGGTGAAGCCCCGGAAAAAATCATGGAGCGCGCCCGCAACGCCCGCTCCTATCTGCGCGAGATCATCGACCGCCCGGCCGGGGCCGAATAGTCATCCGCCATCAGGGCATGGCCACCCGCACGCGGAGAAACACCTGCGTTTCGCCAGCGGGAAAGTCCAGCCGCACATGCTCACCGTTGCGCGTGGTCATCAGCCCGGCCGGTGCGGGATGGGTCCATGTGACCAGATCCTCGGACCATTCCGGGAAAGTGAGCACGCCCGCATCTTCGGCGTCCGCCCCGAGGCGGTATTCCAGCGCGATGTGTCCCTCCTCCGTGGTCACGCAGGCCGGCAGGCGGCCGCTGCCGGCATCCTGCCCGGTGGTGGACAGGCCGAAGGCATAGCGTGTGAGATTGGGCACTCCATCGGCGAAGGGAATGTCCGCCATCCCTTGCTGGCCATCCGGCAGGTCGTCCGCCCATGTGGCGAAGCGCCCGGCGGTGATGCCCGAGGTGCCGAGGTGGCGGGCGGTGTCCCAGGCGATAATCTGGAACTTGGCCGCCAGAGTGGGATCGATGGCGATGAGGTTATCGAAAGCCTCGGCCGCATTGATCCCCTGGGCGGGCAGGCCGACCGGGCTTTGGCGGCGCAGCGTGGCATAGTGGACCAGCGAACTCAGGTAGAAACCGAGCGTGCTCGGGTGGATCTCGTCCTGATAGAGGCTGGCACGGGTGATTCCGGTGATGCTGCCGGCGGTGATGGCATCCGAGACAGCCTTGAAGGCCGCGCCCACCGGAATGATGTGGGCGGGGGCGTTGCCACTGCTGATGGCCGCGCGCACCTGCTCGAATGCGGCGTCGATATTCGTTTGCAGGGTGGCCGGCTCGCTGAGATAGGGCCAGAAGGCGTAGAGGTAAACGGGCGTGCCATGGGCGGAGGCGAGGTTTTGGAAATTCTGCGCGTTGGCGGTGAAGGCAGCCAGCGAAGCGGGCAGCCATTCCCGGCTCTGGGCTTGCAGCACGAGGGCGTCCCAGGTGCCCGTGACGAGCTCTGGGGCGGACGGCACGCCATGCTGCACGGGGCTGTATGCGAAACGGTTCGCCCACTGATAGGCCAGATTCTGACCGTCGGTGAGCTGCGCGAGGGCGGCATGTGCGCCGCCCGCCGCCGCCGCATGGTTGACCAGTTGCTGCGGCACGTTTCCCCAACGGGTGAAGCTGTTGCCGACATGGAACGTGCCGATGGCGGCGGCCGCCGCCATCGGTCCGCGCCAGGCCGAGGATGCGGGAAACCCGGGAGTCGCGCCTGTCGCCGCGCCGGGTGTGACGACGTAGCGGAGGTATTTTCCCGCATCCGCCTCTTGGGACAGATAGCTGGTGGCGGTGGCTCTGGAAATGGCTTGCGCCCCGCTGCCTGCGGCGTCGTTGGCACGCTCCCAGTGGGTCGTGGTGCCAGTCTCGGCGTCCCCATCGGCATCACCAAAAAGATAGCTGCCCGTCACCGTGCCACCGACGCGCGGCGCACCGACCCAGGCGACATCACTCGCGACGGGAACGCTGTTTTCGGCTGGGAGGGGCGTCAGCCTAAGGGCGTTGATGTGCGCGTATTTGCTACCGGTGATCGCCTCGAAATAACAGTCGAGCGTGGCGCCGGAGGTCGCCACGCTGGTGAGTTCGAGCACATTCGAGTTGTTGTTCGTGCCCTCGATCATGCCCGCTTCTGTGGTCGCCCCCTGAAGAGTGACGCCGAGCAGGCGCGGGCCCACGAGGTCGTCGCGCGAGGAATAGACGCTCAGCCTGTATGACTGGCCCGCGACGAGGCCGGAAAAGCGGACTGCCGCCTCATGAGTGCTCTCACCACCAAAGGGCTCGTTGTTTAGCAGAAAATAATCCTGGGACATCGCGGCCGTGAACCCTGCGGTCGCCGCCGCCCCGGCGAGGGTGCTGCGGCCGTTGTTCAGGTTGGTGATGCTGTGGAAAGCATCCGTGATCCGCAGCGAAATCCCCGTCGTGGCTCCGGCATTGTCCTTGAGGCCGGCGATGCTGCTGTTCATCGCGCTGTCGGTCAGGTTGTTGACCGGGCCGCTGCTGGGCGAGGCACTGCCCAAATCCACCAAAACCGGGGCGGCATGCAGGTTCACCAAGACGAACAGCGGCGCGGTGGCGCAACAGCAAACCCATGTGAAAAACGGCATTCCGGGGGGGCGACATGGCAAAACCGCAGCATCGCGTCCGGGAGCACTATCATTTCCTGGAGGAAAAAATCAAGCGTGGTGTGCTTCAAGGGCCATCCTCCTCCAAATCCGTTACGCGGCATTACGGCAACGATTTGTTTGTCGGCGAATGGAGTCGGCAGTGAATGGCCATCAGAGTACACGAATTCACATTAATGTGAATTGGAGAGCTCTGATGGCCATTAAGGTCTCCTGAGTGCTTGAGGCCGCGAGCCCCCTTACAGCAAGCTCCATTGATGGATGTTCACGCATCCATCAATATCAACACCCAACTGCAAGGAGACTAACAATGAATTAATGTCACGGCCGTCCCACAGGAAGGCTTAGCTGAGAGTGAAAAAGCGGGCTGGTGTTGAGTTGAAATCCCTGCCACTCGGTAGGGTGTTATGAACAACACAACACCAGCCCGGGCCAATGTGGTCGTCCTCAAACAAATGCTCAACCTCATTCCTCGCGGATTGATCAACCGCCACGCGCTTGAAACCGGCGTGGAGGCCAAAGCCCGCAGCTTCAGCGTCGTGAGCCATCTTTCGTCGATGCTCTTCGCCCAACTCTCCCATGCCATGGGACTCAACGATGTCTGCGACTGGCTGCGGCTCAAAACCCCCGTCCTCTCGCGTTTCGGCGTCACCCCGCCATCCAAGAACGGCCTCTCCAATGCCAACAAGGAGCGCAACGCGGAGTTTGCCGAGAAACTCTTCTGGTCCGTGCTTGGCCACCTCCAGCAAGCCAGTCCGGATTTCGCAGCGGGCCGCAAGGGCAAGGGCTTGCTGCGGCGTTTCAAGCTCAGGATCCACGCGGTGGATTCCACGGTCATCCAGTTGGTGGCCAACTGCATGGACTGGGCGAAGCACCGCAGGCGAAAGGCCGCTGCCAAGATGCACCTGCGGCTCGACCTCCACAGCTTCCTGCCAAGCTTCGCCATCGTGGACACCGCGGGCGAGCACGACAACAAGCGCGCCCGCGAGGTCTGTGCGACGATCCAAGCGGGCGAAATCGTCGTGTTCGACAAGGCTTACGTGGATTTCGACCACCTCACCGATCTTGACGAGCGCGGTGTCTGGTGGGTCACCCGCGCCAAGGATAACATGAAATACCGGGCTGTGAAAAACCATCCGACGAAGTCCGAGAACATCCTCAAGGACCAGACCATCGCGTTGCAAGGCAAGCACAAGGGGATGAAACTGCGGCGTGTCGAGGCATGGGTGGAGGTGGACGGCAAGTGG
>JAUYNL010000066.1 GCA_030696085.1 Luteolibacter sp.
CGAACCAGAAATTGACGGGGGCGTGTCGGCCTGGGTGAAGCCCGTGAACACGGATGACTTCGAAATTTTGGGGAATCGCATGGATTCCCTGCTACAGACATTTAACAGGTTGGAGAGGGCAAAATGGAAGGTGGTCGTCGACCGCAAAGTTTGGGTATTCATGTGATGCTCACATGCTCCCCTCAAAACGGTAATATCGCACGGACGCCTACAACTTCAGGGATTTGAAATGTCCGGTTATCCAAAACAAATAACCTCATTCGCGATCCAATCCAAGACGGTAGCCGATTTCTGGTTCATTTCGGATTACTTCGCCGGCGAGGTCTGCGGTGCAGGGCTTGTGGAGGAGATGTTCCATCGAAGGAAGAACAACTCACCATGCCCGTCAAACAACGGGAGGACGGCAGTTGACTCATCGACGGACTCTTCGAGATCGAGACACTACCGGAGCGCTTGGAAGGATTCATCATGCCTGAAGGTGGTGGCGACGACTACCAGACCGTCTCCGGGTGGCTGATGAACGAGCTTGACCGTGTGCCCAAGGAAGCCGACCGGATCACCGCCGGAGACTGGACCTCTGAGGTGGTCGATATGGATATTACCCGTGTGGACAAGGTGCTCGCGATGCGGCGAAAAGCACTTGCTCAAGCCTAAAACACCAAGGCCTTTCCAGATTGGAAAAACCTGAATAACATCATGCCCTCGTCCCGTATGGCATGCATGCCTGATTTCCCGCATCACTGCGGCTGAGAGCGTTCACGGGTCTTGGCGATCCAGACCGGGATGGTAACACCGAGCATGATCGCTGCGAAAACCCATGCGGTATTTCCAAAGCCCAAGGCTGTCGTTAGAAACCCAGCCAACGGGTAGGTCAGCCCCCAACCGGCATGACTGAGGGCAAAGTGGGCGGCGAAGATGTGCGGACGTTCCGCGCCCTGGCTGTCTTCCGCGAGCAACTCGCTGCCGCGCACGCCGAGGATGCTGTAACCTGCACCGATCATCGCCCAGGCGGCCATCACCAGGCCATAGCGGGGAACGATGGCAACCGCCATTAGCGCGGCGAGCATGCCTGGTCCGGCAAGGTTCACGGCGGCGTTGCGGAATCGCGTGGAGGTTCGGGAATAGGCGAGAGCGCCGCAAACCGAGCCGACACCGAACGCTCCCATCACCCAGGCATAGGCGGTATCGCTGAGGCGAAGCTCGTTCTTCACAAGGTCCACGGTGGAGACGATCACGAACGCTCCGGCGATACTCGTCTGCAAGGCGAGGAACAACGACTGCCGGAGCTTGGCGCGGTGGAACATCGAAGAAATGCCATGTCCCACCGACACGTGCTCCTTCTTTTTCGTGGAAGCAGCTTCTACAGCGAGACGTGGCAGTCCGAGAATCAGCGCGGCGCTTGCAAGAAACGTGAATCCATCCACCACGAAGTTGCCGCGGAAGCCCACGAGGGCGATCACGAGCGCTGCCAGCGATGGGCTGAGGATGTTGGCGGCGTCGTAGGCGATGGAGCCGATGGCCGCTGCCTTCGGGTATTGGGCGGAAGTCACGACATCGGGAATCACCGCCCGATAGATCGGAGTGAAGATCGCGGAACCGAGGTTTAGCAGAACTGCCAGGGCGTAGATCTGCCAGACCGCATCCGCGAAATAGAATCCGACGAGCACGCCGCAGCGCATCAGATCCGAAACGACCATCACCTGCCGCGCACCCCACCGTGCCGTGATCTGTCCCGCCCATGGCGAAACGAGCACGATGACGATGATGCGGATCGCAAGCGTGATCCCGAGCACCTTGGATGCCGAAGCACCGACAAGCTGGTGGGCGAGCAGTCCGAGCGCCAGCGATGACAATCCGCTGCCAAATAAACTCAGCGCGTGCGCCCAGAAGAGTTGTTGGAATACGCGGTGATTCCACAGCGATGGAATGGATTCTGTTTGGTGATTCATCGTGTCGGATTATGGGGTGGCGAGTTCGACTTCCTCGGCTTCCTTGCTGCGGAAGATCCGGTATAAGCCGGGAAGAACGACGAGTGTCAACAGCGTGGAGGAGATGATCCCGCCGATGACCACCGTGGCCAGCGGGCGCTGGACTTCCGCGCCGGTGCCGGTGGCGAGCGCCATCGGGACGAAGCCGAGCGAGGCGACGAGTGCGGTCATGAGCACCGGACGCAGGCGCATGAGTGCTCCCTGGATGACGGCCTCGTCGAGCGGCATGCCTTCCTTTCGCAGGTCGTTGATGAAGGAAATCATCACGAGTCCGTTGAGCACGGCGACGCCCGATAGTGCAATGAAGCCGACGCCTGCCGAGATCGAGAGCGGGATGTCACGCAGCCAGAGGGCAAGGATGCCACCGGTGAGGGCGAGCGGGACGCCGGTGAAGACCAGCATCGAGTCCCTGACATTGCCGAAGGTCATGAAGAGTAGCGCAAAAATCAGGATGAGCGCGATGGGAACAACGATTTTCAGTCGCTCCGATGCGGAGATCAACTGTTCGAAGGTGCCGCCCCAGGTGATCCAGTTTCCGGGAGTGAGCTCCACATCGCGGGTTTTCTCCCGGGCTTCGGCAACGAAGGATCCAAGGTCGCGGCCGCGGACGTTGGCGGTGACGACCACGCGACGCTTGCCATTTTCACGGCTGATCTGATTGGGACCTGGTCCGAGATCGAAGTCGGCGAGTTCGCCAAGAGGAACAAACGCGGGAATGGAAGCTTGGTTGGTGCTGATGGTATGGGTGTCGAATTCGCCGGTGCCGGTGGAGTGGATTCTAACGGGAATCTTCTTCCAGGCATCCATATCGGTCCGGAGGTTCTCCGGCAGGCGGAGAATCAGCGGGAAACGCCGGTCGCCCTCGAAGATCTGCCCGGCTTGCTTTCCACCGATGGCGATTTCAATGACATCCTGCACTTCTGAAACCGTGAGTCCATAGCGGCTCAAGGCATCGTGCTTCATGTTGATGTTCAGTAGCGGCAATCCGGTGGTCTGCTCGACACTCACGTCCTGAGCGCCCGGGATGGTTTCGAGGATTTTGCCAATCTCTTTGCCGGAGGTCAGGAGCTCATCGAGGTCGTCACCGAAAATCTTCACCGCCACGTCGCTGCGGACGCCGGCGATCAATTCGTTGAATCGCATCTGGATTGGCTGGAGGAACTCGTATTTGGTGCCGGGCACCTGCTCGACGGCTTCCTGCATTTTTCGGATGAGTTCCTGCTTGGGCAGGGTGGGGTCCGGCCACTCGGAGCGGGGTTTAAGCATCACGAAACCATCAGCCACACTCGGCGGCATGGGATCGGTGGCGACTTCCGCAGTGCCGATTTTGGCAAAGGTTTCAGCGACTTCTGGAAACTTCTTGAAGGCGCTCTCCACGGAGTTCTGCAAGTGAATCGCCTGTGACAGACTGGTTCCTGGAACGCGCAGGCTGTGAACGGCGAGGTCGCCTTCGTCCAGATTCGGAATGAACTCACTGCCCATGCGGCTGGCGAGCAAGATGCTGAGGGCGACCATGACTGCCGCCGCCACCGCAATCACTCCACGATGCGCCACGCTGAAGCGCAGCGTCGGAAGATAGGCCATCTTTACGGCGCGCACGAGGATGTTTTCCTTCTCCGCGATTTTTCCGCGCATGAAGATGGCAATGGCTGCGGGAACGAAGGTGACTGATAGAACCATTGCGCCGCCGAGGGCAAGCAGGACGGTGTAGGCCATAGGGTGGAACATTTTTCCTTCCACTCCGGTGAGCGTGAGGATCGGCAGATAAACGACCATGATGATCAATTCACCGAACATGGTGGCCTTGCGGACTTCCTTGGTGCCTTCGAAGACGGTTTTCATGCGTTCCTCCAGCGTGAGCAGGCGGCCTAACCGGTGCTGCGCTTCTGCAAGACGTCTGATGCAGTTTTCCACGATGATCACCGAGCCATCGACGATGATACCGAAGTCCAAGGCACCGAGGCTCATGAGGTTTCCGGAAATCCTCGTGTTCACCATGCCGGTGATGGTGAAGAGCATGGACAACGGAATGACCATGGCGGTAATAATGGCGGCCCGGACATTTCCAAGCAGAAGCAGGAGAACTACGATAACCAGCACCGCTCCTTCAAAGAGGTTTTTCTTCACGGTTTCGATGGTGGCGTCCACCAGCGTCGTGCGATCATACACCGCGTGGGCGACGATGCCGTCGGGCAGTGTGCGGTTGATTTCTTCAAGGCGTTCGGCCACGCGCTTGGAGACGACGCGGCTGTTTTCCCCGGCGAGCATCAGCACCGTCGCGAGCACAACTTCCTCGCCATCCGCTGTTGCGGCACCGGTGCGGAGTTCCTCGCCCAGATGCACATTGGCGATTTGACCAAGAGTGATCGGAAGATTGCCGCGGGTGGCGACGACGATGCGCCGGATGGCATTGAGATCCTGAAGCTGGCCAGGAGTGCGGATGAGATATTGTTCCCCATTGCGCTCGATGAATCCGGCCCCGACATTCGAGTTGTTCTTCTCAAGGGACTCCATGATTTCATCAATCCCGAGATTGTAGGTCAGCATTAGCTCGGGATCCGGAGTGACGTGGAACTCCTTCTGATAGCCGCCGATGGTGTTGACCTCAACGACGCCGGGGACGTTGCGCAATTGCGGCTTGATTACCCAATCCTGAATAGTTCGGAGGTCGGTGGGTGTGACCGGCGTGCCATCGGGATTTTTCGCTCCGGGTTCCGGCTTCACGGTGAACATGAAGATTTCACCCAGGCCGGTGGCTATGGGACCCATCGCGGGACTGATTTCGGGCGGCAGCTTGCCCTTGACTTCCTGCAAACGCTCGGCCACTAGCTGGCGGGCGAAGAATTTGTCCGTGCCATCCTTGAAGACGACCGTGACCTGCGAAAGTCCGTAACGGGAAACGGAGCGTGTGTAATCCATTGATGGCAGCCCGCCGAGGGCGGTTTCAACGATGTAGGTGATGCGCTGCTCCGTCTCCAACGGTGAGTAGCCGGGAGCTTCGGTGTTGATCTGTACTTGGACGTTGGTGATGTCCGGGACGGCGTCAATAGGCAGGTTCTTGTAGTTATAGGCTCCGAGTGCCGCGACAGCCAGCGAGGCCATCAGGATGAACCAACGGTGGCGGATCGAGAATTGTAAGATTTTTTCGAGCATGATGATGGAAGGTTAGATGATCGGATCAATGGTCGTGGCTGGCACCCGATTTTAAGACATCGGCCTTCACGACGAAGGCGTTTTCCGTGACGTAGGTGGTTCCAGCATCGAGGCCGGAAACAACTTCGACCCAGTCGCCATCGCGTTCGCCGAGTTCGAGAATGGCGATTTCGTAAACCTCGCCGTGTTTCATGAAGACCACCTCCCAATCGCGGAATGTCTGGAGTGCATCGTAGCGAACGGCGACGGGAACCTCGCGTTCCTGCATGACGCGCTCCGCATGGACAAACAGGCCGGGAATCCATTTGCCTAACGGATTCGGCAAGGCGGCGATGGCACGCACGGTCTGCGTTTCCTGGCTTCCAAAGGGAGAGAAATAGGCGATTTTTGCGGTGGCCTTCAACTCGGAATCCTTTTCGTCGTGGATGGCGATTTCCTGGCCCTTTTCAAGCGTCCCGGCATCCGCCCGGCGGATGTTGAGTTCCACCCAGACGCTGCTCAAGTCGGCGATGGTGTAGATCGGCTTGTCGTTGGTGACGGCCACGCCGCGTGAGACATCGCGGGCAATGATGGTGCCAGAGATGGGTGCGGTGACCTCATAAGTGGTCATGCTTTGGTTGCTCTCGATGACAGCCAGCACGTCGCCCTTTTGCACTGTATCGCCGAGCTTCTTGCCAGCTTCATTGACGATGCCGGGAAAGCGCGGGGTGACCTTGGCCATCTCGTCTTCGTTAGGGATGATCCTGCCGGTCATTTCGGCGATTGTGCGGATCTTGCGTGGCCCTGCCTTTTCGAATCCGAGCGCGACGCTTGCCGCCGCCTGATCAGTGATCTTTACGCGGCCTTCGTAGGATTCGTAGGCCCAACTGGATTTTTTGCCCTGGCATTCGGCGGAAACCTTCACGTCGAAGGAGTGCGGTTCGTCCACGATGCGGCTGCCGACGAGGTAGTCGTCTTCCTTTTTGTAGGTGAACGAATCGACGCGGGTGCCGAAACGGTGGAGTTCCATAGTGACTTTCACTTGATCCGGATCGAGCGGCTTGTCGTTTAGAAACGGATAGATGCGGGACTGCGGCGGAATATCCGGCTCGTAAATGGTGACTTCCACGGCGAAGTTGCCGTCGCGAAGCATGCGTCCGCCGTGCGGGCCGCGTTCGTAGTCGGGGGCTGCTGCTTCACCATGTTCACCCGATCCGGTGGCACCGGGTTTTTCCCGCAAAATGCGGACGCCGAGGAAATAGCCTCCGGCAAGGATGGCGCAAGTGACCAGGATTTTAACGATAAGACTGATGATTTTCATAAAGATAGGTATTTGAGTGGGTGGATTAGCGGACTGATGTGGCGAGGGCTTCTTCAAGGCGACCGCCGAGAGCGCCTTCGAGTTCGGCACGGGCTTCAAGTGCGGAGATTTGGAGTTCGAACGCACGCATGCGGGTCTGCGTGAGGCGGTTGATGATCGGTTGCAACTGGGAGATGCTGCCTTGTCCTTTCGCCATCGCATCCCTTGCCTGGGAAAGCGCGGCTTCAAACAATGGGACAACTTCCGAGCGGTAGCGGATAGCGCTTTGCTCAGCGGTGAGCGCGCTCTGATAGCGCAACTTTACGACCGCGGAGACGCGGCCCGGCTCGAATTGCATGAGCTCGCCGCGGGCGGCATCGACGGATGCCTGAGCACCGGCGATAGCGGCCTCGTTGCGATTCCAGATCGGCAGATCCATAGTGAAACCGATGCCGACCGAGAAATTGTCATAGTCGATGTCATTGCCGAGCAGGAGTCCGGCTTCCATGTTTCCGAGTCGGTCTGCCTGAGCGATTGAAAGCCTGGCCCGTGCGGCTTCCTCACGTTTGAGCAAGGCGAGGCGCAGCGGTGTGCGGCGGACGGCGAAGCTTTCCAAGGCACCACTGTTAGCGGGAAGTGACAATCCTGAAGGACGCTCGACCGTAATGACCGTTCCGCTGCGCCTGCCGATCCGGCGGGCGAGCGCGGCACTCCGGGCGAGTCGCTGGGATTCCAAAGCCTGCCGTTCCGCCGCTTCATTGGCGACTTCGGCATCGAGCAAGGCGAGTTCCACCGTGCCTCCCTGGCCTGCTTTCACGCTTTTCTCAAACGACTCACGCAGAGACAGTAGGTCTTTGCGATTCTGCCCACGGATCGCCTGCAGTTCCTGCACCGTCCACAGCTCCAAGTAGCGGCTGTAAACATCGTTGAGCACCCCAGCGACCTGAGCACGGGCATCGGCGCGGGCGGACGTTTGCTCGATGACGGCATAGTTCCGGCGTAGGCCGAAATAGCTGCGTTTGATCGGCTGCATGAGTTTCAGGTCGAGCCTCGGCTTGTCATTAAGTGACTGAAACTCGGTCTCCAACCTTGGATTCGGGATCTCAGTAACAGCGAGAGTTTCCGCGAGTCGGATTCTTAAATTGGCATCGGCGGTGAGGATGTCGGGATGATTCTTGAGACCTTCTCGCAGGGCAGTGGAAAGCGGCAGGATTTCCTCCGCCAGGCAGGGAAGCGCGGTGGACAAGATCCACCCGGAAAATAGTAAAATGTTGTATTTATTCATAAATATGAGTGTTGGATGATCAATGGAAGCGCGGCATCGACGCAATGCGCCGGAGCAACGGGGGCCACGCGAAAGGCGTGGATGATAGAACGGAGGGGCTTCGACGGCACGAGTGTGCCGGAGCGCTCAACCGATCTGCGGCGGCTTGATCAGCTCGAAATGCGGCCCATCCGGGCATTGCTGGTGCAAAATGGCAAGAGCAGCAGATCCGCCGACAGGAACGAACTCGGCATGAGTTACCAAGTGCGGCATCATCGGTCCCGCATCCACGATCAGACGATGGGAATGATCTTCGGTGTTGCGCTCCGGGGCGGTTTCCCCGTCTTCACCATCGTTGTCCTCTGATTGTCCACTTCCGGACTCATGCTGGTGGCTATGATGGAAGTCATGATCGTGATGATGCTCGTGTTTGAGTTCCAAAACCACGGCACCTCTCGCGAGCGAAGCGATCAAAACAATCAACGTCATCGCACACCGCATGGCGGTGCCGAACGAGCTGATTTGATTTCCAAAACGCATGCGCGGTAGGAGTAGTGCTGCTCTTCTTTTTGTCAAGAAATACGTCATTTTTCGCTCTGCATTAGCAAATCATTTTTGTCCACAACATCGGTTTCACCACCTTCCTCTCCCTACCTTCCACAAGGGCTCTTCTTGCGATAGAATTTGATGAATTCCAGAGCGGATTCCGGATTCATTGCCCGGGAGAGTTCCTGCTTATGAGCCTCAACTTGTTGGTGCGTTAGGGTTTGCGGAACTAACTGAAAACCGGATCCGTGAAAGCCGGACTCGATCTGGCGCAAACGGAGTATTTCAGATTCAGAAAGCTGAAACCTTGTCTCCCACGTTGCGAGTCGTCGGTTCACAATTTGGCGGTGGGTGATCACAGATCTCAAAATCGGTGTGCCAAGGAAAGCACCGAGCGCGGCAGCAAATGCACAGAAGACGACCAGCTTGTCCTTCCGAGTCCATGGCTCGGGAGGGCGCTGCGGTCTTTTCAGTTTTGGAGCTTCCCCGAATTGTTCCATCCGTTGACGCTTTCTGCTCATTTTTGTGCTGGGCTGGATAGCAGGCGCAGGGAGTTTAGGATCACCAGGAGAGTCGCTCCCGTGTCGGCGAGGATGGCGAGCCAGAGGCCGGCGATGCCAAGGAAAGCGAGGATGAGGAAGACGGCTTTGATCGCGAGCGCGAAGGTGACGTTGAAGCGGATGATGCGCAGCGTGCGACGGCCTAGGATCACTGTTTCCGCGACTTTGGTGAGATCGTCCTTCATGAGAGCGATGTCCGCCGTCTCGATGGCGGTATCGCTGCCGATGGCTCCCATGGCGAAACCAACGTTGGCGATGGCAAGCGCGGGCGCGTCATTCACGCCGTCCCCGATCATCCCGACGTGGGTGTATTCGCTAACGAGCTTGCGGATGTATTCCACCTTCTGTTCCGGCATGAGGTCGCCGATGGCTTCGTCGATGCCCGCTTGTTTGGCGATGGCGGAGGCGGTGCGCTGGTTGTCCCCGCTGAGCATGATAATCTTCTCGATCCCCGCAGCATGGATGAGACGAAGCGCTTCAGTCACCTCGGGGCGCAAGGTATCGGCAATGGCGATGATGCCGAGAATTTTGCCCGTGCATCCTTCATGCGGTGTGTGGCCGAGGACGGCGAGCGATTGGCCCTTCGCTTCGATGCCTGCAAGAATGGCCTCAATGGCTGGGCTGCAAACTCCTGCCTCGTGGGCCATGCGGTGATTGCCGATAAAATGCGGGTGGCCGCCGATGGTGGCGCGGGCACCCTGTCCGGTGACGGATTGATAGTCGGCGGCGGATTCGAAATCGAGATTGCGGGATCGGGCGGCATCCACAATGGCGACTGCCAGCGGGTGTTCGGAGTGGCTGTTGATAGATGCTGCGAAACTGAGGATTTCATCTTCCGATATTTCGCCAACTGAAGTGATGCCCGTAACTTGTGGTTTTCCTTGGGTGATGGTGCCGGTCTTATCCACGGCCAATGCGCGGAGTTTTCCAACCGCTTCCAGATAGACGCCGCCTTTCACGAGTACACCCCGGCGGGCGAGGGCGGTGAGACCGGATACGATGCTGACCGGCGTGGCGATAACCAGCGCACAGGGACAAGCGATGACTAACAAAACCAAGGCCCGGTAAACCCACGGATTCCATTCCTGTCCCATCAGTAGTGGTGGAATGATCGCAACGAGGATGGCCGCGATGAAAACGGCGGGCGTATAAATCGCGGCAAAGCGATCCACCCAACGTTGCGTCGGCGGCTTTTGTTCTTCCGCCTCGCCCACGAGCTGTATGATGCGGGCGAGGGTGGAATCTCCCGTTGCTTTGGTGACGCGCACCGTGAGGGATCCTTCCTGATTGACCGTGCCCGCGAAGACGGGATCTCCGGGCGACTTATCGACCGGCACGGACTCGCCGGTGATCGGGGCCTGATCGACGGAGGAATTTCCCGAAATCACCTCGCCGTCAAGTGGAACACGGCTGCCGCTTCTGATACGGATTTCCGTGCCGATGGCCACCTCCGCTACGGCGATTTCCCGCTCCGTGCCATCCGCCGCAATGACGATGGCGGTCGGTGGAGTAAGTTCCAACAATGCCTTCACCGCACGTCGTGCGCGGGTGGCGGCCCAGGATTCGAGGAGTTCGGATAAAGAGAAAAGGAAAACCACGGCGGCGGCTTCCCCGTGTTCACCAATGATCCACGCGCCCGCGACGGCCACTGTCATCAGCACGTTCATGTCCAGCCGTTTTGCCAGCAATGCTTTCCATGCAGCGGGAAAAACGAGAAGTCCGCCCGCCAGCGTGGCGATGGCGAATGCCGCAGTTTGCAGCCAAGCGGGACCGATTTCCAACCAACCCAGAACCAGTCCGGCACCGGTCAGGATGCCGGAAATGGCAACGAGCAGACCTTGGGGCAGCGGGCTTTCGTCGTGGCCGTGCTCGCAGCCGCAGGAGGATTTTTCGACAGATTCGGATTGTGTGTGCATGGGATACTACAAAGTGGTTAAGGGGGGGATGATGTGGAAGCTGTGGCCGTGTGCTCTTGCATGACTTCGAGCAACTCTCCTTCGAGTTTCGTCACCAGTCGCATGATCGGCACGTCGTCGTCAGAATCACTCATTCGCCCGCGCAGGGCCGTGCGCAGTTCACGAACATGATCGAGTGCGCGGGAAACCGAATCATCCTCAGGCGTTCGGCGAAGCCGGGCGACCAATTCGTTGACAGAGTTGACCACACCGCCCAATTGACTGGAACCGACTTCTATATCGAGGTATTCGAGTCGCCCGGAGGCCACCCGGCGCAGATGGAGAAACACATGGTCCACCGGCTTTATGACGAGACGACTAATGAGGGCCGCTGACACCACCCATACGGCCACGCCGATGACGGCGACGTGGAGAACATGATGGGTCAAGAACACCGGCCAATCGGCCGGGCGGTCGATCAGATATTCAACTAAGGTGTAGATCACCATACCAACGACAACCGCCGCAAAAGTCCGACTGGCCACCAGGGAAAGAAGATCCCGTGTTTCGCTGGCGGCGGGGAAATCCCCACGCTGAGACGGATTCGATGTTTTGGGATGCTTTTTGAATTTCATCGGTTTCGTCTATGGCGTGGACAATGATCAATCCTAGCGGGGATGCAGTTCTTCCTTGAAGCTCGGTTGACTGTATTCGGCTGCAATCTGGGTGTTGCTTGAATACACTTCGACTGCGTAGCCGTAGTACTCCTGTCCCGAGGCGGGGACTGTTTTGGTTGAAGCGCGGCTTCTCCTGCCGCCTCCCTTCCGAGAAGTGACTTTGTGCTCGCGGGTGCCAGAAACTTTGACCTCCGGGGAGGCGACCTCGATCTTGCCATTGGCGGGTACGCCGACCTTGCTTTCTCCCTCTTTGAGAATGATGAGTTGGTGGCCCTTCATGTTGTGGCCGAAGATCCACCACTTCACCTTCATATCCGGCACGACGTCTTTGCCGTAATTTGAGATTGTGGTTTTCAGGATTCGGCTCTGGGTCTTGGTTGATGAGCCCTTGTAGTCCGCTTTGCTGTCGATTTTCACATCGACACTCACAGAAGGTGAAGCCCCAACCGCAGCGAGGAGAAAGCCGAAGGTAAGGAATAGAACGGTTAGGGAAATCAATGGATTCATCGAATGGATTCTAGTGGATAAAGGGGTGACCCTCTTCCCGCAATGTGCTGCGGGAAGGGGGACACGGTTTGTGACGGAGGAGTATCAGTGGTCGTGACCTTCGTGACCTTTTTCCTCACCGCCGTGGGCGCAGGTGCAGGCGTATTCGGCATGTTCGCAGGTAGGGCACTTGGCGAGGTTCAGGCTGAACTTCGCGGTGGCCGACTTGGCATCCGGTGCCGTCTTGATTTGCACGACTACGGGGAGTTCCTTGCCTTCCGGGATGGTTTTGTCGGAGACCAGTTTGTCGCCATCCTTGGCGAAGGCCAGCTTGGTCGGATTCGCACGGTCGCCCATGGTGACGGTAACGACTTGAGCGGCTGGCGCGACGACTTTGCCTGCGTCATCCAAGAATCGAATTTCGATTTTCTTGTCGGCGTTGATCAGGAATTCGGCGTGTGGTTCGACGGAGTCGATGATGCGGCCACCATTGGGAGCTTTGATTTTCTCCGCCGCGCTGGCGAAGCTGAGTCCGGCGATGAGTGCCGCGAGGGCTATGATGTTGGTTTTCATTTGGTTTGTTAGTTTCGGTTGGTTTGTGTTTGCAGTTGCCTTTGCGGCGTAGCGCCAAGTGTGACGCTCCGCCGCAACGGAAATTCAGTGGGATGCGGGAGATTCCCGCTCGATGGATCTTTGGGCGGCCTTGCGACCGAAGGTGAAGAAGACGGTGGGTGTGACCCCAAGGCCTAACAGCGTGCTGGTGATCAGTCCGCCAACAATGACGACGGCCACCGGATGGAGGATTTCCTTGCCCGGTTGGTCGGCGGCAAGCACCAGAGGAATGAGTCCGATCCCGGCGGCGAGCGCGGTCATGAGCACGGGAACGAGCCGCTCCTTGGTGCCGCGGATGACCATCTGCTTGGTAAAGTTCTCACCCTCGTGCTGCATGAGATGCAGGTAGTGAGAGATGAGCATGATGCTGTTTCTCGCGGCCACACCGGCTACGGCAATGAAGCCGACGAGCGTTGCGATGCTGATGTTGTTCAGCTTGAAATACGTGAACACCAAGCCGCCTACGATGGCGAGCGGGATGTCGCACAACACCTGGATGGCGAAGAACGACGAACGGAAGTAGCCGAATAGCAGGAAGCCGATCACCAGCAAAATCACCGAGGTGAAGATCGCTATACGGGTGGTTGCTTCTTTCTGAGCCTGGAACTCACCTTCGAAGGTGATGAAGTATCCTTCGGGCAGTTTGACTTTGGTTGCGATTTCTTCCTGGAGCTTCACGACGAGATTGGAGACGTCGCGAACCGTCGGGTTGATGGCCAAGGCGAAGCGCCGCTGGCTGTTTTCCCGGAAGATCACATTCGGTCCTTTGGCCTGTCGCACTTCCGCCACGAGGGACAAGGGAATGCGCTGACCGGTTGAAGTTTCCACTGGTAGTTCAGCAATCTTCTCCGGCGTATCGCGCCATTCGAGAGGCAAGCGGGTGACGAGGCTTACCGAACGTTGGCCATCGCGCAACTCGGCGACTTCCTTGCCACCGACCAGCGCGGAGAGCTGTTCGTTCAAATGTCCGGGAGCGATGCCGTAAGCCTGGGCACGGTCCCGATCCGCTTCGATGCGCAACTGTGGAATGGCGGAGGTTTGGTCGAGCTTGGTGTTCTCGAAGCCAGGAATTGTCTTGGCTACGGTTTGCACTTCAACCCCGATCTCCCGGAGCTTCTCCAGATCCGGACCGAAGATTTTGACCGCCACGGGGGCGGAAACCCCGCTGAGCATGTGACCGATGCGGTCTGCAAGAGGCCCGCTTACCACGCCGAACACACCCGGCACGGTCTTGATTTTCGCGTTGACGTCATCAAGAATTTCCTTGCGGCTGCGGCCCTTCTTGCCATGGGATTCTTCGCCTTCCTTGAAGTCCACGTCGAATTCGGCGGTGGAAACGGGGACGACGTGGTCACCGCGCTCGGCGCGGCCGAGACGGCGGCCGACTTGGCTAACTTCGGGGACTGATAGAATCTGTTGTTCGAGCACATCGGAGATCCGGTTCATTTCTTCGAGCGAGGTGCCAGGGGCCGTGGTGGCGGCGACCAGTGCGGTTTCCTCGCGGAACTTGGGCAGGAAGTCCTTGTTCATCTTCGGATAGAGGGAGAACGCGCCGATGACGATGAGCAGAACCAACACCAGCATGACGTAAGGCTGGCTCAACCCGAAGCGCAGCAACGTGTTTTCCAGCAGCCACTTCATCACGCGAGTGATCGGTCCGTCCTTATGTTCATGCCCTTCTTTCGGTTTGAGCAGAAACGAGCACAAAACGGGAATCGCGGTGAGCGACACGACGAACGAGGCGATCATCGAGATGATCGTGGCGATAGCGATGGGAGCAAACAGCTTACCCTCCACGCCGGACAAACCCAACAGCGGCAGGAATACCAAGATGATTAGGATCGTGGCATAGAGGATCGAGTTTCTGACCTCGCCGGAAGCTCTTGCAATAACTGCCAGACGCGGGTGTGGATTTGCGAGTGCAGCGTTTTCCCGCAATCGTCGGAAGACGTTTTCCACATCGACGATGGCATCGTCCACGACCATGCCGATGGCCACGGCGAGGCCTCCGAGGGTCATGGAATTGACGCTGATGCCAAAGAACTTGAAAACGAGCATGGTGATGCCGAAAGAGAGCGGCATGGCCATCAGCGTGATGAAGGTGGTGCGGAAATTCAGCAGGAAGAGGAAGAGCACGATGGTCACCATGATCGCACCGTCACGGATGGCTTCGGTGAGGTTGCCGATGGCATGGTCGATGAAGTCCTTTTGTTTGAATAGCAGGGTGGTTTCGACACCGGGAGGAAATCCCGGAGCGAGTTCCTTCAATGCCTTGTTCACCTCCTCAGTGAGCTTTCTGGTGTCAAAACCCGGAGCTTTGGTGATGGTCATGATCACGCCATAAGTCGGAGTTTTTTCCGGACTGACGCTTACAGTCGCATCGCCTCGCATCGGTTCGATGCCCCACACGACCTTGGCCACGTCACTGATCGCGATGGGACGGTCGTTGATCTTTTTGATGACCGTGCTGGCGATGTCATCCAGTTGGACCGTCATGGCGAGATTGCGCACCATGATCTCGGTTGGGCCGGTGTTGATAAAGCCGCCGGTGGTGGTGGTGGCAGCTTCTCCAGCAGCTTTTTCAAGCTCTTCGAAGCTAATACCGTTGGCCTGCATCTTGTAGGGATCCGGTTGGATTTCAATCCGCTTCACCCCGCCACCCATATTCAGGATTTCGGCGATGCCAGAGATGCTTTGCAGGCGGCGTTTGATCGTCCAATCCGCCATGGTTCTCACATCGGATGGAGCCATGTATCCGGGTTCGCCCTCCTTGATGGTGGAGCGAACGCCAACGAGCAGGATTTCCCCCATGAGTGAGGCAACCGGAGTCATGAATGGCTCCACGCCTTCCGGCAGTTGCTCACGCGCTCCCTGCATGCGCTCCTGCACCAGCATACGGGCCTTGTAAATGTCCGTATCCCAGCCGAATTCGGCATAAACGAGTGACAAGGCCACATCGCTGTTGGAACGCAGACGACTGAGTCCGGCCACGCCCATGAGAGCGCTTTCGATGGGTTGGGTTACGCGGGTTTCAACTTCCTCCGGCGCAAGCCCGGGAGATTCCGTTAGGATAATGACGGTTGGTTTGGTGAGGTCCGGCAGCACCTCTACGGGAAGTTCCGTTGCGGTGCGCAGACCCAGCACCATAAGGATTAGGGAAATCCCGAGGATGATCGCCCGGTTGGCGAGCGACCAATGAATCATTTTGTTCAGCATGGTTCAGTGGCCTTTCGGGTTGGTGTTGGCAGCGCTATTTTCTTCTTCGCCTGACGAAACCGGGCGCAGCTTGGTGAAGAACGAAGCGATCAGAAGCAGGAGCAAGACACCGCTGGCGTATTTCCAAATGGGACTCGCCTCCTTGTGTGAATCACCGTGGGCCTTTGGATTGGCTCCGGCTTCCCCAGCAGGTTTGTCCACAGCTTCTCCTTCCGTGGGTTCAGATCCGTCAGCGGCGTGCGCGTGGCCGTGTGCGGCATCGAGCGCTTCGATCAACGAGACGGTTCCACCGCCCGCGAAGGAAAGCGAGTAGGCACCCCGGGTGACGACTTCATCCGCAGGAAGTAAACCCTTGGTGATTTCCACGAAGCGATCATTCATTTGCCCGACCTGCACCTGTGTCTTGATGAACGCGTTCGGCACGTCGAAGTGTTTGACGTAAACAAAGCGGTTGCTGGCATCTCCCTGAAGTGCGGCGCGGGGAACGCTCATGACGTTGCTTCGTTTGCTCAGCACGACGGAGAATTCCGCACGCATGTCCGGGCGCATCCTCAGTTCGGGATTGGCCACGCGGAACACCGCGTCAATGGTGCCGCTCTCGCGATCTGCCGAGGTGCCGAAACGAAGCATCTCACCTTCGATGACCTGTTTTCCAAGGGCGGAAACCACAATGTGGGCTTTAGAACCGGGTTTCAGTTGGGCTGCGTGATGTTCCGGCACACGGGCGATGGCATACACCTCGCTGAGATCGGAGATGTCCAGCAACTCCTTTTCTGGTTCCACTGGCTCGCCGATTCTCACGTGGGATTGAACGACCAATCCTCCGAGAGGAGCTTTCAACTCGATAATCGGAGGTGGATTTCCGGCCTGGCGGCTTTCAACTCGGACCATGACTTGATCCGCCTTCACGGTGTCGCCCTCATGGGCATCCAAGCCAATGACGCGCCCGGCGATGCGGCTGCTTACCACGGCATGGCGCTCGGGAATCTCGGCGATGCGTCCCAGAGCGAAGACGGTTTCCTCGAAGTCGTTTTCTTCGGCCTCGACGGTTTCGATTCGAAGGTTTTTGACGCCGTTTTCATCGAGAACGATGGTGTTGGTGTTGGCGTTTTCAGCAGCTTGCAGAAATGAGGGAGCCGCCAAAAGGGCGAGCGATAGGTATAGAGATGTGATTTTCATGAATGATTGGGTGGTGTAAGGTTCAAGGTTTGCCGAGCGCCGATTCATGGCGCACGCGGGCTAGGTGGAATTCGCGCAATGCGTCGAGCTTGGCGGCAGAGAGTTGCAGGCGTTTCTCCCGGGATCGGAGGACCGACTGAATTTCACCCTGGCCGTTGCGGTAGGCGTCCTCGGCCAGCTTGCTTTGCTCGTCAGCAAGAGGCAGGAGCGTGCTGTCGATCTCACTGACCATGCGCGTCCATTCCGCCATCTCAGCGCGTGCGGCTTCTGCTTCCAGACGGATTCCACGTCCGAGGGCGATGGCTTCTTTTTCGGTGCGTTCCTTGCGTGCTTCTGCTTCTTGAATTGCTCCTTCATTCTTGTTCCAGAAGGGCAGCGCGATTTTGAAACGCAATCCGATGATCGCTTCGTTTTCGTAACCCTCGGGCGCGTCTTCCGTCCGTTCGGCAGCGGCGAAGAGGCCTCCTTCGACATCGTCATATCGGCGGGCTTGTTCCAGTGCCACCCCTTGGGCGGCAGCTTGCGCGTTGAGCTTCGCCGCTTGGAAGTCCGGGCGTCTTGCCGGATCGACTGCAACGGATGGAAGCGACGGAATGGGCAAGGAACCGCTCACACTGAGCGACTCGCCGGGGCGCATGCCAAGCAGTGGTTTCAATTCACCGACGAGTGCGGTTTCGCTGGCATCGAGTTGGCGGATCTCCATGGAAAGGCTGGTGGCTTCCAATTTGGCCTGCCCGGAATCGAGTGCCGAACCTTCGCCCTTCGCCGCAATCTCGGAGAGGAAATTGGCGAATTCCTTGGAAACACCGACCTGCTCGCGCAGCAGTTCGCGCCGCTGGCGGGTGGCCAGCACTTTGACCACCGCTTCACGGGCTTTTGCGATGATCAGGCGTTCGACTTCGCGGACTTCGGCTTCGGAGGCTTTCAGTTCGGTGAGCGAAACATCTTTTTCCAACTGCAAGCGGCCTGTGACCGGAAAGCGCTGGGAAAAGCCGATTTCGAGTTTCCCCTCGCGGAAGCGGGAGTTGTGTTCAAGGCCGGCTTCGATTTCCGGATTTGAGAGCCGGCCGGATTGGTTCATGCGCCCGACAGCCTCCTGGATGCGCAATCGCGCAGCCGCAAGGTCGGGGTTTTGGGCACGGATGCGGTCGCCGATGCTACCGAGCGTGACTACTACGGAAGGTTCAGCGATGAGTGGGTGGACCGTGAGGGCACAAGCCAACAGGGTGAAAAAATACAATTTGGACATGGTGTTGTTTGGAGTGATGGCCATCCCCAACATGGGGAATAGGCACGGAATCAATGAGTTGCGTTGAGTCCCCAAAGCGTTAAACGCCAATAAATGGGGAAATGACATCGCGCCAACAGGGCACGACCGAGCGTTAAATATCGCTCAAATCAACGGAGGCTTATCCTCACTGAGGAACGGCCCATCGGGCGCGAACTCAGACTCCACCGATACACCCTGGAAAAAGGATGAGGGTGGTTCCAATCGGCAGGAATAATCGAATTCCGCAGCCGAAGGGGAAGTGTGGCTGCATGCCGCATGGTGATGGTGCTCAGGGGGACAATTCTCGTCGTGGGACGAATCACCCGGTGCATTATCGTCGTGGTGTGTTCCAGATTTATCGGAGCAGTGCATCTTGGCAACCACTTCGCATGGATCTTTGCCAATGACCTTGGCGTGAAGTCCGATGAAGACTCCAACAAACAAGATCCATGACAGGAAGTGATTCACGACAAGGTTTGGATAGCCGAAGAATCGGCGGCAGCAAGTAAAATTTCAGAAGGCACATGCCCGGTGACCTTCGCCACCGGGCGATTTAGGGTCAGCGTGGCCGTTGGCACTGCTGGCTAGGTGTTCTCTATCCAGCAGCTAGACCGGAACGAACCATTCCTTTTCCAGGAGGGCCGGTTCGCTTGAGAACCTTGTGCTGCGTGGATGACGTGGAGCCACCCTCGGCAGTGGGTTTGTGCGATCGGTCACCGATCGGTCCTTTGCCCGGAGGGGATGCGGACAAGGTCCCGGCGAGGATGATCGAGAATGCTGACACAAACGCAGTCAGGATTCTTGTCGTTCTCATGGATTTTGTTCTTTCTTTTTCTGGCTCCTTATGTTCGTGCGCGTGCATGAGCCATGGGGTTTGTTCCGGCAAGTGAAATGACATTATCCGACGCGCCGATCCGACAGATTTGCAACGAATGGATAAGACCATGACGCACTCAAATTAGGTTCTTCGTCGCCATTGCATGACGTTTTTGACCCGACTCGGAGCCTGTTCGGCCTGGAAGCCTGTCCCGAAGGGGATCGGGTCCTATCTCTGACCGAAATGGGCGCTGTAAACCAAGTGTCATGCTCAAGAGCATTGGAACTGGCTATTAAAGCCCTGAGATTCGGGCGCTGTAGCGAATTTGCCCGCATATTCCGTCATGCGTGGACGACGAAGAGCCCAAATTAGCGGTTCAGGAAAACGCTATTTATCCCGGGATTTGATATAATAGCTCGTCCTTTATTCGAAAATACATCCCAAGATAGGGACTGGACCAAGCTGGCAGCCAGGGAAATGTGAGCGACTTTTCCAAATCTACCCATTGATCGACCAATGTGTATCCTTCGGCTTCCATTTCGGATTTCAAATCCGGCAGGCTCCGGACCATGCAAGCGACTGCCCAATCCCTTCCTTCCTGTACGGTGGCAAACGGTCTTCCTGCAATCCTAATCGGACTGCGATTGATGAAGAAATGACGCGGCCGCGATCCAAGTTCCCGAAGTAAGTGAGCCATGGGGCCCTCCCAGTAATGCAATGCTCCTGCGACCAACAACACATTGCTACTGTTCGCTTCTCCAAGGTTGGTCGTGAAATTCAGGCATGCGGGAACACCTTCGGGAAAGAATTCCTCACCCGCATGAAGAATTACATCGGGCAAATCCTGGCATGTCCATGACTCAAGCTTTTCGGGTGGCAGCATGCGGGAGAAGTTCGCATAAGTTTGACCAACTCCCCCACCAAAATCGAAGATGCGCAGGTCTTCCTCAGCAACGATATTCCGCAGCCAGAAAAGCAGTGGATAGTCACTCATCCGAATATCTGAGGATAGCGTGAAGTTCGAACTGATGAGTCTCCGTTCCAAATGGCCACGGGTTTCCGGGCGGTAGCGCCTGATGGCGGAACGCGCGGCGTCCATTGAGTTATAAATCCGTGCCGCACCGGACAATTTTTCGTAAACGCCCCGGAACGCCGGAATACTACCTGACGATTCAATGAATTTCCGTGCCGGACCGAGGCTCAAGAGCTTGGCTAGTGCTTGGTTTGTCATGTCATGGTGTGGTGAGGATCACTTAGCAACGCCGGGATCGAAACCTGAATTCACAAGTGACTTGTGGAGTGTCCCCTTCTTGATCTCCCGCTCGCGCAGCCAGAGGAAGATGACCGGTGTCACGATCAGGATGTGGATCAGACTGGAAATCATGCCGCCGATGACCGGGGTGGCGAGCGGCTTCATGACTTCCGCGCCTTGACGGTTGCTCCACATGATGGGCAGCAGACTGCAAACGATGGTGGCAACAGTCATCACCTTGGGACGCAGGCGCAGTCGTGCCCCGTCCTTAACGGCCTGCATGAGATCCGCGCTGGAAAACGCCGCTCCTTTTTCCGCCATGCGTGCCTTCACCGTTTCCTCCAGATAGACGACCATCACGACACCGGTCTGCACGGCGGTGCCGAAGAGGGCGATGTATCCGACCCAGACCGCGCCGTTGAAATTGTAGCCCAGTAGCTTCTGGAGCAACACTCCGCCGCTCAGCGCGAAGGGCACGGCCAGCATGACATGCGCCGCCTCCAGCGCGCTGTGATAGACGAGATAAAGAAGAACAAAGATGACTAGCAAAACGATGGGGAACACCAGTTGCATCGTTTTCACGAAACGACGCTGGTTTTCATACTCCCCAGTCATTTTCCAAGTCATGCCTTCCCAGTTCACGGTTTTGAGCTTCTGTTCCACTTCCTGAACGAAGCCACCAAGGTCTCGGTCTTGCACGTTGGCCTGCACATAACTGCGGAGTCGTCCGTTTTCCGAGGCGATCTCGTTGGCACCCACCTGGCGCGTGATCTTCGCGACCATGCCGAGCGGGATGTAGGGCGTGTACGCGCCATCACCGCCACCGGCGGGAGTTGCAGCGGGTGCCGCTCCTCCACCCATGCCGCCGCCCATGCCACCACCGCCTTGCGGGGCGGCATTCGCAGAAGCCATGCCGGGTTTCGCGGCGATGAGGATACGGCTGAGTTTTTCGATGTCATCGCGCTCGCCACGTTCGACGCGGATCTGGATAGGGAAACGCTGCCTGCCCTCGATGGTGGTACTGACGTTCTTGCCGCCGATGGAAATCTCCACCGCGTCCAACACGTCCTTGGCACTCAGTCCATAACGAGCCATCGCCGTGCGATCCACTTCGATGTTGAGATACGGCTTGCCTTGCACGCGTGATGGGGAAACTCCGGCCGCGCCGTCGATGCTGTTGATGAGTTTTTCGATCTCAAAAGCCTTGCGCTGGATGTCATCGAGGTTGTCGCCATAGATCTTCACTCCGACTTGGGCGCGGATGCCGGTGTAGAGCATGAGGATGCGATTCTCGATCGGCTGGAGCAGTGCGGGCACGTATCCGGGAACCTGTTTCATCTTTTCAGTGAGCTCGGCCTTGAGTTTTTCCATCGTCATGCCATCTCGCCACGCGGGGTTGCGTTTCACCCGGAATTTTCCATCAGGAATGTATTCCGGTTTGAGCATGATGGTGGTTTCCAACATTTCAGTCGGAGCCGGGTCGGTGGCGGTTTCGAATCGTCCGAGCTTGCCTGCCACAGTCTCCACCTCGGGTGTTGCGGCGATGATCTTGTCCTGCCATGACATGACGCGCTGGATCTCCTTGAGTCCTGTTTTTGGCATCATCACCGGCATGTAAAGCAGGCTGCCTTCATTGAGCGGCGGCATGAATTCCTTGCCGAAACCGGTGACCAGCTCGGCGACCCGGGGGTAGCCGGCGTCGCGGATCTGTTTCACGGTAGCGCGTGGCAGCCCGAAGGCTTCGAGCAGGGCGAAGGAAAGAATCAACATCGCCAATGAGATGACGGTTTTGCGGTGATTGAGCGCCCAATTCAACGTCGGTTCGTAGAGTCGGAGAAGGAACTTCATCACGATGTTCTTGTCTTCCGAATGGAACGGCCCGCGAACTAACAGTGAGCAGAGAACCGGCACCAGCGTCACGGCCAACAGCGTGGAACCGATCATCGCGAAGGTCTTGGTGAAGGCCAGCGGATGGAACAGTTTTCCCTCCTGGCCGCTGAGAGCGAAGACCGGAACGAAGGCGAGGATGATGATGGCCATCGCGAAAAAAATCGGGCGGCCCACCTGCTTGCATGCGGCGAGCGTCGTTTCCCATGTTTCGGGACGTGTGAGCGGTCGCCCTTTCTCATCCTCCGCCTTCTCGCAATGCCGGATGACGTTTTCCGTCACCACGATAGCCGCGTCCACCAGCACGCCGATGGCGATGGCGATGCCGGTGAGCGACATGATGTTGCTGGTAATGCCGAACTCCTTCATCAGTAGGAAGGAAATGAGGATCGAGATCGGCAGCGGCAGCGTGACGATGAGGATGCTGCGGAAGTGCCACAGGAAAATGATATGCGCGAGCGTGACGAGAATGACTTCCTCGATAAGCGCGTGTTTCAACGTGTCGATGGTGCGGTCGATCAACTCGCTGCGATCATAGAACGGCCGGATGCTAACTCCGGGAGGAAGACTGGATGAAATGTCGTCAATCTTCTGTTTCACCCGCTCAATGACGGCCTTGGCGTTTTCTCCGGTGCGCATGACGACGGTGCCACCGACGGCTTCGTGGCCGTTCAAATCCAGCGCGCCGCGCCGGTAGTCGCCGCCGATCTGGACGGTGGCGATGTCTTTCAGATAGATCGGCGTGCCTTCCACCGCTTTGACGGTGACGAGTTCAAGATCCTCAGGACCGGTGACGAGGCCGATGCCGCGCAGCACGAACTCCGCGCCGTTTTCCTCGACGGTTTTTCCGCCGACGTTGAGGTTCGCGTTCTGAACGGCGGTCATCACCTCCATCATCGTGACATTGGCGGCGCGCATCTTGGTGGAGGAGAGCTCCACCTGATATTGCTTCACGAAGCCGCCGATGCTGGCGACTTCCGCCACTCCCTGCACGCTGGCCAGGTCATAGCGGATCTTCCAATCCTGGAGCGAGCGGAGTTGCGCCAGATCATAACCGCCGTCCTTGGCTTTCTCCGGATCGACATGCAGGTAATACTGATAGACCCATCCGAGGCCGGAGGCATCCGGCCCGAGCTGGGGTGTGACGCCATCGGGCATTTGTCCTTGGAGGTAATTCAAGCGCTCAAGAACCCGGGCGCGGGCGAAGTAGGTGTCGATCTTGTCCTCGAAGATGATGGTGATCAGTGAGAAACCGAACATCGAGGTGGCGCGCACCTCTTTCACTCCGGCGAGACCCTGCAAGCCGGTGGACAGCGGGAATGTCACCTGATCTTCGACCTCCTGCGGGCTGCGGCCCATCCAGTCGGCGTAAACGAGCACCTGGTTCTCGGTGAGATCAGGGATGGCGTCCACCGGCGTGAGACGGATGGCGCGGATGCCTAACGCGATGAGCAGCAACGCTCCGCAGATGACGAGGAAGCGGTTGCGCAGGCTCCATTCAATGGTTTTTTCGATCATGATCTATCAGGGTTTGATTTCCTTGCCGCATTCGAGCATCTCCGCCCCGAAGAAGGGATTCGCCATGGCGCGTCCGCCGGTCTGGATCCAGCGGGCTTTCTTGGGCACGCCCGGAATGGCTTCGTCCACCATGGGACATTCGTAGATTTGGAACTCCGGCGTTTGTCCGGCTTTCCGCAGCGGTTCAAGTGCGGCGGTGGCTGCTACGGAAAACTTGTGGAATGCGGTACGTGCGGCTTTCAGGTCGTCGAAGCCGTGGAAATGGCGGGCTTTGTCCAGATCGCCGAGTTTGAGCAACTTCGCCATTGCGCCAGTCACGTCCATCGCCGGCTCGCTCGCCTTGTTGAACGCGGCGAGGTCATCCTTGGCCAGCGCGGCGGCCATGGTCTCGGCCACCTTGATGAATTCCGTGATGGATTTCTTCTGCTCCTCATTCAGCGCGGTCTGCACAGTGACCGGCGTCGGAGTTTCCGGCGGAGTCATGAACGCGCGGTTCATTTCCGCCTGACCGTCGATGAGCAGGTTGCCGTTGGTGACGACCGCGTCGCCCTCCTTGAGACCTGATAAAACCTCGATGTGCATGTCGCCACGGCGGCCGGTTTTCAAAACCGCTTGTTCGTAGGCCCCACCGCCTTGGTCGATGTAAACCACGGCCTGCGGCCCGGTTTCGATGACCGCCGAGCGCGGAACGGTGAGCGTGGAGGGCGCTTCGAGTTCCACCATGCCGTCGGCGTAGAGGCGATGGAGGAGTTCGCGGCGGCCATTGACGAGGGGGTTTGCTAGTTCGACGCGCACCTTGGTCGAGCGCGTGGCTTCGTCGAAGTTCGGATCGATGAATGCGATTTTTCCGGTGAATGATTTGTCAGGCAGTGATGGAGTGGTGACGGTGACTGATTGCCCGATCTTGATCCAAGGCATGTCCTGTTCATAGGCGCGGAACATGAACCACATCGTGGAGAAGTCCGCGATTTCGAAGAGCTGCTGGCCGGTAGCGACGTATTGGCCTTCATAGACCGCTTGTGAAACCACGGTGCCGCTGATCGGCGCGAGAATCTGCGACGTGAGTGCATCGGCGGGTTTCTGATCGAGCACCTCGATCTGTGCGGGAGTGAGCCCCATCTGGCGCAGGCGCAGGCCGGTGTTTTTCTTCAACTCGCCGCCGAGCTGGCGGTATTCTCGTTCGGCTTGGAGCAGTGTCGGGCTATAAAACTCGGCCAACGGCTGACCTTCAGAAACTTCCGCGCCGATGTAGTTCACGTAAAGCCGATCCACGCGGCCATCCACGTAGGCGGACATGATGCGGTGGCGCATGGCGTTGTCGTCGATCATCCCCGCAACGCGCAACGTGCGCACAAGAGGCCGGGTTTTCGCTTCGACGGTCTGCACGTGCAGCACCTGGATCTGGTTTTGTGTGAGGGCGACGATGTTTTCGCCGCCGGTTTCATCGAGGCCCTTCTCGCCCTCGTAAACGGGAGTGAGTTCCATGCCGCAGATCGTGCAGCGGCCTGGCTTGTCGCTTTTGATCCACGGGTGCATGGCACTCTGATAGTAGAGGACCTTGCGTTCGCCGGTGTCGGCGGTGGATGTGGTTTCGGATTTCTTTAGGGCGAACCATGTGGCCGCCGCGGCTAACAGTGCGGTGATGAGAATGGTGAGTAATGTTTTCATGGCATTAACGGTTGGGAACCAGGGTGTGAAGTTGTTCGAGTGCGGCGAGTTGCATGGCGACCATTCGGCGTTGTTCGAGGCGGATGGCGAAGA
The DNA here is from genome assembly GCA_030696085.1 of Luteolibacter sp. GTDB lineage: Bacteria > Verrucomicrobiota > Verrucomicrobiia > Verrucomicrobiales > Akkermansiaceae > Luteolibacter. Next base: position 25,361 of record JAUYNL010000066.1, read on the forward strand.
GAGTTCGCGAGGAATCCAGTAGGTCCGTTAGAGTGGCCTTGGAACTGATCCACGCGGCTTCGGTGGTTTTAGAGGCTTTGTGTGCCTTCTCATGGATTTCGCCGGAGTAGGCGCGGGCTTCTGCGGCGGCGTTTGCTGCTTCGGTGGCTGCCATCGTGACCATACTCGCGATCTCGCGACGCATGGTTTCCACGTCGCTTGCGGCGGCGAGTTCGCGGCTTTTCGCGGCGTCGATCTTTGCCTTGTATGAAGAGTCGTTGAACCACGGCAGGCTGATTTTTACGCCGACGGTAGTGCTTCTGATGTCGCCAGTGCCCGAGTAGAGTCGAGCATCCACGCCAACGGCGATTTCAGGCAGGCGCTCCCGGTCGGCGATGCGAGTGTCCGCGTTGGCGGCGGCGGCCATTTCCTTCATCGACCGGACCTTGGGATTCGCATACGGGATGCGGGCGACTTCGGCTGCGGCGACCGGCACGGGCGGCGGTGCGGCGGGAAGTTTCAATGCGGGCCAGGGTGTATCCAGTGGACGTCCGAGCGTGATGTTCAGCAGTCTGGCATAGCCCTCGCGGCTGCGGCGTGCGGCATCGAGCATCTGCTGCTCCTTTGCCAGCTCGGTTTCCATACGGAGCGCGTCCGTGCTGGAGCCCATAGGGTCGGCCGCCATTTGTTTGGCATTTTCAACGATCGCGGTCATCCATTCGACCTGAGCCTGTTGCAGCATGATCGATTCGTCTGCGAGCGCGAGCTCGATGGCACCTCTGGCAGCTTCCGAGCCTGCGTTGAGTGCGGCGTTGCCGGAGTTTTCGATTTCAGCACGCCGCATGGCCTCCATCTTCGCACGTTCGGCAGCAAACATTCCGGGTTTCGGCAGTGCCTGTTCGAAGCCGACCATGACATCGCCGTCGTCGGCCCGCATCATTTGTTCAGCCCCCATGAATCCGACGCCGACCATGGGATCGTTCCACAAGCGCACGCCACGGGCTTCATGGGCGGCGGCCAGCGCCTTGTGTTTCCCGGCTACAGCGGACGGGTGCGCGCGGGCGGCCTCGGATCTCAACTCTGCGAGGAGTCCGTCATTCAGCAGCCGTGATTCACCCGCATGGAGCAGGCCTCCGGCCACAGCAAGGCCGGCAAGAAAATGTAATATGGTTTGCATGAGTCATCATTGGAGTTGGTTTCCTATCAACCGCTCTACCAGTATTGCCGTTTTGGCTGAGATGAGCGGGCACAATTCGCCTAGGTGGGGCGGTGTCTCAGATGACAAATGAACAAAACGCCACCGCCAAGGGCACGCCGGCGTAGCCGCTTGACGGACCTGACACCGGGGAAGTCGCCAAGGTGGGGGAGGGCTTGGCACCAGCACGGAATTCGATGGAAAATCGGTTGTCGTCGGCCTTGGTAGCCAGCAATTTCAAGACATTTCCGGATTCGGGAAGTTGCGGAGCGGGCTTCTGATCCGACTCTACGTTCTCCGCACAAGGGCAGGAATCAGCGCTCTCGCAGCACGCACAGAATGTTCCCTGAGACGCACATGGTGACGTGAACGTCGCAGCCGACAGTACTTGGGCCAACTGGAAAACCAGCCCGAGAGTCAGCGTGATGACAGCTTTGACATTCATGTCACTGGTGTGATTAGCGGGTTATCGGGCTCTTCCAAGAATATTTTCGGACGAGGCACTCCACGCCGCCTATTGGGTTCATCTGCGAATAGTTGAGCTTATTTCTTCTCTACGAGCTTCTTCAGATACTTGTCTGGCTCCTTGTTGAATTTTTTCAGACAGCTCTTGCAGCAGAGTTTGATCTCCTGACCATCGTGAACGAAGACGTAAGGCTTCCCCATTTCTCCAAGCTTTTCATCGGAGACGATGCAGGTATCTGGTTTGTAGGGCTTGGCTTCTTCTTTCTTCGTCGTGTCGTCAGCGAATAACGATGGCGAAACAAGCAGGGCGATGGCGGTGATGATGGATCTGGTTTTCATGTGTTGAACGATTGGTTCAGCGGGTGAATGTCCGGAAGGAGGTAAAACCCTTGGGCTAAATTCATTTTCTCAGCCAAGCCGTAATTTCCGCAGCCGCAGGGCGTTTGAAATCACGGAGACCGACGACAGCGACATCGCTGCGCCTGCGAGGATCGGACTGAGCAGGGTGCCAGTGATCGGATAGAGCACTCCGGCGGCAATTGGAATGCCCGCCGCGTTGTAGATGAAGGCGAAGAACAGGTTCTGGCGGATATTGCGCATCACGCCCCGGCTCAGACGGACGGCCCGGGCGATTCCGCGCAGGTCGCCTTTCACCAGCGTAATGCCCGCGCTTTGCATGGCCACATCGGTGCCGGTGCCCATGGCGATGCCCACATCCGCCTCGCTGAGGGCGGGCGCGTCGTTGATGCCGTCGCCCGCCATGGCGGGGTGCCTGCCTTCCATGCGGAGTTTCCGGACATGGGCGGCTTTGCCGACCGGATCGACCTCCGCTTCCACGTCGGTGATGCCGAGTGGTGCGGCCACCGCAGCGGCGGTGCGGCGGTTGTCGCCAGTGAGCATGACGATCCGGAGACCGAGTTCCTGGAGTTCCCGGATGGCATGTGGTGTCGTGTCCTTGATCGGGTCAGCGATTGTCAGAATACCGGCGACCGCACCATCCACCGCCACAAAGACGGCCGTTTTGCCTTGGTTTTGAAACGCAGCGGCGGAAGGTTCCAGTTCGTCCAAACCACGGATGTTTTGAGCGCGCAGGAAATCCGCTTTCCCGACGAGAACGGACCGTCCATCGACCTGTCCAGTCACGCCACCTCCGGTCACGGAGTGGAAATCATTCACCGGCAAAAGCGCGATGTCCTGTTTTCCCGCGCCGCGCACGATGGCGGCGGCCAGCGGGTGCTCGCTGTGTTGTTCGAGAGACGCGGCGAGTTCCAGGACCTCGTCAGATCCAAATCCAACGGCGGGAATCACGTCGGCCAGATCCGGCCTGCCTTCGGTCAGCGTTCCGGTCTTATCGACAACGAGCGTGTCGATTTTTCCGAGTCGTTCGAGTGCCTCGGCGTTTTTCACGAGCACACCTTCCCCCGCGCCGCGTCCCACGCCGACCATGATCGACATCGGTGTGGCCAATCCGAGCGCGCAAGGGCAGGCAATGATCAGCACGGCCACCGCATTGATCAGGGCATGGGCGAGTTTAGGTTCCGGGCCGAGCCACATCCACAGGACGAAGGTGAGGACGGAAATCGCCAGCACCGCCGGCACGAAGAACGAGGAGACCTTGTCGGCGAGTCCTTGGATCGGCGCGCGGCTGCGCTGGGCTTGCGCCACCATGTCCACGATTTGACCTAACAGCGTGTCATTCCCCACCCGTTCCGCGCTCATCACGAAGCTGCCGGTTCCGTTCACCGTGCCTCCCGTGACCTTGTCGCCGGAGGTTTTTTCCACAGGCATCGGCTCGCCGGTGATCATCGACTCATCCACGCTGGAACGACCATCCAGCACCACTCCGTCCACGGGCACCTTGTCGCCGGGCACGACGCGGAGTTTGTCGCCGACCTTCACCTCATCGAGCGGTATCTCGCGGTCGCCGTTGGTTTCCACCAGCCTTGCGACAGGTGGCGCGAGGTTCAACAAGGCCTTGATCGCGCTGCCGGTTCGGCTTCGTGCGCGGAGTTCCAACACCTGACCCAGCAACACCAGCACCACGATCACCGCCGCGGCCTCGAAATACACCGGGACGTTGCCATGATGGCTCATCGTATGCGGAAACACGCCGGGGGCGAGCATCGCTACCGCGCTGAAAATGAAGGCCGCGCCCACGCCGATGGCGATCAACGTGAACATGTTGAGGTTGCCTGTCAGTAACGAGCGCCACCCGCGCCGGAAGAACGGCCATGCCGCCCAGCCCACCACGGGAATCGACAGAACAAACTGCGTCCAGCGCGATGCATCGCCATCCGCCCAAGAGGACCACGAGGGAACCAGATGAGCCATCGCGAGGAAAAACACTGGCAGGGTGAATACGGTGGAGATTTGGAAACGCCTCGTCATATCCCGGAGCTCCGCGTTGTCGTCCTCGTCGCCCGCCTCGTCGCCTCGCCATGCGGAGTTTCGTTCCAGCGCCATGCCGCACACCGGGCAGTCGCCGGGTTTGTCCGATTCCACGCCGGGGCACATCGGGCAGAAGTATTTTGCGGTGGCAGAAGGGCTCACGTCGGCGTGGTGCCCGTGGTGATTGTGATGATGATGGGCATGGCACGCGTGAGTCTTGTCGGCAGTGGGTTCCGGGGCGTGTTTGCCGCCACAGCAGGCGGGCTTGGCATCGGGGACGGACTCTCCCTTGCTTTCGCAACAGGAAGGCAATTTCGCAGAATGGTTGTGTTTGACTGGTTTCATGGCTTTGCAGCAGGGCGGGCTTTCAGGTGTTTTCATACACCCGGGCAAACGCGTGGGCTTTGATGACATTACACATGATTTTTAATTCATGAAATTGTCTCGGCTTTACGCGGCGCATTTGGCGTTTCATGCTTGCCGCATGAATCGGCTTGAAGAATCCTTGATCGAGAATCTTCACGCCTTCACCGCCTTCGCCCGCAATCGTGTCGGAGATCCGCATCTGGCAGAGGATCTGGTGCAGGAGAGTTTGGTGAAAGCGCTCAAATCGGCGAATCAGCCGACCGGCGAAGAAGACACCGTCACATGGTTTTACCGGATTCTGAGGAATTCCATCATTGATCTCTACCGTCGCGATGCAGCGAGAAAGAGAGCATTGGAAAAGTTCGAGAGTGAATTGCCGGAATCGCCCGATGCGGACGATGAAAAGGTTCTTTGCCAATGCTTCAATCGACTGCTGCCAGCCATTCCGGAAAACTTCCGCGAACTGATCCAGCGTATCGATCTCGATGGCGAGGATGCCGAGCGGACTGCGGAGGATCTTGGCCTGACGAGAAACAATCTCACCGTCCGGCTGCACCGTGCAAGAAAGCATCTCCGCGAACTGCTTGCCCGGAATTGCAAAGCCTGTGCCAGACACGGCTGCCTCGACTGCACATGCGGTGAAAACAAATCGCCCGGCGATTGAGGTCGCCGGGCGAGGATTGCAAGTTGGTGACATGTCGGTCAGTGCGTGCAAATGTAGCCTTTTCCCGGAGGGCCGACATAATGCATGGACTTGTGCTCGACTTTGCGTTCGACCTTGGGCGCGGCGGACCTTTTGAAAGAGGACTTGAGCGGGCCCTTTCCCGGAGGCGAGGCGGATGCCGAGGCGGCGAATGCGATGGTCAATGCGGCGGTCAACAGTGTTGCGATGCTTTTTGTTTTCATAATATGGGTTGTGTGTTTGAGCGGCGTTCCCGTTGGGAGGGTTTCCCGAAGGATCTTGAACACCGCCTTCATAAGGTCATACACCTGCCCTTGCGCAAACCCTTGGGAAAAATCCGATTCTTTTCCTGATGATTTGGCCCGACAAAAAGGAAGCGGATTTTTTTCCGTTAAAACGTTAAAATCGATTGGTGCTGGTTGATCGGGCGATGTTCCGACATCGCCTGTTTGGAATTGAATTCAAACCAACCAACACCATGAACGATCAGACAGGGACACAGGCACCGGCG
>JAUYNL010000067.1 GCA_030696085.1 Luteolibacter sp.
GCCGGTGCCTGTGTCCCTGTCTGATCGTTCATGGTGTTGGTTGGTTTGAATTCAATTCCAAACAGGCGATGTCGGAACATCGCCCGATCAACCAGCACCAATCGATTTTAACGTTTTAACGGAAAAAAATCCGCTTCCAAACCCGCATGGGGAGGGGCGGGGGGGGCCGCAAACTTGAGCAGTTGATCCAATTCCGAGTCGTTCATGGTGGTAGTGGGCTTGACTTTCGGAGGGTGAAACCCCGGTAGGCCGGAAAACCCTTGGAAAGTTTCGCAACCGGGAGTCAATTCTCCAGAATTTCCACCTCATAACCGTCCGGATCGGTGACGAAGGCCATTTTCCGGGCACCGGAGGAGAATTTTTCGCGCCAGCCGGAAGGCCAGATTTCGATGCCGGCCTTTTCGACCGCGTCGCAGTATTCGATGATGTCGGGCACGCCGAGAGCGGTGTGCATCAGGTCTTCCGGGCAGCTGGCGGTGTAATCGGGCGAGTGGCAAAGCTCAAGGAAGACATCGTTGCCGGGCAGGGCGAGGAAGGCGAGGCGGTTGCCCTGGGGCGAGTCCTTGAAGTCGCGCAAGGTGTAGCCGAGGTGCTGGTAAAAAGCGACGGACTGGTCGAGATCGCGGACACGGATGCGGGTGTGAAGGAAGCGGATCATGGCGAAAAAGACTCTGCTCCAAAGTGGCGGCTTTGCCAAACGGTGATTGATTCGGGCGGATATTTTTTATCACCACGTTATCCAGATAAACCTGAAAAATCAAAAAAACGTGCTTCCCTTTCCGACTGGGATTCGCATATCGCTATGAAAACACTCTTACCCTCATGAAAACTCCCAACCCTCATGGCCAAGACGACCGCTTTCGCGGGCATCTGCGTCATTACCATCGCGCAGGGGCACAACCCCGCCGCACATGGGACGAGTGGATCGATGGCGCGGGAGCAAGATCCGGCTCGATGGGAAAATGGCTCAAAATTGCCGGCATCGCGGTGGCCGTGATCGCCTTGGGGGGCGTCATCGCAGGGCTGGTGATCGAGCTCCGGTGAAATTCACAACGAACTCTCACGCCATTCCGGCCGCATGCGGCTTTGACAATTCCGCCCATGCTGTGCAGTTTGCCGGCCCGCCGCCAACCACGGCGTCATTTTCACCATGGGAAAAAGCCTGTTTCAAAAAGTCTGGGACGCTCACACCGTCGGAACCCTCGCGGACGGTCGCACGCAACTCTTCATCGGCACGCACCTGATTCATGAGGTGACCTCGCCCCAAGCCTTCGGCATGCTCCGCGATCTGGGGCTGAAGGTGAAATTTCCGAAACGCACCTTCGCCACCGTCGATCATATCGTTCCAACGATCAATCAGGACGCCCCGCAGGATCCGCTCGCAGCGGAAATGATGCAGGCCCTGCGCAAGAACGCCGATGATTTCGAGGTGACTTATTTCGACCTCGCCTCCGGCAAACAAGGCATCGTTCACGTCGTCGGCCCGGAGCAGGGCATCACCCAGCCGGGCACCACCATCGCCTGTGGCGACTCGCATACCGCCACCCATGGCGCGTTCGGCGCGATCGCCTTTGGCATCGGCACCACCCAGGTGCGTGATGTGCTTGCCACACAAACCCTTGCGTTGGAGGAACTCAAAGTCCGCCGCATCGAAGTCAATGGCGATCTCCGCCCCGGCGTCTATGCGAAGGACGTCATCCTCCACATTATCCGTCTGTTAGGTGCTAAAGGCGGCATCGGCTATGGTTATGAATATGCCGGTGATGTCTTCGACCGCATGTCGATGGAAGAGCGCATGACCGTCTGCAACATGTCCATCGAAGGTGGCGCGCGCTGCGGCTACGTGAACCCGGACGCCAAGACCGTCGCCTACCTCCAGGGGCGCCCGTATGTCGACATGAGCGACTTTGACGCAACCGCCGCCCGCTGGCTTTCCTTCGCCTCGGATGCGGACGCGCACTACGACGACATCGTCCGCATCAACGCCGGCGACATCGAACCCACCGTGACCTGGGGCATTTCTCCGGACCACGGGATCTCCATTTCCGAAACCATCCCGGATCCGGCCAAAGCCGCCACCGCGCAGGAGAAAGCCTCCATCGTCGAGGCGCTCGAATACATGAAACTCAAGCCCGGCACCCCGATCAAGGGCGTGGAGATCGATGTCGCCTTCATCGGTTCCTGCACCAACGGCCGCATCTCCGACTTCCGCGAAGTGGCGAAATACATCCAGGGCCACAAGGTCGCGCCCGGCGTGCAGGCCATCGTCGTCCCCGGATCGCAGATCGTCGCCATCCAGTGCGAACAGGAAGGCCTGCCGAAAATCTTCACCGACGCCGGCTTCGAATGGCGCGGCGCGGGTTGCTCGATGTGCCTCGCCATGAATCCCGACAAGCTCGTCGGCGACCAACTCTGCGCCTCCTCCTCCAACCGGAACTTCAAGGGCCGCCAGGGCTCGCCCACCGGCCGCACCGTGCTGATGTCGCCCGTGATGGTCGCCGCCGCGGCGATCAACGGCCACATCTCGGATGCCCGCGAGCTCTTCCACATCGCGGACTAAGGTCAAAATACAAGCGCAACAAAGCCACCATCCACGCCCATCCACCACCATCATGCCACTCGAACCCGTCACCCAAGTCACCGGCCGCGCAGTCTTCATTCCCGGCGCTGACATCGATACCGACCGCATCATCCCCGCGCGTTTCATGAAATGCGTCACCTTCGACGGGCTCGGCGAGTTCGCGTTCTATGACGTGCGTTTCAATTCCGAAACCAGTGAGAAGACCGATCACCCGCTCAACGATCCGCGTTTCGCCGAAGCCTCGATCCTCGTCGCGGGCGTGAACTTCGGCTGCGGCTCGTCCCGCGAACACGCGCCGCAGTCACTGCGCAAATACGGTTTCAACGGCGTCATCGCCGAGTCCTTCGCCGAAATCTTCTTCGGCAACTCTACTACGCTCGCCATGCCCTGCGTGATCGCCACCGCGGCCGACATCGCGAAGCTCCGCGACGCCATCGATGCCGACCCCACCACCAGCGTGACCATCGATGTGGACAAACTCCGCGTCAGCACATCCGGCGGCCTCGATTTTCCGGTGACCATGCCGGATTCCGCGCGCGACGCGCTCATCTCCGGCCGCTGGGATCCGATCCAGGAGCTGCTCGACAACGACGCCGCGATCGTGGCCAAGGCCCGCGAGCTGCACTACGTCTGACGCGCCTGCTCAAAGAAGATGCGAGAACATCGCGTCGCGCAACTTCGGCTCGAACCAGGTGCTCTTGGGCGGCATGATGCCGCCGGCGTCGGCGATGTCCATCAGGTCCTCGATGCCGGTGGGGAACATGGAAAACGCACAGGCGGACTCGCCGGAATCCACCAGTTTCTCCAGCTCCGCCGTGCCGCGGATGCCGCCGACAAACGAGATGCGCTTGCTGGTGCGCGGGTCCTGGATATCGAAAAGCGGCGCGAGGATTTCCGTTTGCAGGAGCGAAACGTCCAGCAGATCGATCGCGGAGCGACCGCCGGTGAATTCCGCTTTAAAGGACAGCCCGCGCCATTTGCCGCCGAGGTAAAAGGCGAGGTCGTGCTTTTTCGTCGGAACGGGCGCGGCGTTTTCCGTGATGTCGAACACGCGGCCGAGCGCGGCGAGGATTTCCTCCGGCGAATGGCCGTTGAGATCCTTGAGCACGCGGTTGTAGGCCAGGATGTTCATCTGCTTGTGCGGGAAGATCACGGTCAGGAAACCGCCGCTGCCGCCCGCTCCCCTGCGGCTCTGATAGATCCGGCCGGCCGCCGCGCTGCGGTGATGGCCGTCGGCAATGTAGAGCGCCGGCATCTTCGCGAATTTCCCGACCAGGAAATCAATGTCCGCCTGCTCCGAGACCGGCCACGAACTGTGCCGCACGCCATCCGGCGCGGTGAAATCAATCTCAGGCGCGGTGGCGGTGATCCGCGCCACCAGCGCGTCGATACCCGCCTCCGCCTTGTAAGTCAGGAAGACCGGGCCGGTCTGCGCATCCAGCGCCTCAATGTGCCGCACCCGGTCGTCCTCCTTATCGGGACGGGTGAGCTCGTGCTTTTTCACGATGTTTCCCAGATATTCCTGGCAACTCGCCAGCCCAACCAGGCCGATCTGGCTGTGGCCGCCCATGACCTGCCGGTAAAGGTGAAACATCGGCGCGGGATCGCGGCGCAGCACGCCGTCAGCGATGAGTTTCTGGAAGTTTGCCCGGCCCTTGGCATAGACTTCATCCGAATAAAGATCGGTGCCCTCGGGCAGGTCGATTTCCGGCTTGCTGACGCGCAGGAAGCTCCGCGGATTGCCGTCCGCCATGACGCGGGCCTCCTCGGACGACATCACGTCGTAGGGCAGTTCACAGACTTGGGCGGCGAGTTTCGGATCAGGGCGGAGGGCGGCGAAGGGAGTGACGGTGGCCATGGGGAAGGGCGGGCACCATAAAGAGATGCCGCAGGGGCGCAAGACCTAGTGCGCCGAAAACCGCAGCACTTCCTATGGCATCGTCACTTCGACCCTGCCGAAAAGTCTCGGTGTGGTGGAAGTGGAGACGGTTTTTTTGACGATGACGCGCTCCCAGTTCGCATTGATATTGGTGACGTTGGTCGTCCCGCTCATGGTTTCGTACGTGCTAAAGTTGGTGGAGTTTTTCGGAGTATAAACCAGCCCGCTGCCAATGCGCCGCAGAAACTCGACGGTGAACAATGGCTGGGGTCCGCTCTGGTCCAGGGTGAAGGCCGGCAAGCCTGCCGCGCCGGTCCCCTTCACCAGCGTCCGGGCATCAGGACCGGCCGGATTCATGTTGAAGGCGAATTTCAGAAGGTTTTGCACGCCGTCATGGAATGGCGTGGCGGAGGGTGCCGCATCGCCTCCGGCCAAGCCACCGGCGGACGCCCAGCTATTGAACGCAACGGTGCTGGCCAGGAGCGTGAACGAAATTTCGTTGGAGAGGGCGCTCACCAGGCCGGAGGAATTATAGGCCTGCACCGCACAAAAATAGACCGTGCCGGGCGACAGCCCGGGGAGGATCCGCGAAGTCACCTTGCCCACATCCAGGATGGTCGGGTAAACGCTGCTGGTGGTCCCGAGATACACGACGTAGCCCGCAATGTCGGGTTCCGTATTCGCATTCCATGCCACGGTCACCGAATTTTGGGCGGCGGCGCAAGTCACCAGCGCAAACGGAAGCGCGAGCGCAGATGCCACGCTGCGGCAGAACTGGCGCAGAGACCGGTATTGCGTGAGAGAGGTGAGTAGGGGGAACGGATTCGAGGAATTGGAAAGCTGCATGGATCAAACTGAGTCGGACGATTTAATGAATGGGATTTGGGTTTTCGATGTTTCTCGCCCGGGGAGGAGTCGAATCGACTGACTGCGCACATCTCAAACAGAGGCCCGAAACAACGCGCGATTCTTCACCTTTGCAAATTATAAAAACGCCTGCGCCAGAAATCATAAGTCACTGGCTGTCTGGGCGTTCTAACGGCTAGAATAAAGCCGGTCGAAATCCGGGAGCAGAGCCCGCAAGCACTCCGTTTCCGGAATGAACTCGAAAACCGAAATTGGATTGTTTTGGGCCAAGCTGCGCATGTTTTTGCCTGCGGCCCGCTCACTGGCAGCTCGCATCCGGGCGGCTCCGGGTCCCCAATAACGCACCGCCTATGAAAACCTCCGCGCTCAGTGTGGCTGGACGCTTGAAGCCGGCTTTGCGCTGGTCCGGGGCACTGGCGTGTTGATATTCGACACAACCCTTCTACCACATGACCTGTAGCCAAACGATGCCTTATCCAACTTCGGATTTCGGGGTAAAAGCTCCGCGTCTTTCACGTTCAATCCGGACTCGTAAAAATTTAACGCCTCATGTTCAGGAACTTGCAACAACACACCCTCCGCCCCACCGCACGTTTAGTAAACCAGAAGGGAATTTTTTGAATTTCCACCACTGCTCCTCTCGCCATCTAACTGCGCCAAATTTTCTTCACCCCTAGAACCGGAAAATCTTTTCTCAGCAAGGCTCTCCCAGTCCTAGTAATTGCGCATTATTCACTTTGTAAATACATCACAGAAACCACCACATCTTGTATTGTGAATAATTTGTGGATACCACATGAGCAAAATCAAATTGACCCCTCTCCCACATTCAAGCAGTCTTCGCGACGCTGCGCCTGTCGCGAAGCTCCCCTATTTCACCCTTCCAGAATCCGCTCCCACCCATGTCCGCCACCACCACCGTCACCCTCGGAGACCGCACCTTCATCCTCGATCGGGACAAAGCCGAACAAGCCTTCGCCGCCAAAAAAGTCATCAACGGCCGCGACACGATGTTCTTCAACATCCTGCCGCTCAAATACCAGTGGGCCTACGATCTCTACAAAACGATGAAAAACAACCACTGGGAACCCGAGGACATCCCAATGCAAAAAGACATCGAGCAATGGCGCTCCGATGAAATCTCCGACGGCGAGCGCTGGATCATCAAAATGGGCATCGGTTATTTCTCCGCCGCCGAAGGCATCGTCGGCGACAACATCCTCCACGTCGTGCGCGAACTCGTCACCGCCCCCGAACTCAAACTCGTCCTCGGACGCCACGCCCACGAGGAAAACATCCACGCCGACTCCCTCGTTTACATGCTCTCCTCCATCGGCCTCAACCCCCACGAATGCGAGGCGATGTTCGAGGACATCCCCACCATCAAGGAGAAAAACCACTACGTCGTCTCCAACAGCCGCGCCCTGCGCCGAGACATCGATCTAACCGTTACCGCCAACAAACAAGCCCTCGCCAAAAACATCTTCCTCTTCGGCCAGTGCATGGAAGGCACCCAGTTCTACGGCCTCTTCGGCATGATCCTCAGCCTCTACCGCCAGAACAAGTTCCCCGGCATCGGCTCGATGTTCCGCTACACCCTGCGCGACGAATCCAACCACATCGAACTCCTGCGCAACCTGCTCATGGATCTCGTCACCGAAAACCCGGACATCTGGACCGACGAGTTCAAGGAAGACCTCCGCGCCACCATGGCCGAGGGCATCCGCCTCGAAAAACAATTCATCCGCGACTGCCTGCCCGTCGCCGGCATCGGCCTCAACTCCACCGATTTCGAAACCTACATCGACTACATCGCCGACCGCCGCCTCGAATCCTGCGGCCTCACCCCGCTCAACAAATCCGTCTCCAACCCCTTCCCCTGGCTCGCCGAAATGATGGACATCAAAAAGGAAACCAACTTCTTCGAAGGCCGCGTCACCGAGTATCAGAAAGCCTCCGCCCTGGGCGCGGTGCATGATGATGATCTGTGAATCGCCTGAGTTTGCTAGTTTTCAGTGTTCAGTTTTCAGGAAGAAAGAAAAAGACCATGGCCACCACTACCTTTGAAGATTTGGAAGTTTGGAAACGCGGATGTCAGCTTGCTGTTGATGTGTGTGTCGCGACGCATCACTCGAAAAATTTCGGGTTGAAAGACCAGATGCAGCGTTCGGCGATTTCGATTCCTTCGAACATCGCCGAGGGGGCGGAGCGGGACAGTGACGGAGATTTCATTCGGTTCCTGCGCATCAGCAAAGGCTCGTGCGGCGAGCTTCGTACCCAGCTCTACATCAGTGAGCGCGTCCAAAAGGCCCTCGATCTCGAACCACTCGCCAACTCCCGCGAGATGATCAAGGAAACCCGCGAAATCTCCGCCATGCTCCAAGGTCTCATCCGCAGCATCGAACACCGCCGCGACCCAAAGCCCTGAAACACCCTACCCGCTAGTCTTCATCTCCGTCTTCCTCTTCCCTGAAAACTGAACACTGAAAACTAGCAAACTCGATCCCCGCACCTCCCCAACCTTCCCTTCACTCAAAAACCTCCCGCATTCACAAATTCATGTACCACTCCATCGATCCCGCCGAAGACCAAATCCTGAAACAGGTCATCACCGACCGCTTCTCCCTCGCTCCCAGTGACCGCGGCTACTCGTGGCGGGAGGTTCTTCCCACCGATCGCCGGGCACCTATTTCCGACATCATCGTCACCCGCGGCAACACCGATTCGCACTTCTCGTTGGAGGACGTCGCCGACGCCATCGGCAACTCGCTCACCGACCTGCTCATCTCCCGCCGCACGGATGAAACATCCATCTTCACCGAGCAGAACCGCCAGTTCGTTTCCGACGTCGCCCACAGCGTTTCCAACTCCCTGACCAAGTCCCTCGACGAGGGCGGCCGCCTGCGTCTATCGGAAGCCGACCTCTATCTGCTCATCGAAAAGGCCCTGCTGGAGAACGAGGCCTACGATGTCGCGAAGTCCCTCGCCTTCCGTCGTTCCATGGAGAAACACGGCAGCGTCGATGTGAACGTCGGCCCACAGACGCTTCCCGTCCGCCTCATCCGCCGCAATGGCAATGTGGTGCCGTGGTCCGAGACCAAGATCGAGATCGCCGTTAGAAAAGCGTTTCTAACCATCAAGGCCAACCCCGAGCCCGCCATCGACATCGCCCGCGGCGTCACCGAGCGCATCCGCCGTGGCGACCAATCGTTCGTCCACATCGAGGACGTGCAGGACATCGTCCAGGAGGAGCTCATGCGCCAGGGCCACTTCAAGGCCGCCGAACATTACATCCTCTACCGCGCCCAACGTTCCCGCCTCCGTGAGGAAGCCGAAGCCAATGCCGAGGACCCGAACCAGGAGTTCATGGTCACCGTCACCTCGGATGACGGCGTATCTTCCTTCTGGGACGGCACAGAACTCAAGAAGCGCATCGCCTACGCCTCCATCGGCCTCGACCTAGCCATGCCGGAAGCCGAGATCGACCGCGAACTGCGCCGCTCTGTTGGCTCCGAGATTTCCGAAAAGGACCTCAAGAACACCATCATCCTCAACGCCAAGGCCCTCATCGAAAAGGACGCCGACTTCGCGAAATTCGCCGGCCGCATCCTGCTGAGTTATATCTACGAGGAAGTCCTCGATTGGAGCATCTCCAAGGACGGCATCGACAAACTCAAAGCCGCCCACAAGAAGGCCTTCAAATCCTATCTGAAACACGGCGTCGCCATCAAACGCCTGCATCCCGACCTGCTCGACGTTTACAACCTCGACAAACTCGCCGACGCTTTCGATCCCACCGCCGACCTCGACTTCGACTACCTCGGCATCCAGACCCTCTACGACCGCTATCTGATAGTCGACAAGACCGGCAGCAAGCCGCGCCGCATCGAGACCCCGCAGTTTTTCTGGATGCGCGTCGCCATGGGCCTCTTCAAGAAGGAGGAAACCAAGCGCGACGAATGGGCCATCCGCCTCTACAACCTCTACAAGGGTCGCCGTTTCTGCTCGTCCACGCCCACGCTCTTCAACTCCGGCACGCTCCACTCGCAGCTCTCGTCCTGTTATCTCTACAAGGTGGACGACTCCATCGAGTCCATCATGATCCGCGGCATCGCCGAAAACGCCTTCCTGAGCAAGTGGGCCGGCGGCCTCGGTGGTTCATGGACCGCAGTTAGAGGCACCGGCGGCTACATCCAGGGCACCAACGGCGAATCACAGGGCATCATCCCCTTCCTCAAGCTCCACAACGACCAGCTCGTCGCCGTCAACCAGGGCGGCAAGCGCCGCGGCTCCGGCTGCGCCTATCTGGAAACATGGCACAACGACATCGAGGACTTCCTCGAGCTCCGCAAAAACGTCGGCGACGAACGCCGCCGCTGCCATGACATGAACACCGCCAACTGGATCCCCGATCTTTTCATGAAGCGCATGGAAGACCGCGGCACCTGGACGCTCTTCCGCTCCAACGAAGTGCCCGACCTCCACGACCTCTACGGCAAGGCCTTCGAAACCCGCTACTGCGAATACGAAGCCATGGCCGCCGAAGGCAAGATCTGGTCCCGCCAGTTCCCCGCTCTCGAGCTATGGAAATCCATGCTCAAGATGGTTTTCGAAACCGGTCACCCGTGGATCACCTTCAAGGATCCCTGCAATGTTAGATCTCCGCAGGACCACGTCGGCGTCATCCATTCGTCCAACCTCTGCACCGAGATCACCCTCAACACCTCCGACGAGGAAACCGCCGTCTGCAACCTCGGCTCCGTCGTGTTGGACTCCCACATCACCCGTGATGGAGCCATCGATCACGAGATGCTCAAGGAAACCATCACCGTCGCCATCCGCGCGCTGGACAACGTCATCGACATCAATTTCTACCCGACCACCGCCGCCAAGACCGCTAACAGCCGCCACCGCCCCATCGGCCTCGGCGTGATGGGCCTGCAAAACGCCCTCTACAAACGCAACCTCGCCTTCGCCTCCGACGCCGCCGTCGAGTTCAACGACGAGATGATGGAAGCCATCGCCTACTACGCCTACAGCGCCAGCAGCGACCTCGCCGCCGAAGTCGGCCCCTACTCGTCCTACAAAGGCTCCAAGTGGGACCGCGGACTCCTGCCGCAGGACACCGTGGATCTGCTGGAGGACGAGCGCGGCCGCAAGATCGACGTGCCGCGCGGCGGCAAGATGGACTGGTCGGTGGTTAGAGACAAGATTGCCGAACACGGCATGCGCAACTCCAACGTGCTCGCCATCGCCCCGACCGCCACCATCTCCAACATCATGGGCACCACGCCCTGCATCGAGCCGAACTACAAGAACCTCTATGTCAAATCCAACCTCTCCGGCGACTTCATCGTGCTCAATGCCGAGCTCGTCAAGGACCTGAAATCAGCCGGCCTCTGGAATCAGGAAATGCTCGACCAGCTCAAGTACTTCGACGGCGAGCTCGACGCGATCGACGACATCCCGGAAGCCCTCAAACTCAAGCACAAGACCGTCTTCGGCATCGGCCACGAGTACATCGTGGACGCCGCCGCCCGCCGCCAGAAGTGGATCGACCAATCGCAATCGGTCAACCTCTTCCTCGCCACCCCGGACCTCAAGACGCTCTCCCACATGTATCGCCGCGCCTGGGACAAGGGCCTCAAGACCACCTACTACCTCCGCACCCTCCAGGCCTCCAACATCGAGAAATCCACCATCGACGTCAAAAAGGACGTCCGCGGCCACATGGGCGGCTCCGCCGAAAAACCCCAATTCACCGAAGCCGAGAAAAACGCCTGCTCCCTCGAAGCCATGATGAACGGCGGCACCTGCGAGGCCTGCCAATAAGGAGGGGCGACGCTCCTGTCGCCCAAATCTCCCACACCAGTCTCCTACCATGATCTCCGAACTCGATCTCCTCCTCGATGTTGCCTGCCGACTGGAGGAGGCCGGGCTCGATTACATGCTAACCGGGTCCATGGCGCTCAACCACTATGCCCAGCCTCGCATGACCCGTGACATCGACATGGTAATCGCTCTGCTTCTTCAGGACTTGGAAACCCTTCCCGGCATCTTCGGCGATGAATTCTATTTCAGTCCCGAAGCCGCTCGTGAAGCGGTTCTTCACCAATCCTGCTTCAACGTCATCCACCACGAGAGTCTGATCAAAATCGACTTCATGATCCGCAAGCGCGAGGACTACCGCTTGGCGGAATTCGCACGCCGTCAGCGGATCGAAATCGCGGGTCGCCCGCTCTGGATCGTCAGCAAGGAAGACCTCATCCTCTCGAAGCTCGATTGGGCGCGCCAGTCACATAGCGAGCGCCAGCTTTCCGACGTCGAAAACCTGCTCGCCACCGGAGCCGACATGGAATACCTAAAGACATGGTCTCAAAAATTGAACCTGACCGCTATGCTGACACGGGTTTCTCGGTAGCCGACACCCCGCCCGAGCTGAACGCGTTTCTTTTCCAGCAGATGATGCGGAAGAGCGGTGCCGAACGCCTCATCATCGGCTGCCAAATGACCGAATGCGCCCGCGCCCTCGTCTGGTCCGGCATTCCCGACAACCTTCCCGATCTCGAACGAAGAAACATCTTCCTGCAACGCTTCTACGGCCAGGCTCTTCCCAATGCCACGACGCTCGAAGCCATGGCCGAGCCAACCGAAGACCTACCCTGCTACCGTACTGCGGAAAAAGCCATCGCCGCCCTTGGAATCTGATGCGTGAACTCGTTATCTCTGATCACTGACCACTGCTCACTCGTCACTTTCTCCCACCCGCCTACATCACCAAAATCCTCCGCGGCGACACCAACTTCACCCTCGACTCCATGGTCAGAATTGCACAGGCTCTGGGCTGTGAAATTGACTTCAAACTGCGTCCTCTGGCTCCCCCAGCCACCCCGGCACGCCGTTCCAAAGTCAGCTACCGCGACGCAGCCCCGCTTCCAAGCCCGATCCTCAACGATCTTCCCCATCCTTCCGCCATGAGAACCTTCCATTACACAGTTTACCGGGAAGATGACGACTTCGTCGCCCAGTGCCTCGACTTCGACGTATCAAGCTTCGGGGCCACCGAGAAGGAAGCCATCCTCAACCTCAAGGAAGCCATCGAACTCTACCTTGAAGACCTTCCGCCCACCGAGCACATCCCGCACATCACCCACGTCACCGTGGGGGAACTCGCCATCGCATGAACTCCACCCCATGCCCAAACGACTTTCATCCCATGATTTCCTGCGCATTCTCAGCGATCACGGGTTCAAGTTCATCTCCCAAAAGGGCAGCCACGCCAAGTATCGCGACGCCCATGGACACACCGTCATCGTCCCGCATCCCCGCAAGGACATCCCGATCGGCACCGTGCGCTCCATGATCCGCCAAAGTGGACTGCCCTCCGAACTCTTCGAATGATCCCCATGAAACAACAAGCTTGTCCCGGCGTAGCACAGCGAAGCCGGACCGAACACAAACGTTGGAACCTCCCCCTGCTCTCCTGGAAAGACGGCAAGGTCGTCGCCACCAAGCCATGAAACCCAGTATGCAAATGTGAACGTGCGAGGACTGGTACCAGTTCCCGCACCATAACATTCTCCCACCTCCCAAAATCCCCTTTTGACAAACCACCCAAAAACTGTTCACCTGAACCCGTGATCTCACCCGCGCCAAACTTCGTCGATTTCTTCGCCGGCAGCGGGCTGGTCACCCAGGGAGCCAAGCACGCATGTATACCCGTCTGGTCGAACGACATCTGCCCCAAGAAGGCCGCCATATACATTGCCAACCACGGCGACGACCATTTCCACCTCGGTTCCATCGAGCAAGTCCGCGGCCACGAGATTCCGACGGGCGACATCATATGGGCCAGCTTCCCTTGCCAGGATCTCTCCCTTGCCGGAAAGATGGGCGGCCTCGCCGCTTCCCGCAGTGGCCTGTTCTGGCAATGGCTCCGCGTCCTCGACGAAATGCCGGTGAAACCTGCCGTTATCGCCCTCGAAAACGTCGTCGGCCTACTTTCCGCCAATGGTGGCGCGGATTTCCTCCTCCTCTACCAAGCTCTCCGCAAGCGCTCCTACAAGGTCGGCCCCATGTTGCTCGACGCCCTGCCACTGGGTTCCCCAGTCGCGCCCCAGAGTCTTCATCGTCGCTGCTCAGGATCACCTCGTCACCACAAACTTCGAAGACCACGGCCCCAACTGGCTCCACCCCCGATCCCGTGCTCAAAGCCATCGCCCCTCTCGACGACGTCGTCTTCTGGGCCATGCCTCGCCCCACCAAGCGCCCCAAGACCCTCACCGATCTCATCGATTGGGATGCCCCCGTCTTCAGCGAAGAACGCGCCGCCGCCCTGATATCCCTCACCGCCGCCAAACACCGGCAACTCCTCGACAAACTCCCGCCTGATCGCCGCGCCGCATTCCCCGGCTACCGCCGCACCCGCCAAGGCAAACAAGTCCTCGAACTCCGCTTCGACGACCTCTCCGGCTGCCTCCGCACCGCCGAGGGCGGCAGCAGTTGCCAATTTCTCCTCCTCCACGACTCCGGAGAATTGAAAGCCCGCCTCATCACCCCTCGCGAAGCCGCCCTTCTCATGGGAGCACCTCGCTCTTACAAGCTCTCCACTTCCTACAACGAGTCCTACAACGCCATGGGCGACGCCGTCGTCGTTCCCGTCGTCAAGCATATCGTCGATCACCTGCTCGTCCCTCTAGCGCTCCAAAATGGGAGGGATATTCCCAGTGGCAAAAAAGCAAGTCTTCAGAGGCTCCTATTGTGACTCAAAGTCCGTGGACTTCAATGCGTCAGGAATGTGATGCTTCATCCCACAAATGCATGAAGCCCTGCTCCTATCAAACTTCGGTGACTGCGTGAGAAGTGCCAGGCTCACCCTCGGCCTTTCGCAGGAAAAACTAGCCCTCGATTGCGGCTTAGATCGCACCTATATCAGCAGTGTCGAGCGCGGAAAACGCAATGTCAGCCTCATCAATATTCACAAACTGGCTACCGCTCTCGGTATTCAAGCCGCAGATCCTCTCCTGACAAAAGGAGGTGTCAAGTGATGAAGCTCCAGTTCCGTGCGGCCTTTGATTTTTCCCTCATCGTCACCGACGAAGCCATCGCCACGAAGAAGATCAATCATCGCATCCCATTACCTGAGTTCGGTTCCGGGAATTTCCTGCGGAGTCTCAAAGCACAAATCCCGGCTCACTATCCAGGGGCCAAGGTGAAACCACCCGCGCCGACAAAGAGAGGGTTGCGCTTGGGAGCAGAAAGTTGGGTGAAATGGACCGGCTGAAGTCGGTGCTCCATGGGGTAGAACGGCGATGGGGATATTGCCGCTCCGGCATTTGGTGGATTTCGAGGTTCATATTTTGGTTTTCACACCTAAGCTGCGGCGCATGAACGATTCCATTTCCTCGCTCACCTCGCGCATCCAAACCTTTGTGAATGCCCGTGATTGGCGGCAATTCCACAACCCGAAGGATCTTGCCGTGGCCATCGCCGCCGAGGCAGGCGAGTTGATGCAGCACTTCGTCTGGCAGCAGGCGGATCAGATCGAGGAACGAGTGCGCAAGAACCGCGAGGAAATCGCTTCGGAAATCGCCGATGTCGGGATTCTGCTTTTTGAATTCGCCGACAACCTGGGATTCAATCTGGGCGACGTCATGGCCGCGAAAATGACTCACAACGAGGAACGCTACCCGGTTTCGAAATCGAAGGGCAACAACCTGAAATACTCGGAACTCTAGCAGGTCGGGCCCCGGGCTCGGGATTTCAGGACGAGAATCCGCAGGTCCTTGAACCCATTCACAAAGATACGAGAGTTGCGAGCAGGCGTTCGGGCGGGTGCGAATCATGAAGCCGCAGCCGATGAGGCCGATGCGGATTGCTTTTTGTTAGATAGGGAGTGAATAGCCGTCGCGATACACGCGGCCCAGCATGGCTGCCGCGGCGGCGTCATCGGTGATTTGCTCGGTGGCGGGATTCCATTTGATCTTGCGGCCGAGTTTCATGGCGATGTGGTGCAAGACGGAGACGGTGTTGGAACGGTGGCCGATTTCGACCGGGGCGATGGGATCCTTGCCGCTTCGGAGGCAATCGAGGAAATTTCCAATGTGGTTGTTGGAGGTGGCCAATTCGATGCCGCCTTCCGGCTGTTCGCGGAGAATGGCGGGATCGCCGGCGGAGAATTTTCCGCGTTGGACGCCCAGCCAGCCGTCGCTTCCGATGAAGCGGATGGCACCGTCCTCACCGGTTCCGGATTTCATGATCACGCCGTTGGCATAAACGGCTTCGCCGCTATAGCGGGTGTGGACGTCGAAGAGTCCACGGTCCGGAAATTCGGCTTCGGCGGTGATTTCGACGGGGCCGGAATCGAAGTCGGTGCCGAGTCCCCATTGCGCGATGTCATAGGTGTGGGCACCCCAGCCGGTGATCATGCCGCGGCAGTATTTTTCGATTTGCAGCCAACCCGGCCGTCCTTTGAGTTCCGGGTCATCCTGGGGGTGGACACGGTCTTCAGCGTAGGGTTCATCGGTGGTGGGTCCCATCCAGCGGAGGTAATCGAGGTTTTCCGGTACGGGCATGAGATCGGGTCTGCCGAAGCCATGATCGGGCGGATTGGTCACTTCGATATGTTTGAGGGTGCCGATGCGGCCATTGCGCACGAGCCAGCAAACACGGTGGAAATGGGTGGAGCTGCGTTGTTGCGATCCGGTCTGGAGGACGACGCCGTGTTTGCGAACCGTTTTCACCAGGGCCTGGCCTTCCGCGATGGTATGGGTGAGGGGTTTTTCGAGATAGATCCCCTTGCCGGCGCGTGCCGCATCCATGGCGATGAACGCGTGGGAAAAATCCGGGGTGCAAATGATCACTCCATCGATATCCTCGCGGGCGAGCAGTTCGCGGTGGTCATCGTGGATGCGAATTTCCGCGGCTGATTCGCCGTGAAGCTCGCGGCCTGCGGATTCCGCCATGGCTTTGGCGATTTGGCTGCGGTTCCGGTTGGCATCGCAGACGGCGACGATGCGGGATCGGCATTGTTTGCCGAGACCGATGGCGCTGCGCATGTTTCCGGTCCCCATGCGGCCGGTGCCGATGCAGCCGATGCGCAGGAGCTTGCTGGGAGCCTCGGCTCCAAGAAGGCGGGCGGGAATGAACATGGGAGCCATTCCGGCGGCGAGCATGGTGCCGAGGAAACCCCGGCGGCCAAAGTCATGCGGAGCGGAAGTAGTTGATGGTGCGAATGGGTTCATATCATTTCCGGCTCATCGTGCGTTTTGGGATCCCAGACCCGGAGCTTCCCGGGTGTGCCCGCCTGTTTTGCCGCCGCGCTCATGCTCAGTACCGACGCCGCTCACCACCACCCAGCTTGCGGGAGTGCCGTTGGCGTCGCCACGTCCCTTGCCGCCAGTGGTGGTCATGGTGCTGTTCGGATTACTTCGCGGGCTCGATTTTCGCTCCCTTCAGGAACGCGATGCTGCGATCAAGGTAGGCGGTGTATTCCACGCGTTGGCTCGGGGTGACTCCTTCCGGCAGGTTGTTGGCGGCTTGTCCGATGCGTTTGCGCGCTTCGATGAACAGCGCCATGGCCTCGGCGGGACGTCGTTTCGACCATGCTTCCACAGCCATGCTTCCGATCAGCACACCGGCGCGGTAGTGAGCATGCGTGCCGCCGCGCAGCGTGGCGGCGAAGTTAAAGCATTCCAGGGCTCCCTCACGATCAGCGGCCGCCTCGCGGGCGGTGCCTAGGCTTTCGTGGATGGAAACCCGCGGGTCGTGCATGTCGGCGATGACCCAGTGCATTTGTTTCACTGCGGTTTCGACCTCCTCTGCGGCCAGCTCCAGCGAGGCCAGCGCCGGTTCTGGATCCTCCGCATCGAAGGCACGCAGGCCTTTGCGCAAGTAATGGTTGGCCAGCGAAAAGTGCCCGCGGAATCCCGGCTCCATTCCGCCCTGCAATTCGATGGCACGCGCATAGGCCGCCTCGGCTTCCGTGTCCCTCCGCAACTGGCTCAGAAGATTGGCCCGGTTGATCGGGTAGGAAGGCTCATAAGGATGCAGCCGCGCGGCCTCCGTATAATCCGCGAGTGCGAGTTCGGCCGGTTCCCGGAAACCCGGGCCGCCCGCCTGTGTGATCGCCACTTGTTGGAAGATGGCCGCGCGATCCTGATGGAATTCGGATTGCGGCCAGATCCGGAGCGCCTCGGCCAGCGCATCGAGGCGCGATTCCTCGGAAGTCTCCGCCTGCTTGCTGAAATAGGTGGACCATAGAATCCTTGTCACCTGGCTTCCCCACCAGCCGGCGGGCAGCAGCAAGGCGACGCAGGCGAGCGCGGCGAGCGTGAGCAGGATCCTGCTGCCCAGCGTTTGAGGACCAGGGGATTGCTCCCGGGGGCGTGACATCTGACCAAGGCAGATTCCTAACAGCATGATCCCTGGGATCAGGTGGAACACAAAGCTGAAACACGATTGCACCAGCATTCCGGCTAACGCCGCGAGCGCACCGAGCCGCCAGGCGTCGCGGGAATCCGGCTCCCGCGGGCGATCCTCGAACAGGATCCTCAGGATAGCGGCAAGCGCCAGCGCACCTAACAAACCAACCAGAAGGCCGGCTCCCACCAGGCCATAATCGGTGGCGGCCTGCAGCAGCTCGTTGTGCACCAGATCGGGGCGGTTGCCCGCATGCCGCTGGGTGTGGCTTTCGAAAAAACGGTAGTTTTCCCAACTGAAACTCTGGCTGCCACCGCCGGACAGCGGGTGCGTTCCGATGCAGGAAATGGCGATGCCTAACAAATAGAGGCGGACATCATTGTCGAGAATGCCCTCGATCACATTACCCTTCTGCTGGACAGTTTCGATGGAGGCCGCGCCCGCGCGTGCGATCTGGGCGTCCTTCCAGCCCATGATCCAGAACGCGCCGACCGCCAGACCGATCACAGGCACTGAGATCAACGCGGGAGCGAACCATTTGGCGTTGCGTCGTTTCGCGAGCATCAGCGCCACGGCGGCCAGCACTCCGCAGCCGACGGCCGCGCCGATGATTCCACCGCGCGAGCGGGTGAACCACACGCAGGCCAGACCCGCGGCCGCGATCAGGCACCACAGAATCCGGGTGGCCGTGGCGTGGCGTCCGAACAGTGCCGCAGCGGCCACCAACAGCGAGGAGGCGATGAAATAGTTCGCCGCCTCATTGTAGTGGGCGGCAAAACCCGAGATCATTTTTTCCCCCGCTCGTTGACGAAACACCGGCGAGAAGGTCGGGTCCGGCACCTGTTTGCCGACCACCCAGATGCTTGCCAGCAACAGCAGCGCGATGCCCCAGGCGAGAATGCGTTCGGCGGTGGCATTGCCTGCGATGGCCCGTATGCTCAGGAACGTCGCGACCGCACAGCCGACCAGCAACATGTCAGCATGGCCGAGTTCCACGACCGGCGAAATCCAGGCCCGCCACGCGAACCAGCCTGCCGTGAGGGTTCCGAATGCCAGCATGCCGAAGTCGGCGGGTGCTTTTCCGCGTTTCCAGATCACCGGCAGCGCTGCGAGCGCCGCAACACCGAGAGCGAGCATCGCCGGGCCCCAGGCCCATGGCCGGGTTTGGGGGCCGATGACCACCGCGAGTATCAGCGCGGCGACGAGGAAGATGGCGGAAACGGCGGGCATGCGGAGAATCAATACCCGATTTCTGATAAGCGGAAACTCTGAAACTTGCGGAAGCGTTCGCGTTTTCCGGATCAACAAGCGCTCAACACCGGAATTGTAGTGCCCGGATGATCCATCGTCGCGCGGCTGCCATATTGCATCCAGCGGTAGGCGACCATCCAGCTCAGCAAGACCACAGGGTAGGCGAAAATCAGGCCGACCACCAATGCGATGACCCCCGCGATGATGATGCCGAAGGAAAGTAGGGCGAGAAGAAACAGGTTCATCCGGTTGTTGGTCGTGATCGAGGAACTGTAGGACAGGGATTCCATGACGCCAAGATTCCGGTCCACCATGGCAATCATGAAATGGCCAAATCGTAGTGAGACATGGATTCCTGGCACGATCAGCAGAATGAAGCCAATCAAAATCATGATTCCGAAAAGAATCGAAGCACCGATGGCGGGCAGCAGCTTGCGGCCCTCCCCGAACAACTGGCTTACCGAAACTTGCTTGCCGGAAATCAGATTCAGGCCCACCCGGATCAAACCCAATGATAGGAAGATCGACAAGACCTGGGAAATGATGATGTTCAGGGCGCTGCCGTTCTGCTGATATTTCGCGAAGGCGCTTCCGGATTCCGTCTGCCAGTCGTGATGCGTGGTTCCCAGTCCCAGGGCGAAGTCGATCTGGCCGAGGATCAAACTCACGGCGATGGTCACGCCGAAGTATGTCAGGGCCACGAGCACGATGGTGCCGAAATTTCGTTTTGTGAGTTCGAATCCGCGTTTCACGCACTCGCCCACGATGATGGGTTCGCTGCCGGGGATGATCTCCCGCATGGTGCCGCCGGAGGAGGGGATGGAAGCCTCGGGCCATACGCTTTGCGGCGCGGCGTGGGGGGTCGCAGGGTCTGCGGGCGGCGCGACCTGTAGCGAGGGGGCCACGAAAAGCCCCTCCACTTTGCCTGCGGGCAGCCAATCCTTCATCGTCGAGGTCCAAACCAGATCCTTTTCCGCATCCAGTCCGCCGCTGCGGGCGAGGTCCTTGAGTTGATCGAAATTCACCGGCCCGCCTTGCTGGCCACCTCGTGCGTAAAACCATTCGTTCATGGGAACGAGTCTCTATCGAATGCGGGAGGTGGTCGCAAGCACGCTTTCATGGCGATTTGGAAAACATTTTTGATCCTGCTTCCGGGCTTTGGGCTTGGCACATGCCGGATGCGGGCGAAGCTCGGCTCATTCAATCAATGAAAATCAAAATTCAATCCGCAGCATGCGCCTTGATCGCCCGGGTGGTGCTCGGCTGCTGGTTCGTCTTCAGCGGCGGCATGAAGATTTTTGGCAGCGGTATTGATCGTTTCACGCGCGATATTTCCAACTACAAACTCGTCGGCCCGCCGCTCGATGCCGTGGCCGCCTACACCGTGCCGTGGTTTGAAATCGTCGCCGGTCTCTGCCTCATGCTCGGAATCCTCCGCCGCGGCGCGATCCTCACCATCGCCGGCCTCGTTGTGGTGTTCGCGTTTTGCATCGGCTGGGCATGGGGCCACGAGCTCGACATCTCCTGCGGCTGCCATGGTGGCGGCGCCTCCATCCATTACTGGGGAAAAGCCGCGGAATTTACCGGTTATTTCATCCTGTTGGGATGGCTCTGGCGCGTCGAATCGCGAAATAACGGAATTACCGACTCGCTTGCCGCCTGATCCAGGATCACATCAATATAATTTTCTCGATAAACTCAAAACCTCCGACCCCGGAAATTCTGGGGGAAATTTTTCTTTCCGTTAAATCGTTAGAATTTCAGCGGTCTGGCTGATGGACATTCGATAGGAGAATCCGATCTCACTTGCAAGCTCCGAAGGTTCTCCCGTGCTGGGACGGGACG
>JAUYNL010000069.1 GCA_030696085.1 Luteolibacter sp.
CGCCGGTGCCTGTGTCCCTGTCTGATCGTTCATGGTGTTGGTTGGTTTGAATTCAATTCCAAACAGGCGATGTCGGAACATCGCCCGATCAACCAGCACCAATCGATTTTAACGTTTTAACGGAAAAAAATCCGCTTCCTGTCGTTATCCCCCGTCGCAAGCCCCTGTTTCACTTCTGCAATGTCGCCGAGTTTTACGAGTTGCACCTCGTTCCCGTTAAACGAGATTTTTCGAACAGGCACATACTTCCCCCCAATACTCTCATTGTTCACCTGTGCTGTTGTATCATTCATCAGCGCAAATAGCTTTGGCGAGGCGACGAAGAACGGAAGGTTTAAGTTGGTTTGGATCAGGTTTTGCCGGTAATGGTAGATTGCGTAGGTCTGATTGGAAATTGTGGCACGGCGGGTAAAGCCCTCGGTCTGGTAGAGCAGGTGAATGAAATACTCAAATCGGTCGCGAATGGAGACGTTAGTGAGGTCGGCCATCTGGCAGTTGTGGGCCTCGATTGGCTCGCCGCGCTGGCAGAGGATGACGGCGCAGTTGACGGTGGCCTTGAAAGTGTCGCCGGAAACGCGGACCATCTTATGGATGCGGTGCCGGAGCATCTGCTCACGCAGGGGCCGGTGCGTCTTGATGGTCATGAAAGTGTCGCTGACGATATAAGACAGCACGCCGCCCTCCGCGAGCGGGCTGGGTCGCGAGGGATCGCCTAAGAAGCGGGCGATGAAGGCGCCGTAGGGATCTTTGGAGCCGAGACCGAGGGATTCCTTCACATCATCTTCTATTTTGGTGCCGCCGTAGGGTGGATTGCCGATGACGATGTGGAAAGGAGCGGGGTGGCGCTCGCCATCAGAGACGAGTTCGGGGAAGAATGTTTCGACGTTGAAAAAGGGCGCGGCGATGGTGGCGTGCTTGAACCACTCGGCGAGCCAGTAGGCATCCTGCTGCTGGCGCATGTTTTCCCGATCCATCGGGGTGCCTCCTGAGGGTTTCACGCCCTTGGCCTTTTCTGCGAAGCCCGGGAATAGCCCCGCCAGTTTTTCGCCGATGGACTTTGCGAGTTCGTCCCGCCGTTGGCGGGTCGTGGCAGGCTGGTAGTATTCCTCGCGGACTTCGCGGAGTTCGGCGAGCAAGGAGTTGTTCAACAAGCCGTGACCTACATCGGCCAAGGTGTTGGCGCAGATGAGGTTGGTTTCGAGGTTCGGCAGCGATGACAGGCCGTAGTTGTTAGCTGGATCGGCAAGATTGATTTCCTGCTCGACGACGAGAGTGAGAAAGAATCGTAGCTTGGCGATGAGGGTTGCGAGCGGCTGGATGTCGAGGCCGTAGAGGTTTTTTTGAATGAGGCCGAGCTTGCGCAGATAGTTGTAACTCTGGCCTTCCATCTCCGCTGCGAACTTGGCGCGGAAGACTGCGGGAATACGGGCGAGGAGACGTTGTTTCCAGAGTTCCGCCCGGGGATCGACGCGGCGCAACAACTCGACCATCCGGTGAAGCATGCCCATGGGGAAGGCACCGGAGCCGCAGGCGGGGTCTAGCACGCGCACGGCTTCCAGAATATCGACGGCGCGCCCGGCGATGGACGAGTAATCGGCGTTCGGATTGAGATCGTAGCAGAGCTGGCCGAGCAATTGTAAGTCGGCGGGTGTGGCTGCGCCTTTTTCAAACTCGGTGCGGAGGTGGAGGTGGAGCGCCTCGTTGACCATGTAGTCCACGATGCGGCGCGGTGTGTAGTAGGAGCCGGAGGCCTTTCGGGCAGACTTGGCGGCGGCTTCGTCGTCGGGGTCGATCTCGGCGAGGAGGTTTTCGAAAACGAGGCCGAGCAGCTCGGGATCGAGCGCAACGTCTTCTTCCAAGGGGGTGTTTTCGGCGACAGTGAAGCGGTAGCGGTCGAAGATCCGGTTGAGTCCCTCCATCGGCTGGGGGCGGGCACGGGCACCCTCGCCTGGCAGGGAGAAGCCGTCCTCGCGGCGGGCGTAGAAGAGCTTGTTGGGCACCTTGAAGGCATTGCCCTCCTCGTGGGTGAATTTCAGGTTGTCCTCGGGCAGCGCATCGAAGAGTCCACCGTTGAGGTAAGGGATTCGGTCGAAGAGGGTGTAGTCGAAATCAGCGGGTAGGTTCTGTTTGCCGACGTAGGCGAGTTTCTTGAGGTTGGGGTCGGGGACTTCCCGGTCATTGGCGGCCTCTGGTCCGGATTTCCGGCGCTGGTCCATGGGTCGGTTGAGCGACTGGAAGAAGATGTTCTGGAGGATGCCGCGATAGAAGTTGTTTCCTTCGAGGAAGGTGCGGGTGTCGCCGTCATTTGTGAGGACACGGCGGTTTTCGGCGGTGTCGTAGAGTTCGAGGAGTTCGGCAGGAATGAGCCGCATTTCCTTGAGGAACCATGCAAAGAGCGTGCGGCAGATGAGGCGGACAGTGAACTCGTCGGTTGCCCGCGTGCGGTTGGCTTGTGTGTCCGGGGTTTGATCTGGAAGTTGGGCCAGGTGGATTTCCTGTCTGGCCCAGCGAAACCACGCAGCGAGCGATTTGTAGAAGCTGTTTTTTAGCTCCTCGACGGAGAGAATTTTCTGCCATGCGGTGTCGAGGTCGTTAAATGTGTGGATTGCGGACTCGGCTGAGAGAGAAGCCAAGGAAAAGCGCTGGAGGAGATCGAGGTGGGCGCGGTGAGGAGAATGGACGTCGATGTCGCGGATGAGAGAGACGCGGGTGAGCACGTCGCGAGTGCCGTCTCGGAGGTTTCGGCGGCGGTTGATGACGGAGATGGAAAGTCGGGCGTCCTCGCGGAAGAGCACGAGCACCGGCTGAGGAACGAGGCGATTCAGAGCGCGGGTGATGTCACCGTAGGTCTCGCGGGTGTGCGGCTGGCCGTCGGGCCGGGAGTGCAAATCGAGAGCAAAGAAGATGTAGGACTTGATGATTTTCTCATCAATCGGTTCTGGCTCGGAGAAAAGGATGCCCTGTCCACGTGCTGAGGGTTTCAGGTCGTTTTCTGTGAGTTGGAAAATGAGGTGGACAGACTTCCAAAGCGAGATATGCGCGTTTTCTTCGCGGATGAATCCGTTCGGATCCAGATGTTCCCGTAACGACTCCAGGGTGTTAATGGGCAGCGTGCGGTTGCTCGTGTAGCCCAGCGTGCTGAATATTGTGAGGGCCGACTTCGACAGAGGCTTCAAATTGAAGTCTTGTAGAGCGGTTTTGATTTCGTCGCGGAGATCGGGCATGGTGACGGTAGAAGCTGAAATTCTGAAAAGCTGAGAAACTGAAATGGGAAAGAGTTAGAAGTGATCGGTGAGCAGTGATCAGTCGAGAAGAGCGCGGCCCTTGGCGGTGAGGCGGTATTTTTGAAGGCGGCTGTTGGGTTTTTCTGGGATGGTGGGCTCGATGAGTCCCTGCGCGAGGGCCGGGCGGAGGTAATTTTCCCTAAAGGTGGGGCGATGCTTCAGACCGAGGCGGATCGACAGAGCCGAGGGTGCCATTTCGGCAGTAGCAAGGGCGAGAACGACACGATGAACTGGGTCGGTGACTGGGTCGGTGACTGGGTCGGTGACTGGGTCGGTGATTTTCCCCGACGTTTTCCGCGACGTTTTTTCATCTGACTGGGCCTCGCCTTGGGCTGTCGTGGCAATGGCCTTGAGGTATTCCGGGGAGAAAGGGAATTCGAGCCACAGGTCGTTTGGCCTGTAGTCGATGATGGGCGCGGGGGTTCCGGCATTCTCACAGGCTTCAAAGATGCGCTGGATGCCGCGCCCCCAGGTTTCGATTTCGCCGGCGCGGAAGAACGCGTTGGCCAAGGCCGGGTTGAAGGGAGTGGAGGCATGATCCGCCAATAGGTTTTCCAAGGTCCATCCTTCCGGCAGGACGGCGGGGTTCCAAATCTTCAAGCGGTCTTCATAGACCCGAATCTGCACGGGCGCGCCGACGGCGTAATCCCGATGCACGAGCGCGTTCAGGATGGCCTCGCGCAGCGCGGCATTGGGCACCGGGTAGCGTTCGATGCGCTGGATGCCCTGATAGGTGATGGCGGCTTTGAGGTACTTGGTCTGAACGAGGTCGATGGTTTTGGCGCTTTGGTCGAAGAGATTGCCATGCACTTCGTCGTGGTAGGCCAAGTCTGAAGACGAGCGGAAGTAACCGATTTTGACGAAGGCACCGGTCACGAAGTGTTCCGGGTCGTCATGGAAAAGAAGCAGGGCGGCGCGTTTGAGATAGGTGCCCTCGGTGAGTTTGAGTTTATCGACCAGCGCGGCGTCCGACACGCGGAGGTCTGCTGGTTCGAGGCGTTCGCTGCGGGCTGCCATTTCCCGGAACTTCTGGATGGCCGGGGCGGACAAGTCGGCGGTTTTGACCTTCGGCACCGGGACACCGTCCCAGGTGCGGCCCTGCTTGCGCAACAGGAAGCGGTCGAGGGACGCGCCCTTGAGTTCCTGCAAGGTGCTGCCGCTGCGGATGTAGTAATGGCCGCGGTAGCTGATAGGATTCGGGTAGGCATCAACTTCGATCACGAGCCATGGCTTGCCAGCGGTATGGTGGAGGTTAACCGCTACGAGAATGCCCAGCAGATCGCGGATTTTGTTGGGCAGGTCTTCGAGCAATTTCGGCGCATCCGCCAAACCGACGATTTCCCCCTTGTCGTTGCGGCCAATTTCCAAGCGCCCGCCTTCGGCATTGGCGAATCCGGAAACCCAGCGGAGAAGGTCGTCGCGCCACGACTCCTTCCATTCGGTGTGCTGGGATTCGATGCGAGACATAGAAGAAAAGGTTGAAGTATGAGGGTTGAAGGTTGAAGGAAAGATGAAGAAGTAGCGATGCGCCCTTCATCCTTCATACTTCATCCTTTTGCCTTTTTGGAGATTGTGGTGAAAATGGCGAGGAGTTGTTCGTTTTCGTCGCGGAGAGAGGCGAGTTTGGCTTCGGCGACGATTTCACCTCGAACCAGGAGTTCGAGCCAGTAGGAAGTTTCATCGAGTTCTTTGAGGCAATCGCCGATCTTTGCGATGAATTCAGCTTTTGAGCGGGCACGCTGCGCCTCCCGGTAATTCGCGCCCACTGAGGTGCCGGACCTTAAAACTTGCCTGCCCAGCACCCTCGCTTCCTCGGTTTTCGGGAGCGCCACAAACATTCGCACCACCCGAAGCGCAAACTCCGTAGTTCTCTCAACAAGATCTGGATTCCCTTCATCCTTCATAATTCATCCTTCGACCTTTCTCCCATGACGACTAGCCAGGTGACGAGTTCCATGTCGTCGGAGGATGAGGGGGTTTCGGAGGCGAGGGGCAGCAGGCCGTCGCGCCCCGAGAGCAGCGAGGTGGTGGCGCGGCGGGCGAAGGTGCGCTTGATGGATTCCATGGCGGAATCGAGCAGGCGGGATTCGTGGCTCATGTCGGAGCCATTGGCATTCCGGGCGTCGAAGGAGTCGCAGAGGTCGGTGAACGCGCTGGCGTGATTGGCGGCGAGCGAGCGGAACAGGTCGAGAGCCTGCTTCGGCTGCATGAAGGTGAGGCGGACATTGCCGTCATCGAGCACGTAAACCAGATAGTAGGGCGCGAGCGGATTGACTTCGGTGGGGCGTTTGTTGTCGCGCTGGCGGAGGCAGAAGACGATGCCGGGCTGTGAGATGGGGACGGAGGGATCGGGTGGAACCACGGCGAATAGGCCAAGCTCGGCGGTTTCCAAAAGCTCGCGGTTGTTTTCGAGGAAGCGGAGGAGGTCGAGCCGGAAGTCGGTGAGGGAGAAATCGGCAAGGGAGATTCCTTCGGGATCTTCCTCATCGAAATCGACGACGCCCTTTTGAAGGTCTTTGAGTTGTTTGTTGCGGTAATGGAGGTCCGCCTTGATCAGGTCTTCGATCTGGTCGGAGGCGAGCAGGTTGTCTTCGCCGGAAGCCGTTAGATCCACGAGCGCCATGCGGTCTTCCACGCGGTTCTTGACGTTGAGGTAGGCGTCGAGGTCCTTGGTGGGCCAGAAGTTGACGAGCGAGACGGATTTGTTCCGGGAACCAATCCGGTCGATGCGGCCGAAGCGCTGGATGATGCGGACGGGGTTCCAGTGGATGTCGTAATTGATGAGCAGGTCGCAGTCCTGAAGGTTCTGGCCTTCCGAAATGCAGTCCGTGGCGATGAGCAGGTCGATTTCCTGGTCCTGCGGAAGTTCGGGCTGGCGGTCGCGTTTTTTCGAGAGCGGCGAGAAGTTGGTGAGGATGTGTTCGAGATCCACCTTGCCGAGCGAGGTCTTGTATTGGCCGCCGCCGCAGACGAGCGCGGTGTGGATGCCCAGCGAGTCCTGGGACCACTTGGCGAGGTTTTCGTAGAGGTAGCGGGCGGTGTCGGCAAAGGCGGTGAAGAGGATGATTTTCCGCACGGGTTTGCCGTCGATGTTTTCCGCCGGGTTGGCGACCTTGGCGGCGATGAGTTCCCGGACGCGGGAAAGCTTGGCATCGCGGGCGGGAACCACCGGGCGGGAGTGGTCCAGCAGGTTCAGAAGTTGATTCCGATCCTGACGGACTGCAAACAACCACTCGGGAAGATTCAAGTGGGCGAGGTTGATCTTGTGCTTGCCGCCGATTTCGAGGTCCTCGGGGTCAAGATCAAGATCGTCGAAGTCGTCTTCGGATAGATTGGCGAAATCGAGTGTGGGGTTGTTGTCGCGCTTTTCTTCGAATGCCTGGATCTTGGCCTCCAGCTTGTCGATTTTCTCGATGGTGCGCTGGAGCGTGAGGCGGAAGGAGTCGATGGAGCTTTCGAGGCGCTTGAGGAAATTGATCTTCATCATGCAGATGAGGATCCGCTCGCGGCCTTCCTGGTTGAAGTTGCCGATCTTCGCCGCGTATTTCGCAAGGACCTCGGGAGGGAGGTTTTTCTTCAGCTTGGTGCTGGGGTGATAGAGGCTGAGTTTCAGCTCGCTGATCTTCTGGTCGAGTTCTTCGAAGGAGATGAATTCGTTCTGTAGATCAATGCGCGGGTATTCGGCTGTGGGTTTTTCCCGCTTGGGGAAGCCGCCGAGGCGTTCCATTTCCTTGGCGTAGTAGCGTTTGATCTGAGAGCGCGAGCGGGCGATGGAGAGGCCGTCCAGCAGCTTGAAGAAATCGCTGCCGAGTTCGTGGATGAGGTCGCGGGCTTTGCGCTGGTCTGCGGGTTTTTTGGTCCAGTTGGTGAACTTGGCTTGGGCCTTCCGGGTGGTATCCTTGATGCTGGGAATGCCGAGTTTTTCCTTGAACGCGCCGTCGTGCTTGCCGTCGGCGTCGCGGGCGACATCCCCGCCGGCAATGAAGGAGATCTGGTTCCGCAGGTCGGCGATCTGGTTGTTGACCGGGGTGGCGGAGAGAAGAAGGACTTTGGTTTTTTGTCCCTTTTGAATCACGTCTTCCAGCAGGCGCTCGTAGCGGGTCCGCCGGGGCGTGCCGTCTTCCTTGGGTTTTCCGACGGCGTTGTTGCGGAAGTTGTGGGATTCGTCGATGACGATGAGGCTGTAGTTGTCCCAATTGAAGTTGGCGAGGTCGTGATCGCCGGTGAGGCCCGTGGTCCGGGACAGGTCCGTATGGGAGAGCACGTCGAAGCCGAAGCCGTCTTCCAGCAGCGGGTTGAGGCGGCTGTTGGATTTGAAGACCGTCCAGTTCGGGCGGAGTTTTTTCGGGCAGAGGACGAGGACGCGCTCGTTGCGGAGTTCGAAGTATTTGATGACGGCGAGAGCCTCGAAGGTTTTTCCGAGACCGACGCTGTCGGCGAGGATGCAGCCGTTGAATTCCAGGAGCTTGTTGATGACGCCTTTCGCGCCGTCCCGTTGGAAGGAATAGAGCATCTTCCAGACCTGCGATTCCAGCAGGGTGGTGCGTTTGAGGGCTTCATCGACATCCTTGGTGCCTTCCAATTCGTCGCGGAAGAGGTGGAACAGGGTGAGGAAGTAGATGAACTGGGGGGAATTCGGCGAGGCGAGGCGCTTGAGGTAGGTCAGGACCTCGTCGCGCACGTCCTTGGTGAGGGCGTCGTCACCCCAGACTTCCGTGAACCATGCCTTGAGGTCCTTGCGGTCGCGGTCGGAATCGACCACGAGGTTCAGTTCGACGTTGCTGTTCGTCCCGAGGCCGAGGCCGGGGACGGTGAAATTGGAGCTTCCGAGGATTGCGCTGGACGCGTTGCCGGATTCGATGTGGTAGGCCTTGCCGTGGAGGAAATTGGATTGGCGGATCGAGCGGATTTCCACCATGCGCTCGATCCACTCGGCGCAGGCCTTGGCTGCGGGGCGCTGGGTGAGGGTTTTGGCGATGGTGATGCCGTGTTCGGTGAGCTTGAAATTCGCCTTTCCCTTGTCCCCCCGGTCAATGCCCGTGACGAATGAGGGTTCGCCGAAAAGGAATTGGAGTTTCGCGGCCCCTTCGAGCTGTGAGGCCAGAGCCTCGTAGGCGTGGACCGTGAAATAGGCGGAAACAAAGGAGAGATGGCTGCCGGGCTGGATCTCGGATTTCAGGAAGTCCCCGACGGTGCCCCGGTGGGTGCGGTTGTCGCGCAATGACGAGTTTGACTGGGGTGCGGCGGGTGGCATGAAATCAGGGAATATGCGGAGTTCTGGCGCCCTCAGTGGCACGGGGTAAGAAGAGCGGAAATCTTGCTAGCTGGGAAGGTCAAAGGATGGAGGCTTTCCAACAACACGAAGGGGGGCGCGAAGAGTCGGTCTTGGCGTCCTCCAGACGCGACTGGGGCTTCTGTCCCGTCAAGGGCAAGGGATTGGGGGCGAGGCGAGTCATTCTCCACCTAGATTGACAGGCGGGGTGGGACAAATGGAGGGGGATGCTAGAGTTTTTTCGCCTTTTTCGGAAGTCATGGAGCCTTCCCCAGAGGCCGTATTGATCAGGCGAAAATAAAAAAAACCGCCGTCCAGCGGGACGGCGGAGATGGACGGGTGAAAAGGAATTCAGCCGGCGGAACGAGCCGCTTTTATTCTACGGATGTTCGCGCACGCCGGAGTGTTGGCGGAAATTGGTGCCACGTGTGCCCGGCCTCATCGGCCAGACGCCTGCTGGGCACGACTCCGGCGTTGATACTTTGTTGATACTTTTCGCTGCATAAACCTGCATTTTTCTGCCGAGATTCGCAGGGATCCGCATACCCCAACTTGGGGAATCCTTGATTCTACAAGGAAAAGATGGCTCCGGCGGTTGGGATCGAACCAACGACCTAGTGATTAACAGTCACCCGCTCTGCCGCTGAGCTACACCGGATTTGCTTCCTTGCGGACGCGGGCGGACGATGGGATTCCGGGCCGCTCGGTGGCAAGGGAAAAATGCCCGGTGGACTCGAAATGTGGAGTGGTATGCCGGTCGTGCCCGTTTGTGGCATCGAATGGCGCGGTTTGTGTCCCGGGGCGGATTTGTTTTTGGGTTTCCTTGGAATCAGCCTTCTCCGTAATTGCGAATCGCTGTTGGAATCGGTATGGGTGGTCGCACCATCCAACGTCCATGACATCAAAAACCTTCGCCGTATCACTGGCCGTGGTCTCCCTGTTTCCCCAAATGAGTTCCGCGCAGCAGGCTCCATGGTACGAGCCGGAGGCGGCCACGGGAGACCCCTTGGTTTCCCTCAACCGTCTCGGGGTCGGTTTCGAGCATGCGGAAGCGGACGGGCACCGCGAGAAACTCTTTTTTTCCGCCTCGATGTTGCTCGGTGCCAAGACCGGTCGCAACGACTGGTCGCTGGGTGTGGAGTTGCCATTCCTGATGAACGATCCCGCCGGTGGCGGGAGCGATGAGGGCGTGGGAGACTTCAAGCTCCGGCTCACCCACAGCTGGCTGGAGGATCAGGGCTGGTTGGTCGCCTCGTATCTGGAATCCGAATTCGATACGGCAGCCACCGATGTGCAGGCCATCGCGAACCAGCGCAACCAGCTTGCGCTCGGGAGCGGTTTCATCCGCAATTTTGGCAATGGCTGGGCGGTGGGCGCGGCGTTGCAATACGGCTGGTCGCTGGATGCCGGCACGAGCACCGGCAGCAAGAGCGAATGGGAGTGCCGGACGGGATTGCGCAAAACCTTTTGTGATGTGCTCAGCGCAACGGTGATTTACAAGGGCATCATCAATGTATGTGGGGAGGATCAATACAACTCCACCATCGAGCCGTCACTGAGTTGGAATTTCGGCGGAATCGGCCTCGAAAAACTCAATTGTTATGTCGCTTGTGAGATTCCGTTGGAGAACAATCGTGAGGATTACACGGCGAAAACCGGGTTTTCCTGGGTATTCTGACCTTACCGGAAAGCTGTTGGACTACCCGCCGGCGGCGAGCGTCACGATTTCCAGGCGGGCCCCGTCCCTGACCACGGTGTGCGGGTAATCGCGCGGGAAAACGGCCTGTCCATCGAGTTCGACAACGACCGGCCTGCCGTCCAGGCCGAGGCTTTCTAACAACGATTCGAGGGGCAGTTCGTGCGGGATCGGATGGGAGGAGCCGTTGAGGGTGATGGAGGCGGTCATTTCCACTGGAGGAGTTGTTCGGGGAAAGGGCAGTTATGGCAATCCGAGAAATCCTCGAGGCAGAAGTCCTGATAGACCTGCAGCAGCGCCTGGTGGTGGCAGACGCGGCGGGTCCACGGCTGGGCGGCCTTGGTCGAGCCGAAAAGCCGGATGGCGCAGCGCTTGACCTTGTCGTTTGGCGTGGAGTTGCGCAGTTTCTGATAGGATGGGAAGGACATGCCGTTCTCGCGCATGGCGAGGGGGGCGAGGTGGTTGGCCACGAGCTCCAGCGCGTGCGCGCGGCCGAAGAGCGAAACCCGGCCGGGTGAGACGGCGGAGGTGAGCGTGTGGTGGTGCGACCAGAAATCGTGGTCGAGCGCATGCAGGAAATCGACGACGGGTTTCACCGAGAACGGCCGCGCGAGGGCGAGGCGGCGGTATGAGGGCCAGACCTGAACCAGAGCGGCTAGAGCGCCGACACGCCGGTGCGGGTGGTTGGCCGGGCGTTGGCCGTGGGATTTCCACGGGATGGCGCGGTTGCCGGTGGCTTCGAAACGGGCTCGGCTTTTCCACCAGGCGTCCCAGAGGCCGCGCAGGTAGTCGCGGGTGTCGGGCGGAGCCTGTTCGTGGAGCTGGGGCGAGAGGAATCCGGCGGTGCCGAAAAGCACGGCCCCGGCGGCAGCGCCCTCGGCTTTGAGCAGGGCGAGCGGGGCGCGCTGGGCGAGCAGGCGCATGGCCAGTGAATTGCCGCGGTAGCCGAGCGTCTCTGCGGTGGACTGGAACAGAGCGGCATCGCGACCGTGGACGTCCTCGGTTCTCACCCAGCGCGTGGCTTTCAGGTTCGCACGATAGGCCGCAGCCTCGTCCAACAGGCTGGAAACCGCAGCCGGTGATAGATTTTTCAGCGGATGCACGCAACGCCCGGGATGGGCGATGGCCACCTCGCGCTGCGGCCGGTTCAGCGCGTCGGAGAGCTGCATCTCGGTGATGAGCACCTGTGGCACCTCGCGGTGATCGCTGGTGCGGATGAAATTCCGCTGGTGGTTCGATTGGAAGACGACGTGCAGGACCACATCACGGAAGGTGGGATTGGTGGCGTGGCCGTGGGCCTCCCATGCGGCGGAATCGGGGTCCAGTTCCAAGGGGCCGGTGCGGAGTTCTCCGCCGATTTCCACGGCGCTATGGATGAAATCAGGGCCCGCGCAGCGGTTCCACTCGCCGAACTGGACGATTCTAACGGTTTTTCCGCAGGTCGTGCGGAAATCGCGGCCAAAGGCTCCGGCAAACCAGAGCGCCTGGAGTTCCAGTTCCGATGGCAGCGCGCCCGCCGCAGTTTCCGCGAAAGCTAGCGGCGGATGCCAGACAGATTCCAATAAAAATTCGTAAGTCATTTCAGAAAATCGGGCGCATCATGGTTTGTCGGCGGTAGTCTTGACGGGTGGTGGTGGCGGGGGAGGCGGATCGAGGATGTTGATCCAGGCAAGCAGGGACTCGGACTCCGGGATCGCGCCGTAGCGTGTCCGGGCATCGCGCAGGCCGCGCAGGGCGAGTTCCTTGCGCTCTGCCGTGCGGTCCATGGCGATGATGTGGAAATCCTGGCGCAGCTTGTCCTCGGTGCGGACGTATAGGTTCCTGGCGTTGAGGAAACGCGCGGCGGCCTCGGCGGTGAGGCCCTGTTCGATGAGTTCGAGCCCCAGCGCCTCGATGAGGATGCCGCTGTTCATGCGCCGGGCGGCCTTGTCGATCTGCGTGCGGCGCTCCGCGGCGGAATCCTTCCATTGCACGGCCGCCGCCCTCAGGGAGCGGAACTCCTTGTCCTCCTTACGGATGGAGCCAGTGCCGCCGAGATGCCGGAAGGGTTGATAGAGGGGATCCCCGAGCACCACGCCCTGCCACGAGGCGACCGGCATGGCCATCCAGC
Source organism: Luteolibacter sp. (assembly GCA_030696085.1). Classification (GTDB taxonomy): domain Bacteria; phylum Verrucomicrobiota; class Verrucomicrobiia; order Verrucomicrobiales; family Akkermansiaceae; genus Luteolibacter. Next base: position 12,363 of record JAUYNL010000069.1, read on the forward strand.
AGGCCTCCACCCAGGAATGACCGGCCAGCAGGCGCTGGTGGAGGATTCCAAGATCGTGGGTCAGGTGAAGGTAGGGTTCAAAGACATTTCCGATCGTCACCGCCGCGCCGCGTTGCAACAGGGGACCGCTCCAATTCTTGTCAGGATCGCCGAGTTGCTGCGCGCTATACGAGTGAAGGTGCACGGCCACCGCGCCCTTGCGGAACTTGAAACCCGGATTGAGGAAAGGGCCGTTCACATTCCAGTCGTACCAGCCGAAATACATCGCGGCTCCTTCCATCGGATAGTTCTTCGGCAGCGTGTCATTGAAGCGGTCGATCACGGTGGGGATGCCCGCGCCGAGGCTGGCTTTGGCCACGGTCTCCAGCCACTGGTCGCCTAGTGGAAACTTGTTGGCGATGTCCACGTAGGCCATGCCCCAGAGGCCGCATTTTTCGGTTTCGACCGCGTCTCGGATCATTTGCTCGCAGGTGGCGTAGGTGGGTGCGTCGATCCTCGCCGTGAGCACGAGAAAGGGCAGATTGGCGGCGGCGATGTTCTTTTCGGACGTGTGGTATTTGTTTTGCAGCACGCCATCTGTGGGCACGCCCTCGACGCCGAACAGCGCCAGTTCGGAATCCACCGCCGCCTCGTCGTGGCCAGTGAAGGGATCCTTTGGCGGAACGGGTGGCGCTGCCGACGGCGGCGCGGGGGCGGGCGCGGGCGCGGCTTTCGGTGTGGCGGTGATGCGCAGGGGCACGCCGCGCATGGTGAGCAGGACGCGAATGTCATTGGCCAGGGGCAGGGTGACGCCATTGTGATCACGCCCGCGTTTCCACCAAGCGCGCCGGTCGAACTCCCGCCGCAGGGGGGCGGCGATCAAATCCTGGTAGTCCCCGCGCGAAATATCGGCCGTCACCGGCATGTCCAGGGCGATCAGGTTTTCCGCGGGGATGCCGCGGGCATCGCGGTAGAATTCCGCCAACTGGCGCGATTCCGGCAGCGCGGAGTTGTAGAGAATGGCCACCGATTCCGGCGACGGGACCGCGTTTGCGAGCGGAGTCCAAACCACTAACAGACACCAGACCATGGCAAGCACGCGCATCGGCGGGAACATGGCGGCCGGAACCGCGACATGCAAGAACGACAAACGGCGCTTCAAAGCCGGATTTTCAACCCGTCCCACGCCACCCGCACACCGGCGGGCAGACCGGCCTCGAGAGCCGAATGCTCGTTTTCGTGCCCCAAATGGGTCAGCCACGCCTCACCGGGCTGCGCCTCGTCCACGATTCCGAGCGCCTCGGTGATCGAGCAATGCGTGGGATGCGGCTCCGGGCGGAGCGCGTCCACCACCAGCACGTCCACACCGCGCAGATGCCACATCGTGTCATTGGGAATCCGTTTCACGTCCGGCAGATAGGCGAGACTGCGCCGCCCGGGGTGATCGAAGCGGAAACCGATCGTTTCCACCGCCGCATGCTCCACCGGCAGCGGGGTGATTTTCAGGTCTCCGTAAAAAAACGGCCCGTCGATGATCCGGGCATCGGGTTTCACATAGCCTTTATAAATGTTCTCCTCGGAAAACGCCCACCCGAACATCCTCACCAGCGTCTCCATGCATTCCTGGGTCGCATGCATCGGCAGCGGGTCCGGTTTTCTCCAGCAGAAGGCCCGCAGTTCGTCAAAGCCGGCGACATGATCGAGGTGCGCATGGGTGTAGATCACCGCGTCGATCCCGCCGAGCTCCTCGCGCAGCGCCTGGGCGCGCAAGTCCGGCCCGGAATCCACCAGGATGGTGGTTCCGCCGATTCTGAGCAGTCCGGCGGACCGCAGGCGCGTGTTGTGCGGATCCGGCGAGGCGCACACCGGGCACTTGCATCCGATCACCGGCACCCCCACCGAGGTTCCCGTGCCCAGAAATGTGAAAGTATTCTCCGCCAATGTTATTGTCATAAAACATGTTCCCGCAGGACTAGCAGCTCCCGTGATCAGCCGCCGGTGGTATGTTTGGTGGTGCGGAGCGACGATCTTCGGGGAGGGAGTTGCTAGAGCGTTCTGGATGGTGAAATGCTTCGCTGTAGAACTTCCGACATGTCTGAGTTGGAATTATTATAGAGCGCCATGGAAATCATCTCCCAAAGATCCTCTGAACCATAATAAGCGATCTCAAATCCGCTTTTTAACGTGAAAACGAGAAGAGCTCGATTTTCAAAGCTCAAACACAATAACTGCCCTCCGCCCTCTGCGCTTGTGTTCTCAAAGGCGTAGAGCCTGCTAGAATTCCAAGTATTTGCGCTCCATGGCGCAACCCATCGCAAGACCGTGTATTCGTCCTGCGGCTTTGACACAAAGAACCAATTACAACTATGCCGTTCAACAATCGGCATAAGCCGTTTGAAAAAACTATCCATTATTGAGGTTCCCGGGATGGGTATCCAAGCTGCGGGCGCATATGGTGGCGGGTCGATGAACAAACATGCCAACGGTGCCTGATGAACAACCCTAAAAATCTCTCGTTTGGGACCGAGTCTCTCGAAAGCAGTGTTGTCCTGTTCAAGCAGGGTTGATTCAATCCAATCTTTAATATCTATAGTCATCTTCAATGAGGGAATGCTGTGATTGGCCCAAAAAGTGCTGTCGAAATCTCGTTCCAAAGACTCAAAGAACCGTAATAGTTGATTTCAAAATTTTCTGCTCTACTAAAAACGATTGCTCCTTGGCCTTGGCTTAAAAGTATCACTAAATATTGCGGTCCGCCTTGCTCGCATGGAATTGTTTCAAAGTTTGTTAAGAGCCTCGGTGACCAATATCTAGGTTCAAGCGGTGAATGCGAATGAAGAACCATCCACGCACCATCGGGATTCGTCAAAAACAGCACACTAGGGGACTTTGATGTAATAATAGGCTCTAAAATCCTGAAAAAGCTGTCAGTGGCTGTTTTATTATCCAATAGAAGCCAGTTTGGCTTAATTAACGGTGGATCAATACAAAGTGCGATTAAAGGCAGATCAATTCGTGAGGAAAATATTTTTTGTTTGCCACCCATTCGCTCTGGATACCAATCAAGATCATTATACAAATTATCTTGGAGCCATTGTTTGCTTAATATTTCAGAAGGCATATTTAATAAGGATACGCAGTGTGAATTACGTCCGTTGTTCCTGGGCGTAAGAAAATAAATATCCGGGTAGTGTCAGCCGGGGGAAATTTTTCTTTCCGTTAAATCGTTAGAATTTCAGCGGTCTGGCTGATGGACATTCGATAGGAGAATCCGATCTCACTTGCAAGCTCCGAAGGTTCTCCCGCGCTG
>JAUYNL010000070.1 GCA_030696085.1 Luteolibacter sp.
TCATTGCTCCGCAAGACCACCGTCTGAGGTGCGGTGGCGATCATGTCGTCACTACCATGGCAAAATGAGCGGCTTTGTCTATCCAAAATTGCGGAATCCCTGACCATCAATGCCTACTCGATTTCCCGCCAATCGCCCTGATTCCACTGCCCATTCCACTTGCCCTCACCGGCCGGTGCCTTAGCATCCCGCGTTTCCCCAAGCCAAGCCGCTGATGAACCGAATTTTCGTCGAAAAAAAGCCCGCCCACAATGCCGCGGCGCGCCACCTCCTGCACGACCTCCGTGAATCCCTTGGTCTGCCCGGCCTCAAAAGCGTCCGAGTCGTCCAGCGCTACGACATCATCGGCCTGAGCGACGCCGAATTCACCGAAGCGGCCACCCACATCCTCTCCGAACCGCAGGTGGACGATATGTTCGCCACCCTCACCCTCGCCGAAAACGAGAGCGCCTTCGCCGTCGAATACCTTCCGGGCCAGTTCGACCAACGCGCGGACTCCGCCGCACAATGCGTGCAGATCCTCACCGGCAAGGACCGTCCTGACGTTTTCTCCGCCCAAGTCATCATCCTCAATGGTGCGCTTTCCTCAGACGATGTCGCCGCTGTTAAAAACTACGTCATCAATGCCGTCGATTCCCACGAAGTCCCTGTAGAGGCGGTCTGTGACCGTCGCACTTCATCATCTCCCGCCGATGTCGCCATCCTTACCGGCTTCAACACCCGGGACGCATCCTCCATCCGCGCCACTTTCGGCCTCGCCATGTCCGCCGCAGACGTCGCCTTCTGCCAGTCCTACTTCCGCGATGAGGAAAAACGCGATCCCAGCATCACCGAGCTGAAAATGCTCGACACCTATTGGTCCGACCACTGCCGCCACACCACATTTCTAACAAAGATCGAGGATGTCACCTTTGACGAAGGCACCGAGGTCATCCAGCGCGCCTGGCAAAGCTACCTCGCCACCCGCGAAAAACTCGGCCGTTCCGACAAGCCCGTCACCCTGATGGACATCGCCCTCATCGGCATGCGCGAGCTCCGCGCCTCCGGCGAGCTCGACAACCTGGAAGTCTCCGAGGAAGTCAACGCCGCCTCCATCGTGGTCCCGGTGAAAATCGACGGCCGCCCCGAGGAGGACTGGCTCGTGATGTTCAAGAACGAAACCCACAACCACCCCACCGAGATCGAGCCCTTCGGTGGAGCCGCCACCTGCCTCGGCGGCTGCATCCGAGATCCGCTTTCCGGACGTTCTTATGTCTATCAGGCCATGCGTGTCACCGGCGCGGGCGATCCTCTAACACCCTTCTCCGAAACACTCCCCGGCAAGCTTCCGCAGAAAAAAATCTGCCAGGTCGCCGCACACGGTTACTCATCCTACGGCAACCAGATCGGCCTCGCCACCGGCCAGGTCGCGGAAGTCTATCACCCCGGCTACGTCGCCAAGCGCCTTGAAATCGGCGCGGTCGTCGCCGCCGCACCACGCTCGCAAGTCTTGCGCGGCACGCCCGCTCCCGGCGATGTGATCCTGCTCATCGGCGGCCGCACAGGCCGCGATGGCGTCGGCGGAGCCACCGGCTCCTCCAAGGAACACACCGACACCGCGCTGGAAAACTCCGCCGAAGTCCAGAAAGGCGACGCTCCCACCGAACGCAAGATCCAACGCCTCTTCCGCAACCCGGAACTCACCCGCAAAATCAAAATCTGCAATGACTTCGGCGCCGGCGGCGTCTCGGTCGCCATCGGCGAAATCGCTCCTTCCCTCGAAATCAACCTCGATGCCATCCCCAAAAAATACGACGGACTCGACGGCACCGAACTCGCCATTTCCGAATCCCAGGAACGCATGGCCGTCTGTGTCGATCCCTCGGAAATCGCCTGCTTCATCGCCGAGGCCGACAAGGAAAACCTCGAGTGCGTCCACGTCGCCAACGTCACCGACAGCGGCCGCCTCGTCATGACCTGGCGCGGCAAAACCATCGTCAACTTGAGCCGCGCCTTCCTCGATACCAACGGAGTCCAACAAACCGCGAAGATCCACGTCAAAGGAGCGACCCTCCAGTCTTCCACTGCTCACTGCTCGCTGCTCACTGATCACTTATCTTCCCTCAACATCTGCTCCCAGCGCGGTCTCGGCGAGATGTTCGACGGCTCCGTGGGCGCCGCCACCGTGCTCTGGCCCTTCGGCGGCAAACACCAGATCACCCCGCCGGACGCGATGGCCGCCAAGCTTCCTTTGTTAGAAGGCGATACCGACTGCGCCACCTTCATGGCCTGGGGCTTCGATCCCCATCTATCCGAAAAATCCCCCTTCCACGGCGCGGTTTACGCCATCACCGAATCCGTCTGCAAGGCCGTGGCCGCCGGTGCGCGCCTCGCCGACATCCGGCTCACCCTTCAGGAGTATTTTCCGAAACTCGGCAATGACCCCGTCCGCTGGGGGCTGCCCCTCGCCGCTCTGTTAGGTGCCTGGCACGCCCAGCACTCGCTGCGACTCGCGGCCATCGGCGGCAAGGACTCCATGTCCGGATCGTTCAACGAACTCGACGTCCCGCCCACTCTCGTTTCCTTCGCACTGGCCCCGGGAAAAGCCAGCCTCGCCCTCTCCCCGGAGTTCAAAAAAGCGGGCTCCACCATTTCCCTGGTGAGAGTCCCGATCGATGCGGACCATCTTCCGGATTTCGAGGCCCTCAAGCAGGTCGCCGATCAACTTCACCAGCTCAACGCCGGTGGCAAACTCCTCGCCCTCCACCACATCGGCAAGGCGGGCCTCGCCGCCGCCCTCGCTAAAATGGCCTTTGGCAACCGCATCGGCTTCGAACGGAGCACTGACTACAGTCCGCCCGATCTCCAAGCGCCGCGCTACTTCCAATTCCTCATCGAGCACACCGATCCCCCGCCCTCTTCCCTCAACGCCACTGGAATCGGCACCACCACCCCCGAAGCCACCCTCATCCTCGGCGGAGACACCCATTTCCTAAGCGATCTCCAGGCCGCCTGGGAATCCACCCTCGAGCCGGTCTATCCGACCCGACCGGAGGCCGTCCCGGAGATCATGGATCGTTGCACAAAGATGGTGAATGCTCCGCTCTTCTCACCATCCACCATCCACCATCCACCATCCGCCATCTCACGACCCAAGGTCATCATCCCGGCCTTCCCCGGCACGAACTCGGAATACGACTCCGCCAAGACCTTCCGCGAAGCCGGGGCTGAGGCCGAAATCCTCGTCTTCCGCAATCTATCGGCCAGTCACATCGAGCAATCCCTGGCAGCACTCGCGGAAAAAATCCGCCATTCGCAAATCCTCATGTTCCCCGGAGGTTTCAGCGCGGGCGACGAACCGGACGGCTCCGCCAAGTTCATCGCCACCATCATCCGCAGTCCTCGCGTGGCGGATGCCATCATGGATCTGCTCCAGAACCGTGACGGCCTCATCCTCGGTGTCTGCAATGGCTTCCAGGCACTCATCAAAACCGGCCTCGTGCCCTACGGACGGATTGTGGATCGTGGATCGAAGATCATAAATGGCGGATGTGATGTCCAAAGGCCCGCCTCATCCGCTTTTTCCCTCCACCATCCACCATCCGCGATTCACGATCCGTCGGCACAACCGACTCTCGTACACAACCAAATCGGCCGCCACATCTCGCGCTACGCTCACACCCGCGTCACCAGCACGCTCTCTCCCTGGCTTGCCAATAGCACCGTCGGAGACATCCACACGATCCCACTCTCCCACGGCGAAGGCCGCTTCTTCGCCACCCCGGATGTGATCGCCCAACTCGCCGACAGCGGCCAGATCGCCACCCAATACTGCGACACATCAGGCATGCCCTCGATGAACATCGCCCACAACCCGAACGGCTCGCTCGCCGCCATCGAAGCCATCACCTCTCCCTGCGGCCGGGTGCTCGGCAAAATGGGCCACACCGAGCGATCCGGCAAGCACGTCGCCAAGAACATCCCCGGCAACAAACACCAGCCGGTCTTTACGGCTGGTGTCGCCTACTTCGGCTGATTCATCGCCACATCTGCGGCCACCCCGAAGAACCAAAGGCGTGACATCACATATCCGGCTTGGCAGTTATCGGGAATTCCGGTGACGAAGCCTGTAAGCCCCGCCGGAAACCCTGCGTAACCCAATCCCATGCAACGCCGCACATTCCTCATGACCACCGCCATCACCGCCGCCGCCACCTCGCTGGCCACCCGCCTCGGTGCCGCTGAAGCCGCCGCCCCCGGCAGCCGCATCCACCATTCCGTCTGCAAATGGTGCTACAATTCCATCCCGCTCGAAGATCTCTGTATCGCCGGCAAGGAATTCGGCCTCAAGTCCATCGAACTGCTCATGCCCGGTGACTTGCCCATCCTGCAAAAACACGGCATGACCTGCGCGATGATCTCCTTTCCCACCGCCACCACCCCCGCGGGCCAGAAAGTGGGCACCATCACCCACGCCTTCAACCGTCTGGAATACCACGACACCCTTGTCGCCACCTACGAGGCCCACCTCAAGGCCTCCGCCGCGGTCGGGGCCAAACAAGTCATCTGCTTTTCCGGCAACCGCGATGGCATGAGCGACGAACAAGGCCTCGAAAACTGCGCCATCGGTCTCAAGCGCCTGATGCCGCTGGCGGAAAAACTGGGCATCACCCTGGTCATGGAGCTGCTCAACTCCAAGGTGAACCACAAGGACTACCAGTGCGACCACACCGCCTGGGGCGTGGCGCTCTGCAAGAAGATCGGCAGCCCGAATTTCAAATTGCTCTATGACATCTATCACATGCAGATCATGGAGGGCGATGTGATCGCCACCATCAAGTCCAGCCACGATTGCATCTCCCACTATCACACCGGCGGCGTCCCCGGACGCAACGAGATCGACGATACCCAGGAGCTTTTCTATCCCGCCATCATGCGCGCCATCGCCGATACCGGCTATCAGGGATTCGTCGGCCAGGAATTCATTCCAAAGCGCCCGGACAAGCTTGCCAGCCTGAAACAAGGCGTGCAGATCTGCAGCATCTGAACCGGCAGGCGTGGCCGTCCCTATCGGCGGAAATTTCTGTTTCAACGGATTCTTTGCCGCCCTACGCACATTCGTACTTGTGATTCGGCGCGCTCCGCATATTTTGTCACTGCCTTCGAAGCGGAATGACAATCGTGGTTCCGCCGGAGGTCGCAAATTTCACAACATTCAAGTCCCATGAAAAATTTCGAGAGAATCACCCTTGCCACCACCGCCGCCGCCTACGCCGGCTATCTGATCCAACAAGCCGTGCGCGCCCGCGCCGAACGCGTCTTCCGCCTCGCCGCCGGAGAGTCCCCCTACGAGCGGACCCATCCCAAGCCCCAGAGCCGCAAGCACGCCACCGCGTGAAGCATTGCGCGCCCTAGCGCCGTCAGGCGTGGCATTTCCACAGCGCTCCTGCGGAGATGTTGATGCATCCGCATTTCCCCCGCATTCCCGCTGGCAATTTCCGCGGCTTGTAGCAGCATGGCCGCATCATGAACGCGTCTCCCTCCGCCTATGAGAAACTCGGCCAGTTCTATCTCGGCCGCGGCTACAATCCGGACACCAAACAGGCCGACGGCGACCTGCTGCTCTATGACTCGAAGGACCTGGTGACCCACGGCGTGGTGCTCGGCATGACCGGCTCCGGCAAGACCGGCCTCTGCCTCGCGCTTTTGGAGGAGGCCGCCATGGATAACATCCCGGCCATCGTCATCGATCCAAAGGGCGATATCTCCAACCTGCTGCTGACCTTTCCCGAGCTCGACGGCAAAAGTTTCCGCCCGTGGATCAACGAGGACGACGCCGCGAAAAAAGGCATTTCTCCCGATGAACACGCGGAAAAAACCGCGGCCATGTGGAAGAACGGCCTCGCCGAATGGGGGCAGTCGCCGGAGCGCATCAGCCAGCTCCGCGACAAGGTGGACATCACCATCTTCACCCCCGGCAGCAAGGCGGGCATTCCGGTTTCCATCCTCAGCTCGCTCGAAGCGCCGTCCTTCGAAATCATGGACGACGGCGAGCTGCTGGGCGAACGGATCGAAAGCACCGTCTCCTCCCTGCTCTCGCTCGTCGGCGTGGATGCGGATCCGGTGCAAAGTCCGGAAGCCGTCCTGCTGTCCGCCATCTTCCAGGGAGAATGGACCGCCGGGCGCAACATCACCCTCGAAACCCTCATCCGGCACATTCAAAGCCCGTCTTTCGACAAGGTCGGCGTGATCGACCTCGAATCCTTCCTGCCGGAAAAATCCCGACAACCGCTGGCGCTGAAATTCAACAATCTGCTGGCATCGCCCGGTTTCGCATCGTGGCTGGAGGGCCCGCCGCTCGACATTGCGAAAATGCTGCACACGCCCGCCGGAAAGCCGCGCATCTCGATCTTCTCCATCGCCCATCTCGGCGATTCGGAGCGCATGTTCTTCGTCAGCCTGCTGCTCAACCAGATGCTCGGCTGGATGCGCGCGCAGAACGGCACCACCTCGCTGCGCGCGCTGCTCTACATGGATGAAATTTTCGGTTTCCTGCCGCCATCCGCGAATCCGCCGTCCAAGCGGCCGATGATGACCCTCCTCAAACAAGGCCGCGCCTTCGGCCTCGGCTGCCTGCTCGCCACCCAGAACCCGGTGGACCTCGACTACAAGGCGCTCTCCAACATCGGCACCTGGTTCCTCGGCCGCCTCCAGACCGAGCGCGACAAACTCCGCGTGCTGGACGGACTCGAAGGCGCCGCCGGATCGCAGAACGCCGGCTTCGACCGCGCCTCGATGGAACGCCTGATTTCCGGCCTCGGCAACCGCGTGTTCCTGATGAACAACGTGCATGAGGACGGGCCGGCGCTGTTCCATGTGCGCTGGGTGATGAGTTATCTAACCGGACCGCTCACCCGCGGCCAGATCAAGAAGCTGATGGACCCGAAACGCGCGGATTTCGATGCCCCCGCGAAACCCGCCGCCGCCGCGAATCCGATGGCCATTCCCGGCATGTCCGCGCCTTCCGCCGCCGCTGCCCGCCCCACTGTGGGCGCGGGTGTGAAAGAGATCTTCGTGAGACCCGTCGGCGGCGGAAACGACATCATCTATCAGCCACACCTGCTGCGCGCGGCCACCGTGCATTTCTCATCCGCCAGGGCGGGAGTGGATGCCAGCCGCGCCGTGCGCCTGGTCAATCCCATCACCGCCAGCGGCATCGACTGGGAGACGCAGGTCGAGCCGCCCGCCGGGCTCGACGCGGCCGGAGCCAGGCCTGTGGAAGGCGCGGGCTTCGGGGAGCTCCCCGGCTTCGCGATGAATGCGGCGAATTACAAACAGGTGGAAAAGGATTTCGCGGAATCGCTCTTCCGCAGCGAGCGCGCCGAAATTTTCTACTGCCCGGCGCTCAAGACCTGGTCGAAATTCGACGAGAGCGAGGGCGATTTCCGCGCCCGCCTGATGCACGAGGCCCATGAGGCGCGCGATGCCGCCGTGGAGAAAATCCGCGCCGCCGCCGCGAAAAAAATCGAAATATTGGAAACGCGCATGCGCACGGCGGAAAGCCGCCTCGCCAAGGAAAAGGCCGAGGCCAACGCAGCGAAGATGCAGGCCGGCGTCTCGCTGCTCGGCGGCATCCTCGGCACGCTGTTAGGACGCAAGACCTCGGCCGCTGCCATCACCCGCGGCAGCTCCGCCATCGGCAGGGCCACCACCGCCTACAAGCAGCATCAGGACGTCGCCAGCGCCGGTGCCCGGATCGAGGACCTCGGCACCGGAATCGCAGCCATCCAGGCCGAGACCGAGGCGGAGGCGGAAAAAATCGCGGATTCCTTCGACCCTACTTCCATCGCCCTTGAAAGCGAGCCGCTCAAGCCGACCAAAACCAACGTGAAAGTCGATCAAATCGCCCTGCTGTGGTTGCCCGCAGAGTGAAAATCCGTTTACCCGGAGCGGATCCGCTCCATGGTCTCCCCCATGCAGGACAAACCACGGGTTGCGATCATCGGAGTCACCGGATTCATCGGTCGCGGGCTGCCGGACTTGCTGGCGGCCGAGGGTTTCGCCTGCACCGGCGTGAGCCGCTCAGGCGGCGGATCGGTGGCGGGCATCGACCTTTGGCAGACGCCCGCCCAGCTCGATCTGGCAGGCCATTATGCCGTGATCAATCTGGCGGGCGAGCCGATCGAGCGCCGCTGGACCACGGATAACCGCCGGAGTTTCCATGAGAGCCGGGTGGGCGTGACCCGCCAGGTGGTGGAGGCCATCCGCGTGCTGCCTGCGGAGGCCAGGCCGAGGGTGCTCGTCAACACTTCCGCTGTTGGAATCTATGGCGATCGCGGTGATGAAATCCTCACCGAGTCCGCCTCGGCGGGCGATGGCTATCTGGCGGAACTCTGCCAGGAGTGGGAGGCGGCGGCCATTGAGGCCGGAGCGCTCGGTGTGCGGGTCGTGCGCCCGCGTTTCGGCGTGGTGCTGGGCCAGGACGGCGCGGCCTTCCAGAAACTGCTGCTCGTTTTCAAATCCGGCCTCGGCGGCAGGCTCGGCTCAGGCCGCCAGTGGATGGCGTGGATCCATCTCGATGACCTGCACGCCGCGCTGGTCCACGCGCTAGTCTCGGACACTCTGATGGGAGCCGCCAATTTCACAGCCCCCTCGCCGGAACGAAACGTGAATTTCACCCGCAAGTTCGCAGCCGCCCTGCATCGCCCGGCCGTGCTGCCGGTGCCGGCTTTCGCCCTGAAACTCGCACTCGACGGCTTCGGCGGCGTCCTGCTGGCCGGGCAGCGCGCCCTGCCCGCCGCGCTGGAGGCCGATGGTTTCCGCTTCCGCCATGCCACGCTGGAATCCGCCTTCGCCGAACTCCTGTCCTGACTGTGCGGAAATTTGCGCCTTGAACGCGGAGGATCGCGGAATCAGGGTGTTTCCAGTCGATGCCGAAGATTGGAGATGAAACGGAAATGATCTACGAGGGGATTCCCGCATCCCCCGGAATCGCCATCGCTCCGTTGCATGTGATCGCCCGCGGTTTCTCCGCTCCCGAAGTATATGAAATCGAGGAGTCCGAGATCCCTCGCGAGCAGGAGCGTTTCCGTCAGGCGGTTGAAATCACCAAACGCCAGTTGATCGAACTCCAAAGCCGCCTGGAAGACCTGTCGGGTGAAGATGAGAGCGGGATTTTCGAGGCGCATGCGATGATGATCGAGGACCGCGCCGTGGTGGAACGCGTGCTCGCCGCCATCGCCAGCCGCCTGCAAAACGCCGACTACGCGTTTTATGCCGTGATGCAGAACTTCCTCGAGGCCATGCGCCGCATCCCGGATCCCTATCTGCGCGAGCGCACCGCGGACATCGAGGACGTCGCCCAGCGGGTGCTGCGGAATTTCTCGCCGGATGGCGACTCCCGCCACATGGGGCCGGACGACCGCCATATTCTCGTCGCTTATGACCTCGCGCCATCCGACACCGCATCGATGAACCGCCGCCATGTGCTGGGCTTCGCCACCGAGCAGGGCAGCGTGAACTCCCATACCGCCATTCTCGCACGGGCCTTCGGCATCCCCGCCGTAGTCGGGCTGGAGGGATCCGTGATCGATCTGGTGGCGCTCACTCCTGCGATTCTCGACGGCTACTCAGGCAAGCTCATCCTGCATCCCGCGCCCGACACGCTGGCACGCTACCGAAAACTCAGCGACGCGAAGGCACGCGTCCGCAGTTCGTTGGAGGCAAAACGCGGTGCGGCCACCGAGACCATCGATGGCAGGGCGATCACGGTTTCCGCGAACGTCGAAATCATCGATGAACTGCCGCTGGTCAAACGCAGCGGCGCGAAGGGCATCGGCCTCTATCGGACGGAATACCTCCTGCTCAACGGCGAGGAAATGCCGGACGAAAAGGAACAGGCGCTGATTTATTCCAAGATCGCCCGGGAAATGACGCCCCACGGCGTGATCATCCGGACGCTGGATGCCGGCGGCGACAAGCTGCCTGTGGAGCCGCTCACCGAGCCCGAACCCAACCCCTTCCTCGGCTGGCGCGGCATCCGCGTTTCCCTGGCGCGGCCGGCGATGTTCCGCGAACAAATCCGTGCAGTCCTGCAGGCCAGCGCCTGCGGCAAGGTATCCGTCATGTTCCCGATGATCTCCGGCTTGTCGGAAGTCTGGCGCTGCAAGGAAATGGTGCGCCGCTGCATGGACGAGTTGGACAAGGAGGGCATTCCCTTCGACCACGATCTTCCCGTCGGCATCATGATCGAGGTGCCCGCCGCCGCCCTCTGCGCCGATCTGCTCGCCCCGGAAGTGGACTTTTTCTCCATCGGCACCAATGATCTGATCCAATACACCGTCGCTGCGGACCGTGTGAACCCGCATGTGGCCGACCTCTACCGGCCGACCCACCCCGCCGTGATCCGGCTGATCAAGCGCACCATCGATGCCGCAAACGACAACGGCATCTGGACCGGCATCTGCGGTGAAATGGCCGGAGACATCCAACTCACGCCACTGCTCATCGGTCTCGGCGTGGAGGAGCTTTCCGTCGGCCCGCAGCAAGTGCCCAGAGTCGGCCAGGCGATCCGCTCGCTGAGTTTCGCCGAATGCGCCGCCATGGCCGACGAGGCCCTGCGCCACAACCGCAGCCTGGGCGTGCTCGACCTCTCGCTCAGTCTGGCCCGCAAGCATTATGGCGAATTGCTCGACTGAGATCGCCACGAATGTGCCCGCAATCCCGCTTGCCCCAGCCGGGCATTGCACCTAGTTTGCCCGTCCCATGCTGGATTGGATCGCACACCGCCCGCCCCGCCGGTTCGCAGCCTTGCTGGGTTCGCTGGCCTTGATGCTGGCACCCGCCGCGCCCGGCCAGGGCACGCCGCCGCCCGCGCCCGCGCAGTTCGATCCATCCGACGTCTATTTCCAAGGTTATCTGGCGGTGCGCTCCGCCGAGCAGCTCGAAGCCGCCGGAGATTACGCCGGGGCGATGGAGAAACTCGAAAAAGCCAAGCAGTTGTTCAGCGCGGTGAAGACCTATCACCCGGAGTGGAAAGCGGCCATGGTCGGCGGCCGCCACCAGAAGACCCAGGAAACCATCGGCCGCGTGCGCCCGCTCGCCGAGGAGGCCATGCGCAAAAACCGCAATGCCGTGGCCGAACTCGAAGGCGGCGTGAAACAAAGCGGCCGCCTGATCGATCCCGCGGAAAACGTGCTGCCCCTCACGCCCGGAATTCTTGAGGTGAATCCGCTTGCCGCCCGCCGCCTCAAGGATGCCGAAAGCGAACTCCAGCGCCTGCGGGATTTGAATCAAAGCAACCGCGGCACCACGAACCGCCAGATCGAAGACCTGCAAGCCCGCCTCCGTTCCGCGGAAACCACCGTGCAGGGCCTGCGCTCGCAGCTCTTGGCCGCTCCCGTGCAGCAGGAAATGACCACTCTCAACAAGCGCATCGAAACGCTCGAACAGGAACGCGAGGCCATGGCCATGGCGCTCACCCAAAGCAACGGCGCCCACACCGAAGCCATGGCCCGCATCGCCACCCTCGAAACGGACTTAAACGACATGCGGCAGAAACACGCCGACTTGCAGCGCAACCTCAGCACCGAGCGAAAAGTCGCCAACTCCGTGGTTTCCGGCCAACGCCGCCAGCTCGACGCCCTCGAACGCGAACTCACCCTGAAAAACTCCGAGCTCGCCAAGGCCAACGAACGCATCGGCGGCCTGATGAACGAACTCAAGGAAAGCCGCGAGGCGTTCTCACAACTGCGCGATGAGCGGGATTCCCTGCTCCAGGAGCGCGACCAGATGGCCGCCCTGCTCAAACTCAACGAAGCCGGCCGCATCCAGGAACTGATCGAACAAAACATGGGTCTCGCCAAAAACCTGCGCGAGGCCAACGAAAAAGTGGACCGCATGTTCCGTGAGAGCAATGCCGACAAGGACGCCTACACCGACGCCCTGCGCGATCTCGCCATCGCCAAATCCCAGATCAACCGCCTCCATCAGGAAAAACGCGAACAGGACAAACGCCTGCTAGATCTGGAAAACCGCCTCAAAACCGAGGAATCCGCCCTCGCCCAGGGCCAGGTGGCCGCGGACCCGGCCGAAGTAGAGATGCTGCGCGATATCATCAGGCGCCAGCTCCGCGTGCGGGAACGCCGCCGCCAGGCGCGTGATTTGTTGGTGGAGGCCGCCAAGGACCTCGGCGGCAAGGATCCGCGCCTCGCCCAGGCCATCGAGTTGTTCAACGCCCAGGAAATCGCGCTTTCGCCAGAGGAACAGAAACTCGTCGCGGACAAGCAGGTGGACGGCGAGTTCGTCTCACCCTTCGCCCGTGATCGCGCCACGGTCGGCCTGGCCACCACTGAACTCAACCGCGATATCGCCGTGTTTGAGCGCACCGCGGAAAAATCGTTTGTCGCCGGTCGCCTGCTGCCGACGCGCGAACTTTTCCAGATGATTCTCGAACAAAACCCCGGTCACACACCCTCGCTGTGCAAGCTCGGCATCGTCCACCTGCGCCTCGATGAGCCGTCCGCCGCGGTGGATGCCTTCCGCCGCGCCGTCGAGCTGGACGGCAGCAACCCCTACGCCTCGCGCATGCTGGGATTCTCCCTGATGCGCCTCGGCGAACTTCCCGCCGCGGAGCAGGAGGTGAGACGCTCCGTGAAGCTCGCGCCCACCGATGCGAAAAGCCAGATGTTGCTGGCCACCTTGTGCTACCGCCTCGGTCGCGCGGGCGAGGCGGAGTCCCATTTCAAGGCCGCGATCACCGCCGATCCGATGCCCAGCGAGCCCTACTACAACCTGGCCCTGCTGTGCTCGCGGGACCGCCGCATGGAGGACGCAAAAACCTATTATCAACAAGCCCTCGAGCGCGGCGCCGTGCCGGACCCCGCGCTTGAAAAGAAACTGGCCAAACCATGAGGCCCCACCCCGCCATGCTCCTGCCGCTGCTTCTGCTGGCCGCTTCCTGCGCCTCGGATTCGGGGGACAGCGCCACCACCAAGGCGGAACCGATCAAGCCGCTCAGCCAGCGCCTGAACGAAAGCAACGGCTACAAGGTGGATGACGAGGGAAACTGGGTGCCCAAAACCGACAAGCGCAGCCCCTTCGAATCCCAGGGCGAGTCCCCCTATTTCAAAGGCGAATACGGCAAGAAGGAATTCAAGACCGGCGATTACTCGAAAAAATCCTGGTGGGGAAACAAGGACTACGGCCGCCAGGAATACGCCGGGAAAACCGATGGCAGCCGCTTTCAGAAAAACTCACGCTTCGATGACAAGGGTGCCCGGGAAGCCGGCTCGGCCGCCGACGTTCCGGATACCTATCAGACCGATACCTACGCCACCTCCGCCGCCCGCGAGGCCGGCACCCGCGGCATCGCCAAACCATCTGACGCGGAAACCGACGTCCGCCGCAGGGTTTTCAAGGAGGAACCGGAAGTCATCGACTGGCGGGAGCAACGGTCCCTCAGTCTGGAGGAGTCGAAAGGGATTCTGGGGCGCTGACGGGTTTCGCATCGGCGAGCGCCCGCTGTAGTGATTCCAGCAGCGCTTTTTTCAGCGTTTCCCAGCGCAATGGCCGGCCTTCGAGGAAAAACGTCTGCGAGACGGTAAGCCGGACCTGGGCATATTGGTCCGCCGGATAGGCCCTTTGCAGGAAGGCTTCCAGCGCTGTCGGTTTCGCCGCCCGCGCGTGCAGCACATCGATTTCCGCCGCGTGCAGATGGCCGCGCCAGGCAGCGGCGATACTCTCCGCGATCGGGGCCGCCGCCGGCGTTTCCAGCAGCACGCGCCCGTCGATGGTCGGGGAGGTGTGGATCATCACATGCAGCACCGCGGCATGCCGCCGCAAGTCCTCCGCGATGCGCTGGCAAAGCTGGGTGCGGAAGGGCCGTTCGTGACGGTCCGCCACCTTGGCCCGCGTGGCCTCGGGCAGTTTCAGCGAAAAGCGGCTCCAGCGCGGGTCGCCATCCTCCTGCAAGTCGATCAACAGGCGCGTTACATCGCCATGCACCAGGGGCGTGCGGAATTTCATGGCGAAACCCTGCGCCAGATTCAAGGAACCCGGCTCCCACCCCTCTGCGGAAACCACCACATCCTCGAAGCCGCGAAAAATCTCGCGATAGGCCTCCGGCACCGCACAAGTCGCGTTTTCACTGCTAAAAAGTAATGCTGTCATGCCTTGGATCAATCCGCCCGCGGCATCCAATCACGGTCTGGGGGCCACCGCCAACCTGTAAAACACATGCTCCCCACCCGATGGAAAAACCCACCAGGTTCCATCCGCCGCCGTTTCGATGCGCTTGGGCGGCACAGGCTGCCACGCGCTGAGCGAATCCGATTCCTCCACAGTGATTGCGGCGAATTTCATCGCACTCACCGACGGCGTGAAACCCATCAGTCCGCCGATTCCGAATGCAAACGGCGAATTCGCCACCAACGGCGGAGTCCCGAGCACGAATTCGGTCAGATTCGGCAGGCCGTCGCCATCAGGGTTCTGAAACATCCCGCCGACGGTTCCGGCCCAGTCGAGATAAGGTTGGTCTGGGTCGAGACCGAGAACGGAGGCAAGAATTTCACGATTGCCCAGTCGCGGAATTTGGCTGCCGGTGGCGCGGTTCAGAGCGTCCACGATCTGATCGGCAATGAGCGCCTGGGCCATCGCCGCCGGATGGAAGCCGTCCTTGCAAAACACATGCAGCGGCGGGTTTTCCGGGTGCGGCCCGAAATTGAAATCCGTCCCGTTGAGGTGCAACGGCACCTGGTCGAAAATCCGGTCGGTCAGGGTGTCGATGCGCGCCACCGTCGCCCCTCGGGCTGTGGCCATCGCGATCAACGAGGCGTTCATCGCCGCGATCCGCGCACGCGCCACCACCTGTTTCGCGGGATCGGTGTAGTTTTCCGCCACCTCGGGAGTGGCACCGACATCCGGAACCGTGGCGATGATGATCGGCAGGCCGGGCTCGCGGCTTCTCACGTAATCATGGAGCCAGGCGACGTTGGAAACCACATTGGCGAGCAGCGCCGGGGGGGCCGGATTGTTGAAAATCCCGTGGTAATCCGACTTGAGGTCATTGCCGCCGAGGAAAATCACCACCGCATCTACCTCTCCCAGATGCCGATCCAGCGCGAGACGCGTCGGATACCAGAGCGAGATGATCGGATCCCCGGAGAAAGTGTCCGTCCAGTCCGATTGGCACACATCCACCCAGTCCCAGGTTCTGAAAGACGGCACGCCATAGTTGGTTTTGTATCCGCCATTGCGGAGGTCCGGATAAGAAAACAAGGAGGACTGATAAGCACCCATCGAAAACCCGGCGGCGCGGCGCGCGGCGAGGATTTCGGGCCAGTTTTCCACATTGGCGTTGAGCGGATTGGAATCCGGCGCGCTGAAAGGCACTTCAAAGGTGTATTCCTCGGTCAGGCTGTCGCCGATGGGCAGCACCCGCAGCGGCGCGGCGGCCAGCGGAATCCAGACGGTGGTGGCCATCCAACAGCAGGGCAGCCACCAGCGCATTTGATTGAACATGCGCCAATCTACACAGGGTTGAGGATCCTACCACCGCCTTTCACCGGATCGCCAAACGCATGAAGGCCGCTTGAAATCGTGACGAAGGCATTTCCGGCAGCCGCGAACTGAAATCAGGAGCCTGCCGCTTCCATCATTGTCCTGAAAGCGGCATCTTGCCAGCCGGGGGATTGCCGTATAGTTTGATGCCATGTCCGCGAAGCCTAAACCCGGAAGCCCGTTTGAGAACAATCCCTTGGCGCAGGCGATCCTCCGTGAAGGATTGCTGATTCAAGACCGTTTCTCAGCCGCGCCTGTTTATGCCAAGACCGGCAAAGGATACCTAAAAAGTGTGGGAGTGAGGGAGATTGAGGAAATTAAAAAGATCTCGAAGAAAAACGGCCGATGAATTCGCGCGCATGGCTGGCGGATGTTCCCTGGGAAATGGTGGTTTGGCAGAACGAGCAACTCTGCAAACCGAAGAACGCCCACCATGAGCCCACGTCGGATGGACATGCCGAGTGCAGGGAACTGTGGGAAGAATCACGGATGAAAATGATGAGCCTCGATGAGATGGTGGATCTCTGCCGCGTATGTCACCGCCTCGCGCCTTTCACCAACTATAACGGCAACACTTTTTCCGCCATCGCGCGGGCCTTGATCGATACGCTGGATATTCCCAGCGACACGGCGGTCCTCGCCCGCAGCCTGGCTGGCCACATCGTGGCGGGAGTCGCCAGCGATGAGGAAGTTCTGGCCTTCAGAAAGTTCTGCGAAGGGCTGGACTAGGATTTCACACCCCCACGGGCCGGTGCCTGCAAATCCCGCCGCGCGGCGGATTTTTCTCGTCCTCGCGCCGCCCGCCCCTCACTTTCCCGCCGCAATGCTCAAGGCTGGAATCGTAGGACTACCCAACGTCGGAAAATCGACACTCTTCAACGCCGTCACCCGCACCCGCAAGGCGGAGGCGGCGAACTATCCCTTCTGCACCATCGATCCGAACGTCGGCATCGTCATCGTGCCGGACGCGCGCCTCGCCGTGCTTTCGAAGATTTCCGGTTCGCACAAGCTCGTGCCCACCGCCATCGAGTTCGTGGACATCGCCGGGCTGGTCAAGGGTGCCTCCGAAGGCGCGGGCCTCGGCAACCAGTTCCTCGCCACCATCCGCGAAACCGACGCCATCGTCCAAGTCGTGCGTTGTTTCGAAAACGACGACATCATCCACGAACTCGGCACCGTCGATCCCATCCGCGACATCGAGATCATCAACGCCGAGCTCATCCTCGCCGACATGGCCTCGCTCGAAAAACGCCGCGTCTCCCGCGAGAAAAAAGCCAAGGGCGGCGACAAGGAAGCCAAGAAGGAAGTCGAGCTCATCGATATCATCCTGCCCCATCTCGATCAGGGCAAACCCGCGCTCACCATCGACTTCAGCGATGAGGACGACGCCGTGGTCCGCGAGTTCTATCTGCTTTCCTCCAAGCGCACCATTTACGCCTGCAACGTCGCCGAGGACGAACTCGCCGGAGCCACCGAAAACCCGGACTCCCACCCGCAGGTCGCGCGCGTCCGCAAGTTCGCCGCCGAGCACAGCGGCTCGGAAGCCGTCGTCATTTCCGCCAGGATCGAGGAGGAGCTCAGCGAGCTCTCCCCGGAGGAATCCGCCGAGTTTCTAAAAGACATGGGCGTTACCGACTCCGGCGTCTCCGCCCTCATCCGCGCCGTCTATCACCTGTTGGGCCTGCGCACCTACCTCACCACCGGCGTCCAGGAAACCCGCGCCTGGACCATCCACGAGGGCGACAAGGCCCCCGCCGCCGCCGGCGTCATCCACACCGACTTCGAGCGCGGCTTCATCGCCGCGGAAGTCGTGCACTACGACGACCTCGTTTCCCTCGGTTCCAAGAACGCCGCCAAGGAAGCCGGCAAGCTCCGCATCGAGGGCAAGGAATACATCGTCAAGGACGGCGACGTCATCGAGTTCCGCTTCAATGTCAGCAAGTAGCCGCGCGGCGCTCTAAATCCTTGTCGTCGGTGATGCGGGCGGTTACGCAAAGCCCATGCTTGCCGAAGTACGCGCGTTGTTGATTCTCCAGGACCGTGACCGCCGTTTGCTGGCGCTTGCCAAGGACCTCGAAAAACTCCCCCAGGACGAGGCCCGGGCGAAGACCAAACTGGCGGGCAACGAGGCCGCAGTGAAAAAAGCCCACGACGCGGTGCTCGAGTGCGAGTTGCGCCTCAAGCGCCTCGAACTGGATGTCGGCACGCGCCGCACGACCATCCAGCGCCTCAAGATCCAGCAGTTTGAAACGCGCAAGAACGAGGAATACCAGGCGCTCGCCCATGAGGTGACACGATACGAAAAGGACGCGGATGACCTCGAAACCCGCGAATTGGAAATCATGGAGGAAATGGACACGCTGCGGGCCGCCCACAAGGCGGCGGAAGCCGCGCTCGCCCACACCCGCACCCTGGTGGACGAGGATCTCGCCTCCATCACCACCCGCCACGCCCGCATGGAAGCCGAGCGGGCGGAACTCACCGCGGAGCGCGAGCAACTCGCCACCCAGGTCCCGGAAGCCATTCTCCCGCTCTATCACCGCCTCATGAAATCCAAGGGCGGAGTGGCCGTGTCCCCGATGCACGAGGGGAAATGCGGCGGCTGCCACATGAAACTCATCGCCTCCACCGTCGTCGCCGTCCAGACCGCCAAGGAAATCACCCGCTGCGAAGACTGCGGGCGCATCCTCTACGTCGAGGATTGAGCGGTTTGAAAAAATCAGCAGGACGAGGAAGTCAGCGGCGAGGGCACCGCGATGACCTGCATACCGGCGCGTTGCGCGGCCAGAATCCCGGAAGGTGCGTCTTCCAATGCGAGGCAGCGGCCCGGCAAAACCCCCAGCAGGCGGGCTGCGTGCAAAAAGATATCGGGAGCCGGTTTCCCCTCGCTCACATCATCGGCCGTCACCACTTCATCGAACCAATCGGAAACGCCCACCACGCGCAGCGTCTTTTCCACCACCATGCGGGAGCCACCGCTGGCGATGGCCATCGGGACTTTCCCGCGCAGCGACTCCGCGAACGCCGCGACCTCGTCGATCAATGTGATCGAATGAATGCGCTTTAGGAAAGCCTCGCGTTTGGCGAAGGCCACCGCTTCCGGGTCCAGATGCAGATCATACTCATCATTGAGTTCCACAACGATGTCGCGCGTCGGGCGACCGCCCATCGCGAGAAACACATCCTCCTTGAAAACTCCACCCGCTCCGTAGAGCGCGAGCGCCTCGCACCAGGCGTCGAAATGGGCGGGCATGGAATCGACAAGCGTTCCGTCACAATCGAAAATCACGGCGTCAAAGCCGCTTTTGGGGAGGGATATAGAACCGATGCTGACCATAGCGGCGGTGGGCTTATAGGCTCACTTCGCAAGTGGCAAGCACAGTCACCCTGAAAAATTTCACTTCCTTGACAAAACCGTCCGCCAAGTGGCTGGAACCTCCTGTCCCGGGCCGTCTCAGGGAATGGCCAGGCCACCTCGGTTTCAGGATCCGGGAGGGGTTTGTCACATCATGGCGCATGGCTTCGGCGGAAAGCGTATTTCCCTCTGATAAGCAACCATCCTGTGAGATGCCATTGTGAAAAAGAAACGGGCGCGAACCGTTTCCGATCCGCGCCCGTGGTAGCACATTTCCCCCCAAAGATCCCGTTTGGCTTCACCGGCTTTCCATCGACTTCCCCCCGGAGTTCGATAGTGCCTGTGGCAAAGTTGCGCGGAATCAAAGAATATGTCGGAAAGGTTTTCAGTCTGCCGTAGCTCGCTATTGCCTTTCGTTGGAGATAAATTGCCCTTAATTTTCCGGTTTTAGAAGTATTTTAGGCACTCGTTTCCGGCCAACTGGCCCCATTTCCGGCCACGGCGGCCCATTCCCTGCACAACATCAGGCCCGGCGGCCAGAGGACCAGCGGCGACAACAACGGCGTTGGCGTGACGCAGGTCATCCAATCCGACAACGGCATCGGGCAAACCGTCAAGCCACCCTGCCCGCAGGCAATGCAGGCGCTTTGTCCGCCTGCGCGGCTTTTGATCGTTCGCACATTTTTCGCATTCGTGAAAACTCGGTCATGACAAACCCGCCGTGATCCCTACACTCCCCCTCGTGAGCTATCAGGTCTTCGCCCGCAAATACCGACCCAAAACCTTCGACGATGTCCTGGGACAGGACCACGTCGTCCGCACGCTGCGAAATGCGATCACGCAAAAACGCCTTGCCCACGCCTATCTCTTCGTCGGCCCGCGCGGCACGGGAAAAACCTCCACCGCGCGCATTCTCTCCAAGGCGCTCAATTGCAGCGGCGGCCCGAAAGCCGATTTCGACCCCGAGGAGGACATTTGCATCGAGATCGCCGAGGGGCGCTCGCTCGACGTGCTGGAAATCGACGGAGCCTCGAACAACGGCGTCGAGCAGGTGCGCGATCTCCGCGAGTCCGTCCGCTTCGCCCCGGCGCGCGGGCAATTCAAAATTTACTACATCGATGAGGTTCACATGCTCTCAAACGCAGCTTTCAACGCGCTGCTCAAGACGCTCGAAGAGCCGCCGCCGCATGTGAAATTCATCTTCGCCACCACCGAGGCGAACAAGATCCTGCCCACCATTCTGTCCCGCTGCCAGCGTTTCGACCTGCGGCCGATCCCCACCGAAACGATCGCCGGGCACCTGCTCCACATCGCCAGGGAGGAAGGCATCACACTCGAAAAAACCGCCGCCTGGGCCATCGCAAAAGGTGCCGATGGCGGCATGCGCGACGCCCAGTCGATGCTCGATCAACTCGTCGCCTTCTGCGGCGATACGATCAACGAGGAAAATGTGCTCGATGTCTTCGGTTTCACCTCGCGTGAAAAAGTCGCCGCCCTCACCTCCACCCTGCTCGCGCGGGACACGCCGGCCGCACTTTCCCTGATCCAGAAGGAAGCGGAAAGCGGCCGCGAACTCTCCCAACTCCTCGGCGAGCTCATCGGCTGCCTGCGCGCCCTGCTTGTCGCCAAACTCGATCCCAGCGCCGATGGCGAGGGCATCCCGGAGGATCTCTGGAAAAAGCTGCTCGAAGCCGCAGGCGAATATCAACCCGACCGCATCCTTGCCGCCATCGATGTCTTTGCGGAATCCGAGGGCCGCATGAAATGGGCTACCAACAAGCGCCTCCACTTCGAACTCGGCGTCATCAAGTGCATCCAAACACTCGGCGAAATCCGCATCACCGACGTCATCAAGGTCCTGACCCGCGGTGCCGGCTCCCTCGCTTCGGGAAGCGACACCCCCTTGCCGCCAGCTCCAAGCCCTGCGCTCCAAGCCGCCGCCGTACAACAGCAAGTCAAACCCGAGGCAGCGCCCGCCCAGCTCGCTCCCACCACATCGGGCCTGGCCTCGTTCGACATGCTGATCGACGCCGCACCGGAGGAAAGCGAGCCACCGCCCGCGCCGGAGCCACCGCCATGGAAGGAGGAAGCAAAGCCCGAAGCTGCGGCACCCAACACTCCCGTGCCCGCCGCCGAAAACCCTTTCTTCCAGGACCCGCTCATCCAATCCGCCCTCGAAAAATTCGAAGGGAAAGTCGTATCAAACTGAAAACCAGCAACTCATAAAATTTCCATGAACATCGCCAAACTCATGAAACAAGCCCAGCAGATGCAAGCCGGGCTGGCCGCCAAACAAGAGGAACTCGCCACCCAGACCGTCGAATCCTCGGTCGGCGGTGGCAAGGTCCAGGTCACGGCCACCTGCGCCGGTGATGTGCTCTCGATCAAGATCGATCCCACGCTGGTCGATCCATCCGATGTCGAGTTTCTGGAGGAACTCGTGCTCAAGGGCGTGCAGGAAGCCATCAGCACCGGCAAGGAAAAGACCGCCGCCGAAATGAAAAAACTCACCGGCGGCCTCGGCATCCCGGGCCTCTGAGATTTCAAATTTCAAATTTGAGATTTCAAATCATCCCCACCACCCATGTCCGCACTCCGCAGCCGCACAGGATGGACATTCGTGGGGCTATCCCTGCTGCTCCACCTGCTCACCGTGTTCTGCTTTTCCCGGCAGCCGGACCGTTTCGCGGCCTTCACCGTGCTACCCATCTGGGTTTGGGGTGGGATCGGACTGCTGCTTTCCATGGTCGCGTTTTATTTTCTGCGCGCCTCACTCTCACTGGTCATGACCGCCGTGTGGGCGGTCACCCTGCTCGTCGGCGCGGATGAGGCCCGTGTGCTCGCCCATTTCGATAAATCACCGCCGCAACCCGGCAAGGCGGCTCCGCATCAGCAAACTCCCGTCCTGCGGGTGGCCACCTTCAACTGCGCGGGCTTTCGCTATGGTGATCCTTCCGCGGACATTGCCGCGTGGCAACCTGACATCGTCCTGCTTCAGGATGTCTATCCGCATCAGGCCCGGCTCATCGCCGATGTCCTCTACGGCGGCCACGGCGACTACCGGACTCACCAGACCAATGCCGTCCTCACCCGTTGGAAAATCCAGCGCGAGGTCCGCAATCCCACCTTCCGCGACCAACAGGTCACCATCGCCCTGCCGGACGGAAGCACCATCGAGGTCGTCAATGTCCACCTCACCTCCGCGGCCACCGATCTTCGGTTCTGGAAACGTTCCACCTGGTCCCAGCACCGCGCCAACCGTGCCATTCGCCGCCAGGAACTCTCGATGGTTCAGCAGGTTCTCGAACAAACCACCGCGTTCCCCAACTCCCCCACCCTCTTTGGCGGTGATTTCAACGCCTCCGCCACGGATGTCGTACACCGCCAGCTCACCCGCGATTTCATCGATGCCTTCGCCACCGCAGGCACGGGCTGGGGAAATACCTTCCAACGCCGTTTCCCGATCCTGCGCATCGATCACCTCTACACCACCCGCCACTTCACACCACTGCGCTGCCGCGCCGTCATGACCCGCCATAGCGATCACCGCATGGTCATCGCCGATTGCCTGCCAGGCAGATAGGCCTCAACCGACATCGGGGATTTCATCCACCGCCGGATCACTGTGGTAAAAACCAAGGGGTTTCTCGATCGAAGGAGCGAGTGGCTGGATGATGCCATTATCAAGACGGTAGATCCAACTGTGGATGGATATTTCCTGACCTCGTTCCCACGCATCTTCGACGATGGTCGTATGGGCCACATGGCGCGCCTGAGCCAACACGTTGAGCTCGCATAGCCGGTCTGCCGCCGCCGCGGGAGGAAGTGCGTCGAGCTCCTTGCGGTGCATGCGGCGAAGGGCGCGGATCCCGGAAAGCCAGTTATCGATCATGCCGTGGCGGAAATTTTCCAGCGCCGCCCGCACGCCGCCGCAGCCATAGTGACCGCAGACGATGATGTGGCGCACTTTCAGCACATCCACGGCATATTGCAGCACGGCGAGCAGGTTGAAATCCGTCTCGGCGACGACGTTGGCGACGTTCCGGTGCACGAACACCTCGCCAGGCGCGAGGCCGGTGATCTGGTTGGCCGGCACCCGGCTGTCCG
This sequence comes from Luteolibacter sp., assembly GCA_030696085.1. Classification (GTDB taxonomy): domain Bacteria; phylum Verrucomicrobiota; class Verrucomicrobiia; order Verrucomicrobiales; family Akkermansiaceae; genus Luteolibacter. The sequence continues at coordinate 23,000 of JAUYNL010000070.1, forward strand.
AGCAACCGATCCACAAATACTGCGGCATCTGCTGGTCGGCGAGTCTGGTGAAAAATTCCGGATCCTCGGCGTGAACGGCAGCCGCCCACACGCGATTTTTCTGCAAAAGATTTTCAAGGGGCTTCATGGCGGTCTGGAACCCACACTCAAGCGGGAATCATTGCGCTCGTCCATCGCTGGTTTTGAACCGCTGGCGATTTTTCGGGCGCTTTCGGTTTCAAATCATGTCGCGCGAAACGCGATATCCCGCCGCACAGCGCGGGCACTGGATCCTGATGGTGTCGGCATCGGCGAACAATTCGTCGAGCCGGTCCCGCCAGCCGCCGAGCACCGGCAGGATCTGCGCCAGCGTGCAGCCGCAATGAAAACGGAAGCGGCGGGTTTCCAACAGCTTGGTTTCCTCGGCGCGGTCGATTTTCGACACCGCTTCCGCATCGAGAGACTCCAGCCACGCCAGGTCGCAATCCGGTTGCGCCGCGACAAGGGCGAAGTGCTCATCCGCCAGGCGAAAGGCCCGGGCCGGGCGCCCCTCGGACTGCGAGTAATACTGTGAAATCCACTCAATGGCATCCTTGCCGCGGACTTCCAGCGTGGAAGTCCGCGGCTCAGGTAGATTGGGCGAGGTGGTTTGCGAGTAGAAAAAATTCCGATCCGGTTCGCGCACATCCTCGGTGAAAATTCTGCCGGTGATGGATTCGGAAACCGAACCACCCGTTACAAACAGGTTCAAACGCGGTGCCCGCAGGTTCACCGTCCAGGCGATGGTCTCCGCCCACGGGCGCGCAACGAGATGCAAGACCAGCATCGTCAGCGAATCCTTGAGCATCTCATCGAGCTCCGAGGAGTGGCGGATGCCGTGCTGCATGAGATGCAGGTAATAGTCGGTGTAGATCGGCGTGAACTGCCCGCGCAGCACCAGCGCGTTGCGTTTTCGGACAAATACGGATTCGACCGTTGTGAAATCTTCGACGGACTGCATGAACAGACGGGATAATGCCGGAGCAATGAGCGAGACAACCACGAGCACCAGAGGTATCCGGTAATCTGCGATTTATGGATCCGCGCGGCTGATACGAGTGATGCTTGTGACTTGCCGACGTGCAAAAAAGTATCGGTCCGATGCGCTCCGTCAATGGCAATCCAACCCGCCCTGGCGGTAGTCACCCCACCTCCATGCGGTCACGCGGCGAAGTGTTTTTGGGAGAACGCGATCTTTTCGGCATGTCCCACACCGGGGTGCAGGGCGTGTTGATTTACCACCGGTTCGAGCCGCCGCAGCAGGCCCACGCCGTTGGCCATCTGGATGGCGAGGCCGGGGCGGGCGTTGACCTCGATCATGAGCGGGCCTAGCGTTTCATCGATCATGATGTCCGCACCCAGATAGCCGAGACCGGTCATTTCCTGGCAGGTCACGGCGATGTCGAGGATCTTGCCCCAGCCGGGCATGCGGATGCCAATCAGGTCCACATCCACATCCGGATGTTTGAAAAGCGGCTTGCCATGATGGACGGCGCGGATGGTCAGGCCGGTGGCCAGATCGATGCCGATGCCCAGCGCTCCCTGGTGGAGATTCGCGCGACCGTCCGACTCGCGGGTGGCGGCACGCAGCATGGCCATCACCGGATAACCGTGGAGCATGACGATGCGGATGTCCGGCGCGCCCTGATAGCTAATTTCAGTTAGAACCCTGGCGGGCCGCACGCGGTATTCCACCAGCGCGTTGTCCCGCTGGCCGCCGAGACTGAAAAGCCCCGCGAGGATGTTGGCGAGGTGATGGCGCACCTCGTCACCCGTGAGGGCGGCTCCACTGGGCTTGAGATAGCGCCCCCGGTCATCGCGGCCATCGATGACGAGCACGCCCTTGCCGCCGGAGCCGCAGGCCGGCTTGATCACGAAGGAGGGATGCGCGGAGAGCTTGCTTTCAAACCTCGCGGCATCGCGCGGGGAACGCACGACCGTGTAGGTCTCGGGGGCCGATAGGCCGTGCGCCTCGGCGAGCGCCTTGGTCTGGAGCTTGTCATCGACAAGGCGGTAGAGTTTCCGTGGATTGTTAGGCAGCAGGTAGCGGGCGTTGCGCATGTTGATGCCGACCACGCCGCGCGCGCGCAGTTCCCGCGGGGTGAGCAGCCAGCGGTGCCACCATTTTCCGGATTCCAACGGACTGTCTTCATGCATGGAAAAAACGGGGATGTCAGGAGTGGGCGAAGGTTTTAAAGCGGATCAACTCGGAAATCCGATAGCCGGTGTAGCGGCCGATGAGCAGGATGCCGGCCAGCAGCACCAGCAGCAGTTCCGGGAAATAGAAAGCCCAGTATTGGATCTGGCCGATCTTCATGAAGAGGTAGGCAAGCACCGCCACCACCACGGATCCGCCCACCTGGGTGAGGGCGCTGTGTTTCCCCTCCTCCTCCCAGATCAGGGACATGCGCTCGATCGTCCAGGCGATGATGATCATGGGAAACAGGGTGATCTGCACGCCGCCGCTCATGCCCATGCGGTAGCTGACCACACTCATGAGCATCATCAGCAGCGTGACGATCACCACGCAGGCCGCCACGCGCGGCACGACCAGCAGGTTGAGCCGGGAGAGCAGGAAGCGAAACCAAAGCCCTGCGGCGATGAGCACGGCGAACATGATGAGTCCGCGGGCCAGCGGGATTTCCAACAGCGCGAGCGCCAGCAGCACCGGCATGAAGGTGCCCAGCGTGGGTATGCCGATGATGTTGCGCAGCACCACCACCACGAAGGCTCCCAGCGGGATGAGCACGATGTAGCGGAAGACCGCGCGTTCTGATAGAGGCAGGCCGAGGATGGTGGATACCAGCAGTGGAGAATGCCGCAGATCAGCGAGACTGGCCATCGGGATGCGTTCCTTCGCCACGGTGAAAACCACTCGGGAGCCCTCACCCCCGGTCACATCCAGCAGCGGGCCGCCGCCGCGGTGCCAGACGAAGAAGCTATGTCCGTCGAGCACGGCGCCCGGGTTCATCGGATCGCGCACTTTCCAATAGGCCCCATCGCAATACTCGACGAGAGGGACGGGAGGTCTGCTGCCGCCATCCTCTTCGAGTTTCACCCCATAGGCGATGCGTGCCGGAACATTGGCCATTTCCAACAGATCGATGCCCATGAGGATCATCGCGTTGTGTTTGAATTCCTTCTCGTAGTGGCGTTTCACAAGCAGGAATTCCTGCGAGGTGTCGGCATTGCGGATTTGATCGAAAATCGCGACAAAAAGCGAATCGGGATCGGAGGTAAGGGCCTTGGCGCGGTTGACGATGGCGTTGGCGGCCTCTGCCAGAGAACCTGAGAATCCCGGATTGCCGGGCTCGGGAGCGGTGGCGGGCAGCGGTTCGCCGCCGCTGGATGTGGAATCAGGGATGCGCACCCGGTAATAAAGCGCCTGGCTTTCCTCACGATTCTCGGCGGACCATACCGCGGTGTATTCACCGAGATCACTCTCGATGTGGTAGTGATAGCCGAGCGAACCGGATTCCGATTCGGTTTTTTGTTCGACGGCTGCGGCGGGCAGCGCCAGGCGGGCCTTGAGGCTTTTGCCGGTGGCGAGGAAGGAAATGCGAGCCTCGATCTGCCAGTCGTGGACCTGCTCTCCCTTCCAGAACGGGACGCCCAGACGCAGCGTCTTGTAAGCTGCGATTCCGCCACCTAACAGGACAAGGAAAACCACCGCCACCATCAGTTTTGCCCGTGTGCTCATGATCGAGTGTTTCTCCCGGTTTGCCTGGGATCAGCGCGAGACCTTCTGCTCGGCGATGTGGGTGCGGCCGGGATCCACCCAGCCGAGGTCCTTGAGGGTGCTGCGGCCGATGAGCACCGGAGCGAGCATGTTGTTGCGGTTGTTGAGTGTGAACTCGCCGCGCAGCTTGCGCTCGCCGATTTGAAAGGACAGGCGCACGACCTCGCGGGCGACGGATTCCGAATTGGGTTCCTTGATCCGGGCGGTGCGCACCAGTGGTGCCTCGATGCGCGTGCGGATGGGTTTTTTCTGTCTCACATCGGTGACGATAAAGCGGACCCATTTCTTGCCATCGCGCTCGAACAACTCCTTTTCCTCGGCATGGATCGAACTGGTGAGCGCGCCGGTATCGAGCTTGGCCAGGAGTTTCTCCTGCACGCCGGCGATCAGGACATATTCGCGCCAGCCATAGACGCGAACCGGTTCCGGGTTGACCGGCAGGGCGATGGCGGCTTCCGCCTCGGCGGCTTCCGCGGAGCCTTCGTCTTCCGCATCATCCGCGGGCGGCGCGGTTTGGAGTTTGGTTTCGGCCACGGGGGCTGCGTCCGCCTCCTTGGGAGTCACTGCGGGTTTCGAGGGAAGCACTTTGGGGGCCGTTTCAGGTTTCGCAGGCACCTGCGGAGCGGCCAATGCGAATCCCGGGAGCATCATGAGGATACCCAGGAAGCGCGGAAAATGGCTGGTGAAAAGGATGGATTTGGATTGGCTCACGCGCGGCGACTATCACCACCGGATTCAGATGATTGCAATGGAAAAGCCGTGGGAATTCGGGGACTCATCCCCGCCCCGATGGGAAAGAATCAAATCGACCCTGCGCGAAATCTCACCTAGCTCTCCTTCACGTGCATTCCGACTCCTCCTCCGCCAGAATTTCGCGAGACTCCGCCAGTCCGCGCGGATCGGCATCATGGTTGCGCCTGCCATGGGATCTGGTGGTGATGGCGGGCGGCCTGCTTTACTGGGGAGTGTTCGGCGGCTTGCTCACCTTGATCGGCGGCCCGCTGCATCTCATGCTGCCACGGCCGACCGGCGAACGGCTCGGCCGCTTTCTGTTACGTCATTTGTTCCGCTGTTTCGTGGTCTATCTGCGGCTCGCGCAACTGGTCCGGGTGGATAGCACGGCGCTTGAAAATCTGGGGAAACATTCCGGCCCCGCCATCATCGCGCCAAACCACACCTCGCTGTGGGACGTGGTCTTCCTCATCGCCCGCCTGCAACGCGGAGTCTGTGTGATGAAACAATCCATCCTGAACAATCCGGTCCTCGGTGGAGGAGCGCGGCTGGCGGGATACATCGCCAATGACGGACGCACCCGCATGATCCGCCACGCATCTACCGCACTGAAAGCCGGCGGCCAGCTCCTGTTGTTTCCCGAAGGCACCCGCACCCGGCCGGACGCGCGCTGGATCAATCCCCTCAAAGGCGGCTGCGCCATCATCGCAATCCACAGCGGCGCACCGGTGTATCCGGTGTTCATTCGCAGCGACACGCGCTATCTCGAAAAGGGATGGCCCCTGGTAAAACGCCCGGTGTTTCCCATCCACATGCGCATCGAAGCGGGCGAGGCGCTGATTCCCGCACCCGGCGAATCCGCCCAGGCATTCACCGAACGTCTCCAGGCCGTTTTCGAACGGGAACTCTCCAAACCGGACCCGCTGCGGCGCGAAGACTTCAAGAGTCGCTGATCCTCTCTCCGCCGTGCTTGCCCCCGCCCGCCCCTGGGCTTACAACCCCGCCACCGATGGCCGCCGCAGTCCGCCCCCTCATCCTCATTCCCAGCTACAACACCGGCCGCATCCTGCGTGAAACCGTTGCCGGCGTCCTGCATCTCGGGACCCCCGTGTGGGTCGTCATCGATGGCTCCACTGATGGTTCACCCGAGATGCTTCGCGAGTTCGAGTCCCCGCATCACGCGGATTTCCGCCTAATGTTCCTTCCTCAAAACTCCGGCAAGGGCGCGGCGGTGCTACACGCCCTGCGTGAGGCACATCGCACGGGATTCACGCATGTTCTGACCATGGATGCAGACGGCCAGCACCCGGCGGAGCGGATTCCGGCGTTCCTGAAACTTTCCGCCGCCCATCCTGAGGCTGCGGTTTTTGGCAAGCCCGTTTTCGATTCCTCCGCCCCGGCGCTGCGGGTGAATGGCCGCAAACTTTCCAACTTCTGGGCCAATCTCGAAACGCTCGGCTGGGGCGTGGGCGACTCGCTTTTCGGCATGCGGCTCTATCCTGCGACCGGCCTTCTGGCGGTGATGGAAAACACCGGCCATGCGCGCCGCTTCGATTTCGATCCCGAGGTGGCAGTGCGCCTGGCATGGCGCGGCGTGCCCATTCTGAACCTGCCCACCCCCGTCCGCTATCCGGGCAAGGACGAGGGCGGCGTCTCGCAATTCCGCTACTTCAGGGACAACCGTCTGCTCGTCTGGATGCATTTCAGGCTGTTTTTCGGTTTTCTGCTCCGTCTTCCCACCCTCATCGCCCGGGGCCGCAATCCCTTGGCCATCCATCCGCCCGCCATCCCGTGACCGATCTATCAGTCAGCAACATCCCCGCGCTGTTTCCCGGTCGCTGGAGCCGCCACTACGCCGCCTCCAAGCTGCGCACCGATCCGCTTTACACCGCTCTCGCCCGCGATCTGCGGGACGCGCGGCTGCCGCTGCTGGACATCGGCTGCGGCGTCGGACTCAGCGCGCTTTTCCTGCGCGCGCACGGCATCGCCTTCCCCATCCACGGCATCGACTACGACGAGCGCAAAATCCTATCCGCCCGATCTGTGGCGGATGCAGCCGGCATTTCCGATGCCACCTTCGCCCGGCACGACGCGCGCGGCGGCCTGCCCGAGCATCAGGGCAACGTCTGTATCCTCGACATTCTCCAGTTTTTCGATGCCGGCGAACAGGAATCCCTGCTCCGTCTCGCCGTCACGCGCGTCGCGCCCGGAGGACTGCTGCTCATCCGCTCCGGCATCCGGGATGACTCCTGGCGCTTCAAGATTACCGTCGCCGGTGATCTTCTGGCCAAAGCCAGCCGCTGGATGAAGGCAGCGCCCACCCATTACCCGGCGGCGGCGGATTTCCAACGCATTCTATCACCATTCGGCGAGCTGGAAATCTCCCCGCTCTGGGGCAAAACTCCCTTCAACAACCATTGGATCGCCCTCCGGCGCCGCTGATTCTTTTCCATGCTTGGCAGCCCCTGAATTTCACGAGACACTGCCGATATGCAGACCGCACCCTACCTCAAGGAACTCTTCGACCTCTCTGGAAAAACCGCCGTCGTGATTGGCGGAACCGGTGAGCTTTGCGGCACCATGGCCGTCGGGCTCGCCCGCGCCGGAGCCGAGGTCGTGCTCGGCGGACGAATCCCTGAAAAAGCCGAAAGCCGGCTGGCCGAAATCAAATCCTACGGCGGCAAAGGCTACTTCGTGCCTGTCGATGTGACCTCGCGCGAGTCACTCCAGCACCTGCTAGACACCGTGCTCGAACGCTCCGGCCAGGTGGACATCCTCATCAATGGCGCGGGAACCAACTCCCCCACCCCGTTTCTTGACATTCCCGAGGACGAATACCAGCGCATCATCGACACCAATCTCAGCGCTGTCTTCCGCGCCTGCCAGGTATTCGGCCGCTATTTCGTCGAGGAATCCCGCGCCGCCTCCATCATCAACCTTGGATCGATCTCCGGCCTCAATCCGCTTTCACGCGTCTTCACCTACTCGCTCTCCAAGGCCGCGGTCCACAATCTCACCCGCAATCTCGCCCGGGAGTGGGCCGACAAGGACATCCGCGTGAACACCCTGGTGCCAGGCTTCTTCCCGGCGGAACAAAACCGCAAGGTGCTCGATGAATCGCGCGTTCTCGACATCCTCCGCCACACCCCTTCCTCACGCTTCGGAAATTCCGAAGAGCTCATCGGTGCCACCCTTCTGCTCGCTTCGCCCACCGCCGGTTCCTTCATCACCGGCATGGAAATGATCGTCGATGGCGGCTTCAATGCCATGAGCATCTGAGAACCGCCACCGTGAAACTCAAGGTCGCCACACCTGCGGAAATCAAGTCTCGCGGCCATGGCATGACGCTTCGCGCGGCCATCGCCGAAAGCCCTTTCGGTGACTGCCTCATCGCGGATTCGCCGCATGGCATCTGCCATCTATCATTTTTCGACGAGGGCGGCCGCGATAGCGCCATCGCCGAAATGCGGGCCGAATGGCCGCTGGCGCAGATGCTCTGGAATGACAAGGTCGCCGCGGATTTGATCCGGAAGGTTTTCACGCGCGCTGAGGGAGCCGCGCCGCCTCTGGAACTTTTTGTGCGGGCCACGGATTTCCAGCACCGCGTCTGGCGCGCCCTGCTGTGCGTCCCGTCCGGCACGCTTGTCAGTTATGGCGGGCTCGCCGCCGCCGCGGGCCACCCGCAGGCCACCCGCGCCACCGGCACGGCCGTGGGCAGCAATCCCATTTCCTTCCTCATTCCCTGCCACCGCGTGATCCGCGCAAACGGCGACTACGGCCAATACCGCTGGGGCGCGGCACGGAAACGCGCCATCATCGCCTGGGAAAGCGCCCATGCCACCTGAACGATGGAAAAGGAAAGCGACACGTTCATCAGATATCTCGCCACCGAACGCGGGCTTTCGGAAGCCTATCAGCTGTCAGTGCGCCAGACGCTCGATGCCCTCGGCGGCCACCTGAAAAAACACGGCACGGTGCTGCGGGATGTGGGCACCGATGAACTCGCCATTTTCCTCGCCCAACGGAAAACCGCGGGACTCAATGCAGCCTCGCTGCGCATCACCACCGTCCATCTGAAGGTGTTTTTCCGCTGGCTGGCCGCCAGGGAGCGCCTGGAGATGGATCCTGCGGAACCGCTGCTGGCACCGCGCCCGGACCAGACACTGCCGGAAACCCTGCACGCCAGTGAAGTGGCGGGACTTCTCGATTCCATCGATCCCTCCGCGCCACTCGGCCGCCGCGACCGTGCGATCCTGGAGTTGTTCTATTCCGCCGGCCTGAGGCTTTCCGAGTTGTGCAAACTGCGCCTTGAAATGATGGATGCCGACGAGGGATTCCTGCGCATCACCGGCAAGGGAAACAAAACGCGCGTTGCAAGAGTCGGCACGAAAGCCCTCGAAGCCATCGCCGATTACCTGACCAACGAGCGGCGGAACCTGGTCAAGCCCCGCACTTCCTCACACGTCTTCCTCAGCGTCCGCGGCGGGCCGCTCTCGCCGGACCGTGTCCGCCAGATCGTCAAGCAACGCGCAAAACTGGCAGGCATCGATCAGAACATCTATCCGCACCTGCTGCGCCACTCGTTCGCCACCCACCTGCTGGAAGGCGGCGCGGACTTGCGCGTGATCCAGGAGTTGTTAGGCCACGCCGATATTTCCACCACGCAGATCTACACGCATGTGGACCGCCAGCGCCTGAAAGCCACCCATAAGCGCTTCCATCCGCGCGGCTGATCGATCTCAGCCCTTCGGCTTCACAGGCACCGGTTCGCCGAAGGGCTGGATATTCAGCGGAGGCGCGGTGTCGGACGAGGGCTCTGCGGCGGAATCGGCAGGTTTTCCGGGCTCCGCCGGTTTTTCGGGCGCGGCCGATTTTTCAGTTTCCACAGGTGGGACCGGCGCGCTTGCTTCGGCGGCCTTCTCCTCCATGCGGATCGCCTGGAAGAGGCGATTGTAATTGTGGCGCACGGCGGCTGGAAACGACACCCGGCCGGCTTCCACGATTTTCTCCCGCAGCAGCTTCGCGGAAAGGTTCGCGACCAGGTCCGTGCCGATCTGCACGGCGCGATCCATGCCCACCGCCTGCGGGCCCGCGCCAGCGACACCAAGGATCAAATCACTGGAAATGGAGCGCCCCTGGATGGCGATGTTGGTCTGGGCGGATTCGACCATGCCCTTTGCGTTCACGGTAAGTTCCAGAGTCGCGTGATCATCGGAGGAGAGCCAGCCACGGACGTGGTCGATGCGCACGGAAACAAAAATCCCCCCGTCCGGAGTGGGGCTGATCTCGGGCTTGTAGGTTCGGTAGGTGGCACCCGAGAGGGGATATTCCGCAGCTTGTTTCGCGCGCTTCGTCCAGCCTCCAAGGCTCTTGCCCAAGGCTTCCTCATCGATTCTCACCTGCCCCACCGCGCCAAGCAGCGTGGCGCAGATCGCGATGACGGACCAAAAAACGTGTTTCATAATGCGTGAGGGTGTTTCGCCCCGATAATACCCGGAGCGGCGGCCTTTTATTCATGGGACCTGTTGAAAAATCAGGAAAAAATGACGGACCGCCCGGACCTGTGCGGGAGCCAGGACGCAAGGACCATGCCCGTATATGCAGCATCGCGCAAGCACAAGGACCCCGCGCCACGGCTGCCATGCATCCGGTTTCGCTCCCAATTTCGGCCATGAGCCCCCCTCTTCGCCTTGCTTCACCACGAAACCGCGACTCTGCCGAAGCGTCTTCCGCCTGCGGGATTCGGCATTGGGTCCTCTACCACACAGCGTTCCCAGCCGCCACCGATTAAGGATTTCCCGATTTGAGATTCTTCGACGGAAATCCAATCTTCGGCAGACAGTCCGCTGGCAAACTGAGGCGTGTAGGTGAGCAGGCCATCCGTACGGCGCAGATACTCGATCCGCAGCTTCGGATTTCCCAATCCGTCCCGCGCCACCTGCATCGCGGGCAGACCTGCGGTATCACCCTGGCCGAACACCAGGGAAAGCGGCGGCCCGGGATTTTTCGGATCCAGATTGAAGGCGTATTCGATCATGCCGGGAGTACCGTCACCATCCAGATCCGCAGTTCTGAAGTCATCGAAAACGAGATCGCTCGTGCCAAAAACCGATTCCTCCATAGCCCTGGTGATGCCATCGACATCCTGATCCAGCGCGCCGCTCTCATCGGCATACACGACCGCCACCCTTGCGAATCGCCGCGGCGCATTCGCCGTGGTGAGCGTGTCCTCCACCACACAGCGCTCCCAGCCGGTGCCCGCAGGCGATATGATCACCCGATCTTCCGCCGATTCCCAGTTTCCCGCATCCAAGCTGCTGGCGAACGCTGCCGTGTATCTCATGCCGCTCCCCACACGCCGGATATACTCGATGCGCAGTCGCTGATGCTCCGGTCCCGCTGCCACCAGATCGATCACGGGAAGTCCCACCTCGGATTGCGCGCCGGCAACGAGACGCAAGGGCGGCCCGGCAACCTTGGGATTCATGTTGAAGGCGTATTCGATCACTCCGCTGACCCCGTCTTTGTCGGCATCCGCGGTGTTTGGATTGTCGAAATACAAGTCGCTGGTGCCAAAGACATCCTCCTCCATCGCCTCGCTCATGCCGTCGTGGTCGGCATCTTCCGTCCTGTCATCCAGGAGTAGCAGTTGGAAATCCTGCACGAATGAATTCCCGCCGGCATCCACTGCCGTCACGCGGATGAAAAGACGCGGGTCTCCATCATCGAAGTCCGCGTTCAACACCGCGCGGGTCTTCAACTTGTCACCGACAATGACGAAACGGAAGTCGTCCGCAGAGGCGGCGCCGGCCTCCAAGCGGAAGACATGGCTGTCACCGGCGTTCGGATCCACCGCTCCCAGTGTTCCCACCACGCTTCCTGCGGCTGCGTTTTCCATGATGGTATTTCCGCTCAGAGTGATCTGGGTCGGCGGCACTCCATCCGCCGTATTGAACCAGAACACCCGGCTGAGCATTCCTTGGTCGGTATCCGCGGAGATTCTAACCGCCCTGCGCTGGCCGGTGACGACCGCTCCGCTGATCGTGCCTGCCGGTGAGGTGAGCGCAAGGCCCTGCGGCAGTCCCATCGCCGTGAAGGCCGACGCAGTTGCGTTCTGCACCGCGATGACCTTGTTGACCGCTTCCCCTGGCCAGGAACGGATGGTGGAAATATCGCTGAATCCGGGAAATCCGGTGCTCTGTCGAATCGCCAGGTTATAAATTTCCCCGGCGGAGATCTTGCGGATCTGCACGGCTTCCTGCGGGATCTTCGTTTGTCCGTCCGCGCCATCACCCCACGTCGTTAGATATCCGTTGGCACCCAGCGCCACACTATGCCGCCACCCGGCGGCGATCGCGGTGACACCCGGCACCACCTGGGGAATGATCGTCTGGCCGTGATCCGCATCCCCCCATGCCACCACTCTTCCGTCGTGCCTGAGGGCGAGACTGTGATAACCGCCCGCCGCGATTGCAACCACCCCGTCCAAATCCACCGGCACCACATTGATATCATGCCAATCGGAGCCCCACGCCACCACGGTTCCATCACTCTTCAACGCAAGGCTATGGAAGCCACCCGCCGCGATGGCCACCACACCCGCGAGCCCGGCGGGCACCGTCGCCTGACCATAGGCATCATATCCCCAGGCAATGACGCTGCCATCGTTCTTGAGAGCCAGACTGTGGTAAGCACCGGCGGCGACCGCCACCACGCCTGATAGATCGGCTGGCACATCGCACTGGTTCTCAAGATTGCTTCCCCAGGCGCTCAGCGTGCCATTTCTCCGGAGCGCCATGCTGTGGTGCTTTCCAGCCGACACGGCGACCGCGTCGGACAATCCCGGTGGTGGCGTTGCCTGACCTTCATCGTTGTTCCCCCAGCCGATGATGCCGCCACTGCCGGTCAGCGCGAGCGAATGCGACCCGCCGACCGACAGATCCACGGCATTCTGCAAGCCGACGGGAAGCACCATGGGTGCGCCAGCGCCGCTGCCCCAGGCCATCACCATCCGGCCGTTGGGAACATTGGTCTCATTTTTCGGCAAGCTCCCGCGCCTGACTTCAAAGCCATCGCCGAAACCATCACCATCGCTGTCATACACCAGGTCCGAGGTGGCTAGCAGGGTTTCCTCCGCCTCGGTAAGGCCATCCCCATCGGCATCCTCGGTGATGTCGTCCTGAAACTGGATGGTGAGCGATTGTTCAAGTGGAGTGAGCGAGCCATCCCTCGCCCTCACCCGGATCGAAAACGGCGCCGCGTTCGTCTCGTAATCCCGGTCGAGATCCGGACCGGGCAACAACTGGTCGCCCTCGATCCGGAACCGCCAGTTGTCCTCGGATCCCGCGCCATCGACCCACTCGAACGAATGACTGTCGCCCGCGTCCGGATCCACCGCGGATAGAGTGCCGATCACCGTGCCGGCCGGGCTGTTTTCCGTGACACTTGCCGGACTCAGCGAGATCGAAGATGCCGGCTGGCCTTGCGCCACTCCGATCCACGCGGACTGACTGATCATGCCGCGGTCGGTTTTGACCTGAATGAGCACGCTGCGCCGCAGCGCCGTGTCCACCGTACCCGTGAGTAGCCCCGTCCCGGAATCGAGCGACAATTCCTGCGGCAGGCCGATGGCGGAGAATTCCAATTCCGAATCCCCGGCATCCGAAACCAGCACCTGGTGGGAGATCGCCGCGCCCGGCGTGGATAGAATCCGCGGACTGCTGGAGATTTGCGGGTAGCCGGCGCCATCGCGCACCGCCATGCTGTGCAGGATGCCTGCGGAAATGATCCTCACGCCGGACAATGCCGCGTTTGGCACGGTGGTCTGGCCATGGCTGTTGAATCCCCAGGCCACCACTTTTCCCTTCACCTCGCCTTCGTTTCGGAGCGCCAGACTGTGGAATCCACCCGCCGCCACCGCAGTCACTTCCTGCAAGCCGGCAGGCACCGAAGTCTGGCCGTTCGAATTGAGTCCCCAGGCCACCACGCTGCCATCGCTTTTGAGCGCGAGGCAGTGAAACCGGCCTGCCGCGATGGCGATGATGTCGCACAATCCCGCCGGCACCGTGGCATCCACCCAGCGGGTTCCGTTGAACGTGCTGCCCCAGGCGAACACCGTGCCATCCCCCCGCAGCGCGAGGCTCTGGAATCCACCTGCGGAGATGGCGACGACATCCTGAAGATCCGCAGGCGGCTCCACCTCGCCATATGGATTGTATCCCCATGCGACCACCGTGCCATTATCCCGCAGCGCGAGGCCATGTGCCGCCCCCGCTGCGATCGCCGCCACATGGTTCAGCCCGTTGGGCACCTGGAGCTGGCCCTCATCGTCATAGCCCCAGGCCACCACCGTGCCATTGTGCCTCAGCGCCAGACTGAAGGCGGAATCATCGAGCCAGGAATCTCCGCCCGCCGCCACCGCAATCACTTTATCCAAATCAGCGGGCACGTCGGTTTGGCCGAACCAATCGATGCCGCCCCAGGCACGCACCTCTCCGTCCGTTCCCAATGCGAGGCTGTGGGTATGCCCCGTGGACAGCATGCAAAACTCGCCGCTCGCCGGCACCGCCTGCTCGCCGTTGAGGGATCTGCCCCAGCCAAGCACTGAAGTCTGCGGCCATTGATCGGGATGCAGCGGATCGGTGCCGGCCGCAATTTCCGCTGCATCCCCCACCCCGTCGCCATCACTATCGTAGAGCAGGTCGCTGGTTCCGTATTCGAGCTCCAACCACTCCGTCAGTCCGTCCCGATCCACATCCTCGTTCGGATCATTGGCCAGTGGAATGTGGATCGACTGTTCGAAGGCAAGTCCCGTGGCATCGGTGGCCCGCACGCGGATCTGCCAGCCCTCGTTGGGTTCCACTTCGTAATCGAAAGTCACGGGGCCGCGCAGGATGACTTCGTTTCCGTAAAGGTAGAAATCGAGATTGTCGTCGCTTCCCTCACCCGCCACCAACTGGTAAAAATGCCATCCGGGCGAGTCCGGATCCACGGCGCTGAGCACTCCCACGATCGTTTCGGCCGGGCTGGTCTCGAGCAAGGTGCCAGGGCTCAGTTGAATCGCGGTCGGCGGTGCTGCGGCATGGACCGCCGCCACGGTGAATGCCCACAACACGCCAGCACTCGCCACAAGGGAGCGTGTTCGCACTGGCCAAAACAGAGCTTGCATATTGGGGGGATGAATACCGCTCTCAGTATTCCAGATGCAATGGTTCCGATATCCGCCCCGGAATCTCAAGGCAAAAAACCGGAAATACAGTTAGGATTCGCTGATTATTAGCGATTTATAAAACATCGAACCACCGAACAAACGTACCCTTGACGCAAGCTGCGCGGTATCTCAGGCCCCTTTCTGGCATTCAAAACCCGCAGCTGTGACATCGCGCGGCAGGGCCTCGCGGAAACTCCGCCAGCATTTCGACGGCAGGCGGGTGAGCAGGATCAGGACGACCTGAAAGATGATGAAAGCGACCAGCCATGGAAATGCCTTGTCCATGAAGCCGTAGGAATGGAGACCCACACCGAGCATGTTCACGCCGAACCATGAGAAGGCGGTGATCGCATTGCCAAAGATGGCCATGGCCATGATGCCGCGCTGGCGGATGAATCCACCCCAGCGGGCGTGGAGGATCAACGCACACCACAGCACGATGAGCAGAGCACCGTTCTCCTTGGGATCCCAGCCCCAGAAGCGGCCCCACGATTGGTCCGCCCAGATGCCGCCGAGCACCGTGCCCACGAAGCTGAATAGCGTGGCGAAACAAACGATGCCATACACCATGCCCGTGAGTTTCCTGGCGCTCTCGCGCGTCAACAGGCGGGTGAACAGGCCAAGCACGACGTAGGCGATGGCCAGGAAACCCGCGAGAAACATCGCCGAGTAGCCTGCGGTGATGACCACCACATGCGTGGCGAGCCAGATGTTGCTGTCCAGCACGGCCTGCATCATTTCCAGGGTGTCCCCGCTGGACCCCAGATGGTGGGCGATGATGAGCGTGATGAAACCGACCATGCCGGAACTGGCGGAGCCGATCCCGTCGCGATACAGATGTTCCAGCACCAGACCGAGCGCCACGGCCCCCCAGCCAACGAAGATGGCGGAGGAATACAGATTGGTGACTGGCGGGCGCCCTTGCAGATACATCCGCGAGAACATGCCGAACGAGTGAACCGCCAGCGCGAGCAACAACAGCAGGAAGGCCGTCTTGCGCAGGCCTTTGGGACAAACCAGCCAGGAAAGACAGGCCAGCAGGAAGGCTCCCACGTAGAGCACCATGCTGTGATAGAAAGGTTCCATCTGGTTGAAGCGCAGTTCGTAGGACGTGCGGCCCGCCCATTCCGGGTGCTCGATGTTGAGCAGGCCCGCGTATTCGCGCGTGACCTTGGAAAACTTGGCGGGATCGTTGGCGCGGAAGGCATCGCCCATGTCCGCCAGGGCGGACACCGAGGCCGGAATCTGGTCCGGGGACTTCACCCGCATCAGGGCGGCTCCGGTGGTGAGCCAGTCGTCCTCCCCGCCACCGGCGGGCGGCGCGACGACCATCAGATAGGAGAACTGCGACTGGCGCTCGTAGCGCGAAACTGCGGCGCGGAGTAAGGCCAGGCGATCACTGTCGAGTGCGCCGGAACCATCGCCGGGGTTCGCAGCCCCGGCTGCCACGGCTTTGGCATAAGTGTCGATTTCCTTGCCGAACCCGGCGGTTCCTTCCTGATGGATACTGCTCTTGAGCCGCTGATAGAGCTGGATCGAGTTGCCGAGATTGAAGATGGCGGCTTGGAACGGCGTGCGTTTTGCGGACTCCATATCGGCCGCCAGCCTGCCTTCTTCGGTGATCTTGGCGAGATGCGGTTTGAGTTCGTCGTAGGTGCAGTATTTCTTGTCCGCCTGCGGGAAGCCGAACATGCCGAGCACTTCCTGGTTGGCAACAGCGAAAACCGGATAGGCATCCGCTTTCGCGGGATGGAACAACACATCCGCCAGCCAGCGCGATGCGCTGAGTTTGCCGCCCTCGGGCAGGCGCAGCGTCTGCTTGCCGCGCAGGATGAGCAGCGAGGTGCGGGCGACAGTGTCCATCGGTTTGATGCGACCGCCGGCCAGCACGGGAATGCGGTTGAAGGCTGAGAGATCGAACTCCCCGGGATCGGTCTTGGGATACATCCACGACGCGCCGATCCACAGGGCGGCCAAAAACAAAACAAGGTAGGGAACGAGGCGGTTCATGGCGCTGTGGCGGTTTTTTTGCGGCGGGAGAAGCCGATGAGATGGAAAAGAAACTGATAGATAAGACCGATGGACACGATCACGCAGGCAACGTAAGGGGCTTGGTAGCTGGGATTGCGCACGACCTGAAGAATGGTGCCGCTGTTGTCCGGCTCGAATCCGGACTGATAGTAGGTATCGCCGCGGTAGCGCAGCGGATGGTTCATGAAGATGAGCACCTGGCGGCTATCGTCCACCTCGAGATCCGATAGATTGACCTTGCTGGAGAAGTTTTTCGGGATCTGGGTGCCGGGATAGGTTTCATGGGTGAAGTCCAGCAAGGTCAGGCTGTAGGGTTTGTAGTAGCGGGCGGGCCTGAGCTGGAGGCTCCATCTGCGTCCGCCGAACTCGAAATTCTGCGGGGCGGCCAGGGCGTCGGAGACGAGCCAGGTGCCGAGCGAATCTCCGCCCTTGACGGGGATGATTTCAAGCACGGCGCTCATCGAATCGCGATCATTCATCCTGGTGGCGCGGGCGGCGGCGGTCACCGAGACGCGCTGGCCGGTTCCCTGACTGGCGGCGGGCACCGATGTGCCGCCCTGGCCGATCATTCCAAGTTTCGAGTTTTGATAGAACCCGCGCACTGCCAGTTGGAAGGGCAGCGATTCATGGGTGATGGTGCCGCCAGACGCCAGACGTTCGCCGGGCACTGCGGTGACCTGCTCGGTTTCCGGATCGGTTTGGTCGATGACGGCGAACTCCATTTTCATGCTGTCCTCCGAGTAGTTGCTATTACCGCCTTCCTTGATGCGCATGAAGCTGTGCACCGAGAACAAATCGGTGGCGAGGCCGCCGGCCAGCATGATGATGAGCCCGAGGTGGGTGAGCTGGATGCCGATTTTTTTCCACGCCCAGGAGAAGCGGCGGATGTGCGCGGCAATCAGGTTGCCCAGCAAGACCGCGCCAATGAGGTGGCCGCCGGGAAACACGGGCAGAGTGAAGTTTCCGGCAGGTGCCTGCCACCACACGAACCAGCTTTGAAAATACTCATCCTGCACCAGATAGAGGCCGAAGCGCACCTGCGCCAGCGTTCCCGCGAAGACCAGCACCAGCGCGGCGGCGAGGCAGAACACCGTAAGCCGCAGCGAGGACACGCCTTCTATCAATTGATTGAGAACTTTCATCATTCAGTGGTGTTGAAACGGATGGACTTGAGAAAAGTCATGAATTTGGTCTTTTCAGCAGCGACCAGGGCATCCGGGCCTGTGAATTTGAAAAACCAGGTCTCGCCCGCGTGCAGGATCCAGCCGGCGGCACAGCGGCTTTGGGCACCGGTGGCATCGATCACCTTGAGCGTCCTGGGACCGGCGGTGACTTCGCTGACCGTGGTGGCGAGCGCCGTTTCATCGATAGGCTCCAGGCCGATTTGTCCGCGCCAGCGGTTGACGTTGGCGAGATCTCCACCGACATCGCCGGGAAAATGGGTGACGGCGAGTTCTCCCTTCGAGCCATCCGTTCCGGTGACCGCGATGGTGGCGTAGCGGGCGGCGCTGCCCACTCCCACGGTCCAGCGGTCCGGAAGTTGCCAGGTGACCGGCCCGTCTGCCGCCGGGGTGGATGAAGCGGACGGCGGCGTGAAGTCCTCTCCGGGCGGGGTGCCGTGCATCGGCACTTTTCCGGGTGCGGCAGGTTTGGCCGATTGCACCCATTGGATGAAATTGGATTTTTGCGCGGCGGTGAGCGCTGCGTTGCCGCGCATTTTGAAGAACCAGATGCTGTCATTCGTATGGGAGATCACCCCGAGAATGCGTCCGTCCTTTTTCGCATCGCCGCCTTCGGGGAGTCCTTCGAGATCGACCAACAGAGCGCTTCCAAGCTGGGTGACGAGGGTTTCCGCGGACTGGCGGAATGCGGCCTCGTCCACGGGCGGCAATCCGAGTTGGGCGCGCCAGCGGTTGGTGTTGTCCAGATCACTGCCCGCGTTGCCACCGAGAATGATCAGGGAAACATCTCCGGCCGCACCGTCCCCGCCCTCGACGAGGTAGCTGAGCTGACGCATGGCGGAGGCCGCCTGTTTTTTCCAGCCTTCCGGAGGACTGTCAGTCGCGGACGGGCCGCCTCCGAGGGCACCGAGCGCCGACAATTGATCGGCAGTCATTCCGGCATGCGGGTCACCGTCAGGCGTGCCCGGCACTGCGGCGGCGGGTGGCATGCCCGCGTGCGGGTTCGCGGTCGTCGCTGGCTCTGCCGGGGCTTCCCTGGCGATGCGATAGACTTTGATTTCCTTGTCTTGTTTGCAGGACGCGGCGGTGAGGATGATGAATCCGGCGAGAAAAATAGAGGATCTCATTGAGGCAGTTCGTGCGATATGTGGATACTTAAAACTAATGGGAGTTGCGTCAATCCGGAAGTCGGAAACGGGCAGCAAATCAGATATTCCAAGCCTTCAGGCTCACGCGTCACCAGAGTCGGGTGGTGTGAGTTCGCGGCGGGTCGGCTCGCTGACGCGAGTCTGTCGGGCACGCAGCAGGGTAAAGGCCACGGAGACCACCAGCAGCACGGTGCCAAGCGCAAGGAACGAGACAATCCGCTGGACCCCCGCCAGTCTCCCGATGCCGATGAAGAGCAGATAGGCCACGGCAAGCAACAAGGTGCCGTGCCCCATCCAGCGGTATTTCCGTGATTTGCCAACCAGCCAGATCCCGTAATAGCCCACGGCAAGGCCGATCCATGAGGGAGCCACCCAGGCGCCTGGCGCGATGTGATGGAGAGCGTGCGGGAAAATGAAGAACGCGCAGGTCAGGTAGGCGTTGCGCATCAGCTCGGATTTCAGTTCCAGCCGGTGCTTCTGCCGGTTGAGGACGGCAGCACTGATCAGCGCGACCAGCCCGAAACCCAAACTGATGCCGTTCTCGTCCTTTGCCACCACCATGTAGCAGGCGACCACGGCCAGGTAGATCATGAAATTTGCAACGACGATGAAACGCGAGCGGAACCAGATGGCGGTGGAAACCACCAGCAAACTCTGCAGCGAGAGCCAGACGAACAGCTCCGGCAGGCCGCTGGCCCGGATCAGCGCCATGGTCAGCGCACCGTATCCTGTCATCGCATAGATGAAGGTCGCAAACCGGCTTTGCTCGCGCACCCAGAACATCACCGCTATTCCTAACAAAACTATCGACATGACCAGATTTGCCATCACAAAGTTCCCGCCATGGGCGATCAGCGTGTGCAGCAGAAACATCGCGTAGCCCACCGCATTCGATACCGCGCCGACCTGCGCCACGGCGTCCTCGGTGGCGTGCCTGCGGCGCAAGGTCATCGCCAGCGCATTAAGAATCATCCATCCCGGCAGGAACCACACGCCCGCAAAGGGACCGGCCGCCACTTCAAGACGATTGCCGAATAGTGGATTGCCGAGCGCCCAGAGCAGGTAGGCGGGAAATGCGCCGCAACCCGCCATCACCACCAGCCACGGCCAGTCGCGCGATTGTGCCGAGACCGCTGCGGCAAGCAGCACCGCCGTCACCATGCCTAAGAAATACCAGGGAGTTCCAGCCGCAAGTGCCGCCGCCAGACCGGTCAACAGCGCCACAACCGTTAGATAGGCCGAACGGCGCGACCAGGCGATGGCGAAGTTGATCGCGAATGCCAGCGAAAGCGCCGCGCAGGCCGCGAAGGATGAAGGTGCCAGCAGCGGCTCCGCGCCGAAGGAACACAAGCGCAGGGTCGCGAAAAACAACAATCCCATGCCGGCTGCGCGGAAATTGCTCGATATCAGGGGCAGTGAAGCATGCAGCCACGAGGCAAGCCCTAGCAACGCCAGCGCCAGCAGCCACCCGGCAGTGGATGGCAGTACCGCGGGAAACTGCGGCCACGGCTGCGAGAGCGTCAGGGCCGCGCCGATCGCCAGCGCCATGATGCCGATCCGGGCGAAGAGCGTCTGCCCCACCGCCATCTCAAACTCACCTTCGACCGGGGCGGCGATGGCTGTCTCGAAGCTACATTTTTCCGCCGGAGCCTCCTCATGAAGACCGAGCAGCAGTTCCACCCGGGCGAGCCGTTGCTCCAAGCGGGCAAGCCTCTCCGCTTGGTCTTCAGGTAGCTGAGGAGAGACGGGGTCCATGAGGTGAGGTGCGCGGCATGGCGCGGGTTTCCCGATTCAACCGGGCGCGGGACCGCATCAGCCGCATCCGCAGCCACCGGCAAGCTGATCGGCCAGTTCGCAAATCGATTCGTAATAGTCATCCTTCTCCATGCCGAGGGCGGCGGCACCGAAGGTTTCGGCATCCTCGCTGGAGGCGAAGTCGCCGTAGTTGACCGCCACGAGCTGATAGAGCACCAGGTGTGGCACGCGCTGGAGCTGGGTCATGAAAACCGGATGCACGCGGATTTCAAATCCCTCCTCGGGTTTTTCGCCGTGCGGGTGGGCATAGGCGGCTTCACCGTCGTGCAGGCCATCCGCAGTGAATTTCACCTCGCAGGGATAGCGGACGAGCGCGCGGTCCAGCAGAATTTCCTGAAGTTCCTTCCAGCCGATTTTCGGCCCGAAACGCCCGCGAATTTCCAAGCCCTTGTCGGCGACATGCTCATTGAGGGATCGCTTGGCATCCTCGGCAGTGGGGTGGCTTTGCGTCATGCGGAAGAAACGTGTGACGGGTTTCAGTGTGCTTCAATCGCCGTTTCCACCTTGGGTGGCAGGCCGTCTTCAAGCACCCCGCAGCCTTCATTGGCACGCGCGAGCCGGCCTTGCAGGATCGGCACCGCCATCCGCAGCAGGATCGTGTAAACCAGCAGGCCGAAGGCCCAGATGCCGAACGAGATCAAGGTTTCATTGGTCGATGGCTGGTATTCCACGATCATGCCCAGAGTGCTCGGCACGAATCCGGGGATGACCATGCCCATGCCTTTCTCGATCCAGATGCCGATGATCGACAGCACACAGGCGAGGTTGAGCCACTTGAGGCTGCGGCTCACCGGCAGCACCAGCAGGAACATCGCGATCAGGTTGAAGACAATCGCCGTCCAGATCCATGGCACCAGCGCGTTGTGGCCGTGCAGGCCGAAGAACAAGTATTTGGCCGAGGCCACATGCGTGGCACCGGTGTAGAATTCCTTGAACAACTCGTTGATGAGCAGGAATACGTTGATGATCATCGAAACCTGGACGATCGAGCGCAGCGTGAGCAGCGCCTTGTCGCTGATCGGGTAATGGGTGACCGCGCGGATGACTTGCAGCGCCAGGATGATCAGCGCGGGCCCTGCGGTGAACGCGGAGGCGAGGAAACGCGGGCCGACGATCGACGAGTTCCAGAACGGCCGCCCGCCGAGACCGACGTAAAGGAAAGCGGTGACGGTGTGGATCGAGACTGCCCAGGCGATGGCGATGAACACGAAGGGAATGTAGAACCAACGCGACGGCGTGCGGCCGCAGTAGCGGCAATAAAGCAGATAGCCGCAAATGTGGACGTTGAGCAGCAGGTAGCCATTGAGCACCACCACGTCCCAACTCAGCATCGAGGCGGGAAAGTTCAATTGCCCGATGCCGGGAATCAGGTGCCAGAAGCGGTCCGGCCGCCCGAGGTCCACGGTGACGAAGGCGAGGCACATCAGGATGGCGGCGACGGCAAGCAACTCGCCGAAAACCACCAGGTCGTGGAGCTCCTTGTTTCGATAAATATACACGGGAATGACCATCATCACGGCGGCGGCGGCGACACCGACGAGGAAGGTGAAGTTGCCGATGTAAACACCCCACGAAACCTCATCGCCCATGCCGGTGACGATCAGTCCGTGGACGAATTGCTTGCAGTAGGCGTTGATGCCAAGAAGCACGATGGCGGTGAGCAGTCCCATCCAGGCGTAGTAGCGCCAATCGCCGACGAAGGCGATTCTCGCACAGCGGGTCAGGAACGTGATGTAGTTGCGAACGGCTTGGGTCATACGTCAAAGTAGTAAAAGAATCTGGGAGAGGTTCCGAGTTCCTCCTTGAGCTGGATGAACACCCGTTTGGTGGAGAGAATTTTGCTGACCTCGCTCTCGGGATCGAGGATGTTGCCGAATTTTCGGGCACCGGCCGGGCACACTTCGAGGCAGGCCGGGTAGCGGCCGGTGCGCGTGCGCTGGACGCAGAAATGACATTTCTCCATGACGCCGATCTTGCGCGGGCGGTTGCCGAGATAGGCCATCTCCGGATTGAGGCGTTCCTTGGGAATCGAGGGTTTTGCGAAATTGAAATGGCGCGCGCCGTAGGGACAGGCGGCCATGCAGTAGCGGCAACCGATGCACCAATCATAGTCGATCACGGTGATGCCGTCCTTTTCCTGCCAGGTGGCGTTGACCGGACAAACCTTGACACAGGGAGGATTCTCACATTGCTGGCATTGCACCGGCATGTAGAAGAAGCCTTTTTCAGGAACTTTTTCCGGATCGTAGTTGTGATCGGACTTCTCAATATCGAGCGAGCCGTGCGGCATTTTGAGCACGCGGATGTATTGGATTTCCGGGCTGCGCGACTGGTTGTTCTCGGCCACGCAGGCATGCACGCACTTGCGGCAGCCGATGCAGCGGGTGAGGTTGAGCGCATAGACGAACTCGACACCGTCCATCGGCCGGAGGTCGCGGACGTGGGGGCGCACGTCGTATTGCTTTTCAACTTCGCGGGAGATGCGCGCAAGTACCTTGGCCATGTCGGCGGGCGACATTTCCTTGTAATGCTTTTGGAGGAACTCCTCGGTGGAGGTGAACTTTTCAAGGTCCATCAGCGGCTTGAGACTGGCGGCCAGCGCGGCGGCCCCTGCACCGAAGATGGCGGACGAGCGCAGGAAACTGCGGCGGCGCATCGAGGGAGCCGGGGCTTTTCCGGGGGCATCGGATTGCGAATTCATAGGTCAGTGAGTGTTGGATTCGCCGAAATGGGCGGTGGCGACGGGATTCACGCGCAGATGGTTGGGGCGCGGAGCGGGCGCGCGCTGGGGAAACTTCGGCGAGTGGGGATTGTGGCAATTCACGCAATCCTGTTTGTGATACTCGCCTTTGGATCGGTCCCAGTAGCCGCTGGTGCGGCCATGCGAGCCATGTTCCCAATCGCGGTGGGTCGGACCATGGCAACTGCCGCAGAGCTGGGTGCTTTCCTCAAACTTCAAGGAATGACCGTCGCGCGTTTGCAGGACCAGCAGGTTTTCGCTGTTGTGGCAGTTGAAGCAATCGTTGTTGCGGCCGTGGCTGCCGTGGCCCATGACAATGTTTTCGTGTTCATCGGGCACTACCACATGGTTGTCCTTGTCGTAGGTCAGCTCGAGTTTCTTGCCCTCTTCGTGGCATTCATAACAACTGAAGGCCAAAAGTTCGTCCTCATCTTCCTTTTTGACCAGATCCGCGTAGGAGCGCCGCCAGGTTTGGGGCTGGAGGAACTCTTCATCCACCAATGGAAGTTGCCGCACCGGTTCGACGCGCCCCCAGAGGTCCAGGGAGAACGAAATCACCAGTGCCGCAAACACCACTCCGAGGGTGGTCAAGGCGAGACGGATTTTTTTGGGATCATTCATGGACTTGTGGTGGATGCGATTGGTGGTGACAGGCACCCGGATGGGACGCGGACGCGGGCGGCGGCTTCGGTGTGAAACCGCCTGCCCGGAGTGCCGCGGACTTGATTCGATTATTTGAGGGAGCGGACGTATTTTACGACGGCGGCGATATCGTCATCGCTGAGGCCCTTGATCGGCTTCATGCGTTGCTTGCCGTCTTCGATCACGCCTTCCTTGATTGACTTGACGACCTGTTCGTCGCTGAGTTTTTTCTGCTCCACGGTCAGGTCCTTGATCTTGAGTTTTTTGCCCATGGGGGTGGCACCCTTGCCGTCCGCGCCGTGGCATTTCGCGCAATTTTTCGAATACACTTCCGCGCCGTCGGCGGCGCTCGCACTCGTTGCAGTGGCGACAAAGGCCGCGGTGGCGGCAATCATGATGATGCTTTTCATGGATGTTTGGTTGTTTGATTTTGATTCGAAACAGAAACGGGCAAAATGAAACGATTGCTCGTTCTATCCGATAGCATGAAGGATCAATTTCCCGAAGAAACCAGCAACGCCAAAATCGTTGATGCGGAAGAAATGAAAAAATCCGCGCATATAGGACTTACGGGTCCTATTCCATGTTCTGGCCGTTGTGGCACTCGGCGCAGTTCGGTTCCAGGTATTCCGAATCCAGATGGAAGAAGTCGTGGCCCTTGAGATTGACCTTCTCCAATTCCGCACCGGCTCCCTGGGCGGTGATCAGGTGGCAGGCGTTGCAATCGCTGCCCTTGATGGTCTTGCCACGGTCTTCGTTGAAAAGGTTGCCGGCATGGCAGCGGAAACAGCCGTTGGTTTCCTTGTGGCCGATGTGATCCGGGTAGGCGCGCCAGTCGGCCTTCATTTCAGGGTAGAAATTGTTTTCGTAAATGACGAGAACCTCTTTGATCAGTGCATCCACGCGCGGATCGTCCGGGTATTCGGCATGCAGGAAGGCCGCTATTTTCTCGTTTGCCTCGGCGCGGGTGGAATAGGGCTGGACGAGCGCTTCAACCACCTTGGCCTTGGCCCAGGGGATCGACGGGGCGATGCGGCCCATCGCCATGGCCTGATCCACTGCGGCATTGGGACTGAGGAATTTGTGTGCCGGGCGGTTGTGGCAATCCATGCAGTCCATCGCCCGGATGGGGTGCTTGGAAATGTCGTCCTTGAAGTCCTCGCTGCGGTATTCGGTGACCTTGCCGTCGGCATCGGTGACGCGCACCCAGGGGATTTGCTGGCGCTCGGGATCCAGCGCTATGAACTCGATCTTGTTGGAAACATTCATGTGCGAGTGAATGCCCTCGACCACGCCATGCACGGGATCGCTGCCGCCGACCTTGAGGACCATCTGCACGGTGAAGGGCGAGTTGGTTTCATCGGCCAGGAAGCGCTTGAATTTCCGGTGCACGTTGCCGATGTGTTTTTCCGACCAATGGCAGGACTGGCAGGTTTCCTCGGCCGGGCGCTGGTTGACGTTGTGAAGCCGGACCGGCCGGTCGAAATTCCCCAGCACGGTGCGGTAGAGCTGGCGCACGCCGCTCACCTTGGTGCGGATGTAATTGCCGGCTCCCGGTCCCACATGGCAGGCGACACAGGCGACCTGGGCATGGGCGGAATGCTGGTATGCATTGTATTGCGGCTCCATCGGGACGTGGCAGGTCGCCCCGCAGAAGGAATTGGTTTCCGTGAGATGATAGGTCTGGTAGCTGCCGAGCGCGGTGAGGAAGATGAATCCAAAGCTGCCGATGACGAACGCAGTCAGCAGGCGGCGGTCGCGCCTGCGCGAGAGATTGACATGCAGGATGAACGGAGTCTGCACACCCGCTAGCGCCTTGCGGACTTGGCACGTTTCCAGGATGTAGCCAAGCAGAACCAAGCCCAAGCCCGCAAACAGGAACATTGGAGTCACCACGTAGGCGAGGATGCCCATGTAGGGGTTGGCGTGGACGGCGAACAGGTCCACCGCGAAGAGCAGCATGAACGCAAACAGCGCGGCCACGACGAGCACCGCGCCAGAGAGACTCAGCCAGTTGCGCAGGCGGCTGAGATGGCTTGCTTTGAGTGGAGGTTTCTCATTCATGGAATTTGTTTTTCCGTAGTTGTGAGTGATCAAAAAATAGCGGCATCCCGGAAACAAGATGCCGCCTGAGCAACCGGGTTGGTGATGGAGAGAGGGCGCTCTAACAGCACATCAACCGGGATGGTGGTTATTTTTTGAACTTGCGGATGTAAGCCACGAGCTCCTTGGCCTCGGCTTCGGTCACCTTGTCCTTGTAGGTCTTCATCTTGCCCATGCCTTCGAGGATCGCCTTGACGCCTTCGGCATCGGACCATTTCTGGCCTTCCTCGGTGGTGTAGTCAATGACTTTGCTTTTCTTGCCCATGGCCGTCTGGCCCCTGCCATCCTTGCCGTGGCAGGATGCACAACTCTTGTTGTAGATCGCCTCGGCATCGCCGAAGGCAAGGGGCGAGAGCGCGAGAAGCGCCAAGAATGTGGTGGAAGATGGGCATTTCATGGGGATATGGGATGGGTTTGAGGTGAAAACCGACCAAAGAACCCGAAGCATGAAGCCACGAACCAACCGTGAGCGGTTTTAGAACTGGAAGCGCAGGCCGGTCATGAGCGAATGGGCTCCTGCGGAAAGATTGGCGTAGGAGTCGTCCTCGTAGTAATCGAACTGATAGCCGACGACGAGTTGTTTGGTATCGTCGATGTCATAGGCGGCGCCGAGCGAGAAGGTGTGGAGCACGTTGTCAAGCGAATCATCCACGGTCGCCAGTTCGTCGGCGACATCGCCGCTGGCGAGATTGCCGTCAGAGAGTGTCATGGTATAGGATGCCAGCAGTTTGAGATTTTCGCTCAACTGGTAGTCACCGCCAAAGGTGAGCATGTAAACATCGATGGTGGAGTCCGTGTAAATGCCGGGTTCAAAGACCGTATTCGCTTCAAACCGACGGCTCTTGCTTTCAAAATAGAGCAGGTCCGCATCCATCTGCATCCAGTCGAATCCGGCGTAGAGGTTCAGATCCTTGGAGGGATTGTAGCTGACCATGGCCCCGGCGGACTGGAGGGTGTTGCTGACATCCTGGGCATAGGAGAGGAGCGGCGCCACTTTATCATTGAACCGCAGGTCGTTGTTTTCCGCACTGCGGTAGTTGTAGTATGCCGACCAGACGAGACCGTTTTCCGCCGTGTAGGTGACTGCGGATTTCAGACCGAGCACTTCCTCGGGATCGGTGACGAGGCCGGTTTCATCGGCGGTGCGATAAACACCGGTCACGCGGAAATTGTAGCCATTCCAGTTGAGCGCGCTCCAGCGCAGATACATTTCGTCATAGACGGTATCCGTGCGGTAGAGTGAGACGCCTGGGTGAATCTCGGCGGGAGTGATGCTGCTGTAAGTCAAATCGCGTGATTTGTCCATGTGGCGCCAGCCGAGGGCGAAGGTGGAGCCCCATCCTTCCGGACGAACCAAGGCCGCCAGGTCGGTGTCCCATGACTCGATATCGTTGATTCGAGTGCCGAGGGTTTGTCCCAGGTTGATGTTGGTCAGGGTTCCGGCCGGAAAGGTCGAATTGTTTTCACGCTGGGCCCAACGCACCTCGCCTTCCATTCCGAACACGGGGGTGAACGAGGTGTCGAAGTTGATGAACGCCTCCTGATTGACGATTTCCCCGGTATTGTAGTCCTGAGCCGACACATAGGAAGGGAAGGATTCCTGCTTGAGGCGGAAATCAAGATAACCGGCCGAGACGTTGGTATGATCACCGAACTGACGCTTCAGATTGAGCGAATTGGTCAAGCGGCTGGCGTCCGGGATATAGCCCACAGGGCGGGTGGGATTGGTCACCGTGTATGGCGGTGAGACGATCGGAGTGAGGTCGCCAAGCATGGCGGTGCGCACGCGGTTGTCGAAGCGTTCGTAGCTACCGAGGTAGTTGATGTCGAACCAATCGCCGGGTGAAGCCTGCACTTTGAGAGTAAAGCGGTTCATGTTTTCATCCACATCCCGCGAGTAGGTGCGCCAGCGTTCGTTGACACGCGTGCCACCGGAACCACCGCTGAGATCGCTGCCGCCGAGCACATAGGATTGCATGGCAAGACCGTCACGCAGGTATCCGTCCCAAGCGATGTCGATCCGGGTCTTCTCGCCGAGCGCACCGGGCTTGATCTGGAAATTCGCGCCGTAGCTGAAGCGGTCCACGAAATAATCCGTGTCGGAGGAATCAAAATTGTTCCGCGAAAGAAAGCCGGAATTGGTGTTGGCGTTGGTGGGGTTGTATCTGGAATCCACACCGACGTTGGGGCCGAAGAGCCCTTCGACGACATTCGGAGAGAATTGGTAGCCGAGGCTGCCGGTAGTGGTGCGCAGGAAGTTGTAGTAGGAAGTCAGTGCGAAGGCCTCCTCATCCCATAACAACTCGCCGCCGTGGCGGTAAAACCCCTCGCCCCAGCGGGTGACGCTGAGCGACTTGTCATCGCCGTAGGCGTAGTTCAGATCGAAGTCCACATCGGCATAGAAACCCGAGCGGTAGTTGCCGTTGTAGCCCTTGCGGACGTTGTAGCGGTCCAGATAGGTGTAGCCGGAGTGGCCGGGGGCGTCGAAATAGTCGAAGCCGTAGAGTTTCGTGGTGATGCTGCCGGTAAAGTCACCTTGGGAGGCTGCGGGCTGGACCTCGGGTTCCGCCACCGGACCGGCCAAGACTGGTTGAAGGGCGAGGCAACCGAGTCCTACCAGAGGAAGATAAAGATAACCTGTCGTTTTCATGGTTGTTGTTCGGATTGGCGGTTAGTAGCGGAGGTGTTGGTCGGTGGTGCTGCCATGGATGGATCCGTGGCAGGAGGTGCAGTTTCTAAGAGCCGCGCCCGAGACGGTCGCCCCGCCGCCGTTGCCTGCGGCATTGTGGCCGTGGCGGTTCTGGGCGATGCTGTGGCATTGGAGGCAGAGCATCGGCTGGCTGGCGGTGAGCATTTTGCGGATCGGCGAGCCGTGCGGGTTGTGGCAGTTGGTGCAGTTTTCGGCGACCGGCGGGTGTTCGAAGACGTGCGGACCTTGTTTGTCCTGGTGGCAGGAGGTGCAGAGACGGGTGGTGCTGGAGAGCGTGGTGCGCTTGTCACCGTGATGATCGTGGCAACTGGTGCAGTCCATCGCGCCTTCCTTGATGGGATGGTGGGAGGCCATGTTGAATCGGGCGTTCACATCCTGGTGGCAGGCGATGCAGTTGCTGGTGCCTTTTTTGATGAGACTCTTGTCACCGCCGCTTTCGGCGTGTTTGGAGCCGGGTCCGTGGCATGCTTCGCAGCCGCGTTCGAGGCCCTTGTTGCCGGTGGTGATGATCTTGCCGTGAGTGCGGTCGTGGAAATTTGAGAGAATATCGCCGTGGCATTCCTTGCAGGTTTCCGAGCCGACAAATGAGGCCCCTGGGATGCTAGGAGTATTCACCAGGGCGCGACCGCCGGTGGCGCAGGACATCAGGATCAGACCCGCCGACGCCCCGCCTCCCGCGATCCACAGGAAGTTCTGACGCAGGTTGCGAATCCAGCGGCTGGCAGCCGAGGCCCATGGGAGATTCCAAGCGATTTTCATGGAGTGTGGTTTGGTGGGTTGTTACTGAAATTTCTAACAGGATCTAATTGCCGGATGATACGCGAAAACACCTGCGGCCCATCAATGCCAAAAGTCGGCATTTTTACCGCCAGGCTTGGAATGAGCTGTGCATTGGGTTGTGGATTTTTCGCCATTGCGGTGCAAGTGGACTCCCATCTGTGTGCGCTGAGGTACGTGGAATGGCAGGACAGTGACAGCCGCGCTCGAAGGCGCTACGCATATATTCTCACAATCCGCGCATTTCGGACGTCGGCCTGGTAGATTTCCGCGAAACTCTCACCGGGAGAGGTCGCCGCTCACCATCTGCCAATCGCTCCCGAGACGACGAGCACGGTTTTCTCACCAGGCCGGAGGAGTTTTTTCCCAACGGGGGTCTGCGGGAAAAGCGCCTCCAGGCACGTTGGCTTTCCGGCGCTGTCCGACAAGACCGCGCGCTCTGGAATTCCGATCCGGCCTTCGCACGGCCTGCCGCCCCAGGGATCGATGTAACTGACGGGAAATGAGCGGGCGCCTTTCTCCAACTTGCGGGGAATGGCGGTGAGCGTCACGAAATGGACATCGATGACGACCGCTTGCACGGAGCCGCCGGGTTGAGGGCGCATGGCATGCCGGCGCAGGCTGAGGATGGGCGGCAGGCCCTTGGCAAGGGAGCTTTCCATGCGCTTGTGGACGCGGCGCAGAAGTTGCTCCGGGCTTTCGCGGGCTTTGAGGAAAAACACTTCCTCGCTGAGCTGCGGGAGGTAGTGGCCGTGGATCATCTCATCGGCCATGTCCCGGAGATCGGAGAGGCCGACGCCGCGGCGGCTCCAGCGCGGGCGGCCGGGAAGGTGTCGGGACGGCCGCATGCCGATCTCACGGATGATGGTGAAGATGCGCTCGCGATCGTTTTTTTCGGTGACGGCGTCCGCGGCGCGCTGCCAGTTGGCGTTTCCAAAACGGAAGGCATTCAGCAAGGCGGCGGGGCCGCAGGCATTGCCGGAAACCAGCAACTGATTCGCTGGCTGCGCCTTGGAATTAGGAACCTCGCGCGTCCCGGGCGCGGCCATTGCCGACAACGCGAGCCACGGAAGCAGCGTGCTACTGAGAACCCACCGGCGCATAGGTTCCCACACGGCGGTCGTTCGAGGGTTCCGCATCGGTCAGCCCGCCGGAAAGCGTGACCTGCGAATCAATGGTGAAACGGCTCGTCGAAGTGGCGGGCGACAGGGTAATCGGAACCCGGACGGTGGTCACCGCATCAGGGGCGAGAGACGTTAGATTCACCGCCTGCATTCCTCCTCCGGTGTTGATATTGACGGTGGTGTTGACCAAAGTCTCAGTCCCTTGGTTTTGTATCAGAATCTCGACTTGGCCGTAGGGGTGACCCGCGTCTGGACCGATAATGGTGTGGGAATTGATTGCAGCGTCGTAGATGCCTGGGGTGCCGGCGTTCTCGATCCGGCCAATATCAGGTGTACCCACGCCGCTCTCGTTGTCCTTACCAGCCTTTCCGGTGTCGTTCGAATAGGTGAAGACCTCGACCAACGCCTCATGGACGTTGAGATCCTTCTCCGTCATGACTGCGGCGGTCGAACCCAGAACGATGGGGGCGCTGAACGAAGTGCCCGTGACACTCACCACCTCATCGCCAATGCCTGCGGCATAAATACCATATCCCGGGGCGGCGATATCGAGCGAGGAGCCAGTGTTTGAAAAAGCCATGATATTTCCGTCCGCATCCACGGATCCGACAGTGACCACCCCTGGGTAAGCGCCCGGAAGAGCTACCTGATCGATGCCGTTGTTTCCAGAAGGAGCGAAAATGAGCGCTCCCTTGTCGGTGGCATACTGGATGGCGTTTCGAACCAACGCGCTGTCCCCAAAGCCGCCCATGGAAATATTGATCAACTTGGCTCCGGCATCGACTGCGGCGATGATGCCCTGTGCGAGCAAATAGCTGTCCGATTGGCCGTTGTCATCGGCGACGCGGATATCAAGAATCCAGGATGCGGGTGCGACTCCAGGCGTTAGAGCATCGCTGCCGATGATCATTGAAGCCACTGCCGTGCCGTGTCCGTTCTGAGTCGAGAGATCTGCCGGAAGGGGAACCAGATTGATCGAAGTGATATTGGTTTTGAAAGCCGGATGGGCGGCCACGCCGGTATCGAGAATGGCGATCAGCACTCCCTTGCCCCAGTTCGAATTATCGCCAGTGATTCCCAGCCATTCCAGCAGGTGGTTTCCCAGGGCCACCGCGCCGGGCTGCACCGATCCTTGCGGAAGATCCGGAACATTCACCGGGAAGATGAACGAAAGCTCCTCATCGCCATCCAACAGGAACGCCAGATCCGCAACATCGGAAAACCCGATGCGCAGGGCGTTGAGCGCGTCCAGCCTTCCCAACAGATCAATCCCCTTGCCCATTCGTTTCAGGAAAGCCTCCATGGCCGCCTTATCCTTGAACACCAGCACCCGCTGACCCTCCAGAGCGCCCAGCAATCGCGCCTCAAGGTCGCCTGGCCTTGAAGGCGGGCGCTCCGCCTTGCTGAACTTCGGTGCGGGTTCATCCTCCCCCGTGCGATTTGAAGGAATCTGAGAAGCCACCGCCTCCCGCTTTGGCTCCCGTTGCGGAGCAGCCGTGCCCGCAAGCCAATACCCGAGCAGCGCGACCAGCACGAAACCCAATCCCAACAGCCAGTGGCGGACGCTCATCGCACGCAATCAACCCCGGGATTCGGGAAAAGTCACGCCGTTCCTCAAACGCTTCTGGAATCAGCCCTTGAATTTGGTTCGCCATGGCCGATCCCATCCATCATCTCAAGCGCGTGATGAACACCTCCGTCCCGCCCCCCGACACGCACCGCATGCCCCCGCCCGCAGCGGACGGACGCTGGTTTCTGGTGGCTCTGGGCCTCGCAACCGCCCTGATCGGCGCGCTTTTCATCTGGCTGATGGCGCGCAGCTTCCTCCGCGCCCGGGAAATGCGCGCCTGGCCGGAAGTCGAATGCGTGATCCTCAGCACCAAAATTCAGGAACGCCTGCACGACCCCCAATCCCCGCGCGAATACCGCGTCGATGTCACCTTCGGCTACGAATGGCAGGGTGCCCCACACACCGGCGGGCGACTCACCCTGCGCGGCAACCCGTGGTCGTCCAATCGCGTCCTCACGGCACAACGCGCCGCCCAATACCCGCCCGGAACCACCACCACCTGCCGAGTCGATCCTGGCAATCCGGGCTTCGCCGTGCTCAAGCCCGACTCGCTCGCTCCCGGCTACTCGATCTGGTTTCCCGCCTTGTTTGTCATCGGCGGGCTTGGCATCTCCGGCCGCGCGCTCCTGCGGCAGCAAGGAAAAACACGTTTGTGAAAATGCGGCGGAACTGCGGGCGATTACCGCCGCAAAACCCGTATTTCCTTACAAGGATCAAATGCGCACAGCTTTCCACAATCCTTGCCACAAGGTTTTTGTTGATTGATCTAAATTTCATGGATTAACCTCGCGCCCCGCAGCTTCGTGTCCCGGCATTTCGTCAGACAGGAAATGCGCGGAACCATTTTCCCACCTAGACGCGATGAATCCTGACCGAGCCACCCTCAATTTCCTCAACAGCTTCCCGGAGGAATCCCGCAAACGCGGCGAAATGCTACAAAAAGATGGAGCCGTAACCCAGATCTTCGGCAATCATCTCTTCATCCAGGGCCGCGTCGAGGACGAGAGCGGCACCTTCCGCACCAGTCTCCGCCTCCAGGGCAACCGCTGGTTTGGCTCCTGCACCGCCGAGGATGAGATCATCGCCGGAGCATGCCAGTACGCCACCATGATGGAGCGCATGCACCGCGGCGAGGACCTCCCGGAATCACCTAACGAATTCGACGACACCCCCGTGCTCGACATCATCGAGGAAAAACTCGGTCGTGAACTCGATGACAAGGAGGCGGATTTCGTCACCAAAATCGAAAAGCGCTACCGCCGCTACGTCATTGAGGGGGAACTCCACGATCACGACATGGTGCGCATCAGCCCGCGCTGGGAAATCACCACTTACGAGCCGCTTGAACTCTGGCCGATGCCACCTGGTGACATCCTCGAATTCTGGAACTACATCGCCTACGCCTTCTACAAGAAGAAGCTCCCCTATCCGGAGTTCATGAGCACCATCACCGATCTCGGCCACGTGCAGAAGAAAATGGCGGACTGGGAGCAGGAACGCGAAGTCGCCGCATGGTATGAGCGCATCGAACAGGTCAACGAACGCCCGCCGCAGGACGAACCGATCACCGTCGTCTTCCGCCTCGTCGCCACCATCAACGAGGCCCGCATGGAGGTGAAGGAGACCAGGGCGACCACCTGGCTGCAGCTCCGCGAGAAAAACGACATCGAGCACTACTTCAATCTCCACCACGAAGGCGCACTTCTGATGGACGCCTCCAGCCAGACCCTCTGGGAGCACTACCTCGCCTTCTATCGGAAATTCGGCGATACCACGCTGGACTTCGATCAGGAGGAGTCCTGCCGCTTCATGAACCGGGTCTTCCGCCAGCCCGCGCTCAGGGGATACATCGTCAATCTCGACGAAAAGGAATTCAAGGTCGTGGATGACGGCCTCCGCTGGGTCTGCGAGGACGATCCTTACGATGGCAAGAGCTTCGCCCTCCAACTCGTCACCGCCGGCGGCGAGAATGTCTCCCACTCGGTGCGCCTGCTGCCAGGCCGCAAGGAGCTCTATCAGTCCGATGAAACCGTGTTCCCCGGCCCGCCCCGCTGGCTGGAGGAAACCGACGTAATGCCCCGCTACCTCATCCCCAAGCGTGTCATCGACTCGCTCGAAGGCGTCGAATTCCTCCGCAAGATCGGAGCCACCCTCCCGGAATCCCTGCGCAAGCGCGTGGTGGATCTCGAACTCAAACCGAAGTTCGAGATGAAACTCATCGCCGGCCTCACCGCCGCCGAGACCGAGCACCTCGTCATCGACGTCACCGCCGTCGAGACCAAGGGCCGCCGCACCGAGCGCCTCACCAAGGACGGCTGGGAACTCTCCGAGCAACATCCCGTCAAGGGCAGGCAACTCCTCCGCTTCGCCCGCGAGGCCCTCTATCCTGTGCCTCCCATCCTCGACGAAATGGGCCTCTCCTATGACGAGAAACTGATCTCGTTCAAATCCCGCATCACCAAGCAGTTCCCCGAACGCTTCGCGGAGTGGATCAAGAACATGCCCGCCGATATCGAGCTCGATATCGACCTGCGCCTCCGCTCCATCCTCGCCGATCCCGTCACCGCCGCCGTGCGCTTCGAAGTCGTCGGCCAGGACATCGACTGGTTCGATCTGCGCATCGTCATCGACGTCCAGGGCGTCAACCTCTCCAAAGCCCAGATCCGCCAGCTCGTCGCCGCCCGCGGCGGATACGTCCGCATGGAGGACGGCACCTGGATGCGGCTGGAAATCAAACTCGATGCCGACCAGCGCGAGGCCGTCACCCGCCTCGGACTCGATCCCTTCGATCTTTCCGGTGAAACCCACCGGATGCACGCCCTACAGCTCGCCGATCCCAAGGCCGCCGAGGTGTTCGATCCTAAGGCATGGGAGCGCATCAAGAACCGCGCCGGGGACATCCAGCTCGAAGTCAACCCGGACCTTCCCGATGGCCTCAACGCCACGCTGCGTCCCTATCAGATCGATGGCTTCAAGTTCCTCGCCTACCTCTCCGTCAACAACTTCGGCGGCATCCTCGCCGATGACATGGGGCTCGGCAAAACCATCCAGTCGCTCACCTATCTGCTCTGGCTCTTCGAAGAACAGCGGAAAACCAGCGCACAGAAAAAACCCGCGCTCGTCGTCTGTCCGAAATCCGTGCTCGATGTCTGGTTCAGCGAGGCCGGAAAATTCACCCCGCAACTCAAGGTCAAGATCCTCAAGAATCGCGACGACATCAATGTGGATTTCATTCAAAACCACATCGACATCCTCGTGCTCAACTACGCCCAGCTCCGCGTCTGCGGCGAGGAACTCAACGGCATCAAGTGGCTCACCACCATCCTCGACGAAGGACAGCAGATCAAGAACCCCGATTCCAAGGCCGCAAAGTG
The DNA here is from genome assembly GCA_030696085.1 of Luteolibacter sp. Taxonomy (GTDB): domain Bacteria; phylum Verrucomicrobiota; class Verrucomicrobiia; order Verrucomicrobiales; family Akkermansiaceae; genus Luteolibacter. Next base: position 58,914 of record JAUYNL010000070.1, read on the forward strand.
CGCCCGCGAGCTGGATTCCCAGAACCGCCTGGTACTCACCGGCACGCCGATCGAAAACCGCCTGCTCGACATGTGGTCGCTGATGGCCTTCGCCATGCCCGGCGTGCTCGGCAGCCGCGCCTACTTCAAGAAACGCTTCGACAAGCGCAAGGACCCGCTCAGCCAGATGCGCCTCGCCTCCAGGCTCCGCCCCTTCCTGCTGCGCCGCACCAAGCTCCAGGTCGCCCAGGACCTGCCGCCGCGGACGGAAGAAGAGGTTTACTCAAAGATGGAGGGCATCCAGCTCGAACTCTACAAAAACGAGCTCAAGCGCATCCAGAAAGCCTTGTTAGGCCTCGATTCCGACGAGGCGGTGAAGAAAAACTCCTTCGCCATCCTCCAGGGCCTCATGCGCCTGCGCCAGATCTGCTGCCACCCCGGACTCATCGATCCGAAATACCTCAAGGAGGAGTCCGCCAAGATGGAGTCGCTTTTCTATCTGCTAGACCAGCTCCACGAGGAGGGACACAAGGTGCTCGTCTTCTCGCAGTTCGTCTCCATGCTCGACCTCATCAAGGCGCGCCTCGAACTGGAAAACCGCCCCTACAACTACCTTACCGGCCAGACCAAGGACCGCAAAGGCGAGATCGAACGTTTCCAGACCACCAAGGACCCCTCTGTCTTCATGCTCTCGCTGAAAGCCGGCGGCTCGGGACTCAACCTCACCTCGGCGTCCTACGTCATCCTCTACGATCCATGGTGGAACCCCGCCGTGGAAAACCAGGCCATCGACCGCACGCACCGCATCGGTCAGAAAAACAAGGTCATCGCCTACCGACTCCTCACCCGGGAAACCGTCGAGGAGAAGATCCGCATCCTCCAGCACCAAAAGACCCAGCTCGTCACCAACGTGCTCGGCGATGAAGGCTTCGCCTCCAACCTCGGCCTCGATGACCTGCAATTCATCCTCACCCACACCATCGACGAGGACGAACCCGAGAAAAAGTAAGCGGCGAAGGAACCGCGGAGCGCGAACTCCAGTTCATTGCCTTTCAGGCCATGGGGAGACGATCTGTTTGACCCAAGGCAGTGGGGGCTCCGGGATGGTTTTGGCCGGGTTTAGCTGAAAATCGCGGTGACGGGTTTGCCCGTGTCGGCGATTTTGAAGGGCCGCCGGCTTGGCGACATCAGGACTTCCTCGTGGGAAATGCCGAGCGCGTGGGCGATGGTGGCGTTGAAATCCTGCACCGTGACGATCCCATCCTTGACCTTGCCGCCCGCCGCATCGGTGAGGCCGTGTTTGATGCCGCCCTTGACGCCGCCACCGGCGAGAACACAGGAAAACGCCGAAGGGTGGTGATCCCGCCCGCCCTGGTGTTCGGTTTTGATTTCCGGGGTGCGGCCGAACTCGGTGGCTACGACCACCAGTGTTTCGTGAAGTTTCCCGCAGGCATCCAGATCGGCGATCAAGGCGGCGAAGGCCTGGTCGAAGTCCCGGCAACGGCCCTCGACGCCGGTGAAGTTGTCATAGTGGGTGTCCCAGCCGCCGAGCTGCACCTCCACGAAGCGCACGCCGTGCTCCACCAGGCGGCGGGCGAGCATGCACCCTTGGGCGAAGCGGCCCGGCCCATACAAGTCGCGGGTGGCCTGCGGTTCCTCGCGCAGGTCGAAGGCTTTCAAATCCTTGGAATTCATCAACGCGACCGCCTCGCGGTAGAGTTCCTCGTAGGCTTTCACGTCGGCATTCGGGTAACGGCTGTGGAAGCGGCGGTTCAGTTTGTCGGCCAGCGAGAGCCGGCGCTCGAAATCCTCGGGGGTGACCGCTCCGGCGCGATGCGAATCCTTGAGTCCCTCTTCCGGACTGCCGATCGGCGCGGCGGAGTATTTCGCACCGAAAAACCCGCCGCCGGTGAGGTCCGGCGAGCTATCGATGGCGACAAAACCCGGCAACTCGGGATGCAGGCGGCCACCGAGACGCAGCACCCAGGATCCGAGCGATGGATGCTTGATGGTACCGCGCATTCCATAACTCGTGTGCATGATGTACGCCCCTTGCTCGTGGGCTCCCTGGGTGGAGTTCATCGAGTTGATGACACAAACCTTGTCCATGACTCCGGCGGTCTTTTTCAGATAGTGGCCGAGCATCACGTCGTCCGCCTTGGTGGGAATGGCTTCGGTTTTGCCCATCACATCCTTTTTCTTCGGTTTCGGATCGAAGGTGTCGATATGGCTCATGCCGCCGGCCATGAACAAATAGATAACATGTTTCGCCTTTGCCCTGGGATTCGCGGCGGGTGCGGCACCGGCGATGGTGGGGCCGAAAATCGGCAGCAGATGCACGCCCAGCAGGGCGCGGGCGGCATTCGACATGAAACACCGGCGGGTCGGTTCGTCGGCCTGGAGCCAGGGATGTGTGGACATGGGTTTGTTATTGCAGGAACAGGAATTCGGAGGACATGACGAGCGAGGAAACGATGTTGCGGCAGCCGTCCGCGGCACCGCGCACCTTGATTTCATCGAGCATCCAGGACATTTCCTCGTCAGTAGGCGGACGGCTGAGAATCGAGATGTGGAGGCGGCGGATTTTCTCCGAATCCGATCGCGCCCCCTCCAGACATTGATAGAGATGGGCCTCCGTGTTGTTCACGAGACGGTCCTGCACGAAGCCGTTCATTAGGGACAGGACCTGGCCGACGTTGGGCTCCCGGCTGGAGGCGTCCACCACCTCGCGGTCCGAGGCACCGAACAGATAGAGGAAATGGCCGCGCGGCGCTGGCGAAGGCAACTCGGAAGCCCGCACCATCGCAGTCGCGGAGCGTCGCCCGGCAGGCTTCATCATCATGCCGTCCGTACCGTGCGCATCGCCGCGGCCACGGATTTCGGAAACGAGCTTGGCGAAATAGGCGCGCAGTTCCGACTCGGTCTTCAGGGCGAGCACCTCTTTGGAGAGCTGGGGCATGGCTTTTTTCCCGGCGAGCACCGGCTTGCCATCCAGATAAATCCCCTCGTCGAGTGGACCCGCCGGCATGAGGTCGGGATCACCTGAGGCAAGCGTGATGAGCGAATCCCAGATCTGCTCGGACGACAGCCGCTGGATCTTGCGTCCGTGAAAGTCATCACCGCCCTCCACGATGGACGGATTCGGATTGGTGGCGAACTGGAAGGTGCGGGTGAGAAGCAGGGCGTGCTGGAAGGCGCGGAGGTCGTATTTGAAAGCGGCCATCAGTTCCGCCAGCAGATCCATCATCGGTGGATGGTGGGTCTTTCCGGACGGCACGTATTCGTCCACCGGTTCGTAGAGCGCCTTGCCCATCACACGCTTCCACATGCGGTTGGCGATGACCGCCGGAAAACGCACATCGGTCCGCGCGACCACCCATTCCGCGAGATTCGTCCGGCCGTCGTTTTCGTCGTGTTTTTCAGACATGCGGATGCTTTTCCCGAAGGGCGTGCGGGCACCGACGATTTCGCCGGGTTTCGCATCGCGGTATTGATAATCCCCCGGCAGCGGGATGCGTCCCGCGCCACCGCCGCCAAGCGACATGCCATAAATCTGGTCCCACAGGATGCGGGCGATGCGGTATTCCTCGGAGTTGGCGCGCTCTCCATCGCCGAGCTCCTTCCATAATGGCTGCATCAACCCGCGGCGCAGCGGTTCCTGGCCATGGGTGAAGGCGGCGAGTTGATAGAAATCATGTCTTTCGGTGCTGCCGAAGGGATCGTCGTGGCATTGCGCGCACTCCATGCGCTCGCCAAGGAAGATCCGCATCGTGTTGGAAAGGTTGTCCAGCGGCATGCCGCGGTCCCGCGTGTAGTAGCCGACTGCGGCGGTTTCCGGGTCCCATCCGTCCCCCGCGGAGGAGATCAGGCGGCGGGTGAATTGATCCCACGGCATGTTGTCGGTGATCGCCTTGCGCACCCAGTGGCGGTAGGGCCCGTTGTTGGCCGAGGAGCCCGCACGGCCGTCTGTCAGGCGCAGCAGATCGAAGGCCCAGTTGGTCATGTGGCTGGAATATCCCGGCGATTTCAACAGATATTCCACCACTTGCCCGCGCTTCGCCGGATCCTCGATCTCAAGGAATGCCAGCGACTCCTCCGAGGTGGGAATCCGGCCGATGGAAACCAGGAAGGCCCGGCGCAGGAAAGTCGCGTCATCAGTCACGGGCGGCACCGGCAGCTTCTTGTTGCGGTAGAACGCGGCCACCTGCTCGTCGATGCGCCGCGCCGCATCCTTCAGCGCGGCACCATCCGGCAAGGCGTTTCCCGCTGCGGACAGACCGGAAGCAAGAATGGCAAAAATGAAAATTCGCATCATGGGTTTTCAGACATTCCGGGCAACCTAGCCTGAATCCAGATGGAGTCAATTTGATGTTTCCTCGCAAAAACCGTGATTTTTTCGGCAAACCCTTGCCAGTCCGGGAACGGTCGTTTAATCCCCCTCGCCTATGGCAAACTATCGCGTGCTGGTTTCGGACCCCATCTCGGAAAAGGGCGTGGACGCCCTGCGCAACGCCCCGGGAATCGACGTGGACGTCAATACCGGCCTCCAGCCGGACGAACTCCTCAAAATCATCGGCGATTACCACGGCCTCGTCGTCCGTTCCCAGACGAAAGTGACGCCGGAAGTCTTCTCCGCCGCGAAAAACCTCAAGGTCATCGGTCGCGCCGGGGTGGGTGTGGACAACATCGACCGCTCCGCCGCCACCGACCACGGCGTGGTGGTGATGAATACGCCGAGCGGAAACACGATTTCCACCGCCGAGCACGCCTTCACACTGATGCTCTCGCTGGCCCGCAACATCCCACAGGCGCACGCCTCGATTCTAGCCGGAAAATGGGACCGCAAGTCCTTTGAGGGCGTGGAAATGAACGGCAAGCGCCTCGCCATCCTCGGCATGGGACGCATCGGCACCGAGTTCGCCAAGCGAGCCCAGGCCTTCGGCATGACCGTCGTTGCCTTCGATCCCTTCCTCACCGCCGCCCGCGCCCAATCGCTCAAAGTCGAGCTGGCCGAGAGTCCCGAGGATGCGCTCACCGGCGCGGATGTCGTCACCCTCCACATCCCGCTCACCGCGGAAACCAAGCACATCCTCGACGAAAAACGCCTGCGCCTGATGAATCACGGCGCACTGGTCATCAACTGCGCCCGCGGCGGCCTCGTCGATGAAGCCGCCGCCAAGGCATCGCTTGAGGCGGGCCACCTCGCCGGCATCGCGCTCGATGTGTTTGAAACCGAGCCGCCAACCACTGAATTCCCCTTGTTTTCGGCGAAAAAATGCGTCTTCACACCGCATCTCGGCGCCTCCACGGCCGAGGCGCAGGAAAACGTCGGCATCGAAGTGGCCCAGCAGGTGCGCGATTTCCTCGTCACCGGTGAGATCCGAAACGCGGTGAACATGCCCAATCTCGACAGCCGCACGCTTGAAAGCGTGGGACCCTACCTCGAACTCGCCAACTCGCTGGGAAAACTGCTCTCCAAAATCGCTCCCGCCCAGTGCGATGCGATCCGCGTTTCCTACCTTGGCCCTGTTTCCGAACTCGATACCGAGCTCATTACCCGCAAAACACTCACCGGCTACCTCTCCGCCGCCCATGACGAGGCGCAGGTGAATCTCGTCAACGCCCCGGCCGTCGCAAAGGCGCTGGGCCTGCAGGTTTCCGAGGCCACCGTGGCGCTGGCGACCAACTGCACCGAGTTGATCGAGGTTTCCGCCGTGAAAGGCGACGAAGTCTGCACCGTGGCCGGCACTTTCTATGGCAAGGCTCCGCGCGTCGTCCACATCGCCGGCCACAATGTGGAAACCAGCCCGCAAGGCCGCTTCCTGTTTGTGGAAAACGACGACCGCCCCGGCATCGTCGGCCTGATCGGCACCTCGCTGGGCGGTGCCTCGGTGAACATCGCCAACATGGCCCTCAGCCGTGATCCGGAACACGCCCGCGCCGTCACGGTGATCGAAGTCGATTCCGAGCCACCCGCAGCATTGCTCGCCTCATTGCGCGCCGCGCCCGGAATCATCCGCGTGCTCAGCTTCACACTCTGAGTCTGACAACTCTCAGTTTCCGATGAACTCGTTGCGGCGCTCCTCGAGCACCAGCAGCCAGTTCATCATGGTGATGGGTGGCAGCTCGGCCGGATGGGTGATCGGCCTTAGATTGACGGTGATGCGGTTGGCCCCCAAGGCGCTGCCGCTCATCGTCTTGGAATCCATCGGCCGGACCGCCGAGGGATCGTCGTCCGAGGAAACGACCTTGTCCCCCTTCGCCAGGGAACCGACCTGCCCGCCCAGACTGACCGCGAAGGGATCCACATCCACCCCGTAGCGTTTCTCCGGCGCGAACAATGAAGCCGGCGGGTAATAAGTGCCGCCAGGGGTGTAGCCCGTCGGCGGCGTCCCTGGCACGACATTGAAATCATCGCCGATATAGGTCCGCAGATTGGTGACCAGCGAGAACCCCCTGGTGAACGCACTGAGGTCCGCGCATTCCTGAAGGATGAGACCGTATTGGCCGATTTCATCCGTGCATGGGATCTTCTGTTGCAGCGGATAAGTCGCCCCGATATTCGTGTAATCGACGTTCACGACGAGCGAATTGTTCGGCGTGGTGGCATGATTGACCGGATCCGCATTGAGGGAGGCGAGCAAGGCGGGCAAACGCTGCGGATAGATCGCAATGCACGGCTTGCCGGAAGGAAGCTCGCTTTTTTCAAAAAGATAACTCGGTCTGAAATAGCCGGATTTCCTCGTGCCCACCAGCGGGTCGCCGAAGCGGTCGTTGTTGAAGGTGACGGAGCCGGTCACTCCCGTCTGATAGGCCCAATAACCATTCAGCCCATACGCCACGTCCACCACGGCGGTGCCGAAGTCATAAGTTTGATCCTCGGCGGCGGCGTAGAGATAGCCGCCAGGCAGGTTTTTCTTCGCCCCGGTGGTGGCGGGCTTGGATGAAATGACATCCGTCTTGCGAACGCCCCCCTTGAAATAGCTGAACTTGTATTCTGTCACGGTTTTGTTCGTGGCACTTTCCACCTTGGTGATATCGAGACGCATGGCACATTGCAATGCGCCGACCGAATATTTGTTCCAGGTGGAGGGAGAAAGCGTGCCGCTCTCCTCGGAGACCACATTGGGGTGGAAGCGATCGAAGAATTCCGCGCCGCGGTTGATGGGAACGAAGGCGACGCGGCCGCTTTCCGAGGCGAGCGAGACCGGAAAAAACTCGCCGGTGGTGATCTGATGGGATTCCCGCACCCCCGGCGCGAAAGGATTATTGGTATTGGTGAGGATCTGGTCCGGATCGCCAATGACCGCATCGTCCGACAAGGTCATGCTGCGGCGGCTGGCCAGTGCCGGCAACGTGGTCTCCCCCTCGACAATGGCCCGCCCGGCGAAGATGCCTCCTTGAATATTGATATTCTGCCAAGCCTCGCCGGATTCCAGCCGGCCGAGCGACATGAAGGAATCTGCGGAAATCGCCAACTGCGATGGAATTTCATAGATGGAGAGCACAAAGTCGCGCTTGCGGTTGGCAAGCCTGGTCAAGCCGGCGTCGTGACCGGCCAGATTCATGGAAAAGGCCCACCAGTTGCGCTTGGCGACGAAGGGATCTCCGGGGCGGGCGTAGCCGAAGTTGATCTGTGGATAGCGGAGCCGGTTGAAAACCGGATAGGTGTTGACAGGAACGCCATACCCTGCGGTTCCATTGCCATTCAAACTCGCCGAGTTCAGCGCGGTTTGGGCGGTCGCGCCATAGGTCTTGTCATTCGTCGAAGCCGACCCCGCGGAATTGGTGGAAATAATCGGGTAGAGAAGATCCTTCGCCTTGGTGCTGCTGCTGCTATCGAGCGGAGGAGGGTAACCCGTCATGGCGCTGGTGCCCGAGGTCATGAAGATTTCGGGAGTTTTGGCGTTGGCAGGAGGCGGAGGAATTTCCTCAAACACCGAATCCAACTGAAGCGCGGTGGTCGAATCCCCGGTGTTCGACAACCTGAGGTTCGCCACGTTGAGGGTGTTGCGCAGATTTTCAGGCAGCGAATTCCTCGCGTTGGACTGGACCAGCGCATCGCTGAAAATCTGTTTCCATGTGAGCTGGGCGGCATTGGTCGTGGCAGCGGAATTGTGCTGCATCGCCCGGATCGTGCGATTCGGGGTGAGGGCGACGATCGAGCGCAGAATGGCATCCTCCCTTTCGCCATAGTCCACACGCATCTGGACGGCGGACTGCACCTCCATGGAGTTGATGGCGCGGCGGTAGGTGTACACCATCAGCAGGGTCAGGATCATGCCCGTGGATAGCACCATGAAATAGGACACGAAGCCGGGTTTGCCGGCCCTGGTAGGATAGGAGATCATAGCTGCATGGTTCCCGAGTATGTGATTTCCTCACCGGCTGGTCCGGTGAGCGTCATGCGCAGGACACCCTGCTGCATGGTGAATACGACATCATCGGGCTTGTTGGTGACGGACCACTGCGGATTGCCGAGCACGCCATTGGTCGGCACCACATAATAATAAAGCGCATCCCCGTCGCCGCGGTCCTCGAAGGAGAGGATCGCGGCGCGCAGCGTGCCATCCGGTTGGCGAAAATTGAGGACGACTGCCGGAGATTCGGCACCGAGAGCGGACCGGACCCCTGCCTTCGCGTCGTCCAGCGAATCGTGGAGACGGAAGCTGTCGGCCTTGCCGATGAGTTTGCCGACATGCATGCTGATGATGGGAGCCTCTTCGGAGAGGAAACTCTGGGCGCGATAGACATTGACGAAGGCAAGCTGCTGATTGAACAGGACCATGATCATGCCGCTGATGGCGATGCCCATGACCATGGCGATGGTGAGTTCGATCAGGGTGAAACCCCGGCGCGATTGACGGAGCAAGGACACGGGCGGGACGCCCATGCCACACTTGAGTGGAAGCGGCGTCTTCATTGAGAGCGGATCACGGTTCGGGTTTTCGCGTAGGTGCGGTTGCCGATCTGGTAGGTCAGCACGCTCTGGGCCTTCCACACCTTGATCGCGGCGGGGTTGGCGGCCAATGCCTGCTCCCGGGTCCGGCTGGCATCGCCACCGTCGATCGGATAGTTGTTGCTGTCCGCGAAGCGGGTGCGCGTCACGGTGCCGCGGATCACACCGCCGCCCGGCAGGCGGCCGATCGTCTCGTTCGCCGTGGTCGCCACGCTCGGGTAGGCAGGCCACAGCGAGTTCTCGGCCAGCAGCGCTTCAAAAGGCACCCGTTCGGCGAGGGCTCGCTCATAAGTCATGTAGGCGTCGGTCACCGACTGTTGCAGCGCCCACTGCCGTGGGTGAAGAACATTGAGCGAGAGCTTGAGCAGCGTGAGCCCGATCACCGTGAGGATGGAAAGCGCCAGCATGGATTCCAGCAGGATCATGCCCCGGCGTGCGGATCGCGGCTTGCGAAAACGCCCGCCACCACCAAGACTGCCGCCATGTGCGGATGGATTCTCAGGCTGGTATCGCTGGCCATGTTGCTGCTGCTGGCACCCGGGCGGGCGGCGGCCCAGGGCGTGCTGGAGCCGCCTTTCGGCCTGCGCTGGGGCGATTCTCCGGAAAAGTTGATTGCTTGGGCATCCCGACATTCGCTGGACCTTACCATTTCGCTTCCCGGGGATCAACCCGGATTGCGGGTGCTCAAGATCCAGCCCCGCAAGGGCTTGTTGCCGGAAACCAAGGCGGGCGCGGTCGAAGGGCGCTTTCTCGGCGGCAAACTCTACGAACTCACGGTCCACTACTTCGATGCCGAGGCCTCGGCGGACCTGATCGAGACCCGTTTTGATGAGCTGCGCAAACAGGTGGCGCGGGAGCACGGTGCTCTGCTCACCAACCAGCAGCAGCGCTCGGTGGAGGATCAATTCGTGACGCGGACGCAATCGTTTCATCGGGAACCGGTGAAGGGCTTGTTTCTCCTGCTTGCATATACCGAGGTGGAGGACCTGCTGCGCAAATCCAAGGACGCCCGGTTTTCACTGATCTATCGAAATGATAATTTCCGGAAGGAACTCGAAACGGCGCTGGCAAAACCCTGACTCATTCGATGGTGGTGACCGAGGCGTTCACATCTATGGTGCGGTCCACGTTAAAAGTGACATGGTCGAGCCGATCAAGGTCGAATGGCGTGGCGGTGAGAATTTCCAGCGTCCACGGGCCGTCCTCATCGATCACCGCGTCCCAGTTGTCGATGACCAGCGCTATATTCTGCGGGACCGATTCATAGAATGCCCTGCCGGATCCGGGCACGACCGCCCCTTCCACGCCGAGCCGCGCTTCGCCCTTGTAAACCTGCGCGTAGATCCGTGAATCCGGATAGAGATCATTGAAGGTGAGCGTGATCTGCGGAAGGGTGAAACGGATTGTCTGGTTCTGCGAGATACCAGCGATGCTGCCATCGGCCACCGGCCAAACCTGCATGTACATCGAAGCCAGTTGCGATGCGGGTGCCTGATAATCCTCAAGTGAAAATACCGAGAACCGCTCTTCTCCGGACACCTTCGAACGATCCGCGCCAGGAACGGAATTCAGCGCATAGCTCAATCGATGGACCGCATTGTTAACAAGGGAGACCTGGCTCAACAGGATCGCCTGACTGCGGTTGATCCCCTCGCCCGTTCCTCCGACGCCATAAGACTGGACATGACGAAGCAGTTTGACGGCTTTGGAAGCTGCCGGCGCATCCTCCTCGCTGCGGAGCCCCGAGGTGGTGATATCCACGATGAAGGGCCGGTCGGCGCGCGTCCTTGGGATTCCGGTGTAGATATAGGGATCCTCGGTGCGGATGATGATATCCGCCATCGGCACATAGGTGCCCACATATCGGGAATCCAGCAGGTACACCGTGAGGGGATCGGATTTGACGGTCCAAAGCTCGAAGCGGGCGCCACCGGGATCGATGGCCAGCGGCGATAACATCTCCCCCACAGGCAGGGTGGTTACATCGTGTACCACTTTGGTGGGAAACTGGACCTGGCGGACGAAATTGGTATAGATATCTCCGGCCTGGCCGAAAGCTGTGCCATACGAGCACGAAAACAGAGCGAAGAGGGCTATCAGTTGAGTCTTCATGGCTTGGCGATGGCGGTTTTGACGTCGGTTTCAGGGACTTTGAGAGGTAGCACGGAAATGGGGCCGCCCAGACAGGTGGCGACGACGAGATTCGAGCTTTTTCCAATCCGTTCGCGTGTCTCCTCGGCGAGGTCGAGATTACCCTCCGCCTGCACGCGGGAAACCTCCACGGTGGTGATCCAACCGCGGTTGAGGGCGTAAAACTCCGCCCAGCCGACGATGCGCGAACCGGGCTGAAGCGTGAGCCGTTCCTTGTGATTGGTGGGTGTGGCGAGAATCGCTCGCTTCGGAACAAGAGTGGCCAGACCTCCAAAGGAGATGATGTCCGATTGTTCTAGCAGGTTGACCGGTTGGTTCGATTTGGAGGGGTCCTCGCCTGATGCCTGGATCAAGTCCTTCATCGGATCGTGTTGTTCCGAGTGGCGCAGTGCGCGGACGATCTGGTCATGGGTGGCGGCATCCCGCATGACGGGTCTGGCCGGGCGCTGCGACTCGCCATATGCGGCGAGCGGCAGGATAATCAGGCAGGCAAGGGCGCGGATTTTCATGGAATTATCGGGATGGAACGGATGAGTCATGGCATTCACGGATCGCTGGGAGCCGCTCCGCCACCGCCGCCCTCATCATCGACTGCCGGATCGGTGTCGAGATTGATGAACGGTGCGTTGCCGGGGTTGCTGGAGTCGATGCCGTCGATGTTGTTGCCGTGACCGTTGTTGGTCTTGGCTTTCGATTTGAAGGTCACCAGCAGGACCATGTCCTGCAGGTCGTATCCCGGATCCGACTTCTGCGAGTTGGTGTGGGTCAACTCCATGAAGACGATGACGTCCATCGGACCAATCTGCACCTTGTTGGTGGCCGTGAGATAAGGCTTGATGAAACTCTCCAAGGAAGGTGCGTTGTATTCGGGGACATTGCTCGGAGGCGTGCTACCATTAACCAGAGTGCGGACGTTGTCGGTGCCGCTCGAGGAGTTGAAATACGGACCCCAATTCTTGTTGTAATAATAGCGACCGCCGAAACGCAGCTTTTTGTTTTTGGCGATGGTGCGGGACCACACCACGGTGTTTGGATTCACCTGAAGGTTGGTTCCATAGAAAATCCGGGTATAATCCCCGCCATTATAACTCACCTGCGCCTCGGTCGGCACGAATGAGAATGACTGGCTGCCGGAACTGGACACGGTCACCCCGGCACCAAGCACGCGGATCTCGCAGTCGAGCTCCTCGTCCGCGGTGATTGTGGATGGCGGGGTGATGGTCACGTAGTCCTCGACGACGGACGGGTAGTTGATCCCCCAGGTAAGGGTGGGATGGGTGCCAGTCTGCACGACGGTTGGAAACGCGGTCAGCCAGCCGGACGGCATGGCCGGAAAGGTGGCATGTCCGCTATTGCCTTGGGCAAGGCACGGGGATGTCGCGAGGGCACACATGGCGGTGACGGCTGCCGATACGGCAGCCCATTGGCTGGTTTTCATGGCTGGTTGTAAGGGTGGGTGTTTGGAACAATCCTTCCGTCTGACTCCTCGCGAGCGGGACATCTCTTGAGGGACGGGCGGCCCGGTTCGGGCAAGGGCATGGGGAAACTTTCGCTTCACCATGCCGATTCGGGACAGAACCCCGATCCGGGCCGCCTGAGGCATCATTGGGACGATGAGACCTCAGGAAAGGTGGGTGGTATCTTCAATTTCTAACTCGTTGTGTCAGTCTGGGGTTGGGTGTGGAACAGCAGTTGTCAGGGTGGGATGTTTCAGTGCCGCGGCAGGGCGGGAGCGCCGGACCAATCGTGCCAGGGGCCTTGCGGCACATCCCGGTCATCCACGAAGCGCCATTCGACGGTCGCACCGCTGCGCAGCTTGAGGAAATCGCGGGCGGCGGGACTCAGATCGATGCCGGCCGCCTGGTTGCGGTTCGGGCGCGGCGACCCGTTTCCAAAGACATATTGCCAGTGATCGACCTCGAAGGGACCCACGTCCTCCCATTGGGCATAACAAACGCGGCCCTGGTGATGGATGGCGACCCAGCGGCCCTTGCAGACCGAGATGCCGTCGCCGCGATAGGCTTCCCAGAACCACGGAATCACCTCGGAGGCCTCGGGACGGTGCGCGCCACCTTTGGCGACGTCGTTGTAGGGGAGTGCGACGTAAAACGGATTGAGCTGGGGCGTGAACTCCGCAGGCCGGAAACCGTCCCGGCGTTCGGGGTGGTCGTAACCGCCGAAGTTTTCCTGCCAATTCTGATCCCAGGCGCTCTTGGTGTTCGGTGTGGGGTTGTTTTCCGTGGGCGGTTCCCCCACCCAGAAGACGGTGGCGATGACATTGCGTTTCCACCGTAGCGAGGCACGCATCGGGTCACGGGAGGCTTCCGCCACCACCCGCGCCGAGGCGGGAACTCCAAACGGATAACTGAGCGAAGGCAGCGCCTCCCGACGATCGGTTAAAAAGCGCTCATGAGCCCCCGCCAAGCGGTCCGAAAGGCGGGCTCCGGCGGCCATGCCCATGAGGCTGGCGCTGATGATGCCGAATGTGAGCCAGGAGTTCTTCATGCCTTCCGAAGTGATCATCGGAGCGTGACCCGCTCCAACTTGGACGACATCGTAAAATTTTAATGAAACTTAACAAGAAAAATCTTCACTAATTTTGAACATTCCGAAGACCTGATTGTCTCAACTTTTTTCTTTTGGAAATCAGTGAGTTACAAAGCAGGCAAATCCGGAGATTTTTTGAAACCTTGCGATTTTGTGGCTCATTTCACAGATTTTTTCGTTCCGGCGGCACCTTGCTAATCAATTTTCACGGAAAAACCCATCATTTTTTTACAAATATTGAACATTTTGAAAGGTTGATTTTTTACGTGATCGCGTAGGACAGCCATTCCCCGGATCAATAAATGACAACAAGCCGCATGAAACGGCTGGGACCGTCGCGGAGCACGGTGGCCGTTCGCATCTGTTCGGCATCCGGTTCGGTGAGCTGCACACCCGCCGGCGTCCAGTCGGAGAAATCGGTGCAGGTTTCCACCCGATAGGTGACGCCTTCGGCACCGGCCTTGAAGCTCATGCGCATCTCGTCCGCCTCGAATACCGGCTGCGGAATGTCGCCGCTGAGGTTCAGGTTCGGGTTCAGGTCCAGCGCGTAGGCCAAGAGGAGACTGACGCCATCCCCGTTGGCGTCGTCCATCGGATCGGAATCCAGAGGCAGGCCGTAGGAGGTGAACCAGGAGGAAATGGGCCCGAGTTCGACCGAGGGGTAGCCATTCCAGGTGGGCGCGGTGAAACCAATCGCATTCTTGAGGAAATAGACCGCGAAACCAGGACCCACATTCTGGAAGACGTTGAGACCGAAATAATTAGTATTCAGCCAATTCCCCTCAAAGTTCGCACGGGTCAATGAAGCGCAGTTGGCAAAGGCGGTGGAATTGACGGTAACAATCGACGCCGGCAGCGTCACTGAAGTCAATCCGCTACAATACCGGAAGGCGGATGTCGAAATCGTGGTTACAGTGGAAGGAATCAAAACATCGCCACCCAAGCCACCCGGATAGGCCACTAGGCTCTTCCCTGTAGACGAATAGAGCGCTCCTGTTCCGCTTTTAAATCTCGGACATCCCGCATCCACGATGAACGACGTCAGCGAACTGCAACCCAAGAATGCCTCCGTGTAGTATGCAGTAACCGAACTTGGTATCTGAACGGTCGTCAGACCCACTGCGAACCGGAAAGCCTCGGCCTGAATCGATGTCACGCCCGACGGAATCACATAAGGACCGATCCGCCCTCTCGGATAGACCAGCAGCATTGTATTCAATTTATCGAACAGCACCCCATCCTGACTGCTGAAGCTGAGATTGACCGGATTCACCGTGATCGAAGTCATCGCAGTGGTCCCTTCGAAAACATTCGTCCCAAGCGTGGTGGCCGCACCCGAGGCGATTTCAAAACTGAGCAGCGAGCTGCATGACCTGAACGCGTCATTCCCGAATGCCGTCACGGAAGACGGAATGGAGATTGTCGTGAGTGACGTGCAGAGCTCGAAGGCACTGGTTCCGATGCGCGGCACTCCGGACGGGATCACCACTGATGTCAGCGCGCTGCATTGCAAGAACACAAACGTCCCGAGACTCGTGACCGTCGGGGGAATCACGATGCTTGGAGGAACGGTCTCCGCACCGGATGTCGAGATACTGGTCAGGCTGGGACATTTCGCAAACGCACTGCCTTCAATCGCCGTGATCCCCGACTCTGGAAGCACCACCGACTCAAGGCTGATGCAGTCAGAGAAAGTTCCTAAATTGATCGTGGTCACCCCTGCCGGGATCTCAATATCAGTTAGACCGGTGCAGAACCCGAAGGCGTAGGTTCCGATAGAAGTCACCGTCGTGGGCAGGATCAGACCTCTCAAGCCGCCGCACAGGTAGAACGCCGCGTTCCCGATGCTGGTCAAGCCTTCAGGTAGCGTCACCTCAGCCAGAGCGGTACACTTGTTGAAGGCATTGTCGCCAATGCTGCTCACTCCTGCGGGAACCGACACGGAGGTGATCGCGGCGCAATTGATGAAGGCTTCCGCTCCAATCGCGGTGACCGGTTTCCCATCAATTTCAGCCGGAATATCAACCACTCCGGTCGCTGCTTCCGGATAATCGGTGATGGTGATGGTCTCGGTCTCGCCGACGACGACCACCGCGTAGGTGTAATCTCCGAATTGTTCCGCAGCCAGGGCGGAAATCATGCCACCGGCGAGCGCCAGGATTTTCCAGACGGGACTCGCGTTGCGGCTTCGCAGCCTGGAAGAAACAAACTGCGGCGACGGGAAACGAAGGATGGATTGAAAGGGATTTGCGATCATCTCACCGATCCGAATATCAATAATTCCGAAGCGAAACAAGCCCCTTTTTGGCGGTATTTTAAAAAAACCGCCGAGTTTCCGCTCAGGATTTGGTGATACCGAAGCGGCGCTCCAGCTCGCGCATGCCGAACTCCGTGAGAGTAGGCCGGCCATCGGCGGTGCAGTAGGGCAGCTCGCAGGTGAACAAGTCCGCCAGCAGCGACCGGGCTTCGGCGAGCCGAGGGATTACAAGGTTTGCCGCGCGTTTGGCGAGCACTTTGGAGAGGCGCTCGAAGGCGAAACGGGCACCGGAAACGGGGTCGTGCAGCAGTTCATCGAGCAATTCACCGAGAAAGGCCCTGGGGTCCTCCACGCCGAGGCAGGCGGGCAGAGTGCGGATTTGCACGGTATTTCCACCGAAGGAGTCCACCTCTATCCCTGCGGAACCGAGGGCGATGCGTTCGCGCAGCAGCAGATCGAGGTCCCGCGGATCGAGTTCCAGCAGCACCGGCACAAGCAATCCCTGCGTCTGGAGGCTGCCATCGCGTTGGCGGAGCAGGTTTTCATAAAAAATCCGCTCCTTGGCCGCCTTCGGGTCGAAGAGAACCAGGCCATCGGCGCTTTCCAGGACCACGAAGCGCTGTTGCAGCATGCCCATGATGCGAAAATCCGGGGTGACTCCCCCGCCCTGTTCGGGTGCTGTTTCCGTGGGATCCTGAGCGGCGGCCGGAGTCGGCACCCAGCCCTCAAGCATCGGCTGCGGTGTCCGGAACGTGGTCGCCACGGGCGGCACGAGGATTTCCGGCAATTCGCTGCGGACCACCTCGATGGCCGGAGACGCCGCTTTGACCGGGAGCACCGGCGCAGGCGGACGCAGCCCGCCGGTGACGGATTCCAGAATCGCCTCGCGCACATCGAGCGGCCGGTGAAAGCGCACCTCGCGCTTGGCCGGATGCACGTTCACATCCACCAGCGCCGGTTCCAGATCGAGCCACAACCAGGCGGCGGGATGCAGCCCGTCCGCGAGGGCTCCGCGGAACCCTTCGGCCAGCGCGCGGGAAATCACCGCATCCTCGACCGGCCGGCCGTTGAGAAACACGAATTGATGCCGCCTCCCCTTCCGCGCGTGACTGGAGGGCAGCACGAATCCCTCCACCGAGATGCCATTTCCATGTGTGAGCGGTAGCGCGATCAGTTCCCGCGCCATCTCAGGCCCGAGCAACTGGCGCACCCGGTCCACCGCTTTTGCCGCGGGCGGCAGATCGAACACCTCGCGGTCATCCCTCCGCAGGCGGAAGCGTACCCAAGGCGCGGCCAGTGCGTGCAGCCGGAGCTGGTGCTCCACATGCGCGGCCTCCGTGGTCTCGGCCCGAAGGAATTTCCGGCGTGCCGGCATGTTGAAAAACAAGGACTTCGCCTCGATCACCGTGCCGGGCGCACAACCGGCATCCCGCACGTCCCGGATTTTTCCGCCATCCACCAGGATTTCCGTTCCCGCCACCGCATCGGACTCGCGGGTGACCATCCGGAAACGCGAGACGCTGGCAATGCTCGGCACCGCCTCGCCGCGAAATCCAAGCGTCCGGATCGCCGCCAGATCTCCCGCCACGCGCAGCTTGCTGGTCGCGTGCCGCTCCAGCGAGAGCAGCGCATCCTCGCGAGACATGCCGCAGCCGTCGTCGCTCACCCGAATCAAGGCCGCGCCGCCCTGATCCATGTCCACGCGGATCTCGCGCGCCCCGGCGTCGATGCTGTTTTCAACCAGTTCCTTCACCACGGAAGCCGGGCGCTCGACCACCTCTCCCGCCGCCACCTGGCTGGCGAGAATATCGGGGAGCACTCGGATTTTCGGCACGGCGCAAGCCTTATCCTCGAAAGGATATTAGGAAACCACGAAACACTCGAAGCATCACGAAAATCAAAGATTTCGGGATCATTTTCGCTTGCGACTTAGCCAAGGCTAATTTATTTACCCCCAACAAATTCATGAGGCTCTTTGAAAAAACATCTTCCGGAACACTCCGGATTCAACTTGAGGACGCCCTGAAGCATTTGCTGGATTGCGACGAATCCGGGCGCGGAGCGACGGTCGATAGCCTGGCCGGCGCCCTGTCCCGCCCGCGCGGGGATGCGGCGGAAATTCTAGGCCAACTCCGCAGCCGTGGCCTGGCGACGGCGATCGGCGACGTCCATCGCCTCACCGAGGACGGGCGCTTGTATGCCCTGCAGGTGGTGCGCACCCACCGGCTTTACGAAACATGGCTGGCCCGCGAAACGAGCACCCCGGCGGTGGATTGGCATCGCGAGGCGCACAAGGCGGAGCATCACCTGGAAGCGGCGGAGGTCGATGCCATGGCGGACCGCCTCAACAACCCGCGCTTTGATCCCCACGGCGATCCGATCCCCACCCGCGAGGGGCAGTTGCCGAAACGCACGCTCACCGCGCTAGCCTCATGGCCGGACGGCCGCAGCGCGCGCATCGAGCACATCGAGGACGAACCAGAGGCCCTCTTCCAGCAAGCCGAGGCGCTGGGTTTCTCCCCCGGCACTCGTCTCGACGAATCGCGGCACCTGGTGGACGGCTCGATCGAATGCCTCACGGAAGGCAGGCGCGTCACGATTCCCGCCGCGGTGACGAGCTTGATCCATGTGGCGGCCCCGGAGCCCGGCGACCTGCCGCCCGCGGGGCTGGGCCGACTATCAGACCTGGCGGTGGGCGGCGAGGCGCTCGTTTACGCGCTGGCCCCATCCTGCACCGGTCCCGAACGCCGGCGCCTGCTAGATCTGGGCGTGGTGCCGGGCACGCGCATCCGTTGCGAGTTCGCCAGCCCCTTCGGCACTCCGCGGAGTTATGACATCCGCGGCGCGCTCATCGCCCTGCGCGAGCACCAGGCGGACCGCATTCTCATCCATGACACAGCGGCAAAGGCATGAGCACCCCCGATCCCCACGAACCCGGCGCGACATGCGTGGCCTGCCCATCCCGCTTCAGCCAGCTGCGCAAACTCGGACTGCGCATCCAGGACAGCCATTTTGTGGTCGCCCTCGCCGGAAATCCCAACACCGGAAAAACCACCGTCTTCAACGCCCTCACCGGCCTGCGCATGCACACCGGCAACTGGCCGGGAAAAACCATCAGCCGCGCGGAAGGCGGATTTTCCTACGAGGATAAACGCTTCAAGCTCGTCGATCTGCCGGGCACCTACTCGCTACTATCAGCCTCGCCCGATGAGGAGGTCGCGCGCACTTTCCTGCTCTTCGGCCAGCCTGACGTGACGGTGATCGTGGCGGACGCCACCTGCATGGAGCGAAACCTCAACCTGGTGCTCCAAGTGCTGCAAATCACCCGCCGCGCCGTGCTCTGCCTCAACCTGATGGATGAGGCCCGCGCCAATGGCATCGAAATCGACACCCGCAATCTCGCCCGCGATCTCGGCATCCCGGTGGTTCCCTGCGCCGCGCGCTCAAGCCATGGAATTCCGGAGTTGATCCGGGAAATCTCCATCATGGCCCGGCGAAACGATACTCCCCCGCCCCGCCGGCTGCCGCTGGAAATTCCGGGCTTGCGGCTGGCGCTCGATCAGGTGGAGGCGGATCTGCACCAGTCCTTTCCTAACTTGCCGCAACCACGCTGGGTGGCGCTTCGTTTGCTGGAAGGCGATCGCGAGATCATGGAGGCCGTGCGTTCCGGCGAAATCGGCACCCTCGCGGAACCCGTCGGCGCACAACTCACATCCTGATGAAATCCCCTGAAGACGTGCTCAAACAAGCCGCGGAGCTGCGCTGGCAGTTGCCGCAGAACCTGCACGACCGCATCGCGGAGTCGATCCACGGCGAGGCCGCGCGCATCGCCGGGCGCAGCGCCACCCGCAGCGCGGGCAAGCGGCGGCTGGCATGGCAGCAGAAGCTCGACCATCTTCTAACCAGTCCATGGACGGCCTTCCCCATCATGGTGGCGGTGCTGGGTGCGATTCTCTGGCTGACCATCGTCGGCGCGAACGTGCCGTCCGGCCTGCTCGCCTCGCTGCTGGTGGACCAGGGGCACGCGCTGCTCACGGAATGGTTCCTTTCCGCCGGGGCCCCGGCATGGTTGAAAGGGCTGGTCGTCGATGGCATGTATCTCGCCACCGCCTGGGTGATCGCCGTGATGCTGCCACCGATGGCGATATTCTTTCCCTGCTTCACTTTGTTGGAGGACTTCGGATTCCTGCCGCGCGTGGCCTTCAACTTGGACCGGATTTTCCAGAAAGCCGGAGCCCACGGCAAGCAGGCGCTGACCATGGCCATGGGCCTCGGATGCAACGCCGCCGGCGTGGTGGCCACCCGCATCATCGATTCACCGCGCGAACGCCTCATCGCCATCATCACCAACAACTTCTCGCTCTGCAACGGCCGCTGGCCGACGCAGATCCTGATGGCGTCCGTATTCATCGGCAGCCTCGCGCCGAAAGGCTGGGGCGGCTCGATCGCCGCGCTCTCGGTGCTGGTCGTCGCGTTGTTAGGATTCGGTTTCGCGCTGCTCACCTCATGGCTGCTGGCCCGCACGGTGCTGCGCGGCGAGGCCACCAGCTTCAGCCTGGAACTCCCGCCCTACCGCCCGCCGAATTTCTGGAAAACCCTCTACACCTCGCTCATCGACCGCACCTTGATCGTGCTCTGGCGCGCCGTGGTCTTCGCCCTGCCCGCCGGTGCCCTCATCTGGCTCTGCGCGAACATCCCAGTGGGCGATGCCAGCCTCGCCGCATGGTTCGTGCGGCTCTCCGATCCGCTGGCGTGGACGATGGGCCTCACCGGCGTGATCCTGCTCGCCTACATCGTGGCCATTCCCGCCAATGAAATCGTGGTGCCCACCATCCTGATGCTCACCGTGCTGATCACCGGTGCGGCGGGCGGCGCGGGTGCGGGCGTGATGTTCGAGCCCGACACGGAAACCGTGCGCGCCATACTAACAGCAGGCGGCTGGACCACGCTCACCGCCGTATGCCTGATGCTCTTCAGCCTCTGCCACAATCCCTGCTCGACCACTCTCTACACCATCTATCAGGAAACCCGCAGCGTGAAATGGACCGCCGTTTCCGCGCTGCTGCCGCTGGTGATGGGTTTCCTGCTCTGCGCCATGGTCGCGGCCGTCTGGCGGGCGCTGGCATGATCAAGGGCGCGGTGGCGGATGCGCCGGATCGTCAGAAGTAAAGAGTTCGCCATCCGCTCCGCGAGAGCGGATTTCCAGGTGATCGCGGGAAATCATGTGGAAGAAATAGGGGTTTCCCCATGAGTCCAACAGGTTTCCAGCGGCATCCAGGCGCGGATGGGGGCGGGGAAAAAACCAGATGCGCTGAGGATTGCCACCTGCCAAAGCGTTGAGCACCTGGGCATTGTCCTCGCCGGCGGGGAACGCGCCGAATTCACGGCGATAGGCTTCCAAAATGTTCATCAACACCTCGATCTCGCGTTGCGGCGAAACGCCCGCCCTGCCGAATGCCGCACCTTCCGGATGCACCACGGCGGCGGGCGGCGTGTCACCTGCGGTGCGCGAGACCGCGCGGCCCGGCGACCATGTTTCCTTAGTTGGTCCCGGCGGCGGTGTGATGCGGTTCAACCCATCGGATGTCACCACCGGAGCACGCGTGGGGAACCAAGCCAGCCAGCAGCCCGCCGCGATGGCCAGGAGCAGGGCGGCTATGCGGAATTTCATCAGGCGGACCTTGCTGGAAACGAATCTAACCATTCATGAAGCCCAAATCGCTGCTGGCGAAGCGGCCGATGTTAGGCAGCACCAGAGGCAGGTCCGACGCGGAGACGCCGAACCAGCGGGCGAGCGTGGCGGCCATCTCGTCGGTGGAGATTTTCGGGATCCAGGAACCGCGCGAGCCGGTATCGTCCGGGCCGCGGATTTCCAGGGTCGGGACATCGCCATAAAGCCGGCCGCCGCGCACCGCACCGCCCAGCACGAGATGATGACCGCCCCAGGCGTGGTCGGAGCCTTTGCCGTTGCTGTTATACGTGCGGTTGAAATCGGAAGCGGTGAAGAGCGTGACTTTCTCGGCGAGCCCGAGATCTGCGGTGGCCTGATGGAAATCAGCGCAGGCGGTGGCGAGCTCACGCAGCAAGGCGTCGTGATCCTGAAGCTGGGCGTCATGGGTGTCGAACCCACCGAGCGCGGCGAAGAAAATCTGCCGTTTCATACCGAGAGCGGATCGCGCCTGGATGAGCCGCAGGATCATGCGGAGCTGGGCGGCCACGCGGTTGAGCGCGCCGGCGGACGAGGTGGAGTTAGGAAACTTCTCGCTGTATAAGGGCACGGTGGCGAGCACGGCCTTGAGCAGCGTGTCATTGGCCACCGCGCGATTCATGATGGCGGCGTATTCGGCCTCGAAGGCATGGCCGTAGGACTTGCCGAGGATTTGGTTGAGCGCCTGGTATTGTTCCCGGACCGGCGACCAGGTCTCGTTGTATTGCGAGAGGCCGATGCTGCCCTGCGGCGTGACGTGGTATTGCAACACCTCGTTGCCGACCTGGAAGAAGTTGGATCCGGCGATGGAAATGTTCATCGATACCTGCGAGCCGGCGTTGAGCGATTGCAGGAGATCGGCAAGCCGGCCGCCCCAGCCGACCTTGAGCGGAGAATCCGGCACCGAGGTCTGCCACTGGACCTGCTGGTCGTTGTGGGAAAACAGGTGCGGCGGCAGCGCGGCGCCACCGGATAGATATTCGGCCTTGGTGATCGGCGCGACCAGCGTGCCGACATTGCAGACGAGCGCCATTTTCCCAGATTCAAAAAACGGATGCAGCGCGGCCATCGCCGGATGCAGCCCGAAATCACGCCCATCACCCGCAGGCAGGGTGAGCGGCAGCAGCGTGTCACGGCCCAACGCAAGGATGCCGCGGTCGCGCTCGTAGGCGGCGTAGGCGGCCAGGTCACGCGGGACCAACAGGTTGTTCGCATCGTTGCCACCGTAGAGGAAGAGGCAGATGAGCGCCCTGTCGTCATCCGCTCCGCCGGGCAGTCCCTGGGCGGAGAGAGTGGCGTTGAAAAGCCGCAGCGTGCCGATGGTGGAAAGTGCGCCGGCAAGGCCCAGCCCGGCGCAGGCGGACTGGCCGATGAAGCGGCGGCGGCTGAGATTGGCGGAATCGGGTTTCATTTTTGGACGAATGCCTCCGGCGAAGTGAGCACGAGATAGAGTGCCATGCGGGCGCGTGACCGCTGGCGGTCCAGGGAATCATCGAACCATGCGGGCAGGGCCGAGAACGCATTCCGGATGTCCTGCCGCAATCCGGCGCTCATCGCTCCGAAGAGCAAACGCGCATCCAGCCAGTCGATGAGGCTTTCCCGCGCCTGCGCCGGGGTAAGCCCGGGAGTGCCGAGAATGGCGGCGAGGGAATCGAAATTGAGGCGGATGACATAATTGTTATTTCCCGCATCACGTTCGGGGGTCCAGATCCCCCAACTGATGGCGCTGTAAAGCAGGTTGGATTGGGAGATCGCGGTGGTTTCCGAGAAAATCTGGAATTCGGGCGAGAGCAGGCCGTTTTCCGCGATGCGTCCGGGGCTGGCATAGACCGGCTGGAAGAAGTTGAAGACGGATGGGGATAATAGCGGGGCCTGCTCCGGCATGTTGTATTGCATGTTGAGGAAATACCGGAAATCGCCGGCTTTCGGCGGCGCGGGCGGCAGCAGGCGGAGCAGGCGCACATATCTCAGCAGCGGTTCGGCCGGCTTGCCGAAGGATACTCTCTCACGCGGCGCGGCGGCGCGCGCCTCGGGATCCAACAGCACCGCGCGGAGCATCGCTCCGAGATCGCCGCGCACGCCCGATCCATTATCCGCAAATGCGGCTGCCACGCGGTGGATGTATCCCGGAGCCGGATTGCTGGTGACGAATTTCTGGATGAACTGGCGGGCGATGAAGGGCCCGGTGTTCGGATGGTTGAAGATGGCATCGAGCGCGAGCTGCATCCGCGTTTCGCCGCCGGCGGTTCCGGGAACGAGCACGCCGCCGAGGATGGTGCGATCCTGCTGGTCGTGAAAATCCTGATAAAAACTCATCGGGCGCATCGCGTCGTAGCCCCAGCGGAACCAGTCTTTCCGCAGGGCGACCTTGCCATCGCTCCATGTCGGCGGCGCGGCGGGATCGTAGTGCGGCCCCCAGCCGGTGAACACATGGGCCAGCGCCACGGTTTCATCCTGATTGTAGGTCGGGATGGGCATGCCCTCGGCGTTGAGCTTCAGGCTGCCGTCCGGATGCATCCGCATCAGGCCCACGGAGAACAACTGCATCACCTCGCGGGCATAGTTCTCATCCGGCTCGTGGCCGGTCAGCGGATCCGGTTTTTGATTACGGATCATGCTCAGATAGGTGCCCATCATCGGA
The DNA here is from genome assembly GCA_030696085.1 of Luteolibacter sp. Taxonomy (GTDB): domain Bacteria; phylum Verrucomicrobiota; class Verrucomicrobiia; order Verrucomicrobiales; family Akkermansiaceae; genus Luteolibacter. The sequence continues at coordinate 83,155 of JAUYNL010000070.1, forward strand.
CTGAGCGTGACCGCCTCGAGCAAGCCACGGTAGTTTCCGAATGCATGCTCCAGGAGAATGTCATAATACTTCGCGGCCCCCTCGTGCTGGATGTCGAGTGCGCCGAACTGGGAGATCACGAAAATCTGGCTGAGCGCCCAGGCGGCGCGCTGGCGGAGTTGATCGGGCGCGGTGAGCGCGTGCTGCCACCATGCCTCGTTGCGCGGGCCCTGCCAGCCATCGCTGCCATCGCGGGCGAGCAATTCGGCCCGGCGCGCCTGGACGTAGGGCAGATGATAGGTCGGCGGCAGGGCGATCTGGTTGCCGATCCACGCCGCGAAGGTCTGCGCCTGCAGCGCGGCGATCTCCGTTTCATTCGGCCCAAAGGTGGCCTGCGTGAGGAAACGCGCGGCTTCCGCGGCATCGGCCGGAGCCACGGGCGCGGGCGCGGGCGCCGCGGGCACGGGCATCACGTCCCACGCGGGAGCGGAGGCGAGGTGAGCGAGCAGTTCGCCGCCTGGAAAGCGCGCGCTGCGAATGCGCGCCCACAGACGACCTTCGTCGATGGCTTGCAGGATCTCTTCGCGGGTGAGACCGCCCGCCGCCGCAAAATCCCAATCCAGATCCGGCACCTGGTTGAGCGGCAGCGCGAGCACCACCGGGCCCGCCTGGCCGTCCGTGCTGACATACAACTCAGCCGCTGTCTGCACGTCGCCGAGTCCGCCGAATGAGAGAACCAGCGTGCCGCCCATCGAGTTTCCGCTGCGGCGGAGCACGACCGTGCCAGAAGCTCCGGAATCGATCCCGGCTGGCGGGCGCAGCGCGGCGACGTATAGTTGATCCGGTGCGTCATCGATGGTGATGGCGGCGGACGACGGACTGGCGACCTCATAACCGGCACCGTCTTGAAGCGCCAGGCTCACGGTTTCCGCAGGCTCTATCAAATCATCCGGCAGTGCATGGATTTCGACATACACCGAGCGTTTTCCCGCGGGAATTCTCACACTTCCCGCCGCTGCGGTGAAATCCGCGCCCGGCAGTGCGTCGCCGCCGGTCGTGTAGCCCACCACGATGGGCCCGATGCCTCCGGCGCGGAAAATCTGGAAGCGCGCCGGCTCCGATCCGGGCGTCTCATAAGTACGCGCCGCGGCAACCCCGAGTGTGATGGTGTTCGGGCTGTCAAGGATGCGGGTAGCCGCCTCGTGATCCGGCTGGCGCGGCACGCTGGCGGCGAGCCGCGGGTTGAGACCTAACAGATTCTCCTCGAAATCGTTCACCCCATCGCCATCGGAATCGACATGCCTGAAGTTGAGGCGGAAAAACAATGGTTTTCCTTCGGCACGCAACTCATTGAGCGAGCGACCGGTGGAGGAAAGGTGGGGTTCCCCGATGATCTCGCGGGCTCCACCGGCCATGCCCGGACGCGTCCACGCGACCGACAGGTGATCACCGCCGGAATACTCGCGCTGGAAGATCTCGAAGTAATAACTTTCACCGGCCGCCAGCGTGCGGGGCGTCGATTGCTGCGAGGGAAATTTCGTCCACTCGCGGAAAGCCGTCCACCCGGACACGGAGGCGGCGAGTGTTTTCCCGGAGGGAGACTCATTTGACGAAAGCCATAACTCGCTGGAATCATCGCTTGCGATCCAAAAGCTGTAGTCACCGGATTCCGGTGCCACGATCCATCCGCGGATCCACTGGCCGAACTGATCGGCCGCAGGGCTGCTTTGCGGCACTTCCAGAAGGTCGAGGCGATCCACCAGGTTCGGAGTCGGCGTTCCGCTGGATGCGGCGTTTTTGATGTCCGTGATCCCCCCACCCGAAAGCCCCGTCCAGACGCAGCGCGCCACACCGCCGCTCGTGAAATCACCGCCGAGGAAGACCGCTTCGATCTCGCCACCATCACCGATGCGCGCGGGACCGATCGGCTGCCAGATATTCAGATCGTTGGAAACCTCCGCCTGGTAGCGGATGCCTGCGACACCCGGCCATTTCTGCCGCACTTCCGTTCCAATGACATCCAGGGTCCCGCTGCGTGGAAAGTCCGCCCCATCGCGCGGATGAGTGCCGGAGAGTTCCTCTTCCGCATTGGTGAAGCCATCGCCGTCAGCATCCGAAGCCGGATCCAGCCCCTTGGCGAAGGCGGTCTCCCACACGTCACTCAGGCCATTGCCATCGCGATCAAGCCTTTGGGCGGCCGCCGGGCTGATAAGCACGCAGACCGCCACATGAGTGGAAGCCGCCATTTTACGGATGCGTGTTTTCATACAAAATGACCGCACAAACAGCGGCAGAGTGAACTTCTCAACCTTTCCTAAAGATTTGTCAAACCCCCACTCGAATCCACACCTGGCTGCAAAACGGTCCTTGCGGGTCGGGCGGGATCGGTTGAGATCGCCCACATGCAGAATCCCCTCTCCACTGAAAAGCTCACCGCCCTGGAAGAGCGGATGGTGGCGCTTGGGATTTCGGAGGGCGAATTGCTCGAAAAATTCGTCCGCGGCTCCGGTGCCGGCGGGCAGAAGATCAACAAGACCTCCAACTGCGTGTTTCTCAAACACCTGCCCAGCGGAGTGTGCATCAAGTGCCAGATGGACCGATCACGGGAGCTCAACCGTTTCCTCGCCCGGCGCGAACTCTGCGAACAGCTCGAATCCATCCGCGACGGCAAAAGCACCGCCAAGACCCAGGCCATTGAGAAAATGCGCCGCCAGAAACGCAGGCGCTCACGCCGCTCGAAACAACGCTCGGTCGCCGACAAACGCCTGCTTTCGCAGAAAAAATCCCTGCGTCGTCCGCCTTCCGGCGAGTGATGCCACACTTTCGGCTTTCCAGCGTTACCGAATTCCAGCATTTACCGCCTCCCATGGACCGTTGGTTACTCGTTTCCGCCACCCTTCTCGCCTTATTTGGCGGAGTCTGGGGCATGGTCGCCGTGCACCGCGGCCATCCCAGCCGCTGGACCGTGGTCTGGATGCTCGCGGTGCTCGTCTGCCAGCTCGCGTTTCTGGGCATGCGCGGCAGCCAGCGCTCCGCCTGCCCGCTGGCCGACCGAGGTGAGATCCTGGTGTTCCTATCGTGGTCACTCACCCTCTTTTACCTGCTGGTGGGGCCGGCCTACCGGATTTCGCTGTTAGGAGTCTTCACCGCGCCGGTGGTGGTGGTTTTCCAATCCATCGCGCTGCTGCCGGGAGTTCTGGAAATGGAGCCGCAGAAAGTCGCAGGTGGAAACGTGTGGCACGAGACGCATGCGGCCACCTCGGTGCTGGCCTATGGCGCGCTGGCCCTGGCGGCCGTGGCCGGGATCATGTTTCTGGTGCTCGACCGGCAGTTGAAGGAGCAGCATTTGAAAAGCGGACTGTTCCGCAACCTGCCGCCAGTGCGCGAATTGCTAGTCTCGCTGGAGCGCCTGCTCTGGCTGGGCGGCGGCCTGCTGAGCATCGGCATCCTCGCAGGTTTCCTGATGCCTCACGAAAAATCGGCACTCGCCCACCTGCTCGCCGCCGTCTCGGTCTGGATCGGATACGCGGCCCTGTTGGCCATCAAGACCGTGCGCGGCCTCACCGGCCGCAAGCTCTCCCTGCTGACGGTGGGCTTGTTCATCCTCTCACTCGGAGTTTTCGCATTCGTCTGATGGAACTTCTCTGCCTCGGCCTCAATCACAAGACCGCACCCGTCGAAGTGCGCGAACGCTTCGCCGTGGGCCAGGCGAAACTCGGCGAGGCCGCCAGCGAGCTGAAATGCCTGGCAGGCGTGTCCGAGGTGGTGGTGGTCTCCACCTGCAACCGCACCGAGTTCTACCTGGCCGCCACGACCTCCGGAGAAACCCTGGAACTGCTGGAAGTCCACCTGATGGAAAAAACCGAGCTCCATGGCATCGCCGCGCCGCATTTCTATCGAATGGAAAAATCCGCGGCAGCCCGCCACCTGTGCCGCGTCGTGAGCGGGCTGGACTCGATGATGCTGGGCGAAACCGAGATCTTCGGCCAGGTGAAGCAGTCCTATCAGGCGGCGCACGCCGCGGGAGCCACCGCCGGCGTGCTCAACCGCATGTTCCAGCGCGCCTTCGGCATCGGCAAGAAAGTCCGCACGGACACCTCCATCCAGGAGGGCTCCACCTCCGTCGGCAACGTCGCCGTGGACCTCGCGGAAAAGATTTTCGGCCACCTCAAGGACAGCGAGGTGATGATCCTCGGCGCCGGGGAAATGAGCCGCATCACCGCGCAAAGCCTCGTTTCGCGCGGCGCGCGCTCGATCTTCGTGAGCAACCGCTCCTTCGACCGCGCCGAGGAACTCGCCGCGGAAATGGGCGGTTGCGCCGTGCGTTTCGACGATTGGCAGCGTGTGCTCGAACGCGTGGACATTGTCATTTCCTCCACCGGATCGCCGCACGCCATCGTCCGCCGCGCCTATGTAGAGCAGGCCCGCCGCGCCCGGAAATACCGCCCGCTGTTCTTCATCGATATCGCCGTCCCCCGCGACATCGACCCCGCCGTAGGCGAAATCGAGGAGGTTTATCTCTACGACATCGATACCCTCGAACAACTCGCCGAGCAGGCGCGCGCCAAGCGGCTGAAACAAATCGAGCAATGCGAGCGCATCATCGATGCGGAGCTGGCGAAGCTGAACCTTCCGGGGACTTGAGCCGGCCACGGGTTTCGCGCGGCCTTGACGTCGCCCCCCCGCCGTGCGGAATGCTCCCTCTACGATGAACGACACCACACGACCCTTTTCCAGTCCGATGCTCGATGGCCCGGACCGCGCGCCGAGCCGCGCCATGCTCTACGCCGTAGGTTTCCAGAAGGAGGATTTCTCCAAACCACAGATCGGCATCGCCTCGACCTGGAGCGAAGTCACGCCCTGCAACGTCCACATCGACAAGCTCGCCCGCGAGTCCTCCAACGGCGTGAACGCCGCCGGCGGCAAGGGCGTCATCTTCAACACCATCACCATCTCCGACGGCATCTCGATGGGCACCGAGGGCATGAAATACTCGCTGGTCTCCCGTGAGGTGATCGCGGATTCCATCGAAACGGTGGTCGGCTGCGAGGGCATGGACGGCTTCGTGGCCATCGGCGGCTGTGACAAGAACATGCCCGGCTGCGTGATGGCCATGGCCCGCATGAACCGCCCGTCCGTCTTCGTCTATGGCGGCACGATCATGCCCGGCTGCGCCTTGCTGAAGGGCGAACAAAAGGATTTGGACATCGTTTCCGTCTTCGAAGCCGTGGGCAAGCATGCCAACGGCGAGTACTCCGATGAGGAGCTCGAAACCGTGGAATCCTGCGCCATCCCCGGCCCCGGCTCCTGCGGCGGCATGTACACCGCCAACACCATGGCCAGCGCCATCGAAGCGCTGGGGCTTTCGCTGCCTAACAGCTCCGCCCAGGCCGCCATCTCGGATGACAAGATGCGCGATTGTTTCGATGCCGGCGCCGCCGTGCTCAACCTGATCAACCTCGGCATCAAGCCGCGCGACATCCTCACCAGGGAGGCGTTTGAAAACGCCATCACCGTGCTCATCGCGCTGGGCGGTTCCACCAACGCCGTGCTCCACATCCCCGCCATGGCCCACGCCGCGGGCATCGAGATCACCATCGATGATTTCGAGCGCATCGGCAAAAACGTGCCGGTGCTCGCGGACCTCAAGCCCTCCGGCAAATATGTGATGGCGGATCTTGTCGGGATCGGCGGCACCGTGCCGCTGATGAAGATGCTGCTCGATGGCGGCCTGCTGCACGGCGAGTGCATGACGGTGACCGGCCGCACGATACGCGAGAACCTCGAAAAACTCGCCAAACCCTACCCCGAAGGCCAGCAAATCATCCGCCCGCTTTCCGATCCGATCAAGAAGGACAGCCACCTGCGCATCCTTTACGGAAACCTCGCCGAAGGCGGCGCGGTGGCCAAGATCACTGGCAAGGAAGGCGAGGTCTTCACCGGCAAGGCCCGCGTGTTCGAGTCCGAGGATGCCGCAATGAAGGCGATCCTCGCCAAACAGATCGAGAAGGGCGACGTCATCGTCATCCGCATGGAAGGCCCCAAGGGCGGCCCCGGCATGCGCGAGATGCTCGGCCCCACCAGCGCCATCATGGGCCTCGGCCTCGGCAAGGATGTCGCTCTCATCACCGACGGCCGTTTCTCCGGCGGCAGCCACGGTTTCGTGGTCGGCCACATCACCCCGGAAGCCTTCACCGGCGGCGCCATCGGCCTGCTTCAGGATGGCGACGCCATCATCATCGACGCCGTCAACAACCGCCTCGATGTGGCGCTCTCCGACGACGAGCTCGCCACCCGCAGGGTCGCATGGAAACAACCCGAGCCGCGCTACACCCGCGGCGTGCTCGCCAAGTATGCCAAACTCGTCGCCACCGCCTCCGAAGGCGCGGTGACCGACAAGTATCTGTGATTCCACCACATCGCGCGGGCGGCATTTCAGGATTCGTTCCATTCCAACGAGAACGATTGACCTGTAGCAACTGTATTTTCTTGTTAGTTTTTTTCCGCCGCAGGCCGCCATGAGGGGCTTCCTCCGACGAGTTTTAGGACCCATTCTCGGAAGCCCCTCATGGCTATCGGGAAAAGATGGGATTTGCTGCTGGGAATCGCGGAGTTCAGGTCGACATGGCGGCTTTTGCATAGTGCTCCTTGAGTTTCGCGTTGAGAATTACCAATAGCCTGCGGGCGATGGCGACCAAGGCCACCTTGGCGGGTTTTCCTTTCGCGCGCAGTTCCTTGTAGGAGTCTTTCAGGGCCGGGTGGTATCTCACCGCGCTGAGCGAGGCCAGATAGAGCGCCTGCTTCACGCGCGGCCTGCCAGCGCGGGTCATGCGCTTGCCCTCGCTCTTCCCGCTATCGCGGGCATAGGGGGCAAGGCCCGCGAGCGAGGCGGCCTCGCGGCGGTTGATTTTGCCAAGCTCGGGCATTTGGGTGACGAGGATGGTCGCCGTGACAATGCCCACGCCCTTGCACTCCCGCAGCACAGAGGCGACGGGGGCGATCTCTGGCGACTGTTCCATCAGCGCGGCGATCTGCCGGTCCACCTTGGCCAGCGATGCGGCCGCTTGTCTGAGGCGTGCCCGGGAATGGCACCGGGCTTCCTTGGATTGCTGGTGCTCTAGCAGATTGCGCCAAAGGGTGATTTCCGAGAGCACGGCGGTGCGCACGGAGGAAAGTTCCCCGAGGGACTCGTGTTGGGGTTCCCGGGGGGAGGTGGCGGGAGGCTGGAATGCCCTGCCGAAGTCGGAGAGCATGGCGGCATCGACCGGATCAGTCTTGGCCAGGGTGCCGCGCGCCTTGGCAAAAGACTTGGCCCTGGCCGGATTGACGACGGCGGCGGGAATGCCGGATTGCTGGAGGAAACGCAGCAGGGCGAGATGATAGGAACCGGTGGCCTCCATGACAACGAAGGCTGCGGACGGCAACGCGGTGGCAAGCAGGCGATGGCCCCCGGCGGTGTTGGCGAAATGGGTGGATTTACCCGCGAGGTCGACCTGGAGCGAATCCTTGGCGACATCGATTCCGATATGGACGGGCTGGCTGGATGATGGGATGGTGTTCATGTCTTTGTTTCTCAGGCTTGTGATTCGGGCGTGCGCAAGCAGCCCCGGCAACTGTTCGAGTTAAAAGAGACAAAGGTACCGCGACGGAGCCAGCTACAGGCCGGGTGATGAACCCTGCGGCGCGTGCGCTCGCGGCGCGGTCGCTTCCGCATGGCCGTTCACCATGCGGAAGCCCTTTGCCGGGGGAATCTTAGCACATCACCAATACACAAGCGGCGCGTCTGTGACCGCCGCAAACTACCCAGAGGCTGAAAATGCCAAAGAAACCGCCCAAAAACCGCCGTAGCGTCCTCCCTTGGACCCCACCATTCACAACCCATTCTCACGGACCGCCCGGAATGCCCCGGCTGCTTGTAGCAGTGCTGAAAAATCGCAAAGCGCATCCCGCATGGCCGTAGAGTAACAGAGGCAATATCGGTCCCTGCCGCGACAGATTCGAGCGCTGATGCCTTTCAATGGCCTTTTGAATTCGAGAGGACGGGGGGTGAAGACCAATCACTGCCTGGACCTCTGAATGAGGCTCTGAGCCCGGAGCCAAGGACAATCACGTCATCCGCTGATCCGCAGCCACGGAAAACCGGCGCGCGGCGCGGCCTTGTCGGCGATCACCCAAAGTGCACCACCCAATAATCACTTGTTAGACTTCAAAGTGCACCACTTGCGGATGTAAAACCGCTTCCCTCAGGGCGCTGCCAAAGTGCTTGGATCGGGGAGCATGTCCAACATCCTCGAAGTGCCCCAACAACAAGCCATTCAAGCCCTGGTCGCCAAGGGCTGGTCCGTCCGCCACATCGCCCGCTCGCTGGGCATCAACCGCCGCACGGTGAAGCGCTACACCGCCGTGGCCCAGCCAAAGTGCACCACCGAAGTGATTACCGGCTGCGGGCTTCCCGAGGAGCCAAAGTGCACCACCCAAGTGATCACCGGCTCGCGCAGCCTGTGTGCCGGGTTACAGGAGGTCATCGCGCCGATGCTCGAACTCGGATTGAGCGCCCAGCGCATCTATCAGGATTTGGTCACCGGGCACGGTTTTAGCGGCTCCTATCCTTCGGTGTCGCGCTACGTTTCGAGGCTCAAAGCCAGCGAACCGGAGCGGGTTTGGCGCATCGAGTGCGAAGCGGGAGAAGAAATGCAGGTGGATTTCGGGCTTGGCGCGCCGCTCGTCGAGGCGGGCGGCAAAACCCGGCGCACATGGTTGTTCCGCGCGATTTTGAGCCACTCGCGCAAGGGCTACAGCGAGGTGGTGCTGCGCCAGGACACCGAGACGTTCATTCGGGTGATCGAGAACGCCGTGCGCTATTTCGGCGGGGTGCCGCGTTTGCTCAATTTCGACAACCTCAAGGCGGCGGTGATCAAAGCGGATTGGTATGACCCGGCCATGAACCCGAAACTGGCGGATTTTTGCCGTCATTACGGCATGACGCCGATGCCCTGCCGCTCCTACACGCCCCAGCACAAGGGCAAGGTGGAACGCGGCGTGGGCTACGCCAAAAACAACTCGCTCAAGGGCCGGCAGTTCGCCTCGCTTGGCGAGCAGAACGCCCATCTGCTTCACTGGGAGGAGCAGGTCGCCGACAAGCGCGTGCACGGCACCACCCGGCGGCAGGTGGCTGCCGTTTTCGAGGAAGAGCGCAAGGCGCTCGGGCCTCTGCCCGCGTCGGTTTACGAGAGCTATCAGGAGGGTCGCCGCCGGGTGCAGCGCGACAGTTTCGTGGAAGTCGCCAAGGCGTATTACGAGGCCCCGCCGGAGTTCATCGGGCGGCAGGTGTGGGTGCGCTGGGACGGGCGGATGGTGCGCCTGCTCAACGAGCGCATGGAGCAGATCGGCTGTCATGCGCGGCTGGAGCCCGGCAGATTCAGCCGATGCATGGGCGTGCGGGGCCTGCACGGCACGATCAAGGAAAGTGCTGACTACTGGCGTTCGCGGGCCGCCGCCTTGGGCGAGGCGGCCGGTCGCTGGGCGCAGCGGGCGCTCGATGCCCGCGGGGCCGAGGCGCTGCGCAGCATCATGGGACTGTGCCACTTGGCCGAAAAACGCCGTGCCAGCGACGTCAATGCCGCCTGTGCCAAAGCCATCGCCGCCGCAGCCAATCTTCCATCCTTCCGGACGATCAAACACCTGCTGGAAGCCGGAGATCAAGCCCCCGGACAGATCCAAATCGAGCTGCGCGAGAGCGATCCGATCATTCGTCCGCTCTCCGCTTACTCCGACTTCATCCGCAGCCAAGCCTCCGAAAGCACCGGTTTTCATCACACCGAATCCACCCCGCTAACAGAACCGCAAACCACATCCAAAGCATCATGAGCCAAATCGCCACCCTCAAAACCCACGCCCGCAAACTCCGCCTCGGCGGCCTCGCCGAATCGCTCGAAACCCGCCTGCTGGAAGCCTCCTCCAACCGGCTCGGCCACGACGAGTTCCTCGAACTTCTCTTCCAGGACGAACTCGCCGTGCGCGAAGGCCGGACCACCGCCCGCCGGTTCAAGAGCGCCGACTTCCGCGAATCACGCAGTCTGGACGGCTTCGACTTCAGCTTCAATCCCGGCATCCCGCGCGACCGCGTCCATCAACTCGCCACCTGCCGCTTCATCGCCGAAGCCCGCGACGTGCTGTTAGTCGGACCACCCGGAGTCGGCAAAAGCCACCTCGCCCAAGCCCTCGGGCGCGAAGCCATCCGCCACAGCCACACCGTTTATTACCGCTCCATCTTCGACCTCGTGCGCGATCTGGCCGCCAGCGAAGGAGGCCCGGCGGAAACCCGCCTGCTCGCCCGCTACCTGAAACCCGACCTGCTCATCATCGACGACATGGGCCTCAAAACCCTGCCCGCCCGCAGCGGCGAACTGCTGCTCGAAATCATCCTGCGCCGCCACGAAGTCCGCTCCACCATCATGACCTCCAACCGGCCGGTGGACGAATGGGGCAAGCTGTTAGGCGACGTTCCCGCCGCCGGAGCCATCCTCGACCGCCTGCTGCACCGCGCCGAGGTCATCGCCATCAACGGCCGCAGCCACCGCCTGGCGGCCAGTATCGCGGACACAGCGCCAAGTGAGGGCGCTCCCACCAAAACGAAGTCCAAACCGCGGCAACCAGCGGACCACGGCGTCTGATACCGCCCGGCTCGGTCCGGTCAAGCGCCTCTTTGCGGAACCTTTTCGACTCCCGACCCCTATTCCGCAAACAGCCGCTTGACCGGCCCTCCGCCGGGCAGGACTCGCTTTTCATGACCCTTTGCCAAAAGCAAAGGGTCTTTGCATCAGGAAAATGAATCCATCTCCGCGGCACAATCACCTTGCCAACCACCCCCTCAGCCCAGCAGAAAACACCCATCCGAAGTGGTGCACTTTGAAGTGATTACTGGTGGTGCATTTTGAGGTGATCGGTGACAGCCTCGGCTGGCTGGGATTCGAGGAAAATGTTACGCTGCGGGACTGGTACCATTCAAGTTCCTGCGCCGGGTGATCGCTCCGATCATTCCCATGCCGGCAAGGAACATCACGTAGGTCCCGGGCTCGGGGACGACTGTGTCGTTTGCATACGTGCGAAATATAAGATCGTAAGCAGGCCAGCCCGAGAGAGATGAAGAATAGTGAATTCCACGACTGTATCGATTCTGAAGATCTGCCGCAGTCGCCAGATTCGACCCTGAAAACTCCAGATAATAAGTCGTATCCGGCGATATGCTGACTTCACCCCAATAAACATCCACCCAACTTCCGCCCGCCCCCACGGCGCTACCAGTTGCAAGTAGCGTGGCACCGCTTTCAGGAAGCGGCAACAGGTCGTAGAGGTTGATCGTGATGCTTTCCGAGCCAGAGCCCTCCAGCAAAATACCAGCACCGACGATGTTGCCTGCCGCCTGTTGGAATGATTGTAGCTGGGACCCATTCACAAAGCTGGACATGATTCCATCGCTAAACTGGGTGTTGTCCTGATCGATCACCACCGCGGCAGGCACAGTTCCAGTGAAAGCCAGGGCGAATGCGGGGACAAACAACTTGAACCATTGTGGTTTCATATCCAAATGAGAGATTTCGTATGGGGTCAGAACTCTGGAATTCTGCAATGAAGACAACTCCGAGAAGACCGGAAACCAGCCGCTACAGGAGAGCCACCCGCGCACGTCTTTCCGCCTTGAGCATGCCGCAACCGGCGGCCACATCGATGCCGCGGCGCTGGCGGAAGGTGCAGGGGAAACCAGCGGCGCGCAGGATTCTCTGGAACGCGTGCCCCGAGCCGCTGGCCGTGCCGGAAAAGCCGCCGGTGGGATTGAGCGGGATCAGGTTGATGTGGGCGTCGATGCCGGCTAACAAAACTGCCAGGCGCGCGGCGGTTTCCGGCGAATCGTTCTTTCCCTCGATGAGCGTCCACTCGAAAAAGACGCGCCTTCCGGTTAGACGGCCGTAATCGCGGCAGGCGGAGATGAGCATTTCCAGCGACCAGCGCTTGCTGGCGGGCACCAGCGCCGCGCGTTCCTGCTCGGTGGAGCCGTGCAGGCTGACGGCTAGGCGGTACGGGCTGTTTTCCTCCGCCATGCGCAGGATGCCCGGCACCACGCCCACCGTGCTGATGGAGATGTGCGACGGACCGATGCCGATGCCGCGCACGTCGGAAATGATCTCAAGCGCGGTCATCACGGAGTCGATATTATGCAACGGTTCGCCCATGCCCATCATCACCAGATTGCGGAGGCGCTTGTGCGGATGCATTTCCTTGAGCACCCGCCGCGCGTGCAGGACCTGGGCGACGATTTCCCCCGGCCGCAGATGGCGGACGAAGCCCATCTGGCCGGTGGCGCAGAACACGCAACCCATCGCACAACCCGCCTGGGTGCTCACGCAGACGGTGTGGCGGCCGTCGTATCCCATCAGCACGGTTTCGATCACCTGGCCATCGCGCAGGCGCAGCAGGAACTTGCGCGTCAGCCCGTCGCTGCTGCGGATCTCATCGACCACTTCCGGCGCATCGAGGAAAAACGCCTTGTCCCCGCCCACCGAGGCGTCGATCCAGCGCCGGAGCGGCGGCAGGAAACTCCGCGTCGTTAGATCGAGTTCGCCCTCGCGGTGCAGCGCGCGCCACAGCGCCTTGGCGTGGTGCGCGATCACTCCGCCGGCGGCCAAGACTTCGACGAGCCCTGAAAATCCGAGATCGTGCAGGGATTGTGGCACGGCGCGGCTCATGCGGGCGGGGCTTCGGCCGTTGGCGTCGGCGCTGCGGCTTTTTCCGGAATCAACCGCGACAAGCGGCGGATCGCCAGGCACGCGCCGCTTTCCACGTCCACATCCACAATCGCGCCGCAGAGGCGGACCGCGCCCTTGGCGACCGGGAAGCGCGTGGGCATGCCTGTTTTGAAGCGCCAGACGACGGACTCGATGTTTCTCCCGAGCACCGACTCCTCGGGTCCGCACATGCCGGCATCGGTGAGATAGCCGGTGCCGCCGGGGAAGATCGTCTCATCCGCCGTTTGCACGTGGGTATGGGTGCCGAGAACTGCGGAAACCTTGCCGTCGAGGTGGCGGCCCATCGCGATCTTCTCGCTGGTCGTCTCGGCATGGTAATCGACGATGATCGGCCCCACGCCATCGGCCCGCAGGCGGATGGCCTCCAGTTCGGCGGCGATGTAGGGGTTTTCGAGAGGCGGCTGGATGAAGGTGCGCCCTTGGACCTGCATCACCGCGATGCGGCCCTTGGCGGTTTCGAGGACCACGCTGCCCTTGCCCGGCGTGCCATCCGGGTAGTTGAGCGGGCGCAGCAGGCGCGGCTCGGTGGGAATATAATCGACGATTTCCTGCTGGTCCCAGACGTGATCGCCGGTGGTGATGACCGCCGCGCCGGCGCGGAGCAGGTCGATGGCGATCTTCGGGGTGATGCCCTTGCCACCGGCGGAATTTTCCCCGTTGACGATGATAAAATCGAGCGCTTCCTCCTGTTTCAGGATCGGCAGTTGCTCGATCACCGCCTTGCGGCCGGGCTCGCCGACGATATCACCAAGAAACAAAATACGGAGCGTGGACATGATAGGAGATTCGGAATGCACTGTGCCGCCGCTAGGATTCACGCTCCGCCACCCGCCGACAATCCAATTTCCCACATGCCTCCATCCGTCAAACGCACGCTGCCGCTGCTGATCGTTCTCGGTCTGGCCGCGCTGGCGATATGGATGCGTCCCAAGCCGGTCGTGCCGCCGCCCGCGCCCGCTCCGCCCGTCTCCCCCGCCCTGTCGGTGCTTGGGGAAATACCGGATTGGTCGAAACTCGAAGCCTTCCAGGAAACCATCACCCGCAGCGATTTCGAACGCCTGCTCACCACGGTGTTCGTCACCGGCGGCGCGTGGCGGAATTTCATCGAAATCGACGACCACGAAGCACGCATCCGCGGCTCCGGCGAGGACATTTTCCACCTCCGCTTCGCCCCTCCCGGCCTGACGAAACCCACGCCGCGGCACTGGAAAACCACCGCGGACCTGCCACCCGCACCCGAGGGAAAACCGCTCGACAACCTCCACATCGCCATCGATCCCGGCCACATCGGCGGCGAATGGGCGAAGATCGAGGAACGCTGGCTGCTCGTCGGCGATGGCCCGCCGGTCCGCGAAGGTGACATGACCCTTCAAGTCGCCAATCTCCTCAAGCCCCGCCTCGAAGCGCTCGGAGCCCGCGTTTCGCTGGTGCGCGCGAAACCCGAACCAGTCACCCCGCTACGGCCGGACTCGCTGCTCACTCTGGCCGCGGATTCCGCCGATCCACCGGACTCCCCCGCCGCGCTGCGCAAGCTCGCCGAACGCTTGTTTTACCGCACCGCGGAAATCCGCGCCCGCGCCAAGTTCGTCAACGATTCCCTCAAGCCCGACCTCGTGCTCTGCCTCCACTTCAACGCCGATCCCTGGGGCGATCCCGCCAATCCCACACTCGTCGAACGCAGTCATCTGCACCTGCTGCTCAACGGCGCCTATACCGACGAGGAGGTGGCCCTCGCGGACCAGCGCTACGCTTTGCTAGATAAACTGCTGCGCCGCACGCATGAGGAGGAGGCGCTGGTCGGTGCCACCGTGGCGGATGTGTTCGCGGAGAAATCCGGCCTGCCGCCCTTCATCTATCCGGTGGATTCGCCCAATGCCCGGCCCGTCAACGGCCACCCCTATCTGTGGGCGCGCAACCTGCTCGCCAACCGCCTCTACGATTGCCCGGTCATCTTCATGGAGCCCTATGTGATGAATTCCACCATCGATCTTCCCCGCCTCCAGGCCGGCGATTACGATGGCTTGCGCGAAATCAACGGCGCGCCCCGGCCATCGATCTTCCGCGAATATGCCGACGCGCTAACGGAAGGTCTCGCCCGCCACCACACCGCGCTGCGGCCGCCACCCGCCGGGCTTTACGAAGCGCTTCCGCCGCCCTAATCTCCGCGCCGATGCGTTGGTTCACCGCCCTGTTGATTTACCGCCTGCTGCTGCCGCTGCTGTTTCTGGCGGCCTTTCCCGGGTGGATCGTGAAAATGCTGCGCCGCGCTGGCTTCGGCACGCACTTGGGCGAGCGGGCGGCCATTTACACCTCGGAACCCGATTTCGATCCGCACGGCGCGGTCCACATCCATGCCGTGAGCGTGGGCGAATCGCTCCTGGCGCTGAAACTCATCCGCGAGTGGCTGCGCAAGGAGCCCGGCCGCCGATTCGTGCTCGCCACCGGCACCGCCACCGGACACGCCGTGGCCACCGCCGCCGCGATTCCAGACCTGCGAGTCACCTATTCGCCGCTGGATTTCCCATCGATGGTGCGCCGCTACCTGAAGCGCTTCGAGCCGGAGCGCATCGTCCTGATCGAGGGCGAGGCATGGCCACACCTGCTGCTCGCCTGCCGCAAGCGCCGCATCCCGGTCTCGCTGGTCAATGCCCGCATGTCGCCGCGCTCGGCGCGGCGCTACCGCAAGTTCGCCACCTGGATGCGCCCGCTTTTCTCCATGCTCGATGCCGTGGCCATCCAGGAGCCGGAGGACGCGCAAATCTGGCAGGACCTCGGCGTGAATCCCTCGCGCATCCATCATACCGGCAGCCTCAAGTTCGATCCCGGCGGCGGCGAGCACCCTGTTAGGCGGGCGGAGTTCCAGGAAATGCTCGATACCTTCGGAAAAAACCGCCGCGTCATTCTCGCCGCCAGCACCCATGCCGGAGAGGACGCGTGGATCGCGGCGGCCATCCGTGATGCCGCGCCGCACGCATTGCCCGTGATCGTGCCGCGCCATGCCGAACGACGCGCCGAGGTGGCAGACGAACTCAACCGCGCGGGCTTCGAAGTGGTGCTGCGTTCGAAGTTTCAAACACCCGAGACAACCGAAAATGGCCGCCATGCCCTGCTCATCGATTCCACCGGCGAGCTGCGCGATTGGACGGCGCATGCGGACGTGGTGATCATCGGAAAAAGTTTCCTCGCCACCGGCGGACAAAATCCCAGCGAGGCCATACTCGCCCGCAAACCGGTGATTTTCGGCCCGCACATGGAGAACTTCCAACCGCTCGCCGATCATCTGGTGACGGCGCAAGGCTGCATCCGCGCGGCCGATCAGGCGGCGCTGTGCGAGGCCATCACCACCGCCCTCGATCCACCATGCGCGGCGGCGATGACGGATCATGCGGCACGCATCCTCGCCCGCCACGAGGGCGCGACCCAGCGCATCATCGGTCTTTTGACAGAGCCGGGTACCCCCGCAAATTGACCCAACGTGGAGTTTGTCATTTTGAAAATCGCTCTCTAGAGTGCGCGCCGTGAGCGATTCAAAAAACGATCCATTGAGCGACCTCCTGTCCAGTTTCGCACTGGGACCCTCATGGGCGCGCGCCACCGGTGCGGGCCAGCAGGAACGCCCGACCAAGCCCGTCTCCAAATCCGGCGAGCGTCCGCCGCGCCGCGATGAGCGCCGTGACGATGGACGCCGTGATGGCCCGCGGGATCGCGATGGCGGACGACGCTCTCCTCAAGGACGCGGCGAAAGATTTGACGACCGCCGCAGCGGCCCGCCACGCAATGAGGACGCACCACCCGCGGAAGGCGTGCATGTCATCCTTATTCCCCATGCCGAGGCCGTCCATCTCATCGGCAGGGAAATCCATCAGGTCGCGCGCGTCTATCCGCTTTACGATGTCGCCAAGATCCTGCTCGCCGAACGCGCACGCTGCCGCGCCGTGTTCGATGCGCCCGAGCCCCACGCGCCGCTCTATCGCGGCAAGCTCGATGAATCCCTCTTCCTCACCCGCGAGGACGCCACGCGCCACCTCTGGCAGTCCGAGTTGAAAAGCCAGTTGATCGAGGAGGAAATCATCGAGGTCGATCCGCCGAGCGGAAACTTCCAGTTGGTCGCAAAATGCGGCCTCACCGGCTTGTGGCTCGGGCCGCCGAATTTCCACACCTATCAAACCAACCTTCGCAGCATCCACCGTGAGTGCTTCCCGAACATGCCCTTCGCCGCATACTCCTCCAAGGTCCGCACCGAGCGCGGCGAGGAAGCCGTGAACGCGTGGCTGGAAACCATGAAGAAAAAGACCCGCTGGCGCATCAAGGGCGATGCCGACGATGCCTGGATCGACGACCGCGCCGAAGCCGAGCGCGCGCTGGCCACCCGATGTTTCGACCTGGCTTTCCAGGAAACCCGCCATGCGGAAGTGCCCGCCTCCATCCCGCCGAAGAATCTCTCACCCTCGTTGATGACCTCGCTCAAGATCGCCGGAAATCACGCCCGCAATCACCCCGCAGTCCTCATTCCAGCCGTGTGCAAGGCCGTGGAAGCCGAACACCTGCCGGTCTTCAAACGCCAGGGAAAACTATTCACCGGCCCCGCCCGGCCGCACCCGCTGCCACCCGGCCAGACCCTCGCCGAACGCCCAGGCATCATGGTCGAATGGATCCGCGCCAACAAACCCGCCAAACTCGAAGGCCTCTGGAAAGCCGTGCTCCCAGAGGGCAGCTCCGCCCCGCCCGCCGAGTTCGCCGCCGATCTCTTCTGGCTCCTGCACCAGGGACACATCCTGCTTTTCACCGACGACACCCTGGTTGTGCAGGAAATCCGCGAAAACCAAGGCCCGGAAACAGGCACTGAACCGAAAGCCGGCAACAAGAAGAAAAAGAAATCCAAAAAGACCAAACCCCAAGGCGAATTAGCCACCGGCGAAACCGCCGCCGCCGAAGCACCCCTTGCGGAAGCCGAAGCACCCCTTGCGGAAGCCGAAGCACCCCTTGCGGAAGCCGAAGCACCCCTTGCGGAAGCCGAAGCGCCCCTTGCGGAAGCCGAAGCGCCCCTTGCGGAAGCCGAAGCGCCCGCTTCCTCCGAAACGGAAACGTCCGAACGGACAGAAGATGGTGATTTGTCGAAGAAAACTTCTACCGGGGTTGACGACGCTCCCGCCCTATGATTGAAACCTCCCGACCCGCTTTCAGGAACGATGGCTGAGTGGTCGAAAGCACTCCCTTGCTAAGGGAACGTACGGGTAACCGTACCGAGGGTTCGAATCCCTCTCGTTCCGCCAGCTCGTCGATTCGGGACCGATTGTGCGTCTTTATTCGTATTCATAGGGTATTCTGGGGTTCTGGTTTTCTGGGGTATCGCATGGTTGACCGTCCTGTACGGTCAAAAAGTTGGAAATCCGTTGGAAACCGGACCATTTTCTGTCGCGGATTAGGGGTTTGAACCCTCGGGTGACACGGCGGCGTTTCAAGCAGTTCATCACTGTCTCCTCTGCCAGAGTGAGAGCGCCTATCAAGATCTGATTTATGACATGCCTTGATTCATTCAGACTGGCATCTGGCGTAAGTCTCGGATAACCCAACTGTCAGCGCATCAAACTGTCTTCGTGCCAGCCAAGCTGCCAGCACTTCCCATGGAAAATCTCTCTCAATTCGAAACCGATCTCTGGTCCGCCGCCGACAACCTTCGGGCAAATTCCAAACTCACCTCCAGCGATTATTTCATGCCCGCCACCAACGCCGCGCAACATACGGCCCGGCAGACCTTTGATCCCGCCGCCGACCGCGCCAAAGGTCTCATCAAACAGGTGGACCTGCTCTACAAGCTCGCCTCCCGAGTTGTTTCATCCGCCGCCGACCTCGCCGATGCCGAAACTGTAGCGGCGGTCTATGACCAACGAGTGCGCAATTACACCACTTTTTAGTGTTGTTGTAAATGTGAGACAATCGGCCAAGGCAGGGTTCTTCGGCAGAAGGGCCGCTTGCAGGGGTTGGCGGAAGCGGGTAAAATTTTCGCAGCGTGTCGGCGGCGTCGCAACAGCCCGAAAATGCCAACTGCCGCCAGTATGGCTGCGCTCGGTTCGGGAATAGCACTGCTGACAACTTCAGGAGCCAAGTCGGATTCTGCTCGTAGCCAGCGGTCAACGCTGGTCAAGTTCAGTGCCGTTTCGTCATAGCTATCAAGAGTCGTGCCGCGCCCTCTTCTGCTTTCCATTTGATGACTCATGCTTTGGCTGATCCAGCTTATGCTTTCGGGAGCACTTGCTTGGGGTGACCAAACATAAGCCGCTGCCGCAAAGTCTCGTTCGCCGTCAGCGGGCAGGCTTCGGAGCCACATTACAGCGGCCGTCGGATTCGTGTCCGTCATCGAGGCGACAACTCCCCGGATGGAACTGTATTCAACGGCAGCGGAGGATTCTTCGCCCAGCCTCCCATCAAGGAAGCGGATTTTTTTCCGTTAAAACGTTAAAATCGATTGGTGCTGGTTGATCGGGCGATGTTCCGACATCGCCTGTTTGGAATTGAATTCAAACCAACCAACACCATGAACGATCAGACAGGGACACAGGCACCGGC
>JAUYNL010000071.1 GCA_030696085.1 Luteolibacter sp.
GGCTTGCTTCTTGGAGGAAAAGCGAATATACGAATATGCGTCCCGCACGACGGGCGGACGCTCCAGTGGTTTTGTTTTCGATTTCATGGGAGCTTGAATACCTCAAAAAAGTGTGGTAATCAAGCACTCGTTCACCGTCGCTAGCGAATGAAGAAGCGCCTTCGCTCTCTGCCAATGGCTTCGACGGTCATAGACCGCCCCTACAATCGCAAGCCGAAGCCATCGAACAAGAACTCCTCACCCGCCTCGTCGCCCTCAACCACGAGCGCGCCGCCGAGGAAAAGCGCGGCCTCATCCGCTGGCTGCGGCCTGACTATCAGAATCCATCCGCCACACAGGAAGCCAGCGACGGTCATAGACCGCCGCTACAGTCCGAATTTCCCGGCACCGAGTCTTCTTCCCTGAAAACTGAAAACTTGAAACTTGAAACTCCGACATGGCCATCAGCGTTGTCAGACCAGGTTTCCGCCATCCAAAAGCTCCTCCCCGTCACCGGCCCCGACCCCGCCGCCCTCGCCGGCCACTTCGGCAAACGCAGCAAGGCCCGCATCCAGCAGATCGAGGAGATCTTGAAGACGCTGGAAGGGCTGGGGAAATTGTGAGCCACGGTATCCTCACGCATGCGCATCATGTGGGAAATTGTCCCGCCAAGTCGGGTGGTACTGCTGCGCTCGACCTGCGTCCAGAGGCTTTGATCCCTCCGGGATCAGATGAATCAACCATTTCACATCCGGTGGTGTCGCTGCGCTCGACCACCGGCTACAGGCTTCGATCCCTCAGGTATGGGGAAACTCGCGTCAAAACATCCGGAACCGATAACATCTTCAAGCCGGAGGCTTGTCAGCTTGTAGCCGGTGGTTGAACGAGGAACGAGAGATAGCACCGGAACCACGACGAAAAAACGGATCGCACGCCGGAGGTGTGCCAGCCATCATCTTTCATGCCCTCGACGCACACCAACCTCCTCTATCACATTATCTTCGCCACCAGGAATCGCGAACCCATGATCGCGGCGGAATGGCGGACGCGCCTCCATGAATACCTTGGCGGGGCGGTCCGTGGCCTGGGTGGCGTGCCCCAAGGCGTCGGCGGTGTCGCGGATCACGTTCACCTTCTCGTCGGCCTCAAACCCACGCATTGCCTGTCCGATTTCATGCGGGACTTGAAAAAGAACTCCTCGGTCTGGATTTCCGAGACCACTTCCCTTCCCTCATTTCATTGGCAGGAGGGCTATGCCGCCTTCACTGTGAGTGCCTCCGTCAAGGCATCTGTCCGGCAATACATCGCAGGACAGGAAGAACACCACCGCGGCAAGACGTTCCGTGAGGAACTCATCGGATTTCTCCGGAAATCGGGAATCGATTATGACGATCGCTATCTCGATTGAATTCCGCCTGAAAACATCATGCAGCCCAACTCCAGATCCCCGATGCCGTTCATGAAAACCATGGACGACGCACTTGCGGTATGTAAGCGGGAAAACGACAATTTCTACCTCACCGCCTTCGTGATCGAGGCATGGCTGGGCGATGTGACGCTCAAAACCGTCGCTCAATATGCGGAACGGAAATCCGCGAAGAACCGCAAATTGCAGCAAGGCCTTGCGGCGGAATCCTTCGAGGCGGCTTTCGGTCATGCCTCCGCGGCGGACTTTCACCATGTTTTCAGTTCGCTGCTCCGCTTCGCGGAGTTCGACGATGCCCAGAGCCGCACGCTACTCGCCGCGTATTGGCCGATGTCACTGGAATATCCTCATGACAATTGGCCCAAACCCATCCCGAAGATGAATGCGGCGGAGATCGCTGGAGTGTTTGCCTTCACACGCGGATTGGTCCACCGCCTTTGCGAGTGGGTGGAGGCCTTCATCCACGCGCAAACCCACTTTTTATCCCACCATGCGCCCGTGGCGTTCGATCCTGACCCGGAAAAACGCGAGCTTGCGATTCTTGGAGTCCAGCAGCGCCACTTCCCCGCCATGAACGATTTTCAAAAGGCCTGGTGGGAATGGCACCACGGCGAGGCGGCGGATCGTCTTTCCGATCCATCCAAGTGGACGATGGTCGGCAAAGCCATGGCGGATGTTTCTTCGACCCACCAAAACTATCCGGCATTGGACGAATGCATCATCAAACTGTGGCCGCTGGTCCGCAGGCACCACTGGACGTATCGGGATCTGATGAACGTCATCCGGTCCGTCGCGCCCGTTCCCTTGCGCTATCCGTGTGAGCGCGAACAGGATCTTGCCGCTTACTGCAACAACGTCCTCGGCCTGCGCAAGGTCTCGAAGAATGGAAAGAGCGATCCGAACGGAACACCGCCGGGATACGAAGTGGCGCGTGCCATGTGCGACCGCCCGGTCTCGTAGGGTCTTCTTAATCGGAACCCCGTCATGGCTAAGAAGACGGGATGCGGTGAATGGGGCAGTCTCGCGGCGTCATGTCCGCGCCCACATTTCCGGAGTTACAACCGGCGGCAGGCACGGACAGACCCCCGATGCGGGAATGCATCACCTCCTCGCGGCGGGAGATCACAGCCGCATTCCAACAAATACTAATATGGCCACGAAACGCAAATACCCGCCGACGGCGGACCGAGTAGGGATCTTCACCGCCGCATGGCGTGAGATCGCACCAGAAGCGAGCTTCGCGGGGATGACCCTCGCGGAGTTTGAAACCACCACCGCGCCGCTGATGCAGAGCGCCCAGAGGCTGCAAGCCCTGGACGCGAAGTACGCGGCGGAGCTCAAGGCAAGGGCCGAGGCGGAGGTCGCCGCACGGGAATCCATGCGGCTCGTGGCCAACGCCGTGCGCGGGAACCCCGCCTACGGTGAGGACGGCCAGCTCTACCGCGCCATGGGCTACGTGCCCTTGAGCCAGCGGCAGAGCGGCCTCACCCGCAAGGGCTCCGCACCCGCCGCTGCGGGGGAAACCGCCTGAAGCGCTGCAATCGAAGGCCCGTCCACTGGCAACAGTGGGCGGGTTCTTTTTTTGTACCGGTATCGCCGCCGGGCAATCCGTATGCCCCTACGGCCGGAATCCCGACTCCCCGAAGTCAAACCAGGACACCCGCCACAAGAATTCGGACGCCCCGGTCCGGCCGAGGGAGTCCCTCGACTCGTCCGGGGAGTCCCTCGACGCGTCCGGGGAGTCCCTCGACGCGTTCGGGGAGTCCCGCGACGCGTCCGGGGAGTCCCGCGACACGTCCGGGGAGTCCCTCAAGTTCTTTTGGGAGTCCCCGATCCGCCTTAGGGACTCCCTCGCCGACTTTTGGGAGTCCATTTTCGCGCCAAGGGAGTCCTTGCGGCATCATGGCGAGGAATAGAACGCCGGAAACGAAGACCCTTTGGCCGACGATGAACCTTTCTGACCGTGGCGGCGGATTTCTGAACTGACGAATCGTCAATCCATCCCCAACCTTGTAGCGGCGAGTCCATGACCGCCGCACTTCACCCTGCGGCAGGGATAGCCAAAGTCTCGCGAATGAACCCGGAACGTGTTCGATGGACAGGCACCCGCCTGCTCAAATCATTTCTCCAATGCCTCATCCACCTTCTCGCCGGCTTTCTCAATCGGCCCTTTCGGATCGACGGCGTCTTTCACGTTCTCGATGGCTTCATCGACATTCTCACCGGCTTTTTCAGCCGGCCCCTTTTCACGGCAGGATACGACGGAGGCGAACAATGGGAACAGACACAATGGCAACAGTAATGTGATTTTCATGTCTCCGAACCTACGCGGTGAATGGAGTTTCCTCCATGGGGTATAACCCTACGTCGGTGAACGCCTTGACGGCAGCAGCGCACCCGCAGCCAGGACCGCAACAACTACAGCAAAACCGGCAGATGCGGCATGGATGGGCGGATGGGAATCGGAGCACCAAATGTAACCGTGGCTGTCGCGTCCCGCGGCAGGCCGTGGCGGCGGCGTCCCGAATGCTTGGAAATCGGGACTGGCGACGTGGCGGCGGTTTTCAACCGCCATGCCCTGCCAGTGCGACCTTGCCTAGCCCCCAAATACCGCTAATCTCCCCCCATGACCACCCTCACTCAGCGCATCGCCAGCGAGATCGAAGCCGCGCCCGAACCCGTTCAGGCGGAGGTGCTGGACTTCGTGCTCTTCGTGAAGGCGAGGGCTGGAACCCTGCCCGTTCCTGGCTCGCCCGCCAGAATCCAGCACACTCCCGGCGTCTGTGGTGGCGAGGCCTGCGTCGGCATGACGCGGATCGCCGTGTGGATGCTCGAAGAGGCCCGCCGCGCGGGCGTAGGCGATCTGGAGCTGCTCAAGGACTACCCGGGAATCAGCGTCTTCGATCTCGAAGCCGCCTGGCAATACGTCGAAACCCACCGCGAGGAAATTGAACAGGCCATTCGCCTCAATCAGCAAGCCTGATGGCCTCGTTCTATTCCAACGAGAACTTCCCAAAACGGGTCGTCGAGGAACTCCGGCGGCTTGGCCATGATGTCCTCACCTCCTACGAAGCCGGACGGGCGAACCAAAAGATTCCGGACGATCAAGTCCTCGCCTACGCGACCGGGCAAAACCGGGCCGTCCTCACTTTGAACCGCCACGATTTCATCCGCCTACATCGCGAAACCCAAGGGGCTCATGCCGGAATCATCGTCTGCACCCGCGACGACGCCGATCCCTCCGCATTCGCCCAACGCATTCACTCCTCGCTTGCCGCTTGCGGAAACTCGACCGGGCAATTGATCCGCATTGTCCGCCCAGTCCGGGGTTGAAATGTGAATCGGAATACTCTGACCGTATCCAATGCTTGTGTCGGGACCCTGGCGACTGACCCTGGCGATGCCTGCATTCTCGTCTTGCCTCATCATCTTGGAGCTCAAGTCCCTATTCGAAAAATCCAACGGGCGTCGTCGGGAATCGTCCTTCACCGCATTTCCTCGCTTGCCCCCGGCCCTCCAATTCCTTTTCATCCGTCCATCAATCCCAGCTTGACAGCAATCCAAGAAACTGTTCACATGAACTCATGAAACCCCTCACCGAATTGCAACCGCTCCTTCTCAATGACTTGGGAGCATTGCCGGATCAGATGGGGTATTTTCCGCGCTTCCGCTACATGGGCAGCAAATTCCGTTTGCTCCCGTGGATTCATGACACCTTCCAAGAGCTTGATTTTGAAACGGCTACCGATGCCTTTTCCGGTTCGGGCGTGGTGTCTTACCTCCTGAAAGGCATGGGCAAGCAGGTCCGGGCGAACGACACGCTCGCATTCCCATCGGTGCTCACGGAGGCAACCGTTTCAAACACCGCCACTCATTTGAACGACGAGGATTTGGAATGTTTGCTCAGCGCAAAAGCGCGTAGGTCCGATGAAACATTCATCCGCAGGACCTTCGAGGGGATTTTCTATACTCCACCCGAACTCTCCTTCCTCGACGATTTCTGGGCTGGCATCCGTGAAATGGATTCTCCGTTCAAGCGCTCCGTTGCGCTGGCCGCCATCCTTCGTTCGGCGATCAAACGCCAACCCCGAGGCCTCTTCACGGTAAGTGACCCGGGACGCTATCAAGACGGCCGACGCGATCTCAAACTCACGCTACGGGAGCACTTCATTGAGCAAGTAAAAATTTACAATGCCGCCGTATTCAGCAACGGAAAACGCAACTCCTGCACATGCGGAGATGTCTTTGACGTGAAGCCGGGAAGCGATCTGGTTTACATGGATCCTCCGTATGTCCCGCTGGCCGACGACAACTGCTACATCAAACGCTATCACTTTCTTGAAGGCCTCGCCTGCTACTGGGAAGGCAAGGAGTTGATGATGAACAGCAAGGTCCGAAAGATCGTAAAACCATTCACCCCTTTCTCCTACCGCAGCACCGCAATTGACGCCTTTGATCGCCTCTTCCGGCACTTTGCCGATTCGACTCTGGTGCTTTCCTATTCGTCGAACGCCTACCCGGACCTCGACACGCTTCGCAAGCTGATGCGGCGTTACAAACGCACGGTGCAAGTCTTGGAAAAGACCCACCGCTATCACTTTGGAACACACTCCACCGCAAAACGGAATGTCGTTCAGGAATACCTTATCATCGGTTCATGAAGCGTTATCGGCAAACATTCGCGGAGATCGCAGACTCACTACAAATTCTCGAGGTCGATTGGCTAGTGGATCCTCACTCCGAAGCGGTGATTTCCATGTTGAAGTCATTGCCGACCTTGGAGCCAGTCACCGAACGACACGTTCGTGATATGCTTGCATCTGATTTTCGGGCGGCATCCACTGTCTTGCGGCTGTTTCTCGGGATGGCGAAAGACGAGTATGATCGGGATATTCCCACGCTGTTTGAAAACAAGGGTGGCGGTGGTAAAACGCAGTTTCGTATTGATCCTGTTGCTTACGTTGCGGCTTTCGTGAAGCTCAATTTACTGGAAAAAATCAACGCGGAAATACATCGTCCGATCCACTGGTCGGATCGTCTGTTTGGTTTATTTGAAGGCGGGTGGGGTAGCGCACGGAAGGGGCAGCTTCGTGGGCGATTACTGGAGGACTTTGTGCAGGAAATCCTCGTCCAGGTATTCACCGTGGATCAAATCGTTCCGCGTTGTCAGTTCATCGGAGCTACCGGCAAGAGCAGCGAAAAGGCCGACTTTGCCATTCCAAACGCTGCCGACGCCCAAATCCTCATTGAGGTAAAGGCATTCAATGCCACGGGCAGCAAACAAACCGACGTCCTTGGAGACATCCTCCGGATCGTCGAGCAAAAGCGGGACGACACGTCATTCCTGCTAGTCACTGACGGCATCAGTTGGAAAGCGCGTGCGAGTGACCTGCGAAAAATCATCGAACTCCAGAATCTGGGAAAAATCCGCAAGATCTACACCATGGCGATGGCTGAGGAACTGAAACTGGATCTGATATCACTCAAGCATTCATCTGGACTATGACTTGGAACCTGGCTACAGCGACGGAGCAAAGTGGAGTCAAAGCCGTATGGAGGGTGTTATGGATTCGACCCCTCGATTCCCTGTGCTAAACTCTCGATTAATTCCAAAGGCCATTCGGCACTTGCGCTTAGTCATCGTCAACTGTTCCGTTTCCGTCGCACTCGTAGCAGGACTTGTTGCCGTCTCCTCCGCAATAAGAGCAATCGCCTGACCGGTCGTAGTTCTTGCCACTTCCATTACAATGTATGCATAGCAGATCCCGTGCTGCCTGGAGAACGCCATGGCGCTCAGACCGCTTCGGTCGAAGGCTTCCAGCAGTTCTCGCGGAAGCGGATTTTTTTCCGTTAAAACGTTAAAATCGATTGGTGCTGGTTGATCGGGCGATGTTCCGACATCGCCTGTTTGGAATTGAATTCAAACCAACCAACACCATGAACGATCAGACAGGGACACAGGCACCGGC
>JAUYNL010000073.1 GCA_030696085.1 Luteolibacter sp.
GCCGGTGCCTGTGTCCCTGTCTGATCGTTCATGGTGTTGGTTGGTTTGAATTCAATTCCAAACAGGCGATGTCGGAACATCGCCCGATCAACCAGCACCAATCGATTTTAACGTTTTAACGGAAAAAAATCCGCTTCCGACCAGGTGTCCTTGTCGGTTTGGGAGGTGGGAGTATATCTGCTGTTTTCCCATGGGTATGAGGCACCGGGGAAAGGCCAGCGAGCTTCGGATCTCATGACCTGGCTGCCTGCCGCCCCCTGGAAGACTTGAGCTTCATCGCCCGTGATCCCTGCCGGATTCAAATCCACATACCAAATAATACTCCCTGGGGACTCTTGAGACCAACTTGGTTGGGCAATGGGTTCCGTGCCGCTGATAATCACATTTCCGGTGGCGCCAGGTTTCCTTTGGAACGTGAGGTTGTTTGCCTGCACCGGGACGGTCTCCGGATAATTGCCCGGGGCGATATTGCAGGTATGGCCGGGAGTGAGCATCCTGTTCGCCGCCGCAGTGATGGTTTTGTCAGGGGCGTATTGAGTGCCGTTACTGGTGCCAGTGAAGCTCGCATCGACCCAGTAGGTGGTGGCGTGGAGGCTGGGGGCGAAGGCGAGTCCCGTGCAAAGGATGGCCAGTTTGATTTTTGTGTGCATATTCATTGGTTTTGTTGCGATTGCTCGGAATCACGTGAATCGAAATCGAAAAACCGGAAGGTAAATGACTCACCGTGTTTTGGTTTCCTATGCTTCCGGCGGCGGGCTGTCTATTCGCCGATCGGCTAACTCGGCGTCGTAGGCATGGAGCGGAACCTCGGCGTGGATGGTGGTGCCTTGGCCTGGCGCGCTCTGGATGCGGAAGTTGCCGGCGAGTCGGTCAATGCGCTCGTGCATTCCGAGCAGGCCGAAGTGGCCGTCGGTGGCGTTGAGCTGGGTGCCCGGACTGAAGCCGGAGCCGTCGTCATGGACGGTTAGGGATGCTCGGGGCGGGTGATCCAGGGTGTGGATTTCGATGGTCACGGTGCGCGGCGAGGCATGTTTGACGGCGTTGTGGAGGGCTTCCTGGGCGACGAGGAGCAGGTTGCCTGCGATGAAATCGGGCACGCGGGGGAAATCGGGATCAGCTATGATTTCGATTCGGGTTTCACGCCCCGCGCCGATTCGGCGGGTGATCGAAGTGAGGGCGTCTGGAATCGACATGCCATTGAGCGGCAGGCTGCGCAGTGTCCAGACCGCGTTGCGCAATTCCTCCAGCGCGTGATCGAGCATGCGGCGGGCAAAGGCAAGATGGGCCGGTGTGCGGTCACGGACTGAGAGTGCGGCGGCTTCGGCTTTGCAGACATCGAGTTGGAAGCCGAGACCGCCCATGGTTTGGAGCAAGGTGTCGTGGAGGTTGGCGGCGAGGAGATTGCGCTCGCGCAGGGTTGCTTGAAACTCGACGGCGGCATCACGGCGGGCACCCATTTCCTTGGCCAGCAGGCGGGTTTTCCGGCGCACCTGGCGTTTCAACTGGAGGCTCCAGAAGATGGCGGCGGCCATGACGAGAGCCACCACGGCTAACAAGCCGGCCAGACGGCGGGCCGTCCACCAGGACGGGGCTTGGATGACGACGACGTCCCGGGCGTCGCGCAAGATCAGATCGACCTGGGATGGCAAGCGGAGGGAGCGGTTTTCCTTGTGTGGGCCGTAGGTGAGGTATGCGAGGCCGGTGACTTCGAGTTCACTGCCGGGTTGCAAGGCATCGATTTCCCGGGTGGAGCCACTTTGGAGATTGGCTTGGAGGACGAGTCCGCTGGAGCCATCGGCGCGGGTTCCCGTACGTTCGAGCAAGAGGCGGCGCAGTGGTTGCGGCTTGCTGGTATTGGATTGCACGGCGAGCAGGCGGGCGCGGAAGCGGATGAGATGGCCATCGAAATCGTGCGGTTGTGCCATCATGCCATTGTCGTTGGCATGTTGGTTGAGATTCAGGATGTCCTCCGGGCTGATGTCGGTGGCGGCGGCGATCAGCTTGACGCTGCCGATCTGGCGCACGGTTGCGTCGCGGATCATGCCGATCTCGCGGGTCATGTCCACAAAGCCGGTGGCCTCGATCCGGTCTCCCGGTTTCAAAGGGCTTGGCGAGGTGGTTTCCACGCGCACGGCATTCGCGCCGTCCTGAATGTAGAAAAAGGACTCGGGCTGGGAAAAGATCACCGTGCCTTCGATGCGCACCCGGTGAGGGAGGGGTGGATGCAGGCGGAAAGGTTGGAGTTCTCCGAGTGAAATCCGCGGCAACTCTTCGGGGGGAGGCGCGGGTTTCTCGATGACCAGATCTTCCGGAAGATTGGTGATGAGGGACGGGGCGATGAATTCCCCGCGATTGTTGAAACTCGCCCCGACGATGCCGCAGAGCCGTATCTCGGCATCCACAAGCGAGGCTGGGTCGGCGCACACCTGTCGATGGATGACGGCGATGAATGAACCCGGATTGCAGTTCAATAAAAGAGTCCGCTTTTCGCCGGCAAGTTGGAATCCCTGCACCACGGCGCGAACTTCGATCCGCCGGGAGTTGTCCGCACCCTGAAAGAAGCGTGTCCGGTCCATCGGCGTGGCCTCGGGCAGGGGTTGGGTGCCGAGCAGGCGAACCGAGCTTGGGAAGATGCATTGGGAATATCCGCCCGGATTGTTGTGCCCCTCCACCTCGACTTCCGAACCTTCGCGAAGCGAGCGCATCAACGTCTCACCGCTTTGGTTGATGAGATGCCTGGCGATGGATTCCTTGCCATTGATGTAGATGCCGTCCAGGCCGTTCTGAAGGATAAATTGTGCGCCGCCTCCGTGCCAGGTGACCACGCCGCGGACGCGTACCGGCAAGGCAGGTGACGACGGATCCCTGGGCAAGGACAGGATGTCGGCGATGCGGGTGAGCGGGGCGGGCGCGGGTTCCGCCGCCATGGAGGATGCGGCGTGCAGGCAAGTCATCACGCAGCCAAGCCATCGCACGGCAAGGTCATGGCGGATCCGGAAGGACCTGGGTTTCGGGTCGGACATGGGTGGCTTGTCTCACCTGGGAAACGCACGTCATCCTCAGCGAAACCGACACCTTGTCGAGGTCCGAATCACCACGGCTTCCCGGGGGGAAACGGATTGCGTGTGTTGGCTCACGCGCGGCGGCGGCGCAGCAGGGTGAGCATTCCGAGTCCGCCGAGCAGGGCGGCGGCGGGTTCCGGGATGGCGCGGAAGTAGATGTCTCCCACCGCGCCGCCGTTGGACGAGGTGCCGACGATGAATTCACCGCTTGTCGGACCGCTTGCGAGGTTGCTGTAGGTCAGGCCCGAGGAAACCACGCCGGTGGTGCCGTCAAAGGTCAGCCCGGTCCAGGTGCTGGCGTCTGCCAGGCTGGTGGAGAATAGTTTGTAATAACCCACGGCGCCGGTGTTGAGGAAGTCCACGTTGTTTCCATTAAAGGCGAAGTCTGCCGCCGCCGCGCCTGCGAGGGCCAGCAGGTCGCTGGAGCCGCCGGCGATGGAGCCGATGGTCAAATTCGCAGTGCCGAGCTCGAACTGGAAGCCCGCGCCGCTGGCGATGGCGATGGTGCCGGTGGTGCCGGATAGATCGACGGTGAGCGTGCCGATGCTCGCACCCGGTGCGATGAAGGCCCCGGTGGAAACGCTGATGCCCGCAATCCCGGTGGGCGCGATTTTTCCGGTGCCGCCAAGGATGGTTCCGGTGCCGGAAACCGCGACCGCGCCCGTTCCGGTGGCCGAGCCGCTGGTGTTGTTGGCGAGCAGTGTTCCGGCGGAAACCGTGGTGCCGCCACGGTAATCGTTGGTGTTCGCGGAAAGGATCATTGTGCCCGCGCCGATCTTGGTGATGGATCGGAAGTTCGCGTTGAGTGAATCGGTCACTTTGCCGGTGAGAGCCAAGGTGCCGCCAGTGATGGCATCGACTTGCAGGTTCGCGCCATCGGTGCCTCCTCCATTGTTGAGTCGGTATTCACCGCTCAAGGTGGTGGTGCCTGCGACATTCTGCACCAGCTGCGAGCCGAGGGTGGAGGCCCTGTTGCTGAAGACGCTGGTGACGGATTCCGCGACGTTCCATTTCAGGATGCCGAGGACGTTCACATTGGATACCGTGGCGAGATTGCCCGTGGTATCCAGATTGGTGATTCCCCCAAATCGAAAGGTGCTGCCTGAGGCGAAGCTGGTGGTGCCGGCCAGACGGACGGTGGTATCGGTGCGGGAACTTCCGCCGTTGAAATTGAACAGGACGAGGTTGTTGGTTCCGCTCAGGGCACCGGTAAATGTGACGACATTGCCAGTGGCCACGGGATTGAGAAAGGTGGTGCCGGAGGTCGTGAAATTATTGGCCAGGGTTTGGGTGCCGGCGATTTGGGCTTGCACGCCGTTGAGCGTCACCGCCCCCGATCCCAAGCTGTTGATGCCCAAGCTCAAATCGCCGCCTGTGATGTTCCAATTTCCGGTGTAGGTTTGATTGGTTACGGTCATGCTCAGGTTTCCCGCGCCGGTTTTGGTGATGGTGGCCCCCGTTCCGGTGCCGCCGCCGACCACGCCGATCTGCCGCTGGACTACCAAGGAGCTGCTACCGACCACCCATTGGTTCAGCCCGGCACCACCGCTCGTGTTGACGAGAAGCTTGGCTGCATTGATGAACACGGCTTTGGTGTTGCCAGCGCCCGTCGTGATATTGCCGGTGTTGATTTGAAGATATTCCGTGCCGCCAACCAGCGACACGCTCGCGACGGTTCCCGCGTTGATCGTCAGGCTGTTGATTTGGGTGGGGGCGGCTGAGTTGTTGCTGAGGCCGGTAATGGTTGTTCCGCTGGTGTAGGTGGTGCCGATCGTGACGTCGTCGGCAGCGCCCGGCACCACGCCGCCGGTCCAGTTGCCGGTGGTGGTCCAGAGCGCGTTGGCTCCGCCACCGCTCCAAGAAATCGGGGCGGCAAAGGCGATGCTCGTGCTGAGGGTGACGGCGGCGAGCGCGAGTTGGCTCAGTTGGTTAAACGACGGTTTCATGATGCTTCTTGAGAGTTTGGGGAGATTTTTACGGGGAAGGGGAGGTGTGTGGGCGCGACGCCCACACACCTTGAGGATTATTCGGCGGAGACGCGGACGAAGAGTTTCGGAGCG
>JAUYNL010000075.1 GCA_030696085.1 Luteolibacter sp.
AGGGAGAAGCGGGCCATGCGCGGCTTGCGGAAATCGCCCGTGGTCATTGGTCGGTGGAAAACAAAAACCACTGGAAGAAAGACGCCACCCTGTGGCGCGAAGACCGAGGAGTGCGGCGCAAAGCCAAAGGAGCCAAGAACCTCGCGCTTCTGCGCAACGCCATCCTCGCGCTCATCAGGCCAGGGGAGCAGGCCTCGCTCAACCAAGCCTTCCTCCACTACGCCGACCACCGCTCGGTGGCCATCCGCCTCCTAATCCAAATGCCGCCCTACAATGCATCACCAGCCAATCGCCCTGGTCTCAGAATGACGGCATGGCGGTGTTCAAAACGGCATCGAGCACCTCAAGACAGCGTTCGTTTTGCGTCACGGTGCCGATGGAGATCCGGATCCAATCCGGCAGCTTGTAACCGCTCATGGCGCGGACGATCACGCCTTGCTTGAGCATGTCCCGGAACACGCGGTCTCCTCCGCCGGTTCTAACGAGCATGAAGTTCGCGTGGCTGGGCACATATTCCAAGCCGCGCTCCGTGAAGGCCTTTTCATAGAACGCGAGGCCCGCGCGGTTCAGGCGGAGGGTTTCCGACGAATGTTGTGTATCTGATAGAGCCGCGATGGCGCCGGCCTGCGCGATGGCGTTCACATTGAAAGGCTGGCGGGCTTTTTGCAGGAGTTCCGCCAGATGGGCGGGGGCGATGCCGTAGCCCACGCGCAGCGCCGCGAGGCCGTGGATTTTCGAAAAGGTCCGCAGCACGCAGACATTGCGGCCCTCCCTCACATATCTCAGCGTGTCGGGCGGATTCTCGGGAAACTCGATGTAAGCCTCGTCGAAAACGGCGATCACGTGTTCCGGAAGCCGGTCCATGAAACGATCGATCGCCTGCTGGTCCACCATCGTTCCGGTCGGATTGTTGGGATTGGCGATGAATACAAGACGGGTGTTTTCAGTGATCGCATCCGCCATCGCATCAAGGTCGTGAATGAAATGCGGATCGGCCACTTCGACATACTTCGCGCCGAAAAGCGTGGCCATCAGTTTGTACACCACGAAGGCGTGTTCCGCGGCGATGAGTTCCGTCCCGCGATTTAAAAAGGTGTGGCAGAGAAGCTCGATGATCTCGTTGGAGCCATTTCCGAGCACCACGTTTTCGCGGCCGAATCCCAGAGAGGCGGCGATCGCGCCGCGCAAGCGGAAGCCGCCTCCATCCGGATAGATATGCGCTTCCTCCAGGGCCTCGCGCATCGCCGCCTTGGCCAGCGGCGAGGGGCCGAGCGGATTCTCGTTGGATGCCACTTTCACGATTTGCGATGGGTCCAGGCCGAGTTCCCGGGCGGTTTCATCAATCGGCTTTCCGGGCTCGTAAGCCACCAGATCACACACAAAACGGTTCGCGTAGGAGTCAATCGTCATCGCGGCGGCACGCTACGCGGCGGAACCCGTCTGGTCAAACGCCAAGGTGACGGACTGATGGAGGCGGTCATGGAGTGCCCGCGCGTATGGCGCGCGGCAGATGCGCAAAATAGTCCATCGTGCCCTGATAGACCGGGCTGGTCTCCGGCCTCGAATTCCGGCGTGCCTCGCACGACCGGCCCCGCGAAGTGGACGCGCGGGGTGATTTCCGGCCCGAAAAACGGCAACCTCAGGTTGCTGCCGGCCGCAGGTAGCGTCTCGTCCAGTGCCGCGCGGTCGAAGATGGACCCAATCAAGTCCCAGGCGATTACGCAGCGTTTCGCGGGCCAGTGAAGCGCCCTATGGCGATGGATCAGAGCCAATGTTGACCGAGAGTTGGCAGGCGATCTCACCGGTGGCGGGATCGATCAGGACTGCGGTGAGCGACCGGGTAGAGTAATCAATACCGAGAATCATGCGTGGAGTCTGGCGGGGCGGCACGCTTTCCCAAGTGGGACGATGGATGTTCCGGGGGCAATCCATGTGGGCTGGTCCGGGTTTCGATGCTTCCCATCGCGGCAAAAAAAGAGCGGTCGCTTTCGCGACCGCTCTTGAGTTGTTTTGAAGTCGGAGACTCCGATGAATTAGAAGCTCACGCTCAGCATGGAACCGGCGACGAACTCGTTGCCGGAACCCCAATAAGCGCTGTCGTTGTCATCGCTGAGAGCGATGGAACCGGCGACGAACGGAGACAGCTTGGCGCTTTCGACGAAGGCCCAGTCAAGAGCAACCTTGCTGGTCCAAGCGGTGGCTTGGCCTTCTTCGATGAGGTAACCCACGTTGGTGCTGACATTCAGCGCCAGGCATGGGGTCAGTTCGAAGCTGCGGCTGAGGGCAAGTTCGGTGTAACCGTTGTTGTTGGCACCGTCGATGTCCCAGTAATAGTTGAGGGACGCTGCGGCGAAGCCGAAGTCACGGGAAAGACCGAAATAGACTTCCTGGGAGTTGTCGAGGTTGGCGTATTCCTTGTTTGAATGGGCTTGCGGATAATAGTAGTAAATGTATCCGACCGAAGCGGTAAGGAATCCCAAATCATAAGAAACCTCGCCGTAAAGGTCGAGTTCATCTGTGTCGAGTTGGACATCCTGGTTGAATCTGCCAGCCGTGACGGTGTTTGCGGCATCGAAGCTGCCGTACCAAGCTCCAGCGCTCAGACCGAGGTTGTTCCACTTGCCAGCGACATCGACGCCGACTTCGATGAGGTCGTCACCGAGGTCAAGTCCACGCCAGAGATATTCGCTGGAATATCCGGTGTGGAGTTCGTAGCTGATCGCCGATTCCGGTTCGCTCACAGGAGCAGGAGCTGGAGCGGGGGTTCCCGCCGAGGCATTGCCGGCCACAAGGGCGGAGGCAGCGGCCAGGGCGCCAATGGTTTTGCAGTAGTTTTGCATATTGTTGTGTTGGTTTTCGGTTGCTGCTTGCGTCCTTGGCTGCACCGGAAATGGAACAGACAGGAGCGAGTCGGAATGAGCATCCCGCGTGCCAAATGGCGGCTGAACACTCTCCGTTGGGCGAATACTTCGCTTTTCCGTATGATATGTCCAGCTTTAATTTTGCACGGTTAGCCGCACCGCTTGGAGACGGGTTAACGGCATGCATCCGGCTTGGCAAGCAGGAATCGGTTTTTTCATGGGAGCCGGATGCCTTGGTTTTGAAATCATGTGATTTCGAGGATTCTGGATTTTGGCACGGCGTTTGCTTTTCGGCGGTCGCAGTCTCCGTGGATTCGGAATCACCGGGGACAAGCACACAACATCCGATCAACCCCGAACATTATGACCAGTCGATACCTAATGAAAGTGCGGGCCCTCGCGGCCGCGGCGATCGCATTCGCCGCCTTCCCAATGGCAAGTCCCGCTTACGGGCAGGATGCGGCCTCACCTCCACCCACTGAGGCTGCCGCAGCCCCGGCGGAGGCGGCAGCAGAGGCCCTCCCGGCAGCGGGGACCTACGAGGCCTTCATGGCCGGGCCGGATGCGGCGATGTTCACCGTGAACAATCTTTGGATCCTGCTTTCGGCGGCCTTGGTGTTCATCATGCACCTTGGATTCTGCTCGGTGGAATCCGGTCTTTGTCAGAAGAAGAATACGGTGAACATCCTATTCAAGAATGTTTTTATCGTCTGTATCGGAGCGTTCGGTTACATGGCTTGGGGATTCAATGCCATGTATCCCGGCTGGGAGGCGGGCGTTTCGAAGGGTTTCTTCGCGCTGGGCAAGCCGCTCATGGATGGATTCGCCAATGAGGCGGAGCGCACCGCGAATGTCACCACTGCGTATGCCGGAGTGAATTACACCGTTTGGACGGACTTTATCTTTCAGGCGATGTTCGCCGCCACGGCAGCTACCATTGTGTCGGGTGCCGTCGCCGAGCGGGTGAAACTCAAGAGTTTCATGATTTACGCGGCGATCCTGGTCACCTTCTGCTACCCGATCACGGGTTCCTGGAAGTGGGGATACGGCTGGTTGAACACCCTGGGTTTCGCGGATTTCGCCGGCTCCACTCTTGTTCACGCCTTCGGTGGTTTCGCTTCGCTTGCCGCGATCCTTGTTCTCGGGCCGCGTCTTGGGAAATTCACGAAGGACGGAATCAGGCCGATACTGCCGCACAACCTGCCGCTGGCAAACATCGGCGTGTTTATGTTGTTCCTTGGATGGTTCGGGTTCAACGGTGGGTCCGTGCTCAGCGCGGACCCCGAAAAGGTATCGCGGGTTTTCGTGACTACCGCCATGGGCGGTTTCGCGGGTGGGCTCGGCGCGATGTTCACGTCGTGGTTCGTTCTCAAGAAGCCGGATCTTTCGATGGGCCTCAACGGGATTCTCGCCGGTCTGGTGGGGATCACCGCAGGTGCCGACGTCATTTCCCCTTGGGGGGCGGTGGCGGTTGGCGCGATCGCCGGCCTGATCGTGGTTTTCTCGGTCATTTTCTTCGACAAGATCCGCATCGACGATCCTGTGGGCGCGATTTCCGTGCATGGTGTTTGCGGCGTGTGGGGAACCTTGGCTGTGGGCATCTTCGGCGGTGGCAGCATCGTCACCCAGTTCATCGGCACGGCAAGCGTCTCGGCTTTTGCCTTTATCGTCTCGTTCGTTATCTTCCACGCACTGAAGCTCACCTTGGGTGTTCGGGTTGACGCCCAAGAAGAGCACGAAGGACTGGATGTCGCCGAGCACGGATCTCCGGCCTACAACGACAGCCAAGCCTGAGCTCCTCGAATTTGATTTCCCCCTCCCCCCCCCTTCCTACGGGCGGGCCGGCAACGGTCCGCCCGTTTTTCGTTTGCCGCGGTGGCCTTCGTGGTTTCCCCTGCGGTCGTGAAGCGTGCGAAATTCCGAGCCTTGCTGGTGGTGGTCCTGATGGTTTCCCTTGGTTTTGCGGTCTGGAGTTGGTTTCGCCCCTATGCTTGGAATGTTGATCCGACCGCACGTTGCGAGGTCGTCGGGGCGCGGGTGAAACGAGATCATGCGTTTTTCTGGATGGATCTGCATCTGAAAGTCAGCCGGGGTGAAACCCATGACCTGATGAAGCCCGTGCGTCTGCTCACCTCTGCGGGAAAGGAATTGGAACCGGCCGACACCACGCTGGGCGGCAGTCCGGATGGAGGAACGACCGACCTTTGGTTCAAATATTGGCTGGAGAAATCCGATCTCGAAGGACCCCTCTCCCTGCGGATCAATGATGGCTCGCTGGTCATCAAGTCGAATCCCGGAATACCCGCGCTAGGGAGTTCCGATGCCGAATATTTCACAACCCATCGCTGGTAACCCATGGCCTGGCTGCTCATCGATAACTCCAACACTCGCACGAAATTCGCGCTTGGTGACGCGGAATGTCTGGGAGACTGGCGTGCTGTCCTATCCACGGCGGATGTTTCCCGCGAGTCCCTGGCTTCCATCACGGAGCGGCTGGAATATTCCGCAGTGATCGTTTGTTCGGTAGTTCCGGATAAAGCGACGGTTCTGAGGGAGTTTTTTGAATCACTCCACCCGGTGCATTTTCTTGGCCATGAAAGCCCGTTGGGGATGGGCATAGATTATCCGCTGGCGTCACAGATCGGCGCGGACCGGCTCGCGAACGCCGCAGGCGTGCTGACGCGCCATGGGGCTCCCGCGATTGTCATCGATTTCGGCACGGCGGTGACCTTTGACGTGATTTCCGGGGAACCTGCCTATTGCGGAGGGGTGATCGCGCCGGGACTCGGGGCGATGTCGGGATATCTGCCTCAGAAAACCGCGCTTCTCCCAGCCATCGAGCTGGTGGAACCCGCATCCGCCATCGGCAAATCCACGGTGCAGGCGATGCAGGCGGGGGCGGTGTTCGGCTATCGCGGCCTGGTGAGGGAAATCATCGCCCGGATCCGTATGGAACTTGCGGGTTGCCCGATCATCATTGCCACCGGGGGGGATGCCACGTTGATCGCACGCGGTGTTCCTGAAATCGAGGTGGTCGATCCGGACATCACGCTTGATGGTCTGCGGCAGGTGGCCGTGCGGCTTTTCGGCTGCGAATGAGTGAGGATTCATCCCGAAAACCAAAGTTGGGGAGGTCTCGAAAAGCACAAGCCGCTGCCGGACAACATTTTACAATGACCCGGGGCAACTTCGCCGAAGTTGCCGCCGGAGCCGCCCGGATGCGAGCTGCCAGTCAGCGGGCCGCAGGCAAAAAACATGAGCAGCTTGGCCCGAAACAATCCAATTTCGGTTTTCGGGTTTAGTCTCGAGGGGGGGCGCGGAAAATCCGGGAAGGTTCGTGGTGATGGGGTGAATTGTGGCTTGGCGCGGGCGCGGACCGGGCTAGATTCGGCGCATGAGAGGACATTTGATGATTGATCCGGGCGGCTTGCCCGAGGGCGGGAAAGCGTTTTCCGGTGAGCTGTCGGCGGATATTTTCGACCTGCCTGAAGGGGATGCCCGGGCGCTGGGCCCCTTGGAATATGATCTTTGGGGGCAGCGCTTCGGTTCGGAGTTGTTGCTGACGGGGTGCTTGTCCGCGTCGTTCGAGTTCACATGTGTTCGGAGCCTGCATCCGTTCGTTCAGACGATCCGTTTGGAGCAGGCTGCGGTTTCCGTTGAAATCGAAAACGAGGGGGAAGCGGACGTCACGGAAGCATTGCGGGAGGAGATTTTGATCCACTTTCCGGTGGACCCTCG
Source organism: Luteolibacter sp. (assembly GCA_030696085.1). Taxonomy (GTDB): domain Bacteria; phylum Verrucomicrobiota; class Verrucomicrobiia; order Verrucomicrobiales; family Akkermansiaceae; genus Luteolibacter. Next base: position 6,600 of record JAUYNL010000075.1, read on the forward strand.
CTGTGAGGAGGGGGATGAGCCGCAGCAGTGCGAAATCGATCCCCGATATTTATCAGTGGACAAACCGAGTGAAGATGAGCTACCCACTCCGCCCCGCGCCGAGAGCGACGACCGATGGTCGGCTCTCGACAATCTCAAGGACCTTAAGGACCAACCCTAAATCAAAGCAAGACCATGGCCGTACCAAAGCGCCGCCAATCCAAAAGCCGTCAGAAAATGCGCCGCGGCGCGAAACGCTGGCGCGCACCGATCTTCAAGAGCTGTCCCGAGTGCGGCAGCAAGGTGCCTTCGCACATCGCCTGTCCCTCATGCGGCTATTACCGCGACCGTCAGGTGCTCGATGTCGAAGCTCTCTGAGGCTGTCCAAGTGATTTCAACGGATCGCCGTCCGGGGCTATTCCCTGGCGGTGATTTTTCGTATCCATCGCATCCGTTCCGCCGCCCGCGAATTCTCATTTTCAAAACCGCATGAAAGTCGCCCTGGACGCCATGGGCGGGGATCTGGCCCCCGCCGTCAATATCGGAGGAGCCATAGACGCCCTGCGGTATTATCCGAAGTTACAGCACCTGTATCTGGTTGGTGACGAGCATATTCTCACTGCGGAGTGTGCAAAACAGGGGCTCGATCTCAGGGATCCGCGCGTGAGCATTGTGCATGCCCCGGAAGTGATCGGCATGGCCGAGCCGGGAGCGAAGACGGTGCGTCGGAAAAAGCATTCGTCCATCAGCATCGCCATGGAGATGGTGAGGGATGGCAAAGCCGAGGCTTTTGTTTCCGCTGGAAACACCGGTGCCGCCGTAGCGGCTGCAACCTTGAAATTGAGGACGCTTCCCGGTGTGGACCGGGCCGGCATCGCGACGGCCATACCGAACGAATTCGGACTCTGTCACATTTTGGACGCCGGGGCGAATCCCGAGGCGAAACCCGAGCACCTGGTCGCCTACGCGGTGATGGGCACGGCTTTCTCCCGCAATGTCCTGGGAGTCAAGAACCCGAAAGTGGGACTCATGTCCAACGGCGAGGAAGATGAAAAAGGAACGACCTTCACCAAGGAGACCTTCCGCTTGCTCAAACAGACACCTGGCATTCATTTCGTCGGCAATGTCGAGGGTCGTGATCTTTTCGAGACGGAGTTGGACGTGGTGCTGTGTGACGGATTTGTCGGCAACATCATGCTCAAGACGGTGGAGGCGACGGCCAAGGCCGTTTCCAAATGGCTGAAAACCGAAATCAAGGGCAACCCGCTGCGCCTGGCTGGGGCGGTGCTCGCCAACGGAGCCTTTAAAGCGCTCAAGGAGAAAAGCAGCTACGAGACCTACGGCGGCAGCCCGCTGCTGGGTGTGAACGGCGTGGTCATCATCGCCCACGGCTCCTCCACGGCACTCGCGGTGCGCAATGCCATCAGGGTGGGCATGGAAACTGTCGAAAACCAGGTGAACTCGCGCATCCAGGAGGCTCTGGCATCGATTTCTCTGGCTCCGGTGTCTTTGGAGTGATCCGCCGCCCTGCATGTGTCCTGGCTTGCCCGCTTAGTTGAGGGATCATCTGGTTTTCCGATGAACTTCGCGCTTGTGACCGATGGGTGGCGGTTCCAATCTCCCGCCGCATGAGTGAAACGACATCCGTCATCGAGGTTTGCATCGCGGGCACCGGCAGTTACTTGCCGGAGAACATTCTAACCAATGCGGAACTCGCCATCAGAGTCGATACCAGCGATGAGTGGATTGTCACCCGCACCGGGATCCGGGAGCGGCGGATCGCCGCAGAGGGCGAGTTCACCTCCCACATGGCGTCCAAAGCCGCAAAAAACGCACTCGAACAAGCGGGTCTGGCGGCAGAGGATATCGAGCTGATCGTGGTGGCCACCATCACGCCGGACACGCCCACACCTGCGACGGCTTGCCATGTTCAGGCCCAGCTTGGTGCCTTCAAGGCGGTGGCGTTCGATATTTCAGCCGCCTGTGCCGGCTTTCTCTATGCGATGAAAATCTGCAAGCGTCTCATTTCCGACGGAGCCTTCAAGAACGCCCTCATCATTGGCGCGGAGAAACTCTCGACCGTCACCAACTGGGAGGATCGTGCGACCTGTGTGCTTTTCGGCGACGGTGCCGGCGCCGCCGTCCTTCGCCGCTCGGAGCCGGGAGAAGGTTCTATCGTCGCTACCGAAATGGGTGCCGACGGCTCGCTAACCCATTTGCTGGAGATTCCCGGAGGTGGCAGCGCCTGCCCGATCACCGGTGAAAATGTCAACAAACACCTGCACACCCTCACCATGCAGGGCAAGGAAGTCTTCAAGGTGGCCGTCAACCGCATGAAGGAGGCTGCGGAAAAAGTCATCGAGCGTGCCGGTTGGCACCCGGAGGACATTGCATGCGTGATTCCCCATCAGGCAAATCTGCGCATTATCGATGCCATCGCCGACCGCCTTGCCGTGCCCAACGAACGGGTCTTTGTGAACCTCCATAAGTACGGCAATACCTCCGCCGCCGCCGTCGCCATTGCGCTTGACGAGGCAAACCGCACGGGTGTTTTCAAGCGTGGTGATCACATCGTGCTGGTCGCTTTCGGGGCGGGCCTCACCTGGGCCGCCGCAGCCATCCGCTGGTGAGCCCATTGCCCGCGAGCGCGTTCGCCGCCTGCTTGCAGCGCCCTCTCTTTCAATTCCGGGCTTGCTTCACCGTAGCCCGCCCACTACCTAGGCCCCCGCATGGGATTTGACACACTTGGGCTCACCGCAGCCGTCCTGGAAGCCATTGAGGAATCCGGTTACACCACTCCGACGCCGATTCAGGCGCAGGCCATTCCAATCATACTCCAGGGAAAGGATCTCATCGGAGCTTCGCAAACCGGCACCGGCAAGACCGCCGCCTTCGCGCTGCCGACACTCTCCAAGATCGAGAAAATGGGCAAGCCACAGATCCTTGTGCTCGAACCCACCCGCGAACTCGCCCACCAGGTGGCCGAGCAATTCGAAAAATACGGCAAACACACCGGCATGAAAGTCGCCCTGCTCTATGGCGGCGTCGGCCTCGGCACCCAGTCCGAGCAACTTGCTGCCGGAGCCGACATCGTCGTCGCCACGCCCGGCCGCCTCGTGGATCACTTTTACCGCACCTCGATGCGTTTCGGCGAAATCAAGGTGCTCATCCTCGACGAGGTGGACCGCATGCTTGATATGGGTTTCCTCCCGCAGGTCCGAAAAATCGTCAATCTCTGCCCGTGGGAAGGCCGCCAGACGCTGTTCTTCTCCGCCACCATGCCCCCGGCCATCCAGACCTTCGCACAGTGGTGCCTCACCGATCCGGTCCGCATCGAGATCGCCCGCACCTCGATCCCTACCACTGTGACCCATGCCTTCTATCCAGTGGCGATGGATCAGCGCGACGAGTTGTTGTTAGAGCTTCTCAAACAAACCGACTACCACTCGGTGATGATCTTCACGCGCACCCGCAAGGAGGCGGACCAGCTCACGCAGCTCATCAAGACCACCGGCCAGCAGAAGGTTGCGGCCATGCACTCCGACATCAATCAGGTGGACCGCATGAAGGCCCTCGCCGGATTCAAGGCCGGAGACTACGAAATCCTCGTCGCCACCGACGTCGCCGCCCGCGGCATCGATATCTCCAACGTTTCCCACGTCATCAACTACCGGGTTCCGGAAAACGCCGAGGACTATGTCCACCGCATCGGCCGCACCGGGCGTGCCGAGGCCGAGGGCGACGCTTTCACCATCCTCACCGCCGACGAGCTCGACTACGCGAAGTCCGTGGAAATCTTTATCGACCAGCCAATCCCGCGCCGCAAGCTCGAGGATTTTGAATACATCTACACCGCCCTGCTCGATGACTCGCCGGGCAAGCCCGTCCGCAAGAAGAAGATGGGCGGCGGGAAAAAGCGGCGTTAGCAGGACTGTGGCGGCGGCCTGCGCCCCTCGCTGGCCGGGGGCTTCTGTTAGTCCGGGCGCGGCCAGCGGATGATGCCGCGCGTTTCCTTGGTGGGCGCTCGCGGTTGGAGAAAGCAGCTCCCTGCCGTAGGGAAGTGCGCGCTATCCCCATACTTCGCAATCGACAAGCCGCCCACCCCCGTCCCAGATTCGCGCCCCATGGCAGGTCTCATCATCGCTCCTAGAGCACGCATTTTTCACGGTCACGAGTGGGTTTACGCCACGGAAATCAAAAAATCCTTCGGCGATCCGCAGCCCGGGGATGTGGTCACGCTCAAGGATTTCCGCGACCGGCCGCTCGGCTCCGCGATCTACAATCCGCAGTCGCAGATCGTCGCCCGCCGGTTCTCGCGCCGCCGCCAGGATCTCGATCTGGATTTTTTCACCCGCCGCATCCGCCAGGCCATCGAATTCCGCCAGCGCCGCGGCATCGATGACACGCTTTGCCGGCTTGTCTGGAGCGAGTCCGACGGCATCCCCGGCCTGATCGTGGACCGTTACGGCGAGCACCTTTCGGTGCAGACGCTCACACTCGCCATGGATCTGCGCAAGGAGCTCATCCGGGATGCGCTGCTCGCCCTGCTCTCCCCGAAATCCATCGTGCTGCGCAACGATTCCCCTTTCCGCAAGGCCGAGGGCATGGAACCCTGCATCGAGATGCTCCACGGCGAAAATCCCGGCTCCTTCATCGTCCGCGCCAATGAACTGAATTTCGATATTGATATCTTCGACGGACAGAAAACCGGCCTCTATCTCGATCAGCTCCAGTCGCACGCGGAGGTGGCCATGCTCGCCAAGGGCAAACGCGTGCTGGATTGTTTCACCAACCAGGGGGGATTCGCGCTGGCCTGCGCCAAGGCCGGTGCTGCCAAGGTCACCGCCGTGGATGTTTCCGCCAGCGCCTGCGAAGCTGCCAGACACAACGCCGACATCAATGGTCTTGAGCTCGAGGTGCTCGAACACAATGTTTTTGATTTCCTCAAGCACGCGAAACCGGATTACGACCTCATCATCCTCGATCCGCCGAGTTTCACCCGGAACAAGAAAACGCTGATGGACGCGATGCGCGGCTACAAGGAGATCCACCTGCGCTCGCTCAAGCTCCTGGAAAAGGGCGGCATCCTCTCCACCTTTTGCTGCTCCCATCACGCGGGCCGCGAGTTGTTCCTCGAAAACCTGGCGGACGCCTCGGTGGACGCGAAGAAATCCCTGCGCCTGATCGCCGAACACACCCAGCGCGCGGATCATCCGGTGCTCGTCACCATTCCGGAAACCGGATACCTGAAGGGCTTCACCGTCGAGGTGATCGCGACGCGCTGAACCTCGCGCCGGACACGCATGATACCCCGCCCGGACCAATCCGGACGGGGTTTGTTCGCAGCCAATGAACGCTAACAGCCATGCGGCATTTACTCAGGGAGAATCAGGCGATAGAACTCCTTGTCCTCGATTTTCGGGAAAGTGGTTTCGATTGAGTCAAAGGTTTCCCAGCCGCCGAGCGTGGTGGATTTCTGAACCGGAAGGCTCAGCGTGACATCGGTCGCGCCGGCCTGGACCAGCAGATTGCCAGCACCGCGCAGGTCCTGGATGGAAGCGGCGGTGTAGAGGCTGTAGGCCGCCGGGTTCGAGGTGACGTCGGTTTGTCCGGCCGTGCGCGTCTCCCCCACTGCCGAAGCGAGGCCTGTCTGCGTGAGCATCAGGCTCGGGCTGCGGCCTATGGCCAGCATGCCGGGCGAGAATGCGTTGAGCGTGATGACTTCATCCGCGGTGTAGGGCAGGACATCATCGCCGCGGACTGCCGCGCGCTGGATCCGCAGGTCCTGTGCTGCGGCGGTGTCCGCGCTGTTGTAGGCGCTGCCTGCCGTCGGGTGCTTCATGCTGAAGAAGGCGGCGAGCGTCGCTTGTTCACCCACTGCGTTGGCTGGGAGTTGCGGGACGACGGTAAAGTCCGTTCCCTCATCGAGCACGGGACCAAGCGTGTCGTCGGCGAGCAGGTACTGGAAGTTTTCACCGTTGGCCTTCACCGGATATCCGTCGCCGTTATTGGCGAGGAAGTTCAGGGTCACTACCTTGATGATGGCCGGTGCGTTGGAAACCACGGCTCCGTTTTGATAGATCGCCGCCGAGGGCAGGCCGTCCTCGCCGATAAGCGAGATGCTCCGGATCCGGTTGTTTGCTGGAAGCGACTCATCCCATGCGAATGCAACTCCGCCGATTTGCGGGAAGCGGCCCTGGTTCGGCCAGAGGGCCACGCCGTGTTCCAACAACGCCTTCAATCCGGTGGGTGTGGTATCGAAAGCGATGAGCTTGTTGTTGAAGCGCAGCGCGTTCTCAATATCGAGCTGGGAGACGCCGCCCACGGGCTTGCCGACGGCCGGATTGGCTGGCGGCGGGAGTTTCAGGGAGCTTCCACCGGCGCTGGAAACCGCGCCGATCTGGGCGCGGATGCCACCTCCGTTTTTGAAGGAAACGATCGGAGCGGTGCCGCCGATGATACTGCGGAGGGCGTTTGAATTCGCATCCGCGGTGATGTCACCGAGGTTGGTCTCCTCGCTGCGGACGAAGGCGCGCTCGCCTTCCAGATAGACATTGGTGATGCCGTGAACGGTGCCGTCCTTGAGGCTGATGACACCTTGCACGGCATCGGTGATGGCTTTCACTTTTGCGCCCTTGGTGCCTGCGGCAAACGCGGTGGTCGGCAGATCGACTTCAGCGACGTCCCAGGCGGCGGCGACGTTTGCGGCGGTGGAGGCATAGGCTCCGTTTTCCGCAACGCGGTCCGTCAGTTCCGGCGTGATGATTTGTCCGAAGGCATCGAAGTCCACCACGAGACGACCCAGATAGGTGAACTCGTTGTCGGTGTTGACGATGAGGGTGGGCTTGCCATCGGTGCCGGCGGTGACCAGCGGATAGTTGCCGGCGAAGTCCGCGGCATGGCCCGCGAAGGCGACGGCCACGTCATCGGCATCACCGAGGCGGGTATTGGAACCGGCGGCGAGGATGACGTCCACTCCGCTGAGCTTTGTCGCCAGCGATTGCTCGTTGGCGAGCTGCTGGAGATGGGCGAGCATTACGATCTTGTTCACGCCTTCGGCTGCGAGTTCGTTGATGTAGGGCTGGATCTGGGCGGCCAGCAGGTCCATGTCATCGGTCTCACCATTGGCCCCGGGCCCGGTGGGGAAGCCTTTGATCTCGGTGCCGCTGGGCGAGGAGATCGTTTCGATGAGCTGGGTGGTCACGCCGACGAGGCCGATCTTCTGGCCGCCCTTCGTGATGACGGCGGTGGGGACCAGCTTGGTTATGTTAGAGGATGTGTGCGGAACCGAGGTGGCGGTTCCGTCGAGCGGAACATCCACGAACCGGCCATTCGCGGCGCTGTCGCCCGAGTAGTCGAGGTTCAGCGAGATATGTGGAAACTGTGCGCCGATCCATGCGCCGTCATTGCGGATGGCGTCGGTGAAGACGGCGGTTCCAAGGTCCCACTCATGGTTTCCGATGGAGGAAGCCTCGACTCCGATCTCATTGTGGATCGCGATGTCCGGGCGGGCGAAGGCGGTTTTTCCAACTGACGGAACCGCATTGAGCGCCGGGTCCGTTCCGGCGTTGAGGAAGGGACTCGGAATGAAGTTGTCACCACCGGCGAGGGTCAGCGTGTTCGGATAGGTGCCGTCGAAGGCGTCCACCAGGGCGGCGAGATTCGGAGCGGTCTGCGATGCTAACAAGCCGGCCTCGGCATCGGCGAGGTGGAGGACTTGCAGGGTGTAGGGAGCCACCGAATAGAAGGTGAGTGTGTTGCTGGCTTCATTGGTCACCGCGATCATCGGCTGGCCGATGGGGGAGTCGGCCTTGGAGATGAAGGTGATGCCTTCCGGGTTCGCGTCGGTGGCGTTGGCTGCCAGGCCGGCGTAGGTGACGGCGGCGGGATTGGTGACATCAAAGGCGGCCACACTGCGGGCGCGTTCGAGTGCCACGAAGGCGTAGGTGCGACCGTCGATCTCGCCGATGGTCACGCCTTCGGGCTCGATACTCTTCGCATCGCTGCGACCGTCGTCGAAAAAGGGCGAGCCGATGGCTGTCAATTTTTGATCCAGCAGGTCACCGCTGTCATAGATGCGGGTTCCGGTGGAATCGAGGATCGAGATCGAGCGTCCGCCGTAGGAGAGGATGCGGTCGATATCGCCGTCGTTGTCCGTATCGCCGCGCAGACCGGGTAAGTTGGAAACGACGAGGCGACCGAGGCTGGTGTTGGCCTTGAGGGCGGCAGCGTTGGGAAACACGGTGGGATCCAGGACGTATCCGGCGTTGGCGACGGTGGTGGTTTCTGTTTGGAAATCATTCCGGTCGTCGCCTTCGTTGGCGGTGATGTAGTAGGTGTTTCCACCCGCGCTGAAGGAGGTGATGGCGTCCGGCGTGTAGAGGCCGAAGACCGGCTTGCCCGTAGCGAGGTTGGCTCCACCGTCCTGATCGCTGAAGTCCGCGAACAGGGTGCCGTAGTCTTTTTCTCCGAGAGGAACGATGGAGGTGAAGGTGGCGCTCGCGATGTCCAACAGGGCGACCGCGTTGGCTTCCTGCAGTGTGACCATGGCCTTGGTGCCATCCGGGGAGACTGCGACGTATTCGGGCTCGAAGTCGATGGAGGGATCTTTCAGCACGCCGGGACTGGCTTCAAAGATGCGCACGCCGGCGGCTTTGAGTGAGGCCTTGCTGGCATCGAAGGCACCGAACCCGACTACATTTGCCACAGGAGTATTGATGTCGGTAAGGTCGATGATGGTGACTGATCCGGGGGCCGGATCGGTTCCTCCAACGAGCATTTCGCCTTCGTCCGCGGTGAGGACTTTGGTGCCGTCCGGGGTGAAAGTCAGGTTGTCAGGCAGGACACCGACCTGCACCTTGCTGATGAAAGAACCATCGGCGGCATTCAGAAAAACAACATGGCCCGGGAGGTCCTTGGTGGTGTTGGGAATGGCGACGGCGACCTTGCCGTTGCAGACATCGACGCTGGTGACGTCGTTGCTGTTGAGTCCGATCGCGGGGATCTTGAAGTCCACAATGCTGATCAACTGCGGGGAGGCGGGATTACCGGCGTCCACGATCTGGAGGCCGATGTTGGACGTGACGAACATCCGCTTGCTGGCCGCATCGTAGGAGGAGATTTCCGATCCGAAGAGGCTTATCGATGAGATTTTGCGCATCCGGAGTTCGCCTGCCGGTATCATCGTGGTGTCCGGGGTGATGACGGGAGGTGCAGGCGGAATGTAAGCGACCGGGAAAAGTCCGTTGGTCCCGGGCGATCCGATGCTCGTGATGGCCCCGGTTTGTGAGCGGACGTTGGGACTTCCGACCGCTGCCGGGCCATACACCGGACTGGCGGTGGAAGCCCCGTCCCACACGGCGGAGACCGCATCACCGAAGGTCGAGCCAGCGGATGGTCCCGCATGTCCGCCAAGCGGGGCTGCCGCGTCGGGGCGTGCGAAGGGCTGCAACGTGATCGAGTTGGCGGTGAACGCGGTGCTCTTATAATTGAAGGAGGCGATGATGTTGTTGGCCGCGTCGAAAAGGATGAGGGCATCGTTACCGCCAAGACCAGGGCCGCCTGTGGCCACCACGCTGACATCGCCGCCGAGATTCCAGGCGGTTTTGAAAGCGGCTTCGGTGCCGGAGCTTCCGTTGGTCACCACGAGCACACCTCCAGCGGGGATCGAGACGTTGCCGAAGGTGGCGCCCAACGCGGGAGTCAGGGAGTCATCGTCCCATTTCCAGCCGGTGAGGTCCACGGCGGAAGCTCCGGTGTTATGAAGTTCGAAGAAGTCTCCTCCGTTGGAGTTCGAGTTGACCTCGGTGATGATGATGCCCGCCTGGACGGAGCAGACCGCGAGTGATGCGGCCACGAAGATGGGGAAGGGATGTTGTTTCATAGGTGCCGGTGTTTGATTGGCATCGGCAAGCTATGAAGACGGCAATCGGGGCCAATGGGTTTTCTGTTACGAAACAATCACGCGGGTGACGACAAAGTCACACGCGCTCCTGGGACTGATGACGTTTTCGTTTCAAGCCGGCTGGCGGGCAGGGCGCGCTCATGACACCCGTGCTGCTATTAGCCTGTCACTTTTTCTTCCGCAGGAAGGGCGGAAGGTCGAGATCCTCTCCTTCGAAGACGTTCGGGTTCTCGCCTTCGAAGCGGCCGCGGGGGGTGGAATCCAGCGAGAGTTCGCTCTGCGGGCCGGCGGGTTTGATGCCGAGCCTGAGTTTTGGAGCCTCGGGTTCCGGCGATGGTGCCGGGGCTGGCTCGTCATCCAAATCAGGCACATAGTTTTTCGGTCCCACCACCGGACTCCACGGTTTGATGCCCGCCGGGCGCTTCGGCGGGAGCTTGCCGAAGCCGGCGGATTCCAGTTCCTGGTGATCGATGGAACTCGGATCGGTGATCGTTTCACCTTCGTCCGCCACGGCTTCGTAAGAATGATATTCCTCGTCCGCGTCAGCGGGTTCTTCATCTGCCTGCGCTTCCACCGTTTCGGCTGCTTCCACGATTTTCACGACTTCCACGGCGGGGATTGCTTCGAGGTAGTTTTCAAATTCCTCATCTTCATCGTCGGCCACGGCCACGAATTCAGCGATCATCACGGCGGGTTTCTTCTCTGCGGGATCTTCTGGAAGAACGGTTTCGGTGAGGGTGTCGAGGTCCGGTTTTCCAGATAGGGAGGAGGGAGCCGGGATTGAGGGTTCGGCAAATGGCCGCTCGTCCTCAAAGAGGGTGGGCGCGGCGGTGGCTGCGGCTGCGGCGAGGGACCTGCGGAATGCCGAAAGCTCGGGTGCTGCCGGAGAGGCTGCGGGTGTTTCGGGAACGGCTTCGAAAACGGGGCTCGGCGATGATTGGGCGGGCCATTCGGGTTCGGCAGCGGGGACAAATGCCGGAAGTGCTTGCGCGGCGGCGGGCGCGGCGATCCTTGCTACGGACGATGGAGGGGTGAAGCCCTGGCTGGGATCCAGCAGCGGATTGTCATTGTCGCCGGCGCTGCTCAGCGAATCGCGCGGGGCCATGGCGAGCGAATCCTCGGGCAGGGCGCTGATCAGAGTGAGGGAGAGGGCGTCGCCCATGGCGGGATCGACGGCCGCGCCGAAGAGGATGTGGGCTTTTTCCGGCACGAGTTTGTGCAGGCTCTGCATCAGCAATTCGATTTCGAAGAGTGTTAGATTCTCCCCTCCGCAGAGATGGACGAGCACTGTTTGCGCATCCTTGAGCAGCGTGCCCTGATCGAGCAGGGGGCTTGCAAGCGCGTTGCGCAGTGCCTTGACGGCGCGATCCCGGCCCTCGGCCATGCCAGAGCCGAACAGGCAGCGGGAGCGGGTGGTCCGCAGCGCGCTCATCAAATCGTCAAGGCCGACATTGATCAGGCCCGGGCGGACGACGAGGCGGATGACGGCCTTGATCGACTCGCAAATCATGTGGTCCGCGGCCACGAATGCTTCGTGGATGCCTTGTTTGGCGAGCACGAGTTCGCCCATGCGGTTGTTGTCGAAGGTGACCAGCGCGTTTGACAGAACGGCGAGTTCGTTAAGGGCGGTTTCCGCCTGATCGCGGCGGCGCTTGCCCTCGAACGCGAAGGGCATGGTGGCGAAAACCACGACGAAGGCACCTTCTTCGCGGGCGATGCGGGTGACAATGGGGGCCGCCCCTGAGCCGGTGCCGCCACCCAGGCCGACGCAGAGAAAGACGATGCGCCGGCCCTTGATGGCCGCGCGGATCGGGTCTTCGGCTTCAAGCACCGCCTGATGGCCGAGCTCGGGATCGCCGCCAGTTCCAAGACCTTTGGTGAGATTGGCACCGAGCTGGATTTTTCCGCCGGCGAGGCAGGATCCGAGCGTGCGGATGTCGGTGTTGAGAGCGAGCAACTCGGTACCCTCCATGCCATCAAGCGCGATGCGTTCAAGCATGTTGGTTCCGGCACCGCCCAGGCCGATGATTTTCACGGCGGAGGTGGGGATGATCTGATGGGGATCGCGGGAATAGGGAATCATGGCGGAGAAGTTTTTGGATGATGAATTTTGAATGGTGAATGGTTCTCACCGCCCGAAGGGCCAGAACAGGCTGCCGATTTTTCCGATCAATCCGGGAGGTTCGGCGCGTTCGGTTTCCAGGATCTGGGCGTAGCGGATCAAGCCGATGGAGGTGGCGTAGCGCGGGTCCTTGAAATTGGCCTGGATGCCGCTGATTTCCGGGAGCTCCGGGCGGTAGATGTCGCGGCCGAAAATCTCGAAGGCCAGTTCGCTGAAGCCGCGCATCAGGCTGGTGCCGCCGGTCAGGAAAATCCCCGCGCCGATGGCTTCGACCGAATCTGCGGGCAGGCGTTGTTTCACCAGGCGCAGGGTTTCCTCCAGCCGCTGGCGGATGACTTCGTTGAGCACGGCGCGGCTGACCTCCACTTCGGCAAAGCCGCGCTCGTCGGTGAGTTTCGCATTGCCGACCGAATGCAGCGGATCGGCTGAGGCGTCGCCCTCATTGACTTTGAGGCTCTCGGCCTTGGAAAACGGCAGGCCGGTGACGAGGTGGATGTCATTGGTGATGTGATCGCCGCCGACGGGGATGCAGCCGGATGCGGTGATGGCGCCGCCGAGGTAGAGCGCGTAGTCGGTGGTGCCGCCGCCGATATCGATGACCAGCGCACCGCGCTGGCGGTGTTCGCGATCAAGCGCCATCTGGGCGGTGGCGATCGGGGAAAAGACGATATCGTCCACTTCCAAGGGCATTTCGCGCACGAGTTTGATGCTGTTCTGGATGCGGGTGCCGATGCCGTGGACCACATGGAAATCCGCTTCCACGGTTTTGCCATAGAGCCCGACCGGGGCGGTGGATTGCTCGAAGCCATCGAGCCAGTAGTTGCGGATGATCGGATGCAGATAGACGTGATCCTGAGGGATGTGCACTTCGCGGGCGATGGTGCGGGCTTCCTCGACGTGGTCGGGCGAGACGACAGGTTCTCCATCCGGCAGGCGGAAGGTGCCGCGGTTGTTGATGCCGCGGATGTGGGCGCCGGTCACGGCGAGAAACACGCTGCCGATTTCCACATCGCTGGCGTCCTCCGCCTTGGCCAGCGCGTCCTTGAGGCAGGCGCGGGCCTGCGAGTAGTCGAAAATCTCGCCCTTGCGCACTCCGGCGCTTTTGGTTTCGCCGATGCCGAGGATTTTCACGGCGCTGTCCGCCTTCACCTCGCCGACCACCATGCAGGTCTTGCTGGTGCCGATTTCGAGTCCGACGTGGATTTTGGTGCGACGTGCCATGGGGGTGGAAAAGAAGGGGCTCAGTTGCGGTTGAGGAGATTGCTCAGATCGCGTGCGCGGCGGGTCTCATCATCACCGGCCGCATCCGCAGTGGCGGAGACGGGAATGGCTTTCGGCGGCGAGGCTTCATGACTCAGGGTGATGGGAATGTTGTATTTTGGGATCAGGTTGATGGTGGAAATGACATAACCCTTTTCTCCGGAATGATCCAATGCGGCGCGCAGACTTTCCATCTGACGGGCGTGATCGCCAAGGCTGAAGATTGCCGAAGTTCCCTGGCGGGTGAGAAGTTCAAGCGACCATTCGTTGACCTGGCGGATGGATTCGATCCACTGGACGGCCTCCGGATCCGCCGCGCGGGCGGAGTCCAGCAGCAGGAAACAATGCGCCAACTCGGGATGGCGGATCTTTTTGCCCACGATGATCGGATGCCCGGCGGATGCTGGCAGCACGATGATCGGCAGGGAGGCGGCGGAGGCGCTTTGCGTTTCAGGGCAGGGATAGGGGATGCCCAGGTGGTCCACCAGCATGGCTCCAGTGCGCCGGACATCGGAAAAACCGGCATCGGGACAGGATATCCAGGCTTTCGGGACGCGTGGAATGATCCGGACTGCCAGGGTGCCGGGCAGGTGGCGCTCCACCTTGGCCTCGGTGATGGCTGGCAGGGATTGGAGTTTTTGGCGGACGTTTTCCACGTCGATATCGAAGAGGCTCGGGCAGGCATTGAGGTCGATGCCGGTGGCGGCGGCCACGCCAGACTCGTCGATCACGGGGTTGGTGTTGAGGTCGATCACCTGAAGGCGGAAGTCCGGATTCTGATAGAAAGCCTTGCGCACGCCCTGCCAGATGCCCCAGCCGATGCCGCCGAGCGCGGCGATCACGCAGGCGAGCTTGGCGAGTTTCCCGGCGAAGCTGAGAAAGCCGAACCAGGCGATGCGCGGTGACATGACGCGCACTTCGAGCACGCTCTGGCGATCATGGCGGCGGTTGCGGGTGGTTTTGCGTTTCATGGTGGCGGACGGTTGTTTCTGAAACTGCCTATTTTCTCAACTGATACGATTGTTCGGCGATGATCCTGCAAAGCACGGGAAACGAGATGCCGGTGGCGGCGGCGGCCTTTGGCAGCAGGCTGGTTTCCGTCATGCCGGGAATGGTGTTGACCTCCAGCACGAAGGGCCTGTTCCGCGCATCGAGCAACACGTCCACCCGCGAATAGATTTCGACGCCGAGCGAGCGGTGGGCGGCGAGCGCGGCCTGCTGGACGGCGAGGGTGGTCTCCTCATCCAGATCCGCCGGGCAGATGTATTGGCTGCCTTTCGCGCCGGAGAGCCACGGATACTTGCTGGCCATGTCATACACGCCCTCCGGTGGAATGATGTGGACGATGGGCAGCGCCTGGTCGTTGAGAATGCCGACGGTGAGTTCCATGCCCGCGATGAATTCCTCGACAAGGATGTCATCGCCGTATTTCGCGGCATCCGTCATGGCGGCTTCGGCCTTGGATTGATCATGCACGATGTGAACGCCCACGCTCGATCCCTCACGCGGCGGCTTGACGACGAATGGAGCGGCAAAGGACGGCAGTTTCGGACCTGCGGAAACATCGATGATTTCCGCGCACGGAGTGGGCACTCCGGCGGCGACGAAGGCGGCTTTCGCGAGATTCTTGTCGAAGGCCGAGCGGCTGCTTTGCACGCCCGCGCCGGTATAGGGGACGCCCATGCCTTCGAGTATCTGTTGGAGCTGGCCGTCCTCGCCGAAGGTGCCATGGATCACGTTGAACGCGAGCCCGGTGCCGGGAGGGAGCTCGATGAGGGTGCCGGTGATGTCCACGGGTTCGGCATCCAGGCCGAGGTCGCGCAGTGCGGTGAGCACGGCGTTTCCGGATGCGAGCGAGACCTGCCGTTCGGAGCCGGGACCGCCCATGAGGACGGCGATTTTGATGGAGGATAGCATGGTGAATTTCAGCGTTTCAGTTTTTCAGCTTCTATCAAAAAGCGGCTTCGTCCTCGCCGAGGATTTTCACTTCGGTTTCGAGTTCGACTCCGCGTTCGCTTCTGGCTTTCTTTTGGATGGTCCGGATGAGGTCGAGGATTTCCCTGGCGCTTGCGCCGCCCTTGTTGACGAGGAAATTGCCATGCGCCTCCGAAACGGCGGCGTGGCCGACGCTCGCGCCCTTGAGGCCGAGTGAATCGATCAGGCGGCCGGCGGGGATTTCCTCCGGGTTTTTGAAGGTGCAGCCGGCGGAAGCCATGACCGGCTGGGATGCCTTGCGCTTCTCGCGGGAATCATCCCAGCGTTGCCTGATGTTCTCCGGTTTATCGGGCTTGCCCTTGAATACAGCCTGCAGCGCGAAGTTGCGTCGCAGTTCTGACACGTTGCGATAGCTGGAAACGATCTCCTCGCGTTCGCGGGTGCGGATCACGCCGTCCTCATCGAGGAAGGTGACGCGCACCACCTGGTCGAAGGTTTCCACGCCCATGGCACCGGCGTTCATGCGCAGCGCGCCGCCGACGTTTCCTGGGATGCCTTCCATCCATTCGAAGCCGCCGATGCCGGCCGCTCCCGCCACGCTGGCTAGTTTCTTGAGGCGCACGCCCGCGCCGGCGGTGATCTCGCCGCGGGTGCCGAGGGTGACGTCGGAAAACGCACCGCCCGTCGGATGGATGACCGCGCCGCGGATGCCGCCATCGCGCACTAACAAATTCGAACCACGTCCCACGACGCGCACCGGGATGCCGCGCTCGCGGCAGTAATCGACGAGAAACGCGAAGCCATAGAAACTGTGCGGCTCCACCCAGAACTGGGCGGGTCCGCCGACGAGCAGGGTGGTGTGTTTGCTCATCGGCTCATAGAGCTTGCCATGAATCTCGCCGGGCGGCATGAGGCCGCGCATGTCCTCAAGTGTCTTGAGGTCCTTGGCGATGCGGGCGCCGGCTTCATGGACGTTGCCCGCGCCCAGCGTGATGAGCAGGTCTCCGGTTTGCAGCGCGTTGCCCACCTCGTGGTGCGCGGTTGATAGATCGGGGAGATAGGTGGCGGGGATGTCGCCATGGAGATTCATCGCATCCACGATGGTCTGGCCCGAGACGCCGGCGATGGGTTTTTCCGAGGCCGGATAGACATCGCTGACAAACACGAGGTCCGCGGCTTGCAGGACCTTGCCGAAATCATCGGCGAGCGCCTGGGTGCGGGTGTAGCGATGAGGCTGGAAAAGCACGACAAGCCGCTGCGGCTTGAGCGAGCGCGCGGTCTGCAAGGTGGCGGCGAGTTCGGAGGGATGGTGGCCGTAGTCGTCCACGATGCGATAACCTGCGGATAGATATTTCGTTTCGAAGCGGCGCTTGGCGCCCGCAAAGGTGGACAAGGCGCGGGCGATCAACGGAAACTCCGCGCCGCAACAGTCGGCCAGGGCGATGGCGGCGAGCGCGTTGAGGATGTTGTGACTTCCCGGGATGCCGAGTTCGATGTCGCCGAGAGCCTCGCCGTTTTTCATCACGGTGAATGCGGAGGAGCCTTTGAGGTCGCGCACGTCGGTGGCGGTGTAGTCGGCATCCTCCCAGCCATAGGAAACGGAGTTGTTGCGGCCCGCGCAGAGCTCGTGGGCCACAGGATCCTCGGCGCAATAGATCAGCTTGCCGCGCGTCTGCTCGGCGAGGGTGGTGAAGACCTCGCGGATGTGGTCGAGATCGCGGTAGAAATCGAGGTGTTCGGCCTCGATGTTGAGGATCACCGAGTGTTCCGGCCGGTAGAGGGCGAGCGTGCCATCGCTTTCATCGCCCTCGGCGACCATGAATTCGCCGTCCTCGGACCATTTCGCGTTCGCGCCGAGGATCGGGATTTCCGCGCCGACGTAGTGGCTGGGTTTCTGCCCGGCCTCGCGCAGGACGTGGGCGGTCATGGATGAGGTGGTGGTTTTCCCATGAGTGCCGGAAATGATGATTCCCTTGCGGGTGTGGAGGATGGCACCGAGGCATTCCGCGCGGCGGTAGAGCGGGATTTTCGCGGCGGCGGCGGCGGCGTAGGCCGGATTTTCCGGGCGGATGGCGGAGGAAAATACGACGAGGTCCGCGCCGTTCACGGCTTCCGCGGTGTGAGGCGAGGAAAAAACGAGTCCCACGCCCTGCATGCGTTCGGTTTCCGCAGTGGTCACGCGATCCGATCCGCTGACTTTGTGGCCCATGCCCAGAAGCAGCAGGGCAAGCCCGCTCATGCCGGATCCGGCCACTCCGATAAGATGGATCTGGAGCGGCTTGCGGGTATCGGTGAGGCGCTGGCTGAGGACGTTCATGAGTGAGTGAGAGTGGCTTCGATGGCGGTGCATACCCGTTGCGCGGCATCGGGGACGGCAAGTGCGCGAGCGGCTTTTGCCATGCGTTTGTAAGTTGGCAAGTCCCGGAGGATGGAAGTGGCCATCGAAGCGAGTTTTTCCGCATCGAGGTCGCGTTCCTGAATGAGCACGGCGGCACCAGCGGCGGCGAAGATCTCGGCATTGCGCGTCTGGTGGTCGTCCGCGGCGAAAGGGAAGGGAATCAGGATCGAGGGGTGGCCGCACATCGCGATTTCGGTGAGGCTGGAGGCGCCGGCCCGTGCGATGACGAGATCCGCCACGGCATAGGCGGTGGGCATTTGATCGCAGAAACCGAGCACCATGTGGTTGGTCCGGCCGCTGGCGATTTCCGTGACGCGCGCGAAATCCAGTGCTCCGGCGATGTGCAGCACCTGCGTTTCCGGCGGCAGCTTGCCGGCGGCTTCCGCGCACAGTTCGTTCAGGCGGCGCGCACCCTGGCTGCCGCCCGTGACGAGAATCGTGGTTTTCCCAGGATCGAGGCCGAAATGGGCGGCGGCTTCCTTATGGGTAGGCAGCTTCGCGATTTCCGGACGGACCGGCGTGCCAGTGGTCACCGTTTCGCGATGCGGAAAGAACGCCTTGGCGGCATCCAGCCCAAGGAAGACCTGGGTGCAAAACCGGCTGGTCAGCACATTGGCGCGGCCCGGCCTGGCGTTCGAGTCGTGGACGAAGGTTTTGAGGCCGAGTTTGTGAGCGGCATAGACTGGCGGCAGCGAGGTGAAGCCACCCATGCCGAGCACCGCATCCGCGCCGAAGCCCCGCAGGATCGCCTTGCAGCGGCGGATTGTGCCCCAGGTTTTCCATAAAAACGGCAGCATCCGAGGCGAAAACGTCGGCGGTTTCGCCTCGGCGGGCAGCGTCTGGAACCGCAGGTGCGGGTATTTCGCGGAAGCCTCGGCATCCACCTTCTTTTCGGAGATCAGCAGCAGCACCTCATGGCCGCGCGTGCGCAGCGCTTCCCCTACGGCGATGCCGGGAAACAGGTGGCCGCCCGTGCCGCCACAGGCGATGATGATTTTCAAGGATTTGGACACGCGCAGGAGAGTGAACGACCGGCAGGAGACGCGCAAAGCAACAAAATCCGCATCCCCTCGCGCGGACTTAAACAAATCTTGACTATACGGCAATCCTCAAAATGTCCTGAAGACGGTTTACGAAACTGTGTGAAGCACACTCGGCGGGTTTCCCAGCTTGCCGGCAGTGGGAGTCGGCGTGCTTCGACGACTCCGTTCGACAGGGTGGAAATCCGCTACGACATCGACCTGTTCAAAGTCATCGGCAATGTCTCGATCGAGGTGGTGCGGCAACCCTCGGTCGCGATTCTAGCCGCGCACTGCGCGGCGGCGCTATTGCTGCGGCGTACCCGGCCTCGTTCAAGCCAGCGTCTCGCTCCGGCGGCGGCGTTTCTCGAATAACTGGGTCTCGCGATACCCCGCACGCTTCGCAAGTGCGATGGCCTGCGGGAAATCCCGTGAAATTTCCTGCGGCGCGTGCGCATCGGATGAAATCACCAGAGGCACGCCTGCGGAACACGCCAGCTCCAGAAACCCAAGCGCCGGATAGGATTCCGCACAAGGTTTGTGCCAACCTGCGGTGTTCAACTCGATCACGCAACCGGAAGCGGCGATGGCATCCACCACTGGTTCATAATAGCGGGTAAGATCGCCCGGCGGACGATGCGCGAATTTTTTTACCAGGTCCGGATGGCCGAGGATATCGAACAAGCCGCTCTCCGCCATTTTCGCATAGGTTTTCCAATAATGGGTCCAGACCGCATCCACATCGCTCTCCGCCCAACGTCCGAGCCATTTCGGGTTATCGAAATCCCAGTCGCCCAGATAGTGGACGGAGCCGATCAGATAGTCCCATTCGCAACGCGAGGAAAGGTCCGCAATCCACGCTTCGCAGCCCTCCAGCCAGTCGCACTCCAGGCCGGCGCGGATGGGAATCCGGCCCGCAGCGCGCGAACGCGCCCGCGCGATCCATTCGAAATAAGCGGGCAGTTCCGCCTCCATCATCCGCCAGTCATCAAATGGCTCTGGCCGCTGCGGAGCGTGATCGGAAATCCCGTATTCCGTGAGGCCCGCGGCAAGCGCGGCATCCACGAAGGATTCGGGCTCACCCCCGGCATGGCGGCAGAGCGGCGTGTGCGTGTGATAATCGGCTGGCATGAAACTCGAATCGGAATCGGGTTGAATGGACGCTTGAAGGCATACTAGAGTCCCGCCGCGGTGCAAGCACCGCCAAGTCCATGTCCGATTTTCCTTCAGAGCCGAACTCCGGCAATAATGTCGTCCGCCACCTGCTTGATCAATTGCGCCGACACCCGAAACGCGTCGTATTCACCGAAGGCGAGGACATCCGCGTCATCAAGGCCGCCGCCCGCCTCGTCAAGGAGGAGGTCGTCGCACCCATCCTGCTGGGCAATCGCGAGCGCATCCGCTTCCTCGCCGCCGAACATGGCGTGCCGTTGAAATTCATCCACATCATCGATCCGCCGCTGGCATCCGACTTCGGCTTGTTCTGCCAGCGGGTCGAAAACATGGCCCGCTATCGCACGCTGCAAATAGGAAATGCCGGGGAAATTGTGGCAAAGCCCCAGTATTTCGGAGCCCTCATGGTGCAATATGGCCAGGCCGATGCCATCGTGGGTGGCAATCAGGCGATGCCCTCCGCGTTTTTCCGGGCACTGCTCCACACCATCAAGCCTCTGCCCACCGTCCCGAAAATCTTCGGCGTTTCCATCCTCATCGGGCCTCATCTCCAGAATCTCGGCGGCTCCGGCATCCTGTTGCTCGCGGATTCCGCGCTGATCCCGAATCCCGACGTCCCCGAACTCGCCGCCATCGCCATCGAAACGGGCAAGCTGGCACACCATTTCCTCGGTCGCAAACCGCTGGTGGCCATGCTCAGCCACTCGACCAAGGGCAGCGCCGGCACACCCGATGCCCAGCGCATGGCCGCCGCCGCATCCCTCGCCAAGGCCGAAGTGTTGAAAAACTTCCTCGATATCGAAATCGAAGGCGAGCTTCAGGCCGATGTCGCGCTCGACCCCGCAGTCGCCGAAATCAAACTCCCAGCTGCCGAAGTGCGCCCCACCGCCGATGTCCTGGTTTTTCCCAACCTGGATGCCGCCCACATCGCGCTCAAACTGCTCCAGCATGTCGCCGGGGCGCAAACTTACGGCCAGATCATCCAGGGATTGTCGCGCCCTGCCGCCCAAATCCCGCGCACGTCCACCGTGGAGACGATTTTCGGCACCGCCGCCGCCATTGCCGTGGAGGCCATCAAGTTCCACCAACTCTATCCGGACGGCGAAGTCTAAAGCTTCCTCATTGACGGATGGCAAAGCTGGCGGAGCATTCATGGCCAATCCCGCCCACACAAGCCATGACCGATACGGATGAAGAAACCTCCAGCAATCTGGAGCAAATGGCGGAAATCGGGAATTACCCGACTCTTGATCAAGCCCACGAACACGGATTGGTGATTCTCGCAATGCGCCAGCCCTGCATGGTCACTCCTGCGGTGACTCCCGGTCAATACGCACTGCATGCGGAAGCAGCCGCCGCTCCCGAGATCGCCCGCGAACTGGATGCATACGAGAACGAAAGGGAAATCACCCGCCCCGCAGCGCCACTGGCTGGCGAAACATTCCGCCACGCTCCCGGATGGGGAGTCTACGGAATCTGGGTGCTCTGCCTGCTCACCGCTTTTTTCTGGCAGCAACAGGATCCATGGCTGGTCGAGCGGGCGGCCTCCTCCAGCATTGGCTTGATCGGCCACCGCGAGTGGTGGCGGCCATTCACCGGGCTCTTTCTCCATGCCGATGCGCCCCACCTCATCGGCAACCTGCTGAGCGGCTTGTTTTTCAGCACGCTTGTCGCCCGCTCGATCGGCGCGTGGCGCGCCTGGGCGCTCATCCTCACCTGCGGAATGACCGGCAACGCACTCACATCGGCACTCACCTGGCCCGCATCCTTCACCTCCATCGGAGCCTCCACCGCCGTCTTCGGCGCGCTCGGCATCCTCTCCGGCCTCGGTTTTTCCTTCGTCCGGCGCCAGCGACTCCAGTTGCCATGGGCGAAAACCGCAGCCCCGCTGCTCGCCGGCATCATTCTGTTAGGCTGGCTGGGAGGCGGCTCCGAAAGCGGCAATACCGACGTGCTCGGCCATGTCTTCGGTTTCGGTTCCGGCCTCACCGCCGGCATCGTCATCGGCACCCTCAGCCCGGCCAATGCGGGCGCACGGGTTTAACCCCAATGCCTTCAGGTGAAGATTTTCAAAAACGTAACTTGTCCTTTTAAAAAGCATGCATGTCCAGGAGGGATGTCTTATAAAATTTGCGATTCCCGGGTCGATTTTGTTGGGAAATTTGAAAGTCTGTTCGGCCATGCGTTGGCGGGATTCGTGGAGCAACAGGATCCTGGGCGTGGTCCGAAGCCGAAGCTCGGCGCACGGAACCTCGTGACCTCGCTGGTATATCATGTAATGAATGGCGCTGGCATTCTATCGCATCATGTCCATCAATTGCTGGGCGTGGACATCTAGGATAGCTCACTCTCGCAACGACGGCAGCGCATCGGGTTCGAACCGTTCGGCTGGCTCATGAAGAACGTCCTCCGGCCGCTGGCCGACCCAATTCTCGACGAGGGTTCGTTCTACAAAGGACTCCGCCTTTGCGGAATCGACGGGTCCCGGTGGAGCGTGACCAACACTCCACAGATTCTTGGCGCGATGACCAAGGCCACGAGCCGGAGATTCTACGCGGCATTCGCCAAAGTTCAAATGTGCGTGTTGGTGGTGTCTCGGCATCCACAATCCTCTTGCGGCCGCAGTGGGCCTGAAAGACGAGGGCGAATGAGTTCTGGCGGAAGAACTTCTCGAATCCTTGCCGGAGTTCTCCCTGCTCATTGTCGACCGCCTATACGGCTGCGGGAAATATGTCCGTGAACTCATCGAGGCGTGTCTGAAGTGCTCGAGCCAGCTGCTGGCCCGGGCGCGTAGCAACGTCAGGAGCCACCATACAAAGACGCTGCGGGACGGCTCTTGCCTGGTGACCATCCGCCCGCCGGACGCGAAGACGGCCATCACTGTCAGGGAGATCAGGGGGCGATGTGCTTCACAGCCACACACCAGAAACCGCCGCACAGGAAGTCGCCGCCCTATTGATGGCATCCGGCCTCGTGGCCGAGCAGCGATTGGCCGCAGCACGCGATGGCGACCTCAATCCACTCAACATCAGTTTCGTCAAAACCCTTGAGAGCATGAAATCCCTCTGGATGATCCTCGCCGCCGCGGGTAGTCTGCTAGATGGTCATACGGCCAAAGCGATCTTCGATCGTGTCAGGGACTCGATCATCAGGCAAGCCACTCCCCCAAGGCGAAAACGAACCTGCCCGCGCAAGGTGCGGCAACCGGCAAGCAGTTGGCCGCGACTTATCACTAATGACTCTCACGAAGGAGATTATGAATAACATTCCTTCACATCCTCGCCGTGATTGCCTTCGTTTCCGCCGAGGCCGAAAAGGCGTTCCTTGAGGATCGGATCGCGACCGTTCCAAAGGGCGGGTGCGAAGCAGAGCAGGCATTCGCAGTCAGTCCATCCCTGGAGTCCGTCCCCGCCCCAGCGGTAGGCGCGGCGGCGGCATTGATCATGGGAAAAATTCGCCCAGGAATTTCCGTGGTCGGAATAATCCTCGCGCACGGTACCCCACAGACGCTCGAACAGAAAGGGACCCCAGCGCCGCCAGTTGGCGGAGCGTTTACCGGATTCCCCCAGGTGGCGGTGTTCCCCGGTCATTCGGCCGTGATCAAAGCACGATGTGTGCGGAATCCGGGATGAATTTTCGCAAGCCCTGGATCACTATATCAGGGCTCCACGCGGACCCGGTAGAAACGCCGTGGCTCCCCTGCCCCACCGGGGTGCTGGAGCACGGTGGATGGACCCGTAGCCACTTCCTCCGAACCCTCCACATCGCTCCATGAATCCGAGGCAAGGGAGATGCTGGTTTGGAGCCGGTAGGTTTTCCCGGCCACGGTGGCGGCGGTTACGTTCACATCGTTGCCGGAGATGGCGACGGCCGTGGCTTTGAACACCGAACTGGCGGATAGAGGATCGGTTCCGGCGATGTGTTCGGCGGCGTTGTTCTGGCCGTCGCCATCACGATCGGCAGCGGGATCGAGCAATTCGATGGCGGCGCTCGACGAGCTGTAAGGCCCATAAATCCCGGCGTTGTTGATCTGCTGGACACGAGCGTAAACCACGCTACCGAAGGGTCGGCCGGTTAACGTCTTACTGGTGGCGCTGATGGCGGCGTTGAACAGATCAAAGCCCTCCGGCATGGTGCCGATTTGCAGATAGTATCCGGAAACGCCGCCATCGGGATCTTCCGTGGCTGACCAGGAAAAGGTGACGCTGTCGCCGATGGCGTATGCATAGAGATTGGGGCCCGCGGGAATTGTAGGGGACGGCGGCTGCGTGACATCATATAACTTGAGGAACTGAACCTCGTAAGGCGCGGATGACCATGCGCCCGACGTGGCGGGCAGCGGGTTGAGCGCGACGTATGAACCGGTGTCCAGCAGGCTGCCGCCGGGAATGCCGCTGGCCGGTCCCGCATCCTGATCGGGCCAGAGCCAGTAATCGCGCCGGTTGGGATCGATCTTGGTGTAGGCGGCGATGTTCTTCACGTTGTAAACGCGGCCGGGCTTGATGCCGAACAGGTTCGATCCGTTGGCCGTGACATCGAGGTTGAATGTGTCCGAAGGTCCCTGCTCGGTCCGCAGGTTCGCATAAGCAAACACCACGTCGGTGAGGTTGGGCGAGGTGTTGGGTTGTTCGTATTTGGCAACCGCCCAGATTTCATTCTTCGGCTGGCCGTCGGACTTTCGGTTGAGGTAATAGCGGTTGTTGCTCCGCAGCGCGGGCGAGAAGCGGCGCGCCTGGCCGACGGCGGAGAAGGCATCCCAGAGGAACTCCTCGCCATAGGGGCTGCCCGCGCCGCCTTGTTCGACGGGCACGCGTTTCAACCAACCGGGCTTCATCGAGTTGAACTTTTTAAAGTGGGCCACCTGCTTGCCGAAGTTGGTCTCGTAGAAACTGAATCCGCTGAGGCGGGAGACGCCGAGTTCCTGGCCCATGAATACCATAGGCGCGCCATCGACCGTGGAGCAGACGTTGTAGCGCATGAGGGCGTGCCAGATGTTTCCGTAGTTCTCCTCGTCATGGGAGGTGTTGTTCAGGAGCACGAGTCCCTGGCCGTAGGCGTTGCGCCGGCCATCGAAGATCGAGCGGTAGTCGGTGTTGTTACCGGCTGATAGAAGCGGAAAGACGATATTCTCGTTGAGGATGTCGAAATGGCGGTTCGAGCGATAGGTGACCGCTCCGCCATCGAGGGACTCGGCCATCATGACGAAGTTCCATTTGTGCGAGCGTGCATTGTTGATGATGTATTCCCATGCCTGCGGCGGGAGGCCCTGGCCGAAGTCGCAGCGCAGGCCGTCGATGCCGTGCTTGTCCCAGGCGTAGCGCTGCGCGGTGGAAAGTCCGGGTTCGGTGGCGCTGTTGCGGTTTTCTCCTGCGGGCCGGGTTTTCTCCAGCCAGTGGATGGCGTAGCGCGAGAAGTATTTCCACACCTGCCGGGTGACGTTTCGCGGCTGGGTGTTAGAGACTCCCTGATGGAAGTCGGTGGCGGAGAAATTGGCGTCATCGTAATAGAAGCGGTCACCCTCGTTGATGAAGTTGCCGTTGTCCACCGGGTTCTGACTGACAAGCGCGTCGTAGCGGCCGAAATAGACGTCCTTCACGTCGTTCCACTTGCCGAAGTCACCTCGGTCGGGCGCGACGGCCGGACCTTCGCCCGGGGCGGGTGTGGCGCGCTGGGCATAATCGCCGGTGCGGCTGAAGAAGCGCGTGTCATAAGCGCGGATCTCGGTCGCGGGTGTCAGCGCTTCACCATAGCGCTCGAAGAGCGTGCAATCCGGGCCGAACTCGACATCGAAACCGGTATGATTGAATGGAGCGTCGAGCATGATGCCCAGCCCTTTGACATCAGAGGCGCCCACGAATGCCTGGAACGACTCCATGCCCTTCTGGCGGGCGGTGGCGCCATTGATGCCGCCCGGCTCGGTGTTGGTGAAGTTCGCGCTCATCCATGGATTGATCTCGAAAAAATTCTTCACGGCATAGGGGCTGCCGGGATTGTAGGGCTGGCTGGTTGCGGGATCGATCTCGCGGCCATCCACCGCGGGCGGATGGATCGGCTGGAACCAAAGCCAGTTCACACCAAGGCCTGTCAGGTAATCGAGGTTGAAGCCGCGGCCGTCGGCGGTGTGGAGCGCATTGGGCGCGTCGAAGAGATCCTCGAAGGTGCTGCGTTCGATGAAGCCGCCGATGCCGTCGGGTGAATTGCTGTCCGCCTCGATGGTGAGGGTGTTGATTTCATAAACCGAAATGTCGCGGGCATCGATGGGAGAGACCGTAATAGCGTGGTCGCGGCGGTTGGCGGCTGGATTGGTGAACCAGCGCCAGGCGGGATCGCCATCCACCTTCCAACGCGCGGTGGCCCGGTAGGCACCGGTTTTCGAGGCAGGCAGAACGAGTGTGTAATTACCAAGAACGGGCGTGCCCATCGGGTGGCTGCGGTAATAATAGTCCGCACCGGAGCCGATGATGCCCTCGGTTTGGTTGAACTCCATGCCGTCGTCGATGCCGTTGCTGTTCTTGTCGGTGGTGGCGAGATCGCGCTGGTTCAGGTTGGTGACCAGTTCGACCACGGTGGCGGTCTCGCCGGGGTTGAAGGTGAAGGTGACGGATTCCGAGCCGCCGGCGATTTCATCGACGAAGAGTTTGGTGGTGGTGTAGTTCGCGTTGAGCGTGCCGTTCCCCTGCGAGCTGACGGTGAATGAAGGATCGCCGAGAGTGCCATTGGTGAACGAGAAAACGGTTCCCGGAATGCCCGCCTGATAGTCTGCGAATTTTTCCTCATCGTTATCGGTGTGCCAGAATCCGATCTTGTATTTGATGGTGGCGCCAAGCGGGAGGTTTTCCAACAGATCGGTCGCAGTGGCCACCCACCACATCGGAGTGCCTGCGACGCTCTGGCCGCCCTGGTTGTTGCTCTCCGGATGGGAGTATGCAAAGGGTGCGACCTGCGTGCTACCGGTGCCGCTTCCGAGGGAACCGCTTGGAATGCTGCCGTCGGTGGTGAAATAGACCGCGCCGCTGTCAGCCCAGCGCGTGGACTGATCGTTCGGATCGCCGATGTAGCCGACCTTGGACCAGAACTGCACGCTGAAACCATTGGTCACGCGGTTGTTCGAATGGAAAACCCAGGCCGGACGATTGCGCACCGTGAAGGGATTGGCCGAGGCGGTTCCGTTATTATTGGTGACCAGCGCTCCTCCCTGGTCGCCGCCGCCGTAGATGTAGGAGTTTTCCGCGCCGGAGTCGAAGGTGAGGTAAATGTAATACTCAATCACCTTGTTGGCGGTGACGTTGGCGAGGGTGATGTCCCCATACCAGAATTGGTCGTTGCCGTCATTGGCATGAAAGGCAAGCGGCACTTCATTCCATGCCCCTTGATCGGAGGATTTATAGAAGAGAGCGCCGCCGGTTTGATTGTAGGTTTCAGGGTTGTTCAACTTCTGCAACCCGGAATAAACGCGCACGGTGCCGGTGTTGCCGAATTCGACGCGCGGGCTGCGCATGGTGGGAGTGGTGCCGCCGTCGCCACTGACGATCAAGTTGTCAGGGACATGCCACGCGTTCGGGAGCACGGCATGCGCTTTGCCGGCAATGAGCGGCAGCAGGATGGAAATGAGGAACAGGCGAAGCGACTTCATGGTGATGGAAGCGTGCGGTGTGGTGAGTCTGAGTTCACGCCTCAGCGTACTCAATCTTGGTCGAAACATCGGTTGGAGTCTTTACTCAGATGCCGGAGGGGCGATTTCCAGGCGATAAAACCGTTTCGTCTGGTTCGCCGCGGGAGCCGCATCGAAGCGTTCGAAATCCGGATCGGCGGCCAGTCCACGGGTGTCGGTATCCGGCAGCAGGGCACTCCAGGAACTGAGGTTGTCGCCATACCAGATGCGGTAGCGGCGGTCCGGGATCACCGGATGCTCAAGCCGCACGGAACCGTCAGGTTGACGGGTGGCCTTGAGTTTTGGATAACTGTTCCGATCGTCAATGATCGGGTTAAGGCCGACCAGCCACTCGATGTAATTGTTGATTCCGTCGAGATCCGGGTTTCCGTTAGGTCCGTTGTTGATATTCGCCGAGCCGTCGTCGAGGGTGCTCAGCCCGTATTGGGATTCCCAATCGTCAGGCAGAGTGTCGTTGTCGGAGTCGGCGGTTCCAGGTCCGCGATCGAAACCCAGACTGATGAGATGCGGGCCCGCGCCGGTGAGTTCGACCTCCACCTGATGTGTCTGGGCCTGATTGCGGCGCAACACGGTGGTGAAGGACGAGCCAGAGATGTCCGAAGCGAGCGGGTTGATTTGCGGTCCCTCGACATAAGCACGCACCATGTCGCTGCCGCTGGTGCTGGTGAGATTGACGCGGGTCGCGGAAGCATCCTCGTCGGCGAGTCCTTCCTGGCCGCGGAGCATCAGGTCGAGCAGGTTCGGGGAAAGACCGAAGCGCACGAAGGCCTTGTTGAGACCGGATAACTGATAGGTGGCCTCAAGCCGCTCGGACGTGGCGGTGGGAATCCGGATGGTTTTGGAAACACCGCCGCTGGCGAAGGTCCAACCGGTGCCGGTCGCGGCCGGACTGACGGTGTAGGCGGCGTTCACACCGCTGTTTGATCCAACTTCGGATGGATTAACGACCCACCAGTCCTTGAAGCCGCTGGTCCGATAGGCGGAGATGGCGGTGGTGGCTCCGACGAAATTGGAGGCCCCCTCATCCTCGGTGTCGGTGCCGCTGTAGGAAGCGAAATTGCCGGCCACCTGCCAGATTTTTCCGTTGGAAGGATGGCGTATCCATGCGGCCGTCATGCGTCCGCCTTTGGCTTCGAACAGGGCGAAGACCCTGCCGTTGTAAAGAAGGCATTCGTCATCGCCATCGAGATCCACATCCACGGATTCGGCACCAAGCGTCGATGTCGTCGCGCTGTCCGCCCATTGCTGGACTCGGGCATACACGTTGGCGAAGCGCGCCTGAGACTGCGTGTTGCGCGCGAAGTCCGCCAGCGTCTGGCCGGAACCGGTGTCTGGATAGATGTATGCGCCGGTGCTGAATTTGCTCAAATTATTGTTGGTCGTGTTGTGAAACGCGGTCTGGAACATCGCCCCGTGGAAAACGGAGTTGGCGAGATCACCGAGTCCGGTGGAGAAACCCGTGCCGTTGAGCGACTGCCAGACGGTATCCGCATGGCCGCTGGAACCGACCTGGCCGAAGGGCGTCGTCGCACCGAAGTTGCGGCCGGCGAGTCCTTCTTCATACCCGGAGCCGAAGTACCAGTTGTCGTAGTTTTCCTGCGAGGCATGGTCGATCCAGTCCTTGGCGGTCTGCACGAGGTTGAGGGAAACTCCCCTGTCCCTGGTCCCCCAGGTGGTGTAGGTGTTTCCATCGGTGCCCTTGTAGGCGACCTGGCCATTGATGATCTGGCCTGCGGTGATCACGCGGATCCAAGGACGGCTGGCAAGCCAGCGGACATTGGAGTCATACGATGTGGCTTTGTCGTTGTTGGTGAAATCGTTCATGTCGCGCCAGAGCACGACCACCTGGTCCTGGACGAAGTCGCGGGAGCGGCGGGACAGCAGCTCCCGCACCGGCCGGGAGGCACCTTCGTCCAGCGTCTGGTCGAGATATTCGGAGGTGACGTCATGAATCGGGAAAATCTTCACTCCATTGACCTGATTGATGCGGAAGCCATCGGTGCCAAGGGCCGAACTGCGGCCGAACCATTTGACGAAGTGCCGCGTTTGATCGGCAAAGGTATGGGTATATCCCATGGCGGCCACTTGGTTGAGGGTCTCGTCGTCGAGCACACGTTCCGGTGTCCAAAACGCCTGGCGTGAAGCGGCGGGCGATCCACTTCCATAAACGGAATCGAGGAAATGATCCGCGAGCGCCTTGTTGGAGTTGTTGAATGCCTGCGGGAAATACTTCGTTACATGGTCGGCGAAGGTGGAACCCAGAATCTGCACGCGGCCAGTGGAAACCAGATCGGTGATGCGGCTGTTCAGCGAAGGGCCGTCGTTCGGCGCATCAGGCACCGGGTTTCGCGCCCACTGCAAGGCAGAGGCGAGTGTGGGGGTGACATGCAGCGTCAGCGGGGCGTTGTAGGCTTCATGTGTTTCCAACATACGGAAATATCCCGCGGCCCCGGTGGGTGCACCGTCATGCACCAGGCTCTGCGTGGTGCTGCCGGGCTGGATCGCCTGATTACCGTGGGCGAGAAGCATGACTTTGGATGCCTTGCCGCGGTCGTTGGTACTCGAACGTCCGACATAACCCGTTAGTTTCCCGTTGAGGCGGATGTTGTCCTGGTCCTTCCAATAATCCGACGCCAGCCAATCATCACCGATGGTGTCGCGGATATCGTTGCGTCCGGAAATATCTCCAGGGCCACCGCTCTGGGTGCCGTCCCTAGTAGTGAAGACCTGGAAGTTCAAGCTCGCGGGATCGCCCAGCCAGCCAGCATCGATCAGGGCCTGGCGCTGCACGGCGATTTCCACCGCATCGTAGCGGCTCGACCACGCGATGGCATTGAGTCCGTTGGCGGCGATGCCGCGGCGGACCACGCCGAAGCTTGGGTCATAGGGGTTCTGGGATTCGGTCGTCGTGTTGTTTTCAGTTCCCCTCGAGGTATCCACTGAAACGCTGCCGTTGTTATCGGAATAAGCGCCGACCACGACTTCCCAGCGCATGTCGGTGGCGATATCCACGGAATCGGGTAGAGCGCGCTCGCCGGCCGCGGGGTTGCCGGTGTCGATGAGGATGTATGCGTCCACCTCGCCCTGTTCGGCGAGCGGTGCCAGATCAAGGAAGTCGATGCGGAAGTAAACCTTGTCATCACCATTGGATGCGACGGCCCCGCCATCGCGGAACGAGAAGGCGACGATGTCGCGGGAGCTGTCCCGGTCGTTGGTCCGATAGACATCCGCACCCTGGCTTCCGCCTTCGTTGTATTCATCGAGCGCAAGCAGGTCGTTGTGGGTCCAATCCGTAAAGGTGCCGATGTTGATGGTTCCTTCCCCCCCGCCACCGCCGATGACGGTGATCTGGACCGGGTTGGTGCCGGCTGCCAATTCATCGGCGTTGACGATTTCATCTCCGTCGGGGTCACCACTTGCGCCGTTGGCTCCGGTACCATTGAGCGGATCGAGTCCGTATTGCACTTCCCAGCCGTCAGGCAGGCCGTCGTCGTCGGAATCGGCATCCAGCGGATTGGTTTCGCCCGGATCCACCACGCCGTTGAAATTCTTGTCCTCGCCATAACCATCACTGAGGCCGTCGCCATCGGAGTCGGCCTTGGTCGGGCTGGTTTCAGTCCAAGTTTCAAAGGAGTCGATCACATTGTCAGGCCAGTCGCCGGCATTCGGACGGTGAGTGGCATAGTCGGTTTTCGTGGCGTTGGTCGGCAGCGCCTTGCCATCGCCGTCCGTCCATCCGTTGCGGTTGGCGTCCTCGACTCCATCGGGAATGCCATCGCCATCGGAGTCGGGATTGGTGGGATCGGTGACCGTGCCCGCCGCCTGGCGGGTGCGATTGTCACCCTGGCTCTGGCTGCCCACGCCGGGAACGAAGCCGTGATTTTCCACGACGGCATAAAGCGGCGGATCGAGGTCGCCGATGAAGTTCGGATAGGCATCGCCGTTGGTGTCTGCGGCGGGATCGGTTGGCGGATTGGCGGCCGTGCGCCAGCCGACTTCGAGTCCATCAGGCAGGCCGTCGCCATCGGAATCCGGCGTGGTGGGCAAGCTGCGGCCGAAGGCGTGAAACACATGCACGTCGCCGTTAGTCCATGTTTCCGGGTTGCTGGCCGGCAGGGCGGTGGTGTTGGTCTCATTGATGTCCACGAGCCCGTCGTCGTCGTCATCGTTGTTTTCGTCCGCGTCGGAGGCCACCGTTTCACGCAGGATGACCCGGGCGCTGCGAGTCGAGATCACGGGCTCAAGCCCGCCCGAGGAGGCGGCGAGTTGATAGGTTCCGGCGGCGGTGATGCGCCACGGA
The DNA here is from genome assembly GCA_030696085.1 of Luteolibacter sp. Classification (GTDB taxonomy): domain Bacteria; phylum Verrucomicrobiota; class Verrucomicrobiia; order Verrucomicrobiales; family Akkermansiaceae; genus Luteolibacter. The sequence continues at coordinate 38,362 of JAUYNL010000075.1, forward strand.
AAATCCCAGGTTTTGGAGTTTCCGGTGATGGTGACCACGGTACCATCCCAGGCGCCGTTGCCATTGGAGTCCACAAGCGAGGGTTGTTCGTTGGCATCCCAAACGGTGTCACCATCCACATCGGTGAAGGGTTCGCCGGAGTCGTATTGTTCATTGGAGTTGGTGTCCGAATACGGCTCCTGGCCGTCGAAGCGACCGTTGGAATTGGCATCGGTGTATGCCTCATCGAGCAAGGCTAGCGCGGGGGATCCGGTCAGACTGAGGTTGGTCACGGAGGCGCTGGTATCGACCCGCACGGTGTAAACCATGGAATCGGCTCCCGGGCCGTCCGGCAGGACGATTTCCACGGGTTTCCCATCCGATCCCAGTTCCGCGGGCTGGATGATCTGCACGTAGGGCTTGGTGCTGGGGGCTGCCTTGACGAGGCGGAAGGCTTCGAGCACCCGGTTATCCGGCTCTGGGAAGCGGTATTCCACGTTCAGTTCATGTAGGTATTCCGCGACGTCGTTATAGAGATTTGGCAGTGGAATGGAGAGTTCGTGATATGCTCCGCCGGGCCCGAAATCTCCGTAGTTGATGGAGAAGTTGGACCGGCTCTGGGCGACGGAGTTCGCTAGAAATGTGAAACGGTTCTTCAAATCCGTCTCACTGAGGCCGCTGGCCAGAGCTTTGGAGAAATACACCTTCATCGTGTAGTTGTCGTCCACCCGGTCCCCATCGCTCTGCGGCCAGGCGATGTTGATCCTTTCGAGCGGGCCTGCGGCCTGGACCGTGCGCGTGATTTCCGTCACATGCCCCGCTGCGGGAGTGAGGCTGAAATCGCGGGAGGATGACGCTTCGAGCAGACGGAATGACAGTGTCGCGGCGCCGGAAGCGGGGATGTTCGTGTATCGGATGCGCCATTCTTTCTGATAGACGCTGTTCACCGCCGGGTTGGCGGTCACTGCCGTGGCCTGCGCCCAAGCCACCGGAATGGATGCGTCATAGGAGCCATTTCCGTTCAAGTCGATGAAGTCCTCGTTGGTGTCGCGGGCTCCGTTCTGATTGGAGTCGGTGAACGGTTCGAAACCGCTGCCATTGCCATTGAGTTTGGTGGTGGCGGAATCATTGTTGCCCGCCTCGTTGTCGGCGATGTTGAACCAGACTTCATCGACGGTGGAATCGGTGCGGATGACGATCTCGTAACTGGAGCCGCCCACGGTGTCGCCGTTGTTCTGAGGAAAAGCGACCTCGCCCTGCGGGGGCTGGGCGTCATAGTAGAATGTCTGAGTGAATGTCTGGTAGAGGGCCGCCTGCGTGTTGGGGTCACGGTTGAGCAAGGCCTTGGCCCTCAGAACGTGAAAGCCTTCCTTCAGACCGGTGGTTAGCGAGTTGTAGTCCGCATGCAGATGGTGATCCACGGTGGCGGGATTGAAATTATCCACCTTGAAGGTGGTGAGCATCTTCTTCTTGTAGGCGACCGACGAGGCATCGGCCGGCCACCATGAGCTTTGGGTGGCGGGACCGTTCTTATAGATACCGATCTTATAACGGAAAGTCGCGCCCGGTGATGGTTTCGGAATGGAGGCGGAGTTCCACCAGTCATCGGGTGTCTGGTTGTGCTGGAATGATAGCTCCGCCACCTGCGTGGTTCCGCGTCCGACGCCACCCGCTCCTTCGGGGTAGCTTCCGTCCGATGTGAAATACACGAACATCCTGAATCCCGCTCCGACTGAGTTGCACTTCGCCCAGATGGTGATGTTGCCGGCGTCCTCACTGTATTGGGCATCGCCAACACCTTCCGTGCCTCCGGGACCGCCGACGGTCTGAAGGGGTTCATGATAGACCCAGGAGGCCTGCAGCCCACCTTCATCATTGTAGTTGTTCGCCGAGGTCGGGCCGTTGTTGACCGTGAAACCCTCGGATCCGATGGTCTTGGAGTAGGTCTCGGCCCCGGGCGACCCCGTCTGGCAGCGGCTTGTTTGAACGGCGGCGAATTTCTCCGGATGCTGGCGGTCCACGAATGTGGGTTGCTCGTAGCCGGCCCAAGTATCGGTGCGGACGGCGGGGGGGTTGTCACGTTTTGCCAGATCCGTGATGCCCACGGGAACCGTGCCGTTCAAATCAACGCCTCCATCGAGCTTGAGCATGATGTTTTCGGCGGAGCCGTCGGCCCGGGCGAAGATCGTGAGCGGCGTGCCGGATGTGACCACCGGCACCGTGGTCTGATAGGTGAGATCCTTCGGCGTGATGCCTGCGGGATATCCGCGGTTCGCCAGGCTGTAGGGATTGAACGAGGCGTCGCCGTCCGGGCCATCCTTGCGCGTGACTGCGATGCGCGGAACCTCGCGACCGTTCTGATGCAGCGTGATGGCGGATTCCGGCCAGAGCGTGGAGAGCTCGGGCGTGCGGTAACCGAAGATGAAATATCCGCCCGGCGGGACGATCACGGAGCCAAGCTCGCCGCCGTATTTGTAGAAACCAGTCTGATTGGAACCATCCGGGCCGGTGGCGTATTGGTGAAGATATGCCCCGCTTGGGAAACTATGAAGGAAGCCGCGCGACTGGCCCGCCGCGGTGTTGTCATTCATCATCACGACCATGGTGATTTCATCGGCGGCATTTCCCGAACGGATCGAACCGTCGGCATTGCGGTTGTCACGGCGCTCGTAGGCGAGGAAATCCGCGTCGCCCCAGCGCCCCTGTTGGAGTCCGCGGGCGAAGTCCTGATGGATCTTGAGCAAGTTCGGAATCCGCGGATCACCGAACTGACCGAGAAAAGCGGTGTTCGCATGCCGGGGGAATGCCCCGCCGGACTCACCAAGAGTTTCGGCTTTATAATACCCGTCGGTGTACACCAGCCCCATGCCCTCGCGGGTGAAATACATGGCGTGCTGTAGATGGCGCATGGCCGAGTAGTCGCTGTCATGGCTGTTGGCGTGCATGACGCCGAGCGAAGCCGGAAAACCTCCGCCACCGGAGCTATCCAGTCCGGCCAGGGTTCCCCATGGACTGCCTAGCACGCCGTTGAGCTTCGAGCGCAGGTCGTTATCCACCAGGCGCATGCCGGCATCCCAGTATCCGGAGTATCCGGGAGGCGAGCCGAGGTGCTCGCCGAAAACCATGGCATCATCGCGGCCCTTCTCGGTGTCGAACACGGAGTCCCGGTGGTTGGCATCGGAATAGCCGCGGCTGATGTTGAACTGGCGCTGGATGCCGCCGAGGTAGCCGGCATCACTGGAGTCCTTGTCCACGCCGCTTTGCTGGCCGAAAAAGTAATCCGGCACATGTTTCACCGCGTCGAGGCGCAGGCCGTCCGCCTTGGTGCGGTCCATCAGCCAGCGCGCGTTGCGGATCAGATAGGCACCGACGTCCTCTTTGTAATAGTCCGGGTTTTCCACGAGGATCTGGGCGGTGATTCCATTTCCAGGGCCGAATCCGACCTGGCTTCCGTTGGGCAGGCGGTCGTAAAACTCCGGGTTATTCGGATGGCGGACGAACGCATATTTCGGATGAGTGGAGCCCTCGGTAGGACCGAAATTCGCATTCGGCGTTTCATGCGCGATGTCGATCAAGTCGGCCAGGCCGAGATTCTGCACCTGCCAGGCGCTGCCCCAGTCGCGGGTGTTGTCCCACTTCCGATAAAACCCGTCTTCGGTCACGCGCAGGTGGAAATCCTCCGGAACCATCCCGGGATAGACGTCGATCGGCGTGCTCTCATTGTATCCTGGCACGTCGAACGCCCGGTGGTTCATGATGTTGTCGAAATACACGCGGATGCCGAAACGGTGCGCCACCTCCATGAGTTGGAGCAGTTCCGCCTCCGTGCCGTAGCGCGTGCCGACGCTGCCGCGCTGGTCCACGCTGCCGAGATCGAATGGATCCCACAAATCATAGCCCACCGAGAGCCCGCCGCTGCCCTTGGTGGGCGGTGGCAGCCAGAGCGACTGGTAGCCCGCCTCGGCGAGTTCCGGCATCTTGCGGGTGATTTCCGCCCACGATGTGTTGAAATACTGGAGCAACGACTCCCCGCAGGCCGGGCTGGCAAGCAGGATCAAGGCGGACAGAAGGCGCGGCAGAATGGGTTTCATGTAGATGTGGAGGCTCCCCGGATGCCGGGGCTTATGCGGGGTTCCTGCATTGAATATGTTGTACCCGGGCTCCGGGTTTACAAGGATTTGTCTGGTGGCTGCCGTGAAAATGTTTTGGTCCAACCCGGAATCCGCACTATACCCACCTCCCATGAGTGACGCACCCGCCGACATCAAGCGCCCCAGAGTCAACGTCCGCCGGCCGGACGTGATGGAACTCGTCTCCGCCGAGGTCGCCGTGCATTTCCACTCGTCCATCGTCGAAAAACTGCGCGACCGCGGCGGGAAAATCACCATCGGCAACACCACCCTGCTGCTCGCCGAACAATTCGGCTTCTGCTACGGCGTGGAACGCGCCATCGATCTCGCCTACGCCTCGCGCCGCGTCTTCCCGGAAAACCGCATCTTCCTCATCGGCGAAATCATCCACAACCCGGACGTCAACCGCCACCTTCGCGAAATGGGCATCGTTTCCCTGCCGTGGCAGGACCTGACCGTCTGCTACGAACAACTGACCGCCGACGATGTCGTGATCGTCCCGGCCTTCGGCGCGCCCACCCTGTTCATGAGCAAGGTCGAGGAAAAAGGCTGCTACGTGGTGGACACCACTTGTGGCGATGTCATGAAAGTCTGGCGGCGCGTCCGCAGCTACGCCGCGGAGGGCGTCACCTCCATCATCCACGGCAAGTCCGACCACGAGGAAACCCGCGCCACCGCCTCGCGCGCCCTCGGCGTGGATGGCGGCGGCCATTACCTGGTGGTCCTCACTCTTGAGGATGTCGATTACGTCTGCCACTACCTCCGCCACGGCGGCGACCGGCAGGAATTCCTCGCCCGTTTCAAGGACGGCCACTCGCCAGGCTTCGATCCGGACCTGCACCTTGGAAAAGTCGGCGTCGCCAATCAGACCACCATGTTGAAAAGCGAGACCGAGGAAATCCAGCGCCGCATCCGCCAGGCCGTCACCGACCGCGATGGCGACGCCGCCGCCTTCCATTTCTTCGATACCATCTGCGGAGCCACCCAGGAACGACAGGACGCGCTCTTCGAGATGCTGAAAAAGCCGATGGACCTGCTGCTCGTCGTCGGCGGCTACAACAGCTCCAATACCGCGCACCTCGTGGAGATCGCGGAACCGCAGGTGCCCACCTTCTTCATCCGGGACGCCTCCTGCATCCGCTCGCTGGAGGAAATCATCCACTACGACCTGCACCGCAGCCAGGAAGTCACCACCGATCACGTCAAATGGCTGCAACCGGAGCGCCCGTGCACCGTGGGCATCACCGCCGGGGCCTCCTGCCCGAACAACCTGATCGAGGAAACCATCGTCAAGGTCTTCGAACTGCGCGGCGTGGACCGCGGCATGCTGGAGGGGATTTCTTAATCGGGATCGATGCTTTTCATCGGGCCAGGCGTCTGTCCATTTCGTGGGTGGAGCACCAGTGATGCGCAGTGTCTTGCGCGGAAAAGTATAGGTTGATTGCAACAAACCGACGCGCATGCACGGTCCTCCGGGGCTGAGCTAGCTACCCGCGGATCAGGCTTTCAATCCGGCGGTATCGAAGACGAAGGCGTCCTCGGATTTCACCACCTCGTCCCATGTGACCGTGTCGCCCTGCCTGTAGCAGGCTTCGCGAGCGAGCAAGGCGAGATAATGACTGCGTATGCTCGGGGCGACGGTTGCCTGGGCGTAGTTGCCTTGGGTGATGTTGTCGTGAAAGGTCTTCCAGTTTTGGGTGATGCCACGGTTGTAGATGCCGCGGACCTTCTCCTTCATGAAGCGGTCCCCATAGAACGATTCCTTGCCGCGGAGAATCACCTCGCCGGAGTAATCCGGCCAGCAGGCTGCCCTCGCTGCCGTGGAGCCTTACGTAAATGCCGTGCTGGTCTGGAAGGTCGTGACCGTCAATCCGCTTGCCGCGGAAAACGACCTTCAAACCGTCGCCAAAGTCATAGGTTGCGAGCCAGTGGTCCTTCACATCTCCGGGCCGTGGATCGGAGTAGCGATCCAGCAGAAAGCGCCCGCACTCGCCGGTGGCGGACACCGGGTTTCTCCCGATCATCAGGCTGGCCATGTCGATGGCGTGAATGCTGTATTCGAGGATCGACTCGCCGCAAAGATCGCGCCATTGCAGCCAGTTCTTTAGCTTTGCCTCCTGGCTGTCCTGCGGCACTCACAGTTCAAACGCGGGACAAGTCCCCTCGATCTCGCCGAATCCCAGCGTGCCGAGATTTCCCGCTGCGAAGAGACGCGCGACCTCGTTGTAGTGGGCGAGCGGGCGGGTCTGGAAATCGACGAGGAAGCAGCGTTTCTTCTCCGTGGCCTTGCGGGCGGCGGCTTCGATGCGGGCGACGCCCGGCGCATCCACGGAGATCGGCTTGGCCAGCCAGACGTGGACGCCGGCCTCGATCACAGCCTCGACGTGTTCCGGGTGAAAATACGGCGGCGAGAGGACTGCGGCGATGTCGATGCCGCCCGCATCGAGCATTTTCCTGAAGCAGTTGAGTCCCGTGTAACGGCGGTCCGCCGGGACTTTGAACTTCTCTCCCTGGCGGTCCACGGCCTCCTGGAAGTAGTCCGCAAGCGCGACGACCTCGAAGCGGCCGTCCTTGAGCGCCATTTCACCAACACTGTTAGAACGCCCGCCGCAGCCGATGATGCCGATGCGGAGTTTTTCTCCGATACCGGTCTCGCTGCGGGCGATGTGCGGCATGGCAAGAGCGGCGGTGGTCAGACCGGCCGCGGAGAGGAATCCGCGGCGGTTGGTGGCGATTGGTGGGTTATCCATGGTGGATGGAATGATTTGGGTGAGGAAAACTGAAAACAAATACATTCTTGCCAGAGGCTATGTTTCATGTGGAGGCCGAAACGCGATCAGATTGATCGCCAGAAAAATTCTCCGTTTTTTCAACGCTACAAACCGTCTGCCAAAGTCGTCGCATCCAGTCGTGAGGAACTCATCTATGCCGCCAAGCATCTCGGCATTTTGGCATGGCGGGCGATAAGGTTTTCCCGCCCGCGAACATTTTACGATCGCCGGCATATTACGATCGCCGGCATATTACGACCGCCGGCATATTACGACCGCCGGCAACTACCCGGCAATGCAAGCTGCGGATTTCCGGGAAGCGGATTTTTTTCCGTTAAAACGTTAAAATCGATTGGTGCTGGTTGATCGGGCGATGTTCCGACATCGCCTGTTTGGAATTGAATTCAAACCAACCAACACCATGAACGATCAGACAGGGACACAGGCACCGGC
>JAUYNL010000085.1 GCA_030696085.1 Luteolibacter sp.
ATCGTTCATGGTGTTGGTTGGTTTGAATTCAATTCCAAACAGGCGATGTCGGAACATCGCCCGATCAACCAGCACCAATCGATTTTAACGTTTTAACGGAAAAAAATCCGCTTCCGTCCCATCCTCCGCAGACCGCGAGAATCCCGCACTCCGCACAGGAAGATGGAGGTGGGGCCGGGTTTCTTCTGAAGCTTGTGTTCATGATTCGCGAATCTCTCCGGGTTCGGCCACTTTGACTTTAAATACGCCGGAAAAATCCTGCGTTTCATGGATGAGCACGTCGAGCATCCCCGATGTCCTCCCACTTGCCTTCATTCGTCTGGCGATTTCCTTAGCCTCGCTCGGATCCAGTTTCCCTATCTCCCTACCGTTTTGCAAAATCGCAGCCTCAACCTCTGAATCAAACTTCAACAAGAGGCGGTAACCGGGTTCCAGACTAGTCGATGTTTCGTGGAGTTTTCCGCAGAACAGCTCAACCACCCGATCCGGATTGTTGCGCTCCAACAAGTCATTGATGTTCGTCATGGCACGACTTGAATCGCGCTTCTGAACGTAATCCGCGGTGACGGTTCTAATAAAATCTAGGCCCATATTCTAAATTCCTTTCCAATCGCTGAATACCTCCATGATTTGCCGTCCCGCCTCCTTGAAACCAGACGGTGAGACAGCAGGGCCACCAGTCGGTTGCTCCATCCCCCGATGGTAATGGCTTCAGATGAAAGCGCCTTCAGATCCTGGGCGGTGGCAGATCCCAGTAAGGCTATGCTTTTGAGAGTATCGAGCAGGAACAGGTCAAGTTTACCGAGAATCTCCGCCTGCACGAAAGGTGGCGAATTCCCGGTCTCAATCAACAAACCGCACATTTCCCGGTGTTGTAAAAAATCGTGGACGTCGAAAAGAATCTCTCTCGATCCGCCGGTCACCACCGGATAGATCGGCAGTGGACGAATACTCCAAGGATCAGCGAAATCCACCCGGTCGGAGCCCTCCGCAAACATCCTGCCACATTGAAGACACCAACCTAGCGTCGCACGTATGTAGCTTCCCGAAACCGAATCCGCCTCGCTAAAATCAAAACAAACCACGATTTCACGATTCGTCTGGCCTTGGATGATATCATACAAAGTCATGAGGTCCGACTGTGCCGAAGAAGCACCGAATAGGTGCTCTCGGGAGGGACGGATGGTCAGTGCATCAAACTTCACAGCCGCACCTTCACTCGTTTCAGTGATCGAGTAAAGAAAAATCCAAATCTTTTTCCGCTGTCTGACATCCAAGGGTGCAGCAGACACTCAAGTGGACTCCGTCGATCCGTGGGATGTTTGACACTTCCACAACCCTGCTTCCGTCCGCGAGGCGAATACTGGCAGTGGCGTCGCCACTCCTGAGACGGGCAATCGCGCCATGATCAGCGAAGGCTTTCCACAACTGCTTGAAACCCTCGCCTTCTCCCTGCCCGGACCGCCTGCTGGCGGCCTTGTATACCACCGCGAGGATGGCATCCCGCTCTGACGGCACATCGGCCCAAAGACTGCTTACGTGGAGACTTCTGAGTAAACCACAACCCAGGTCGCAAATGGAAAAGGCAAACCGCTGCGGCCCGACGTAATATCCCGCCAACCCCTGACTTTCGCTTCCATCAAAACCGCTGTGTTGCACCACGTTTTCCGCCATTTCCGCAAACGCCTTCAACACTCCATGCGCGAAAATCGATTCGAATCCAGCTTCCCGCAGCCGGCTAAGAAATCGTCTCTCGTAAAGATGCCAACCCGGATCATTCCCCGTCCAGACCCTTGGCTTGATTTTTCTGAACTCATATTCGGGGGAGGCGAACGGCGGGGCCTCATCCCTCTCGCCTAACCACGCCTTCAACATCGCCTGCCAGGGAGCGCTAGTCTGCCGACGCATTTCGGTTCTCATACGCCCAGCCTTGGGATGACGAGCACTCAACATGAAATACTCGACCATGCCCGCCAGAGTCATCCCCCCGAACCTCGACAAGAAACCGTCGACTTCCGAAGAAATCGAGACCTCGAGCGAACGTCGACATGCCTCGGCATTCCGGGAATCAAGCATCAAGACGGCCCCGTTGTCCATGGCTCACTCTAGCAAACCGAGTTGCGCCGACGAGTAAAAATGCCAATTGGAGCAGAGCCCATGTCGGCATCGAGACAGAAGCGAGGCTGGTTTGGGTTGATGCAGACACGCTTCTCTGATGGAAGGGATAATCCTTAATTCATCCAGCGCATTGTTTTGTCCAGCCCTTCATCTAATCGGGGGCTTGCTTGGCGCAGTTCGCACCGTCCGGGTGTAGCGGCAATGCCCCCATCAAGCCCGCCGCCCCGCCCTCGCTGGGCCTCGGAGCCAACCCCCGCCTCGTCGCCTACGTCACCGCCGCCAAATATTGCCACCACCGCCCATACTACCGCACCGAAGACATCCTCCTGCGCCGCCACCGCGTCCACATCCCGCGCAACACCCTCTGCCACTGGGACAAAGTCGTCGCCGACACCCTCGATTCACTCTACAAGCTCATCCGCCACAGCCTCCTTCAAACCGGCAACCTCCAGGCCGACGAAACGCCCATCAAATACCTCGATCCCGGCGGAGGCAAATGCGCCACCGGCTACCTCTGGGTCATCCACGCCCCGCGAAACGGCATCAAGGGAGACATCCTCTATCAATGGCACCCCAGCCGCAAGGCCACCTGCCTCGACGACCTACTCGGAAACTATCAGGGCTTCCTGCAAACCGACGCCTACGCCGGCCACGACTCCTGGACCTCCGGCAAAACCGGCATACCCTCGTCGCCTGCTGGGCGCACGCCCGCAGGAAATTCCACGAAGCCTTCAAGATCGGCCAGGCCCTCGCCGCCGGCCCCCTCGCCACCATCCAGCGGCTCTATCAGATAAAGACCGGGCTGCGCCAATCCCGCGCCGACGCCGCGGAGCGTCCGCCGCGAAAGCGCCGCACCCCTCCTGCAAATCCTCAAAACCCAGCTCGTCACACTGCGCCAGCACCCGAAGGTCCTGCCCAAGGGCAAACTCGGCCGCGCCATCGACTACACCCTCGCCATCTGGGACCGGCTCAACACCTACGTCGAACACGGCTGCCTTGAGATCGACAACAACTGGATCGAAAACGGAATCCGCCCCACCGCCATCGGCAAAAATTATGCGAATATGCGGATTATGCGAAGGTGCCTTGCGAGGGTGAGATGCAGTGTCGCTCGGAAGTCGCCCCGAATGAATATCGCAGGCCCATTAGGCGTCGGAGGTTTGGAGGTCAACCATGCACACGTTTGTCT
>JAUYNL010000088.1 GCA_030696085.1 Luteolibacter sp.
GCCCTGCTCGGCGGACTCGGAATGCTCACCCTGCTGCGCCGCCGCCGCGCGTGAGCCAACACACGCAATCCGTTTCCCCCCGGGAAGCCGTGGTGATTCGGACCTCGACAAGGTGCCGGTTTCGCTGAGGATGACGTGCGTTTCCCAGGTGAGACAAGCCACCCATGTCCGACCCGTAACCCAGGTCCTTCCGGATCCGTGGAAAAGCGCCTGCCGGGTTCGATATGGTTCGGGAAATCCGCGTCTTTGGAACCTGAACGAATACAATTTACCGAACTACCACCGATCATCTGGAAATGAGCAAACTCCTTCATAAACGCGCCCTTGTCACCGCCGGGGCCCAAGGCATTGGCGCAGCGATCAGTCGGCATCTATCTGAAGCTGCTTGCGATCTGGTCATCCACTACCACAGCAGTGACGACGCTGCGCGGGCACTGAAGAAAGAGATTCTTGCCGCCGGGCAGCGTTGTGAAATCATCCGCGCGGATCTAACAAACCCGCGGGAGTGCGAGCGGCTCGTGGCGGAGGCGGTGGGGTTTCTCGGAGGGCTGGATATTTTGATCAACAATGCCGGCTCGCTCGTCGCCCGCCGTTCGCTGGCCGAGGCGGACGATGAATTTTGGAATTTGGTGATGGCTCTCAACCTCGACAGCACACGCCGTGTGATTCGCGCTGCCGCGCCGCATCTCGCATCCGCCGCAGCATCCGCCGGTGGCGCGAGCATCGTCAATCTCTCCTCGCTGGCCGGGCGCAAGGGCGGGCATCCCGGGTCATTGGCCTACTCGACCTCCAAGGGCGCGGTTCTGACTTTGACCCGAGCGCTGTCCACCGAACTGGGGCCGCAGGGCGTGCGCGTCAACGCGATCGCTCCCGGGCTGATCCTCGGCACCAGTTTCCACAACACGCACACGACGGCGGAATCAGCGCGGCAGACCGTGGCGGGAATCGCGCTCGGGCGCTCCGGGACGGTGAACGACATCGCGCGGGCGGTGGTGTTTCTGGCAAGCGAGTTTGACGGATTCATCACCGGTGCCACCCTCGACATCAACGGCGGCGTCTATACCTGCTAACTGGTTTCCCTCCGTTCCACGCAAGCACGGTCATGCCTGAATCCGCCGCCACCCCCAGCTCCGAAGGTCCGCGCCCTTCGAGATTGCGGTGGTTGATGATCGCCTTCGCGTTCCTGGCCACGGTGATTAATTATCTCGACCGCCAGACGCTCTCCATCACGGCTCCCTTGTTGAAGCAGGAGTTCGGGATGAATGATGAGACTTACGGACTCATCCTTTCGGCCTTCATGCTTGCATATACGGTGATGAACGGTCTGTCGGGACCGTTCATCGACCGCTTTGGCACGCGTGTCGGTTACGCATGTTGCATGCTGTGGTGGTCCACGGCGGGAGTGCTGCACATGTTCGTGCGCGGGCCCTTGTCACTCGGCGCGTTCCGGTTTTTGTTAGGGATGGGAGAGGCGGGGAATTGGCCGGCGGCCGTCAAGCTGGTGAGTGAATGGTTTCCGGCAAAGGAAAGGGCGCTTGCTTCAGGGATCTTCAACAGCGGATCGGCGCTCGGGGCGGTGATCGCGCCACCGTTGATTACATGGCTGGTGGTCAAGTGGGGCTGGCAGCAGGCGTTCCTGGTGGTCGGCCTGCTGGGTTATGTATGGCTGGCCGGCTGGTGGCTTATCTATCGAGTGCCCGAGCATGTGCAGGCCGAGCTGCGCAGGGAGAGAATTCCGCCGTCCCGGCTTTTCCAGACGCGCTTCGTGCCGTTTTTCACCCTTTCCAAGGTATTCCTGGATCCGGTGTGGTACTTTTATATTTTCTGGATTCCGAAATATCTCAGCTCGGTCCATCACCTTTCGCTGCTGGATATAGGCAAGTTGGCCTGGATTCCTTTTGTCACCGCGGACATCGGGAACTTGTGCGGCGGGGCATTGACAACGCTGCTGGCGAACCGCGGGTGCCCGATTCCACAGGCACGCAAAGTGAGCATATCCGTATTCACCGTGTTGATGACAAGCGCGATTGCCGCGGTCTTCGCGCCCAACGTGGGGTGGTCGCTGGCATTCGTATCCATCGCGACGTTCGGCTACACCGGTTGCTCGGCCAACATGCTGGCGCTCCCGGCGGATGTGTTTCCCAAGAGCGTGGTCGCCTCGGTGTATGGGTTTGCGAGCATGGGATCGGGATTCGGCGGGATGTTGTTCAGTTGGCTAACGGGGCGGGTAATTGACCAGCACGGCTACATGCCAGTCTTGATCGGCTATGGCATCATGCCGCTGATCGCGCTTGCGATATTGTTGTTTCTTTGCGGACCGTTGCACCGTGATGGGAAATTTGCGACGGCATCACTCCGGCCTCCCGCGATATGATCCCGCCGATTCCGGGAAGCCGTGTTCCGGCAGATCGCAGGTCAGTGCCACGCATGGAAGGAAGATGCGGGTTTGGAAACCCGTGGTCCCGGGGCGTCAGGCGCATTTCGGGCAGGTGCCGAAGAATTCGAGTTCGTGATAGAGATTGCGGTAGCCGGTTTTCTGGCGGATTTCCTCCTCCAACTGGTGGACGGGGCACGGGGCCTGGATGGCCTCGATGCTGCCGCATTTGGTGCAGATGAGATAGTCGCTGTGTTTTCCCGGGACGAGCAGGGTGAAGTAGGCGGCGCGCTCGTGCAGGCCGAGGCGGCGGACCACGGCGTGCTCCGCGAGGCGTTGGAGCAGGCGGAAGACGGTGGCCTTGTCGCATTGATCGGCGAGCCGCCCGGAGGCGGCGAGCTCGGCGAGGGTCATCGGCCGCTCGCTCTCCAAGAGGGTGATGATGAGCTCTTCGAGCGCCTTGGTGCGGCGCAGGCCGGCCTTGCGGCAGCGGTCGATGGTTTCTTTGACGAGTGGGTTCATGGGGAATCCGGGTTTCAAAACAAGGGGCGCTGGGGGTCCTCAGGGCCGGGCGGCGGCGCGGGCGCGCCGATTTTCTGATAGGCGGTGGGCAGGGCCATGCGTCCGCGCGGGGTGCGCATGAGGTAGCCCTGCATGATGAGGAAGGGTTCGTGGACTTCCTCGATGGTGGCGGAGTCCTCGCCCGCGGCCACGGCGAGGGAGTTGAGCCCCACCGGGCCGCCGCCGAACTTGTAGATGAGCACTTCGAGCAGGCGCTTGTCCATTTCATCGAGGCCCTGGGAATCGATCTCGATCATGGCCAGCGCGGCATCGGCGATTTTGCCATCGATGCTGCCGCTGCCTCGGACCTGCGCGAAATCCCGCACCCAGCGCAGCAGGGCATTGGCCACGCGCGGGGTACCGCGGGAACGCGATGCGATTTCCAGCGCGCCGGCGCGGTCGATGGGGACATCGAGCAATCCGGCGGAGCGTTCGATGATGAGGGCGAGTTCCTCATGGGTGTAATAATCGAGGCGGTTGACGAGGCCGAAGCGCGAGCGCAGCGGCGCGGTGAGCATGCCGGAGCGGGTGGTGGCGCCGACGAGCGTGAAGCGCGGCAGGTTGATCTGGATGGAGCGGGCGGAGGGGCCGGAATCGATGATGATATCGAGGCGGTAGTCCTCCATGGCCGGATAGAGGTATTCCTCGATGGCCGGGTGCAGGCGGTGGATTTCATCGATGAAGAGGATATCGCCCTTCTGGATGTTGGTGAGGATGCCGGCGAGATCGCCCGCCTTTTCGATCTGCGGGCCGGAGGTGGTGTGGAGCTGGGTGCCGGCGGCCTTGGAAATCAGATTGGCGAGGGTGGTTTTCCCCAAGCCCGGCGGGCCGGAGAGCAGGACGTGATCGAGCACATCGCTGCGTTGTTTCGCCGCCTCCAGCATGAGCAGCAGGCGGTCCTTCACCTTTTCCTGGCCGATGAATTCGGAAAACGCGGGCGGGCGCAGCGAAACATCGAAGGCCGTGACCGGCGCGGCTGTGGTTTGTTGGTAGAAATTCTCGGACATCGGGCGGGCGGCAGGATTGGAACCCAGCCGCGCCTTGGTGAGAAGCGCGGATTTTCAGATCGCCTCGACCGCCTGTGCCTTGCCGGTCTTGATCGAGCGGTATATGGCCTCAATGACGAGCAGATCCTTGAGCCCCTCATGGCCGGAGGGTCCGAAATTCCGTTGCTGGAGGATGGCTTGGGAAAAGATGTCCATCTGTTCGGCAAAATGATCCGTGTGGGGGTGTTCGAGCGGAATCTTTTCGTCCGATGTCCAGCCGCTCTGGCCGCCGTAGCCATAGGCCTGGTTGAGCCCGAAGCGGCCCTTCTCACAGAAGGCGGTGAAATGATTGCAGCCATTGAACGAGTAGGTAGTCAGGCAGTTCGCGGTTTTTCCTGAGGGGAATTTCATCGCCCACTGGATGGTCTCGTCCACTTCGGCGAACTTCACCTTGTCGATCTTGGTTTCCACAGCGGTGATTTCCGCCGGTTCCTCACCGGTGAGGTAGCGGCAGGCCTGCAGGGCATAAATGCCGACGTCCATCAGGGCTCCGCCACCGGCGAGCGCGGCCCGCAAGCGCCATTGTTTCGGATCCCCGGACTTGAAGCCGAACCCGGCATCGATGTGGCGCAGATCACCGAAGACCTTCTCGCGGGAGAAACGCATGGCTTCCTTGTGATGCGGCTCGAACTGGCAGCGGTAGGCGACGCCGAGTTTCACCTTCGCCGCCTCGCAGGCCACGATCATCTCGCGGCATTCCTTCGCGGAAACAGCCATGGGTTTCTCGCAATACACATGTTTGCCCGCCTTGGCCGCGCGAATCGTGAACTCATGGTGCATGGAATTCGGCAGCACGACACAAACGACATCCACTGCGGGATCGTTGGCGATCTTGTCGAAATTCCCGTAATCATAGATCTGCTCCGCGGTGAGTCCGTATTTCCCGCGCCAGGCGACGCCCTTTTCCGGCGTGCCGGTGACCACGGCGGCGAGGCGGGCATGTTTCGTCTTCAGCAGGGCGGGGGCGATCTGGTGGGTGCTCAGGTTTCCCAGACCGACGAGCGCCCATCCGAGTTTCCGGCCCCCGGGCTCCGCGGAGTGCGCCAGACCGGAGGCCATGGTCGCGCCCAATACGCTCTTCATGAAGGGTCTGCGAGTCATGGAAATGTTCATTTACATGCAATCATGCAGTGATCCCGCAGGCATGCACGAGAAATATCCGGGCCGTGCTTCTTCGATGCCGGGGCCTCTATTCCATCCGGTGAAATCAGGATTGCCACACCGCCGCGGGTCGATAGCCTCGCCGCAACCATGATTGTTGCTCCCAAGATCCGCGGATTCATCTGCACCACCGCCCATCCCGATGGCTGTGCCAAGCACGTCGCCGAACAAATCGCCGTCGTGAAAAACGGAGGGCCCATCAGCGGAGGCCCGAAGAAAGTGCTCGTGATCGGATCCTCCACCGGCTACGGACTCTCCTCGCGCATCGCAGCGGCCTTCGGCAATGGAGCGGCCACCCTTGGCGTGTTTTTCGAAAAACCAGGCGACGCCGAAAAGTCCGCCACCGCCGGCTGGTACAACTCCGCCGCCTTCGAAAAGGAAGCCGCCGCAGCCGGCCTCTATGCCCGCTCGTTCAACGGCGACGCGTTTTCCGATGAAATGAAGGCCGAGGTCATCGCCGCCATCAAGGCCGATCTGGGCCAGGTCGATTGCGTCATCTACAGCCTCGCCTCTCCCCGCCGCACCCACCCGAAAACCGGCGGGGTGTTCCGCTCCGTGCTCAAGCCGATCGGCCAGAGTTACACCAACAAGAACCTCAACACCAACACCGGCGTGGTCGATGAAGTCACCATCCAGCCCGCCGAAGACGACGATGTCGCCCAGACGGTGGCCGTCATGGGCGGCGAGGATTGGGAAATGTGGCTCGACGCCCTGCTCGCCGAAAATCTCATCGCTCCGGGCACGCAAACCTTCGCCTACTCCTACATCGGGCCGGAACTCACCTGGCCGATCTACAAAAACGGCACCATCGGCAAGGCCAAGGAGGATCTTGAACGCGTCCAGCGAGTGCTCGATACCAAGCTCGCCCCACTCGGCGGCAAGGCCTGGGTTTCCGTCAATAAAGCTCTCGTCACCCAAGCCAGTTCCGCGATCCCGGTGGTCCCGCTTTACATCTCGCTACTTTATAAAGTGATGAAGGCCGATGGCACCCACGAGGATTGCATCGAGCAGATGGACCGCCTTTTCCGCGAGCGCTACACCGACCCGCAACCTGACGAAGTCGGCCGCATCCGCCTGGATGACTGGGAAATGGAAGCCAGGATCCAACAACCAGTCATCGCCAACTGGCACAAGGTCACCACCGAAAACCTCCTCCAACTCGCCGATATCGAGGGCTACCAATCCAGTTTCCTCCGCCTTTTCGGCTTCGGCCTGGAGGGGGTCGATTACGACTCGGATCAGGACATCGCGATGAAAGTGCCCTCGATCGGCTGAAGGCATGGATTCTGTTGGAATCTCAACCCTTTAACGAGGGGGAACCATCAGCTTGTTTCGCCGCGATGAAAGACGGCAGCAGGAACACACTCACCGCCATTCCAGCCAGAATGCCGATCACCGCCACCGCGCCAAGGCTGGCCATCGCGTCATTGGAAGCAAAACACAACGAGCCGAAACCGATCGCGGTGGAAACCCCGCAGAACACCACCGCCTTGCCGGTGCCGTGCCACATCGCCGCGAGATCGCCGCCGTTTCGTCTGAGGGCGATTCCGACATGGATGCCATAGTCGATCCCGGTTCCTAACAAAAGCGGCGTGGCGGCGATGTTGAGGAAATTCCATCCGATGCCCAGCAAGGCCATGGCCGCCAGCAGGATCAGCCCGGCGAGCATCATCGCGGCCAGACACAGGGCTACCACGCGCGCCGAACGGAAGATCACCGCCAGCATCAGCAGCATGAGCGCGGCCATCGGCAGGAACACATCCGTTAGATCCTTGCGCACCAGCGGTGCCACGGCGGGCCGCAGCAATTCCCAGCCTGCGAACCAGATGCCGCCGCCATTCATGGCGCGCAGGATTTCGTAATCGCCGCCCGTGGCATCCACCCCCTCCGCGAGTCGGACCATCCCGGCGACACAGCCGCCGCCGCTTTCATCGCGTGAGACAAACATGCGCATCATGTCGCCCGCTGCGGGCGACTGCGGAAAAACGAGGCCCTCCGCGCCGATCATGCGTTTCATTTCCACCAGTACCGCGCGGTCGAGTGCCAGGCCCTCTTCGGAAAACCCGGCGGAATCCGCGCTGGCGAGCAAGGAATCGGAGTTTTCCGCCAGTCCGTGCAATGCGGCGCGGTTCGCCATCTGGCGCGGGCCATCCGGCCACCATGGCGCGGGCAACACCAGCGAGGCGACCACCGGATTTGCAGTCAGACGCCGCTCCGCTTCATGCAGCCTCTGGCGCATGGTCTCATCGTCCGGAGCCTCGATCATGACCCGCAGGGCATCCGCGCCCCATTGGGGAAACATCGCACGCACCCGATCAAACGCAGCCATCGCCTGGCTGTTGCGCGGGCGCAGCATCCGTTCGTCAAAATCGATCCCGGGCACGCCTTTCCAGAACAGGATGGCCACCGCCGTCAACAGCAGGGCAGCGGCAATCCTGAGCGAGGTTTTGTTTCCCGGAATCATCGCCCGGCCGCCTGCCGACACCACGCGGCCGGCCCCGGCCTTCGCCACAAAGGGCAGATAGAATCCCAGCATCAGCGCCGCGCCAGCGAGGATGCCGCACGCCACCATCGTTCCGAGCTGAGCGATGCCCGGCAGGCCGCTGCGATTCAACGCGAAAAACACCACCGCCGTGGTGAATGCCGCCCAGCCGACAGAGGCCGCCGTCGCCCGCCACAGGGCATCCCGGCCGCGCCCCGCCACCTTGGCTTCCTGGCAGATCAGCACGCCGTAATCCACCGCCAGCCCGATCAGGATCGCGGCGAAACCCGCCGCCATGATGCTGAGGCTGCCATAAATCCATCCCGCCAGTCCGAGAGCCGTCACGAAGGTCAGTCCCAAGACCACCGCCAGCCCGCCCAGCAGCACGAGACGGCGTTGCGCCCACCAGAAAAGCAGGGCGATCAGCGCGGCCGTGATGCCCACTGTGTCGCGCATGTCGTGCTCCATCGAGCCACCGATTTCCGAGGAAAAAACCGGCTCGCCGGTGAGATGGATTTTGATGCCCGCTCCGTCGGATTTCTGCCAGTCGGCGAGCACCTTGCGCACCTCACCGAGCCAAATCCCCGCCTCCCGGTAGCCGCTCACCGGCCGGGGCGCGGAGAGCAGGACGAGGTGCCCGCGGCCGTCCGGGCTTTCGTACCCCGCCGATCCATCGGCAGCCCCCGCCAGCAGCGGCTCCAGGGCGGGGTGGCGCAGGAAACCGAATGGATCGTGCGCCCGCATCGCGAGATCCTCGCCCTCCATCGCCGTCGCCACTTCCGCCAAGGCCTGATTCAGGGTGCTTGTCGCGTTTTCCGGTGCGAAAGCGGCAGCCTGCCGGGCGGAGAATTCCTGCGGGCCATTCAACCAGAAATAAGCCAGCAATTCCGCCATGCCCTCGCCCTCCTCCATCCAGAGCGGCTGCCAGCGCGCTTGTTTGGAGACGCCCGCCGCCGCCAGCGCCCGCACCAGTGACTGCGCCTTCTCCCCCATCAAGCCCTCGTCCTCCTGCCTGCCCTCGATGAGCACGACCAGTTCGTCCTCCTTGGAAAACGAGTCGTGAAACACCCGCAAACCACGCACTTCCGGCATTTCCGGCGGCAACATGCCCAGAATATCCGGATCAAAACGCAGCCGCCCGAGCCCCAGAGCCGCTCCCAGCACCCCAAGCCCCAGCATCGTCAATACTACCATGCGCCGCGTCATGGCCAGACCCTAAAACAGTCCGCCACCCGCATGCGACCACGAATCCATCCCCCGTGATCGCGGAAGGATTTTGAATTGTCAGACTGCGCATTTCATCCGATCACCTTGCCCATGCGCTCCCCCCGCGTTCCTCGCAGCATCCTATTCGTGTGCCTCGGTAACATCTGTCGCTCCCCTGCGGCTGAAATCGTTTTCCGCCACCAAGTCACCGCCATCGGGCGGGAACATGATTTCCACATCGATTCCGCAGGCATCATCGGCCACCATCATGGCTCGCCTCCCGATCCGCGGATGTCGGAGGCTTTGCAACGCCGCGGGTTCCCCGTCACCGGCCGGGCGAGGAAAATTCACAGCACGGACCTGCAAACCTTCGATCTCATCGTAACCATGGATGAAACCAATTTCGCCGATGTCCGTGGGCTCGACCCAGGCGGCAGCAATCACAACAAGATCCGGCCCTTCATGAGTTTCTGCCGCCGCCACAGTGATCCGCGCGTTCCAGATCCCTACTATGGCGGCCAGCGTGGATTCGACCATGTCATCGATCTGCTCGAGGACGGCTGCGAGGGCATTCTTGCCGTGACCGCCGACGGCTGAACATTCTCACCAGGAAATCACGTCGTCCGAACCCGCGAGCGGCACCACGTCGCCGAATTTCGGGGCCTTTTTCCCCTTCTTTCCATCCTTGCCGTAGGACCAGAATACGTAGGCCTGGTCCTTGGGTTTCGTCTCGGTGTATTCGGCCAGCCCCCAAGTGTGCAGGCGGCGGTCGTTCTCGCCCTTGTTGAAATCCACCAGAATATGGGCCGGGTTCGTCGATTTCAGGCCGTTGATGGCCACCAGGACTTCCCTGCCCCATGGATCATAGAGCCTGCCGTCCTTGCCCACGCCGCCTTTATGCTCAGAGGAGAAAGGAAAGGTCATGTAGGCCTCGTTGCGCGGATTGGCATCCTTCGTGGCGAAGTTTTCTTCGCCATTCTTGAATGGGAAATCCTTATCCTCACCAGCCAGTGCGGAAACCAAAAACTGAGTGGAATATAATCCGCCCGGATCGCCATAAATCGTGTCCCAACCAGTGTCCCGCTTGGATTTCGGAATCGGCGGCTTCATGTAATCTCCTTCAAACAACGTCATGCCCACCTGGAAATCGCGGAACTGCGCCATGGCTTTCACCTTGCGGCTGTTTTCGATGAAACGATGGGTCCCCGCCGTGATCAGCACCGCCAGCACCAGGATGATCAGAATCACCACCAGAAGCTCCACCAGAGTGAAAGCGCCTCTCATGGACTCCGAAGGGCGGCATGGTTTCATCATTTTCATCTTGATGGGAAATGTCGAATCCTTGATCGGAGGTTGAAAAAATCATCCAAAATCCCTTCCTTGGGCTACGAAATCCCCCGGCCTGCGTAAAAATTGCCATTTCGCTCCCAAACTTGGATTTTCGACTGGCAAGCCGCAGGACAGGGACTACTTTTCCGCCATCCCATCATGAGCCTGCACGCCGAACTCAGTTCCGAAGCCCTCGAACGACTTCATGCCCAGCGGAGGAATTCGACCATCTCCTCGATCGTCATCGCCCTTTTGACGATGGTGCTCGTGGCCCTGATCCTCGGAATCTTCCTGCTGCCCTCCCTCGTCCAGGAAACGCCGACCATCGTCACCTACGAGGCCAACCTCAAC
The DNA here is from genome assembly GCA_030696085.1 of Luteolibacter sp. Taxonomy (GTDB): domain Bacteria; phylum Verrucomicrobiota; class Verrucomicrobiia; order Verrucomicrobiales; family Akkermansiaceae; genus Luteolibacter. Next base: position 10,511 of record JAUYNL010000088.1, read on the forward strand.
GAAGAGGCTGATCTGGAGCAGAAAAAAGTGCAGACCAACGTCACCCGCAAGCCCAGCTCCCCCACCGAGTCGCTGGCCAAGGTGATCGTCGCCAACACCTCCGCTCCCACCGCCGTGCAATCCCCGGATGTGGATGTCAGCACGCCTCTGATGGATTTCGGCGAGGTCGAGATCGACAGCAACTGGGGAACGCCTGAGACCAGCGCCTTCGGTAATGTGCCAGCCACCATGAAGAAGCGCTGCTCGCTTGAGGACCGTCTCGCACGCCTGCAGGAAACCGGCGGCACCAAGGAGTGCGAGGATGCCGTCGTCAGGTCGCTGAACTGGTTCAAATCAACTCAAAGCGCCGATGGATCCTGGGGCAGCCCCAAACCCGCGATGACCGGTCTGGCCCTGCTCGCCTTCCTCGGGCACTGCGAAACGCCGCTTTCAAAAGATTATGGCGACACCGTGCTGCGCGCCATCACCTACCTGGTGGATCTGGGCATGAAAACCAACGGCAAGCTCGCGAGCAACCTGACGTCCAACTCCTGGCCCTACGAGCACGCCATCGCCACCTACGCGCTGGCCGAGGCATCCACCTTCTGCAAACAAGGCAAGATCAACGTGCCAAACCTTTTCGAGGTCACCCAGAAGGCGGGCCAATTCATCATCGACAACCAACATAACGATGGCGGCTGGGCCTATCTCTACAGCACCGCCAAGACCGGTGGCGAGCGAGGAGCCCATGTGGACTCCTCGGTCACGGCATGGCAGGTGCAGGCATTGAAGGCATGCCATCACACCGGATTGGAATTCAAGGCGCTCAACCGTGCCTCCAACAAGGCGATGAGTTATATTGAATCGCTCCAATCCAAGGACGGCGGCTTTGGCTATACCAATGCCAACGAGAAGCCGCACGCGGATGGATATCATACCATGACCGGCGGCTGCGTGCTGTCCCTGCAAATGTTTGAAAAGGGATCGTCCTCGGCTGCCCGGAAAGGCGCGAAATACATCGAGGAAAACACCAAGTTCGATTTCAACAGCAAGTTTTCCGATCTTTACGGGCACTATTACGAAGCCCAGGTGATGATGAACCGCGGTGGAGAACAGTGGAAAAAATACAACTCCATCTTCCGCGATCAGGTCCTCAATAATCAGAACCCCGATGGCTCATGGAAGAAACCCAACAAAGGAACCGCCACAGGAATCCGCGCCGTGGCCGCCGCCTATGTGGAAAATGAGGTTTATCGCACCGCGCTATGCACGCTGATGCTTGAAGTGTATTACCGCTTCCTGCCCGGCACCGGTGTCGGAACCCGCTGAACCCGTTTCCCAAAGCGGTCCATTGAAACCCCATCCTGGACCGCCGCGCGCCCTTGCCGCCACCGCAAGGCTGGCGAATATTCCAAGCGTCCTGTCCAATGTCTGGCTCGGCATCGTGCTGGGCCTGCTCCCGGGCGGAAACGCCATCGACTTCGGGTTCTGGTGTTCCGCAGCCTTGTTATGCGTCTCGGGCACCTGCCTCTATCTGGCAGGAAACTTCCTCAACGACTGGGCGGACCGGGAATGGGATGCCGCGCGCCGGCCGGAACGCGCGCTGCCACGCGGATTATTTTCCCCCGCGCTCTATCTGTCTCTCGCCTGCGGATTGCTGCTCGCCGGAATAGGCGCAGCCGCCCGCGCGCATGCCGCGTCCCTGCCCGTCACCCTCTCCATCGCCATCGGCATCCTGCTCTACACCTGGCTGCACAAGCACACGGCATGGTCGGTGATCCCGCTCTCTCTCTGCCGGGCGCTTCTGCCACTGCTCGGCTTCGTGGCCGTCTCCACAACCGGCGAAACGCAGTTTTCCATGGCCGCCTGCGGCGCTGGGCTCGGATTATTCTGCCACATCATCGGCTTGTCGCTTTTCGCGCGTCACGAAAGCAAGGAGCAGACACGCCATGTCTGCCTGCATCCGGCCTCCGTACTTTTCGCGCTCGCCGCCTGGGGATCATTTTCGAATGCCCGCTTCGTTCTGGATCTACCGCTCCTTCCCTGCCTCGCTGGACTTGCGGCCTATGGTATGTGGGTGATTTTCCCGCGCACCCGGCCCGGCCATCCGATCTCCTCGCAAGTCTCCCACCTGCTCGCAGGCATCCCCTTGGTCGATTGGATGCTGCTGCTGCCGATTTTCCTCGCCGATCAAACCCAGGCCATGCCCCCGGTCATCGCCATCACCTGCCTCTGCCTGCCCCCCCTTGCCGTGCTGGCCGGCAAGGCCCTTCAGCGCTACGCGCCCGCCACTTGATCCGGGCTTGCGGGTTTCCGGTTTTCACGCTCAATTGCCGCGCCGCATGAGCATCGCCGAAAAACAACAGCAGCTTCTCGAGGAACTCGAGCTCTTCCAGGATTGGACCGAGCGCTACGAATATGTCATTGGCCTCGGCAAAAAACTCCCGCCTATGGACGAAGCGGCCAAAAACCCGGAACACCTGATCAAAGGCTGCCAATCCCAGGTCTGGCTGGACGCCTGCTGTGAGAATGGCCGAATCCACTACTCGGCCGACTCCGACTCGCTCATCACCAAGGGCATGATCGCCCTCTTCGTGCGGGTGCTCGATGGCGAGAAACCCGATGCCATCCTCACTTCGGACATGGGCTTCATCGACCGCACCGGCCTCAAGGAACACCTCGCGCCGACGCGCGCCAACGCACTCAATCTGATGGCCACGCAGATGAAACAACGCGCGCTTTCCTTCGCTTCCTAACCGCTCAGCCCGCCATGTTCGACTTCTCCTGGTTCTCAGACCCGAATGCCTGGGCCGCCCTGGCCACCCTCACGCTGTTGGAAATCGTGCTGGGCATCGACAACATCGTCTTCCTGTCGATCCTGGTCGATCGCCTTCCGCCGGAAAAACGCAAGACCGGGCGGATTTTCGGCCTCGGGCTGGCGATGATCACGCGCCTGATGCTGCTGGCCACCATCACCTGGATCATGGGCCTCAAGGCGGTCGTCTTTTCCATACCGATCGCTCCGGCATTCTGGAAAATGGTGCCCGAGGCCGCCGAACACTCCGGCATGCTCGGCATCACCGGCAAGGGCATCATCCTGCTCATCGGCGGATTTTTTCTCATCTGGAAAGCCACCAGGGAAATCCACCACAAACTCGAGGACAGCGGGGAATCGCAAGTCACCGTCAAGGCCGCCGGTTTCGCCGCAGTGCTCATCCAGATCGCGATGATCGACATCATCTTCTCCCTGGACTCCGTGATTACCGCCGCCGGCATGGCCGATCACCTCTCGGTCATGGCCCTGGCCGTGATCATCTCGGTGGGCATCATGATGATCGCGGCCGGACCGATCAGCGAATTCGTCTCGCGCCATCCGTCGGTGAAAATGCTCGCGCTTTCATTCCTGATTCTCATCGGCACCGCGCTCATCGCCGAGGGCCTGCATTTCGAAATCCCGAAAGGATACATCTACTTCGCGATGGCGTTCTCGCTGGGAGTGGAACTGCTCAACCTGAGGGCCCGCGCGCGCATACAGCCGCCGGCGGCCTCGCAGATCTAGCAGACGATCACTTCAGGTCCTCCAGCCGCTGCCGGCTCCAGGAAAGTCCTTCCTGATATTCCTCGGTCTGCGGGCGTGATGACTGCAAACCTTCCCACAGGGAAACCGCGGCGGAAAAGGCGCGCGCGGCATCGGCCTTGCGGTTGGCGAGTTGCAGAGCGTGGCCCAGATCGCCGGCCAGGTACGCGCCGGTGCGTTGCAATTGTTCGGGCCGCGGGCCGGACACCGGGTGCGACACCTCCAGGCTTCCTAACAAATCACGCGCCCTGCCCAGCAGCGCGATCTCCTCATCGCGCCCGCCGGTGTTGCCGACCATGCGTCCCTTCTGCCACCAGAGCAGTGCCAGCCGATAGGAAACCATCGCATCGCCCGGAACCGCCGCACGAATGCCTTCCAGCATCCGGATCCCATCGTCGAAATGTTTCATCGCCGCCGCCGACTGGCCGCGATCCCGCAGGATGCCCGCCTGGAGGCCGAGTTGCGCCGCCTTTCGCGAGATGGCCTCGGCGTTTTCCGGCTGCCCGGCCAGCACCTGATCCAGCAGCTTCATCGTTTCCAGCGACAGGGATTCGGTTCCCGCAATGTCTCCCGAGAGCATGGCGGCCTCCGCCATCGCGCCATAACAGGCGGCGAGCTCCAGCCGCAGCGCTGGATCCTCGGGGTTCTTCTCGCGGAGTTTCGCCAGTTCCGCCGAGGCGAGACTCCGGACCTCGCGCGCGTCGCCGAGATTGCCCATGCCTTCGAGAATGGTCGCCGACGAGAGATAACAGGCCGCCAGCTCGGAACGCAGGATCGCGGCATCCGGCCGTTGCTCGGCGATGCGGTTGAGCGTCTGGGTGGCCCGCATCAATTGTTCCAGCGCCTTGGTGTCATCGCCGCGCGCGGCCATTAGTTTGGCCTCATGGAAATCCAGGATCGCCAGCAACTGGTCCATGCGATCCGCATCCACTTCAGAACGCGGCACTGCGGTGAAAGCCTTGCGGGCGGCGGCAAAGGCGGCCTCTGTTTGTGGATCGGACCCGGACTGCCGCAGCAGGGCGAGCAGCAGCGAATTGGTGGCCACGCGAAACTTCAGGTCCGGGCCCATCGGCAGCGTGCTCCACAGTTGCAGCGACTCGTCCAGACGACGGGTCGCCGCCGGGGCATCCCCCGTGGCCAGCGAGATTTCCGACAATTGCAGTCTGGCGCGGGCCCGCTCCTCCACCAGGTCCGGGATGTCCGCCGTGCGTGTTAGAAAATCCTCGAAATAGCGCTCCAGCCGCTTGAGGCGCAGTTCGCGCCCATCCAAAGGTGGCAGGCGGCGGTGGCCTTTTTCCATGGCCCATGAAAACAAACGGTCGCTCACCTGGCGGGACGCCTCCAGGCGCGAGAGCCAGAGTTCGCGTTCGTAGGCGAGCGACTGTTCCGCCTCGGTGCCACGCTGCTCCGCAGTGGCCTGCGCGGCGAGCGCGGCTTCCGCCGTGGCCTTAAAGCTCCGCGTCTCGTCCCCGCGTTTGGCTTTCTCCGCGGCAAGCTGCGTGCCGGTGAGATGCCACAAGCCGGCGAACACCACCGCCAGCGCCGCCGCCGCGCCCATGCCGAACAACGCGCCCCAGGCACGCCGCTCGGCACGCCGCCGCTGGGTCAGCAGCAACTCGCGCTCCTGCTCCGCCAGGAGATCTTTTTCGATCTCCTCGAATCCGCCCGCCACCTCCATCATGCTGGCCGGGCGTTTCAGCGGATCGAGCTCCAGGCATCGTGCGATCCACCCGCGCAAACCGTTTTCCAGCGGGCTGCACACATCCTCGGACCACTTGAAATCCGTCTGCGAATCCAGATTTCCGGCGATCCTTCCCAAGTCCGCCTTCAGCCCCTCGCGGCGCGTTTCGCCCGCCGGCGGAGCCACCTGTTCGAAAGTCGCATTGCAGCGCGGGAAGCGCCCCGTGAGAACACGATGCGCCAGCACTCCGAAGGAAAACACATCCCAGCGGTAGCCCGCATCCTCCAGATAACCCGACGGATTCCTCAACTGCTCCGGTGCCTGATAGAGAACCGCGTCGGTGAACTCGAAACGGTGCGCTCCTGGCATGTTGCCGAGCGCCCAGTCGGTGAGCAGGACCTCGCCGGCCGCGCCTATCAGCACATTGCCCGGCTTGAGGTTGCCATGGGTCGCGCGGCGCTCGTGCATGGCGGCCAGCGCCCGGGCGAGCGCTTTCACGAGTTTCCATGACTCCAGCCCCGGGTGTTCCTCCAAGCGGTGCTGCAACGAGCGCGGGGCAGGCGTTCCATCCTCCCTCAGGTCCGCCACCAGCGGCATGATCCGGAACGCCGAGGGTCCGTGGAAATCCGAGGCGATGACCGGCAGCACCCCGTCCGGCCAGCCACCCTCCTCCAGACGACGCGTCATTTTCTCCAACAGCCCGCGGTGAATCGTCGTGTCATCGAAAATTTTCAGCGCCAGCGGATTTCCGGCCGCATCCTTCACCGCGAAAACCTGGCCGCAGCCTCCCTCCCCTATCAGTTCGTGATCCGTCAAGTCCCCCAAATTCAAGCTTTCCGCATGCACCGTTTCCATCGCCACGGGTTCTAAACGACAAATCATCCCGCGCCAATCTTTCTTCCACTCCCATCGGGGGAGTGGCAGCAGACAGATCCAACTGCCGCCGCGGATGACGCGGTTGGAGCCGTATGGCCGCCGTCCGGAACTTTCCTTCCAATCCCGTTGGGATTTAGATGCATCCAATGCCAACGCATTATGTCCCAAAGCCCGGGCTTGGCCTCAGACCTGCCCTGGGAAAAAGCCCCGCCACATCCTACGGAAAACCAATTCGTTTCATGAAATTTAGTATTTAAGAATGCTTTACTATTCTCATGGGATTGCCACACCGGCAATCCAAGTCGCTAAATTTCAGTAATTTATGATTTTTAATTCCCGGCATACGCGATCACGTGTTCGTGATGTTTTGCCAAGTCGCGGAATTCGGGCTTTGATCCTGCCGTTTCCCCCACATCCCATGACTAACCATGTGTCCCCCCACACGGTTGCATGCCTGATCCTCAGCCTGATTGCTCCGCTATCGGCTCAAAATCTGGCAAGCACCCAAATTCCTTCCGAAGCCAAGCGGTTTATCGGCACTTCCGAGCTCCCCGGTTCCTTCGAGGTGCCGGCCACCGAAAAAGTGCGCGGCGAGGTTTCCGATTCCCCGGCGATCTTCATCGCCCAGGACGCTTGCAATCTGGATGAAACGACCGCGCCCTCCGGCCATCGCGATGCCGCCTCCAGCGATGAGGTGCTGCGCAAACCGTCTCCCTATCGGCAAATGCGCGGCCAGCGTTATGAAGTGGCCACCGACAGCCTGCAAAAGGGTCTTGCATTGGTGTCCGCGGCCTATCGCGAGACCGGCAGGACCGAGAAAACCGCCGATTGTTCGGCGATCGCCCTTTCCGTCGGCGAGCGCGTGAAATCCGCTCCTTCCGCGGTACTTGAAATCGTGGAGGTCGAGGTTTCCGCCAATCCCGCCTGTGCCTGTGAAATCGTCAAGGCGGCGATCAGTGCCAGTGAGGCCGATACCGGGCAGGTGGTGGCCATCGTCGAAGTGGCCATCCATTCCGCTCCGGAATCGATGCGAATCATTTCACAATGCGCCATCGCCGCCTCTCCGGAATCCATCACCGGAGTGCAATCGCTGCTTTCCAAACTGGATCCCAACGCCGGCGAAAGCGGCTACAGCTCCAAGGGCGCGAAAAGCGGCAAGGATGCCAAGGTCGCCTCCGTTCTCTCTCCACCGCCCGCCAACCCGCTGGATCGCCTGAATCTACCCCCGCTCCCGCCACCACCGATTTTCCCTCCCTTTGTCACGGAAGTGAACCCCTGCCGCTGAGGCCCCTCATCAGCGCACTTGCCAGTCGGGCACCGTCTGGTTGAATCGCGGCGTGAAAAAGGAAGATCGCGAGTTTCTCCACCGTCTGTTGGAAAGCCGGAGCCCCACGGGCTTTGAAATGCCCGGACAAAAAGTCTGGGCGGAATGGATCCGCGATCATGCGGACCACATCGAGTGCGACGCCTACGGCTCCACCTGGGCCAGCCTCTCCGGCAAGAGCGGGCAGGTCATCATGCTCGCCGCCCATGCCGATGAGATCGGTTACATGATCAAACACATCGACGAACGCGGATTCCTCCGGCTCGACCGCGTGGGCGGATCGGATGCCGCCACCGCCCGCGGCAGGCGAATCACCATCCTCGGTGACAAGGGCCCCATTCCCGGCATCATCGGCAACACCGCCATCCACCTGCGGCGCGATGATCCGGGCACCGAGAAAGCCCCCGCCGTGCATGACCTGTGGGTCGATGTGGGAGCCTCAAATCCCTCGGAAATCGCCAAACTCGGCATCCGCGTGGGCCACCCGGCCGTCTATCAGGACGGGCCGATGGAGCTCGCCAACAAACGCATCGTCGGTCGCGCCCTGGACAACCGCATCGGCGGCTACATCATCGCCCAGGTGATGAAACGCGTGGCCGCCGGCAAGCGCAAAGCCGCCTTCACGCTGGTCTGCCTCAACGCCATCCAGGAGGAAATCGGCGGCCACGGCGCGATAATGGCCACCTACCGCCTGCGGCCCGACCTCTGCGTCTGTCTGGACGTCACCCACGCCACCGACACGCCGGGGCTGGACGCCGCCAGGCACGGCAGCGTGAAACTCGGCGGCGGTCCCAGCCTCACCCACGGTACCGCCAACCACCCGCTGCTGGTCCAACGCCTCATCGCCGTGGCCAAGGACGCGAAGCTCCCGATCCAGCACGAGGCGAGCAGCCGCTTCACCGGCACGGATACCGACAAGATCTTCCACAGCCGCGCGGGCATCCCCAGCGCGCTGGTTTCACTGCCGCTGCGCTGCATGCACTCGGTGGTGGAAACCGCGCACCTCGACGACATTGCCCACACCATCGAACTGCTGACCTCCTTCGTGCTCTCGCTGAAGGACAAGGAGAGTTTTCATCAGAGTTTGCATTGATTCCGCGGCTGCGGGATTCGTCCGCGCCTGGAGATATGAAAGTGCGCCATGTGAGGCATCCCAATTCCCCAAGGGGCGTCAGATCAAAGACACGGGTTGCGGCTCCGCCACCAGAGTCATCACGCACTCAAGGTGCCGGGTGTGGGGAAAGAGATCGAATGGCTGCACGTCGGCAAGCCGATAGCCACCAGTTTCCAGCAGCTTGAGATCGCGCACCTGGGTGGCCGGATCACAGGAGACATAGACCACGCGCGAGGGTTTGAATTTCACCAGTTGTCCGATGAATTCCGGGGTGCAGCCCTTGCGCGGCGGATCGATGACGACCGCGCACTCCGGGCCGGGAAAATTGATATCCGAGAAGATATGCTCGGCCGATGCGGTTAGGAAGACGGCGTTGGCGATCTGGTTGGCGGAGGCGTTCTTGCGCGCCCATTCGCACGAGGTTTCGGAGACTTCGACACCCGCGACTTTTTCAAAGTGTTTCGCCAGCGTGAGAGCGAATAAGCCCGAGCCGCAATAGGCATCCACCAGGAAACGCGCGCCTCCGGCAGAAGCCTGCTTCGCCACGTAGCCGGTGAAGGCCGGGAGGATGAACGGATTATTCTGAAAGAAATCGCCGGCAAGGAAATGGAAGGTCAGGCCCCCCACCCGCTCGGTGGCGGTGGCGCGGAAGTCGGTTTCCACATGGTCGCCAGTGGCGCGCATGAGGATGGTGGAGCCGCGCTTGAAGGTGTGCGCCTTGGCACGGATGCCGGCGCGGATTTCCGGCAGCGCGGCATTGATTTCATCCATCGCGATGGTGCATTGCGGAACATCGACCAGCCGGAAGCGCTGGCCGTTGGCAAGAAACCCGATCGCCCCGATGACTCCATCGCGCGGTTGGTCGAAGTGCGGCGTGATCTTGGAGCGGTAATGCCATGTCTGCTCCGTGGACAAACATGCATTCACGGGAAACTCGATGGCCGCCATGTGCTTCATCAACTCGCCCACCTGGCGGGTTTTCCAAGCCAGTTGTTTCTGATAACCGAGGTGCTGGTACTGGCAGCCCCCGCAATCCCCGAACAAGGGACAAAGCGGCTCCACGCGGTCCGGCGAGGCTTCCAAAACCTCCATCAGGTCGGCGTGCGAGCAGTTCTTGTCATTCCGATAGACCCTCGCCCGCACCTTTTCCCCCGGCAGGGCGAAGGGAACGAACACCACCCAGCCATCCACACGCCCCACTCCGGAACCGAGATTGGTCAGAGAGTCGATGCCCAGTTCGATTTCCTGATGATAGGTGAAGGGAACGGGAACGAATTTTTTCGGCGGGCGCTGATGCATGGTCGGGCGGCAGACTGCGACGAAGCCGGCCCGCGGGCAAACGAATTTCGGAGCCGTAAAACCACCTCGCCTTCCGACAGCGCATGGGCTAGTTTCCCGCCGTGAACGAACTTATCGAATCCGGCGACCCCCGCGCGAAAGTCGTGGGCAAACGCCGCATGCCCAATCCGGGGATCGAGTCGCTGACGGCAGGAGGGCAACTCAATCGCCTCGCAGGCACCTTGCGAGCCAAACCGTTCGAGACCAAACATGGTGTTTATCGTTTTAAAACCCACGAGGAAGCTGACGAATGGATGATGAACCTGATGTTGGGAAAGAGCTGACTCGACCGCCGACGGACGAAGATCTGGCACGCTTGGCTGCGAGGCTCAATGAACTCGGGGCTCGCTATATCGTAGTGGGAGGCATGGCCGTCATCGCGGCCGGATTCACACGGGCGACCATGGACATTGATCTCCTTGTCGATACTTCTCCCGAGAATGACGAAATAGTCCGCAAGGCGCTGGAGTCACTTCCTGAGAAGGCGATACTTGAATTGGGTCCCGGAGAAATCGAAAACTACGTGGTTGTCCGTGTATGCGATGAATTCACCGTGGATCTGATGGCAAAGGCTTGTGGTCTCACCTACGACGACGCGAAAGATCTCATCGAATATCGGGAACATCTGGGTGTGATGATTCCCTTCGCCTCATTGCAACTTCTTTGGAAAACCAAGCAGACGATCCGGCCCAAGGACGCTTGGGATCGTTCGTTCCTGCAACGGGAACTCGAAAACCGTGGAGAATGGCCCGTGGAGTAGAATCCTTCACGCCATCCCGTCCAGCACCTTCACCGCCTGCCACGCGGCATCCACGTTGTGAACGCGGAGCATCTGCGCCCCGCGAAGCATGGCCGCACTGATGCAGGCGATGGTTCCGGCGTCGCGGTCCAGCGGATCCGGCAGCCCGAGCACCTCGCCGATGACGGTTTTCCGTGAAACCGGCACCAGCACCGGCCGCCCGAAGCGCTGCAACCGGCCCAGCTCGCGGTAGACAGTTAGATTGGCGTCCCGCTGCTTCGCGAAATCGATGCCCGGATCCAGCAGCACCGCATCCGCAGGCAGCCCGGCAGCGGCGGCGAGCGCGAGTTTCTCCTCAAAAAACCGTTCCATCGCCCCCATCACATCCTCCCACTGCTGATGCACATGCGGCACTTTCGGCTCGCCCACGCTGTGCATGACGAGCAAGGCCGCGCCATGCAGCGCGCAGGCCCGCGCATTCCGAGCATCCGGCAATCCGCCCATGTCATTGATCAGTTCGACTTTTCCCATCCGCAAAACCGCCTCCACCACCTCCGGCCGCCAGGTGTTCGCCGATAGGACGGGCGGCCAGATTTGCGGCTCATCCCTCGCCTCCACTCCGCACCAAACGTCCTCCCAGCGCTCGATGAAGCCCCGGAACCGCCGGATTTCCTCCGCCACCGGCACCGCCCCGCGGTTGGTGCGCGCGCTCTCCGCCCCCACATCGATCACATCCGCGCCCGCACTCACCTGCGCCCGCGCCTGTGCGACCGCCATCTCAAAATCCAAGGTCCCATCCCCGGAAAACGAATCATCGTTCACATTCACGATCCCCATCACCAGCGAACGCCGGGGAAACTCAATGACCCGCATGGGAAGCCGCAAGCGCATGGCACTTCTAAATCCTGAAAACTGGAAACTGGAAACTGAAAACTCATCCCGCTTGCCCATATCGCCTCCATCATTAGGCTTTCCGCATGTCATCCACCTTCGGCCAGGTTTTCCGCATCCACACTTTCGGCGAGTCCCACGGTGGCGGAGTCGGCGTCGTCATCGATGGCTGCCCGCCCCGCATCCCGGTTTCGCTGGAAAACATCCAGCACGAACTCGACCGCCGCCGCCCCGGCCAATCCGACATCGTCACCCCGCGCAAGGAGGCCGACGCCGCCGAAATCCTCTCCGGCCTGCATGACGGCCTCACGCTCGGCACGCCCATCTCCATCATCGTTAGAAACACCGACCAACGCCCGGGTTCCTACGACGAAATGGCCGTGAAATACCGCCCCAGCCACGCGGACTACACCTACGACGCCAAATACGGCATCCGCGCCCCGTCCGGCGGTGGCCGCGCGTCCGCCCGCGAAACCATCGGCCGCGTAGCCGCCGCAGCCGTCGCCCGCCAGGTGCTCGACACCCTGCATCCGGGCATTGAGATCCTCGCCTGGGTGAAATCCATCCAACACCTAAACGCCAGCGTCGATCCCGAAACCGTCACTGCGGAAACCATCGAATCCAACATCGTCCGCACCGGCGATCCCTCAATGGTCGAACCGATGATCGACCACATCAAGGCGATCCGCGCCGATGGCAACTCGGTCGGCGGCGTGATCGAGTGTGTCATCCGCAACTGCCCGCCAGGCCTCGGCGAGCCGATCTTCGACAAACTCGAAGCCGACCTCGCCAAAGCCATGCTCTCCATCCCCGCGACCAAGGGTTTCGAGATTGGCTCCGGTTTCGACGGCACCCTGCTCACCGGCCGCGAACACAACGACCCGTTCCGCATGGTCGATGGCAGGGTCCGCACCACCAGCAACCGCTCCGGCGGCGTGCAGGGCGGCATTTCCAACGGAGAGCCCATCATTTTCCGCGTCGTCTTCAAGCCCACCGCCACCATCATGAGCTCGCAGGAAACCGTCACCTCCTCCGGCGAGAACACCGAACTCTCCGGCAAAGGCCGCCACGACGCCTGCGTGCTCCCCCGAGCCGTTCCCATCGTGGAAGCCATGGCGACGCTGGTTCTCACCGACCACCTGCTCAGGCAGAAGAGCTTGCTCCATTGATCCTGAGTGTGAACACGCGCCCCCGCGGCATGGACGGCCTACAAGAAACCAGTCACCCTTCGGGATCTTCCAGAATCATCCGCAACCTCCTCTCAAGCTCGGTCGGGAATCGCCCTGACCAGCTTTCATCCACCAACCCCACCGCGATCAGATCACGCAGGTGCATCCGGTCCTTATCGCGGAAGGAAATCAGTTTCATCCGGACAAGGTCCGCCAGCGGGATGAGTTCGAAACCATCTCCTTGCACGGTTTCGCCAAGTTCCGGAGTCACCTCTATCGCATCCGGGACTGGCTTTTCACCCGCCCAGAGCACATGCACCGCATCACGGACCTTCGCGTCGGGACCATCCAGAAAGACATCCATGGATGCCGCCTTGCCAAGGGACGCCACCCGGCGATGCACAAATCCAACCGACTCCAACGCCGCACAGGCTAGCCCCATGTCCTCGCGGCGTAGCAGGATATCCACATCCCGTGTGTTGCGTACGGCGGACTCATCCACCCGGGATACCCACGCGGCCACGGCATTTCCACCGACCACCGCATAATCCACGCCTTCCCGCGAGAGCGCTGCTGCCGCGCGTTCGAGCCGCCATTTCACATCGTCAATGCCTTTTGCCATGCGCTTCCAGGATACAGGTTGAAGAGCGATTTCCGTGCTCATGAGCGGATTCTGACATGAAATCGCAGGCAACCAAAGTCCATTTTACAGGAGGCATCCACGAGTGCCCACAAGGCTTCCCTTGCCATCCAACATCCGCAATCTAAGATCCACAGGCGTTCCATGTCTCCCGATTCCATCCCGCAGCTCAGCCTCGGCACCGCCGCGCTCATCATCTTCCTGGTGTGCGCGGGCTTCGTGATGCTGCGCGGCATGACGCGCATGATCGTCGGCACCGTCGTTCTTGCGCTCAGTGCGTGGATTGGGTTTTTCATCTGGCAGGAGGCTCCCTTCCTCTCGATCAGGTGGTTTGGAAAACCCATCGGTATCGTCACCACAGGTCTTCCTATCCTCAGCTTTCTAACCTCATTCATCCTCATTCGCAAAATCGCCAAGGGCATCGCCCGTCCGTTCGGGAAATCCACCGATGAGCAAAAATCCTCATCATCCATCATCCGCGTGGCCTTTCGGCTGCTGCTCGCGCTCATCCCCACCTCGCTCATCTGGCTCATCGGCGCCACCTTGATCCATCACACCGGCTCCATCGCCGAAGTCCGCGCCTTCGCGGAAAAATCCATTGGCATCGGTGAAGCGACCCCCGCCAAATTCAGCCAGAGCCTCAAAAACTCCATCGATACCGCGCTTCCCGAATCCTGGCTCCGCACCCTTGATCCGCTGGCCAATCCCCAGCGCCTGGCGCTCGCCAAAGTCATCACCGCCCGTTCCGACACTCCGCTGGAGCCCGTCATTGATCCCCGGACCGGAAAACCCATTCCCCGTGCCATCATTGTCGATGATCCCGAACTCCAAAACCTTGCCCGCGACGGAAAATTCGGCACGCTCCTGCGCCACCCGCTCCTCACCCAGGCCCTGAAAGACCCGAAAGTCCAAGCCCTCATCAAAGACCTCCAGCTCTGATCTCTTCATTTCAGCGTCTCAGCTTTTCAGAATTTCAGCATTTACCCCACCATGTCCTACCTCGTCACCATCGGCCTCGAAGTCCACTGCCAGGTCAAAACGAACACCAAGATGTTCTGCGCCTGCCGCACCTCCTTCGGCGATACGCCCAACACCCACACCTGCCCGGTCTGCCTCGGCCTGCCCGGCGCGCTGCCCGTGCTCAACCAGGAAGCCATCGAGAAAACCCTGCTCACCGGCCTGATGATCGACTGCTCGTCGCCGGAAATCTCCAAGTGGGACCGCAAGAACTATTTCTATCCGGACATGCCGAAGAACTATCAGACCACGCAGATGGACCTCCCCCTCTGCATCGGCGGCGGCGTCCCGCTCTACGATCACTGCTATCCCACCGATCACCGAAAAAACATCGCCAAGCCCGGCAAGGTCGTCCGCCTCAACCGCATCCACCTTGAGGAGGATGTCGCCAAGTCCACCCACCTCGGCAATTCGTCGCTCATCGATTTCAACCGCGCCGGCACGCCGCTCATGGAGATTGTCTCCGAGCCCGACCTCGAATCCGCCGAGGAAGCCTTCGCCTATCTCCGCTCGCTGCAAATGATTCTCCAGCAAGGCGGCGTCTCCGATGCCGACATGGAAAAAGGCCAGCTCCGCTGCGACGTGAACATCTCGCTGCGCAAGAACCCCTCGGACCCGTTAGGCTCCAAAGTCGAACTCAAAAACCTCAATTCCATCTCCGCCATCCGCCGCGCCATCCACTTCGAGATCCAGCGCCAGACCGAAGACCTCAGCCGCAACATCCCGCAGATCCAATCCACCCGCCGCTGGGATGACGATCGCGGCGAAACCCAGCTCATGCGCACCAAGGAGGACGCGCACGACTACCGCTACTTCTCCTGCCCGGACCTGCTGCCCATCCGCACCGCTCCGCTGCTGGAAAAAGTCCGCCCGCTCGTGCCGGAGCTGCCCCACGAACTCGCCACGCGTTTCGAAAAGGACTTTGGCGTCACCGCCTACGATGCCTCCGTCCTTTCATCGGACAAGCATCTCGCCATCTATTTCGAGGCCACCCTCGACAAGGCGATTCCCGGCAAAAAAGCCGCCAACTTCATCATCAACAACCTGATGGGAAAACTCAACGAACAGGGAATCGGCATCGACGAATGTCCCGTCACTCCGGCAAATCTCCGCGCCCTTCTCCTCCTGGTCGAGGACGGCACCCTCGCCTCCAACCAGGCAAATGAAGTGTTCGCCGTTCTCTATCAGAATCCCGAAAAAGCCGCCGCCGCCATCGCCGACAGCCTCGGTTTCAAAAAAGCCGAGGAAGGCGAGCTCGAAGCTCTTGTCGAGCAAACCATCGCCAACAACCCTTCCGAAGTGGCAGCCATCAAGGGCGGCAACGAAAAACTCCTCAACTTCCTCACCGGCCAGGTCATGAAGGCCGCCTCCACCAAACCAAATCCGAAACAAGTGACCGAACTGCTGCGAGCACGGCTCCTGTGAACTGTTCAAAAGGTCACTTATTTCTTGCTGATCCGTCGGTTTGTTTGAATCCTGTGCGCAATTCATATTATGCACGCCGTCTCAAAACTGACCATCCGTAATTACCGCTCCTGCCGCGCCACTGAGGTGCAACTTCACGATTTCACACCGATTGTTGGCTACAACAACGCGGGTAAGTCGAACATACTAAACACAATCGAGTGGCTCCTCTCGGCGACGGTCTTAACACAGGCTGATTTCAATGACCTTGGGGAAGCGGTGATCGTCGCAGGACAGATTGAAGGCGTCGATACCGCTCTCTTAGCGGCCATGCCGCCGAATCAAGCGTCCGCGATCACTCCGTTCGTCGTCGATCAGCGTTTGCGAATCCGCCGTAAGATGGCTGTTCCAGGAACCGCCGCGACTGCGAAAATCGAAGTCCGCGATCCGGCGGTGACCGATGAGGATGATGCTGCGGCGTGGCGCAGCATCCCAACTGGCTTGGATGGGGCGATCAAAGCTCTTTTCCCGTCACCGATCCGCATCCATGCGATGGAAAACGCAG
This sequence comes from Luteolibacter sp., assembly GCA_030696085.1. Classification (GTDB taxonomy): domain Bacteria; phylum Verrucomicrobiota; class Verrucomicrobiia; order Verrucomicrobiales; family Akkermansiaceae; genus Luteolibacter. The sequence goes on from JAUYNL010000088.1 coordinate 26,825, forward strand.
CCGATGATGTCGGAAAATCCTCAAAAACCAATACCATTGGAAGACTCATCGCGGCCATCACGGAGCCGGTAAGGCAGGCACACGAGGGAGAGTTTCTGGATGCTTTGGAACTGATCCGAAAGCGCCTCTCCGCCGACGGTGCCGAGCGTGCGGTGGAACTTCAGACTCTGGACGCGGAAACGACAGCCCAACTCGCCGAACTTTTCCCGGGTCTTTCTCTAAAAATCGATATCGCCGCCCCCGAACTGCCGGACCTTTTCAAAAGCGGTACAGTCCAGGTCATCGAAGGGGATGGCGACGGCAGCAAACGGAATTTCGATTCTCTCGGGCACGGAGCTCAACGCTGCATCCAAATGGCGCTCATCCGTCACCTCGCCTCAAAAAACATCGTGGAGGGTAGTCCAAAACGAACACTGCTGTTGATCGACGAACCCGAACTTTACCTCCATCCACAGGGAATCGAGCAGGTGAGACTGGCTTTGCGCACTCTATCAAACGGTGGCTATCAGATCGTTTTCTCGACTCATTCACCTGCGTTGATCACCCGCGATTCGGCCCCAAATGCTGTGATTGTTAGGAAAAACGGCAGTCCGGTCTCTACGGAAGCCCGCAATCCGCTCGTGTCTGCCGCGCGTCTCGCACTGCCAAATGCGCCGCATCAGGTGAGAATCATTTTCGAACTCGGTCGTGCGGCGGAAGTCTTTTTCTCCGACCGGGTGCTCATCGGGGAAGGAAAAACGGAATCCAGGTTACTTCCCCCCACCTATGAAAGTCTCCGGGGGAAATCCATGAGAGCGGACCGAGGCGGGCTCGTGTCTGTCGATGGTTGCGGCAACATTGTCGCGGCAATGAAAGTGCTCAGGGAAATGAAAATCGAAGTCAAGGCGGTCGTTGACCTCGATTTCGCGTTCAAGTTTGCTCCAGGCCAAGGACTCTTGGATGCCGCGACCGATCCAGATCTTGCTGCCGCAAGACCCATCTTGGCACGTTTGGCTCCGGTAGCTGGCTTTCTTTTGGAAACTGATGGCCTGCCGAAAAAGGGCGGAACCCTCACACCCGCCGAAGCCTGGAGTGTTTTCGCCGCAGATCCTGACGGCGCGGCAATCGCCGCAAACCTCCATACCAAGCTGCTTGGGCACGATATTTGGCTTTGGCCGATGGGAACAATCGAGGATGCGCTTGGCAGCTCCGGAAAAGGTGAACAAGCTATCCAGCGTCTGGAGCTTGACCTCCCGACGAAGACTCCGGCGGACATTCGATCCGACTTGCCCGCCATCACCGCCCTCATCGATTGGTTTAGCCCGCTTCCCACATGTCCCACGACCCCACCGTAAAATCCGGCCCCAAGGAACGCCGTTTCCTCGATGCGCTCCGCGACCTCTTCGTCGGCGCGAAGGTGGACGGAAAGTCCGGTTACATCAACCTGATGCGGATCAAGGCGACTTACTTCCAGAAAGCCGTCGAGCCCGTCTTGTTCGAGGACATTTCTACGGCGCTCAAACCCTTCCCGGAATTCCGCGAGGAACTTTTCGACAAGCTCCACGCCTTTTTCTCCCGCTACTTCAGCCGCAGCGGGTCGATCTGTTTCGCCTACACGCCGCAGCACATGAGCGTTTACGAGCGGGTGTACACCGACGAACAGGACGTGGTTCTGTTCTGGAAAACCCACATGCTCCACTACGTGAAGACCGACCGGCTCTTCAATGACCTGAACGTGGAACTCGATGGCCACTCATTCTTCTTCGATTGCTCCGGGATGGAGCTCAAGAAATCCAACGAGAAACGGGAACTCGTTTACACCTTCGAAAAGGTCGAGAAAAAGAAGGACGCGCAAACCGCCCGTCTCACCGTGGCCTATTCCCAGAGCGGTCGGAAAACCAAAACCGACGATATCCTCAAGGCGCTCCACAAGGCGGGGATGAAAGTGACCGAAGCCACGCTCGACAAGGCCATGCGCATCTTCGGCCGGCAGAGCGAGGTGGATTACTTCATCAACAAGGACGCCGGTGGATTCCTTCGCGAGCAATTCGACCTGTGGATGTATCAATACGTCTTCAAGGACGAAACCCACTGGACCGAGGGTCGCATCAAACAACTCCAGGCCCTCAAGGAAATCGCTTACAAACTCATCACCTTCATCGCGCAGTTCGAAGACGAACTGCTCCGCGTGTGGACCAAACCGAAATTTGTCAGGGATTCCCATTACGTCATCACTCTGGATCGGATCATCGGGCGCGACGGCGGCATGGAAGCGCTCTCCGCGTTCCTCAAGCATGCCGGAATCAAGTCACAGGTCGCCGAATGGAAGAGTCTCGGAATCGTCAATGATACATTCGACAAGAAGGTGATCCTCGAAGGAAAAGGTAAGGACGTCACTCTAGCGGACGCGTGGCGTTCACTGCCTCTCGATACCCGCCATTTTGACAAGGATCTGGAAATCTCGCTGCTCGGACTGTTCGACGACCTCGACAACCAGCTCGACGGACGTTTGATCAAAAGCGAGAACTGGCAGGCGCTTAATACGTTTCGCTCAAAATATCAAAAACGGATTAAGAGCATTTACATCGATCCGCCGTATAACACCGGCCAGGATGACTTCATTTATGACGATGCCATCCAGGCGTCATCATGGCTGAGTATGCTTCGAGAGAGGATTGAAATATCAAAAAACTTATTGCGTGAAGATGCAGCATTCGGGGCAAGCATCGACCAAAACGAAATTACGAACTGCTTACAGGTTCTCGACATCGTGTTCGGGAAAGAGAATCGGTCGGGGATTGCCACTGTAAAACGTGGCTCTGTTACTGGACACAAAGCGATTAACCCCGGACTGGTAAACGTCGTTGAATATCTTCCGATTTACGCGAACAAGAAGAAAGATTGGAACCCAAACCGACTATTCAAACCACGGCCAAGAAACGACCGCTATAATTCATTCATCAAGAATCGCAGCGCAAAATGTGAAACTTGGGAGTTTACCTCACTTCTTGATGCTTTCGCAGCGCACCTTCGCGTTGCCAAGCCACAACTGAAAAAGGAATTGGGAGGTTCATTCGAAAAAGAGATTTTTAAATTTGTCTGCGATAACCGTGATGCTGTGATTCAGTTTGCCCGTCCTGACGCGGACAAGGTCAGCGAAGATGTTAGGGAGGCAATTAAGCGATCAAAAATCAATCCGAGCAAAGTTCTCCATTTTGCCCGTAAAAACGAATCGGATTTCTACCTGCGCAACGGCGAACGAATCATTTTTTATGCTGACCGCCTCAAACTAATCGGCGGCAAATGGGTCACCGTGGAGCCAATGGCTGACATTTGGGATGATGTAAGTCCAAATGACTTGCACAACGAAGGAGGAGTTGAGCTTAAAAAGGGCAAGAAGCCCGAAAGTCTATTGCACCGTTTTGTTGAACTCACATCCAACAAAGGTGATACGATTGCTGACTTCTTTTTGGGTTCCGGGACTCTAGCGGCAGTTGCGCAAAAATCTGGAAGGCGTTGGTTCGGCACTGAATTTGGAGATCATTTTGAAAGCAAAATCATAGTTCGTCTCAAAAAGGTTCTCGCTGGTGAATCGTCAGGCGTTTCTTCTGCTTGTGAATGGAAAGGCGGAGGATTCTTCAAATACTCGACGCTCGAACAGTACGAAGACTCGATTTCCCGCGCCTGTTACGCCGAAGAGGAAGACCTGTTCCGCAACACCAAGACGGACACCTACAGCCAGTATGTCTTCTTCCGAGATCTGAAACTCGTGGAAGGGCTGGAGATTGACAAGAAAACCAAGAAGGTCGAAGTCCATCTCGACCGGCTCTATCCGGACATCGACCTGGCGGAAACGCTTTCCTGTGTCACCGGAAAATGGATCAAGCGCATCACCGCCGACGAAGTCGAATTCGCCGATGGCAGCAAGGAGAGCCTGACCGATCCCGATTGGCGCTTGATCAAGCCATTCATCTTCTGGGGCCCCGTGGTCTGAAGCCTGTAACGACTTTCCGCCATGTCCCTCAAATCCCTCGAACATCTGGTTTCCAAGCAGGCCTTCGAAAGCCTGCCTGCGAACTGGAACAGCTTCGACCTCGCACGCTTCTCGCGAGGCAAGGCGCTTTGGAAATACCAGCAGGATGCGCTCAAGGGTGCCTTGTCGGTACTTTGGAAATACTACGAGGATTTTGAAGATTACGTGCCGGGCGCTGACTTGTATGCTGATCGCGAGCGCCGTGAGAAGCTCGCTTCCTGGTATGAGCACGGCATGCACCTCTCGCCGAAGGAACGGAAGTCACTCAACCTCTCGCTGAAAAAGGCCAAGCGCCCGCTCCGCCTGCTGCTGGAAGACTATTTCCCATTGGACGAAGAGGAGCCGATCATCAACTTCCAGTCCATCTGCAACCGCATGGGATTCTGGATGGCCACCGGAAGCGGGAAAACCATCGTGCTGGTCAAGCTGCTGGAACTGCTTCACCACCTCATGCGGCGTGAGGAAATCCCCAGGAACGACATTCTGATGCTCACGCACCGTGAGGATCTCATCGAACAATTCCGCAAGACGGTGGATGAATTCAACGGGGCTCCCGATGCTCCCGTTCACATCGAGCTTTGCGAACTTCGGGAATATCCGGAAGTCAAACGGGATCATCCCGGCGGTTTGCTTGGCAGGGATTCGACGTTGCGCGTGTTTTACTATCGCTCGGACAACCTCAGCGACGAGCACAAGGAACGGATCGTCGATTTCCGCAACTACGACAACGACGGACGCTGGTATGTCCTGCTCGACGAAGCGCACAAGGGCGATTCCGCCGATTCCAAGCGCAAGCACCTGTATGCCATCCTGACGAGGCAGGGTTTCCTTTTCAATTTCTCCGCCACTTTCACCGACGTTCTCGATCTTGCGACGACGGTCTCGAACTTCAATCTTTCCGAATTCATCGGTCAGGGCTACGGCAAACACATCGCGATTCTAAAACAAGAATTGGCCGCCTTCAAAAAGCGCGGCGGAGGTGGTGACTACACCGACGATGAAAAGCGCAAGGTCGTCGCCAAGAGCATGATTCTTCTGGCCTTCACGGCTGCCAAGGTCCGCGAGGCAAGGCAGGTGTCCGGAGATCCCGGATTCTACCACCACCCCATGCTTCTAACTCTCGTCAATTCGGTGAACACCGAGGATGCCGACCTGAAAATCTACTTCGAGCAGATCCTCGCCATCGGCCGCGGCCAGGTTCCGGACAAGGTTTGGAAAGAGGCGAAAGATGAACTCTGGGAAGAGTTGAAGGACGAGCCGGAATTCCTTTATGAGGATCGGAGGAAAGTCTCCATCACCAAGGCTGATCTCGACAAGATCGGCGAGAAGGATGTTTGGAAAGAGGTCTATAACTTCGATGGCAAGCAAGGCGGGGACATCGAAGTCCTGGTCCGCCCCGGCAACAAGCAGGAGTTGGCTTTCAAGATGAAGACTTCCGCACGGCCGTTTGCGCTAATTCGCATCGGTGACGTAACCGGCTGGATCAAAGAGAAGCTGAGCGGTTTCGACTTCATCGAAACTCTGGAAACCGAGAGTTTTTTCAAGACGCTGAACGATGCGGATTCCCCTTTCAACATCCTGATGGGGTCCCGGAGTTTCTACGAGGGTTGGGATTCGAACCGCCCGAACGTCTTGAATTTCGTGAACATCGGCACTGGCGACGACGCCAAGAAGTTCATCCTCCAATCGGTAGGACGCGGTGTCCGCGTTCAAAGCTGGAAGGGCGACCGGCGTCGATTCGAAGAACTTCACGAGGAATTCGATGACCGTCAGAAATTCCGCGTGATCAAGCCCGTGACAGTGTATCCGGAAACGCTTTATGTTCTCGGAACCAATCGCGACGCGCTCAACGTCGTCCTTCAGGAACTCAAAAAGGAAAAACCGGCAACGCAGCAGATCCTGCAGCTTCAACTCAACCCCTCAGTGAGCGGCGGGCGTTTGTTGGTTCCCGAATATCGGGATCGCAACCACGTTCTCATGGAAGATCGGACTCCCGCAAAGTTCGAAATCGCCGGCGAGGACATTTCGCTTTTGACCGGTTACGCGGATTCAATCGTCGATGACCGGGTCATGTTGTGCGCCCATGGTGCCGACGGTGAGAAGGTGGATTACCTTCGCAAGAGTCTTGAGGATCAGGAAACCTACTACGGCACTTATGGCCGGAGACCATTCCGAAATCTTGAGGTCATGGTCGGCCGCGTGATGGGGTATTTTGGATTGCGTTCCAAGGAACTCTCCCGCATCCGCGATCTGGCGGATCAGGACATCGTGCATTTCAAGCACATGTCCGTGGACAAGGAACATGCTGAAGCGATCCAAAGGAAGATTGATCAGGTCTTGAGATCTCAAACTCCCGCGGGACTAAAGGCCAAGGAAACCATCGAAAAACGTTACAAGCAGGGTGAATTGGATTTGGACGGGCTCGTCCGCGAGATGGAAGATCAGGCTCTGACAGGACGTGCCAACTACAACGAAGAGCTTGGAATCGAATACCTGGCCCAACATTATTACCTCCCAACGCTCTACTCCACGAAAGGGCGCAAGCTCGACTACCTCCGGCACATCATCGACGTTGAAAGTGAGACCAAATTTCTTGGATCACTTCAGGAACACCTGAAAAAACCAGACGCCAAGATCAAGGATATGGATTGGTGGATGTTCGCCAAACTCGACCAGTATCTCGACGTTCCTTTCGTTCCCTACTACAGTCCATCACAGAACCGGATGGCCAAGTTCATTCCCGACTTCATCTTTTGGGCGCGCAAAGGTTCCCACTATCGAATCCTGTTCGTGGATCCGAAAGGCATGGAAAATCAGGACTGGGAAAGAAAAGCAGAAGGTTTCTGCGAGCATTTTGAGGAGAAGGGGAAACCACGGGTATTCGTCATCGACGACATGGAAGTTGAAGTTCACCTCTGCCTCTTTACGAGGGACAGAAATCCTGCTTCTGAGGGCGGGTACAAACGCTTCTGGACAGATTCCATTCCCTCAGCACTAGAATCCTTGATCGCGATTTCAACGAAAAGCTCCTCAACTTCCTCACCGGCCAGGTCATGAAGGCCGCCTCCACCAAACCAAATCCGAAACAAGTGACCGAACTGCTGCGAGCACGGCTCCTGTAGCGGCGGTCTATGACCGCCGATGCGCATGAAAATCCCAACGGACAATATATAATCCAGCGACGGTCATAGACCGCCGCTACAGTTCAAATAATCATGATCCCCGACTTCGCCCAATCACTTTACGACCGCTTCGAGCGCGAGGGCATTCCCTTGCTTCTGGCAGGCGCTTGGGCGGTATGCCATCATGGCTATTCACGCCTCACTCTTGATGTGGATTGGGTTTGCCCGCGCTCCAAGGAAGCCAGGGCCGTTGCCTTGATGGCCAATCCGCATTTCACCAAACGCACCGATGGCATGGCATCCCGCTTCAAGAACCGAAAACATCCCGCGCTGCCCTACGTCGATTTGATCTGGGTGGACGATTCCACTTTCGAAAGAATGGCGGAACCAGATCCTGATCCGGATAAAGATGGAAATCTGAATTTCCGGGTCATCAGTTTCCGCGCACTTCGCGCCATGAAGCTACATGCGCTCAAGGATGGAAAAACACGAGACCACAAGGATCTTCTGGATATTCGCCTGCTCTTAAGGTATGGCCACTCCCGCATCTCCGAAGAAGAATTGAAATCCATGTGCGAACGCTACGCGGAACCGGGAGCCTACGAAAAAATCAAATCCGAAGCATGAAAGTGATCGATCTCAATCTACCTGATTTCTCCGACCACACGCCGCCACCACAAGTCACACTCGGCGTTTACGAAAAGTGGGTGTTCGAATGGCTGGCCTGCGGCCTGCGACCTATCTTGACCGACGAGGAACTCATCGCCGACTTCATGAATAACGAAGGCCGCCAGACCGAGGAGTGGCCTGACTTCGGACTATGAGCCTTATCCACGTGGATTATTCCTCCCTCATTGCCAAACGCCGCGAACGCTTTTCCGAACTGGAGGAAGCGGTGGGCGATCCGGATTTGTTCTCGGATCCGAAACGCGCCACAGCCATGCTGCGCGAGCACCGGAAGCTCAAACAGACCCTCGAACTCTGGGAAAAAATCGAGGACGCGAAACGCCATCTCGCCGACAACCAGGAACTCGCCAAATCCGAGGACGCGGACTTCTCCACCATGGCCGCCGAGGAAATCCCGGTCTTGGAAACCAGCATCGCCGCCCTCTCCGAGGACCTGCAATACGCGCTCCTTCCCGCCGACCCTAACGAGGATCGTGATGCCTTGATAGAAATCCGTGCCGGCGCCGGCGGTGACGAAGCCTCGCTCTTCGCCGCCGAACTGATGCGCGCCTACCAACGCTACGCGGATCTCCGCGGTTGGAAATCCGAACATCTGGAAAGCAGCCCCTCGGAGGTTGGCGGCTTCAAGGAAGTGATCCTCAAAATCACCGGCGACGAGGTGTTTCGCTTCCTCAAATACGAGTCCGGCGTCCACCGCGTCCAGCGCGTGCCCGCCACCGAGACCCAGGGCCGCGTCCATACCTCCACCATCACCGTCGCCGTGCTGCCGGAGGCCGAGGAGGTGGACGTGGAACTCAAAGCCGACGACCTCCGCATCGAAGTCTGCCGCGCCGGCGGCGCTGGCGGCCAGCACGTCAACCGCACCGAGTCCGCCGTGCAGATCTTCCACCTTCCCACCGGGCTCTATGTCCGCTGCGAGGAAGGCCGCTCGCAGATCAAAAACAAGGAACTCGCTCTGCAGATCCTCCGCTCGAAACTCTACGAGCAGAAACTCCGCGACCAGCAGGACGCCTACTCCTCCCACCGCCGCTCGCTCATCGGCTCCGGGGATCGCTCGGAGAAAATCCGCACCTACAATTTCCCCCAATCGCGCGTCACCGATCACCGGATCGGCCTGACCTCGCACAACCTCGCCGGCATCATGGCCGGCGATTTCTCGGAATTCACCACCGCGCTCCAGAAGTCTGAAATGGCCGAACGCCTAGCCGACGCATGAAACTCCTCCACGGCGATTGCCTCAAAACCCTGCCCACGCTTGACGCGGGCTCCTTCGATCTGGTCGTCACCTCGCCGCCCTACAATCTCGGCATCAACTACAAGAGCTTCAAGGACACCGCCCCGCGCGAGGAGTTTCTAACATGGTGCCGCGCATGGGCCGCCGAGGTGAAACGAGTGATGGCGGATGGAGCCTCGTTTTTCCTCAACGTAGGCGCTGCTCCCGCAAACCCGCTGATGCCCCACCAGTTGATCCTCGCCCTCACCGATGGCACCGATCCGCTCTTCACCTTGCAGAACACCTTCCACTGGATCAAATCCATCACCATCGAAACTCCTTCCGGAGAACAAATCAGTGCCGGTCATTTCAAGCCGATCAACTCGAAGCGCTATGTGAACGATTGCCACGAGTATGTGTTTCATCTCACAAAATCCGGAGATATCGAACTCGACCGCCGCGCGGCCGGCGTGCCCTATGTCCACAAATCCAACATCGCCCGCTGGGGCCACACCGGTGGCGCGGACCTCCGCTGCCGCGGCAACACCTGGTTCATTCCCTACGAAACGATCCAATCACGCGACAAGGAGCGTCCTCACCCGGCCACCTTCCCCATCGCTCTGGTCGAGCAATGCGTGCGCCTTCACGGCAGGGGCGCGGAAACCCGCCTGCTAGATCCCTTCCTGGGCATCGGCACCTCCGCCGTGGCCGCGCGCCGCCAGGGAATCGAACACTTCACCGGCATCGAACTGGACGCCCTCTACCTCGAAACCGCCCGCAAGCGGATCGAGGAGGAGGCGGAGCGCCTGTCCGGCGAACTTCCACTGGGGATCTAAGATCCCCGGTCCTATTGGTTGGACTTATCGAAGGCGGCGTCAAATGCGACGTTGCTGACCGGGAAATCCAGGCTGCGCACGAAGCTCGCCGCCTCGGTGCCACCGTGGACGCGGTCCATGCGGATGTCCTCCCATTCGACGGAAAGCGGTCCCCGATACCCGATGTCGTTGAGCGCGACGATGATGTCCTCGAACTCGATGTCGCCACGACCGGGCGAGCGGAAATCCCAGAAACGCCGGACATCGCCGAAGTCGGTGTGACCACCGAAAACCCCCACCGATCCGTCGCCATGGCCCCACCAGGCGTCCTTCATGTGGCAGTGATAGATGCGCCCGGAGAACTCGCGGATGAATTTCACATAGTCCACTCCTTGATAGCCGAGGTGCGAGGGATCATAGTTGAAGCCGAAGCGTTTGTGATTGCCCACGGCGGCCAGAGCGCGTTGGGCGGAGGCGATGTCAAAGGCGATCTCGGTGGGATGCACTTCCAGCGCGAAGTTCACATCCACCTTGTCGAAGGCATCCAGGATCGGCAGCCAGCGTTTCGCGAAATCCTTGAAGCCCTTTTCATAATAGGCCTGCGAGGTGGGCGGGAAGGCATAGATCGAATGCCAGATTGATGAGCCGGTGAAGCCATTGACCACGGCGGGAAAATCATCGCCCTTCTCGCGGCCTGGCTTGGCATTGAAAAACGCGCGCGCCGCCTTGGCGGTGGTGATCATTTTTTTGGCGGCGCGCTTGCGGACGCCTTCGGGATCACCGTTGCCCCACACATCGGGCGCGAGAATCGCCTTGTGGCGCTCGTCGATGAGGTCGCAAACCGCCTGACCGACGAGGTGATTGGAAATCGCGTAGGAGGTGAGGCCGTTGTCAAAAAGCAGCTCCCATTTTTCCTTCACGTATTTTTTGTTGGAAACGGCGGCATCGACATCGAAGTGATCGCCCCAGCAGGCGAGTTCGAGGCCATCGTAGCCCATTTCATAGGCCAGCGGAGCGAGTTTTTCGAGCGGCAGGTCGGCCCATTGGCCGGTGAAGAGTGTGACGGGGCGTGACATGATCGTTGGTTTTGTTGGGATGCGTGGAAAGTGTGAAATCAGCCCGCCCGCTTCAACCCAAAAATCGCGGCAAAGCTCAGGGAGCCAGGGCGAAACGTGTCCGCCCATGCGGATGGGGAGCCGATCCGCAGCCAATAGGGTCTTTTCAGCGTCATTTCATCCGCACGGCGAACACGTTTCGCCGCTCCTTGACTATGAATACCGCCGATGGATCAGGAAACCGCCTTTCTCACCACTGCCATCGCCCCGGTGAGCAGGCAAAGCAGGACGGCGAGCCAGGCGAAGCCGCCGCCGGCGCGCTTGAGCTTGAGCTCAATCATCATCGGGCGCCCGCCATCCACCTGCACGCTGCGGCCGAAGCTCATTACGGTGCCGCGCTCGGGCAGCGTGACATCCAGCGCGGCGGGCGCGGGTTCGGCGGCGAGTTGCTGGGTGACGATGCGGTTGGCGATCTCCTTGAGCGCGGCGTTTTCATCGGCGGTGTTGCCTTCGAGGAACCGGTCGAATTGTCTGGGATCGTAGTTGAAGTTTCCCTGAAGGACGGGGTTCACCTCCGCGGCGCGGTCGAGCTGGGGATTTTGCGCCTGGCCGGGTGCGGCGAGACGGTTGTCGATCACGAGCTTCTGGCGGCGGGTGTTCAGTCCGAGCACCGCCTGTTGGGTCTTGAGTTGGCGGAGTTGCACACGCGCGTCCTCGCCGGATGCGGCGTCGAGCTGGCCCTGGTTCACCGCGTTTCCGAGGGCGAGGCTGGCTTTTTCCTGATCCCCGGCTTCGAGCCAGGCGTTGGCTTGATCCAACAAGGCCACCGCGCTCTTCGCATCGCTCTTGCGCTTGCTGAGCACGAACGATTGATAGTCCTCCAGGCGGAACGAACCCATGGCCTGTTGTTGTTTCAAATCGAAATCCCCGCCGTGATCTGCTAGACGCCAACCTTCCGGGACGAGCACGCGCCATGTTAGATTTTCCATCGGCACATCGAGCACCGGGCCTTCGAGATTCCTGCCGCCGCGCAAGGCCGCGGAATAAACAAAGCGCACTTCGGTGGATTTCCCGACTTCCGGCGATGGGAACACATGGAACAACCAATCCGTGCCCTCGCGGACGAGCGTCGCGCCCTCATCGTTGACGAAGACATTGAACAACTCCGCCCGCTCCGGGAGCTTGAGCCGCAAGGTGCATTTGCCGACGACCTGCATCTTCATGTTCACGGCTGTTAGAGCATCGCCGCCGGGCGAGAGCAAGGTGGTGAGCGTGCCTTCGGAAACCCGGAGTTTCCGCAGGCCGGCGAGCTCGTGGCGTTTCAGGATCACCGGCAGCGGTCCTTCGGGATCGGCCACGCGGAAGGCCATGGTCGGAGCCACGCTGCCCGCGCTGCGACCGAACGTGGATTGCACCACCGCCCAGTCGGTGCGCTGCCAGCCGCGCGGCAACACGCCGGCTTCCAGTTCCAGGCGGCCACCCGCCCTTACTACGGCGAAGTAGGAAATCTGGCGCACGTTTTCCAGGACGAGGGGTTCCACCAACTCGCCGCCGTTCTCCTTGCCGGGGCGCTGGTATTCCAATTCAACATCCGCCTCGCCCGCGATCCCGCGTTGGAAACGGATTTCATAGAGACCGGTTTCCACTTCGACCAGATCCGCGACGGAGGATCCCGTGGCGCGCACGGTTTTCGCCGAATCCGGATCGAGTCCGGGAATCCGCACGCGCTGGGATTTCACCGCAGCGTTTTCGATGCGATAGCCGATGTGGACCCGCGAAAGCAACTGGCCTTCGCGGATCGTCGCATCATGAAACACCTTCGCCGTCACCCAGGGATCGAGGCGGCTGATCGAAAGCCCGAGTGCCCAATCACTCTGCAACAATCGATAGGCCAGAGCTCCCGGTTTCGCCGCCGCCCGCGACGTTTCCTTCGGCCCGTCCGCCAGCTCGCGCGGATCGACCTGCGAGACGTTCTTGCGATCCACCGCGCGCACTTGAAAACCGCGCTCCGGCACAATCGTTAGAATTCCCGTTTCGCGGGACGCATCGCGCAGGCTGAGACGCGGCACCTGCCACTTCGCCTGGGCTCCGGCCGGGCGGCCGGTGAGCGTGAGGCTGAAATCGCGCCGCCCCATGGTTTTTCCTGATAGATGGAAGGTGACCACCCGTTTGCCAGCGATCCTGCCTTCGGTCCAATGACTCAGCCCTTCGCCGCTCGCACTTTCGATTTCCAGGCCTTCCGGCACATCGAGATCGAGGCGGAAGACTCCGGAACGCGTGATCGTCACCGCAAGGTCCGTAGCCACCACCAGCCGGTCCTCGCCCAGTGAAACCAACTGCCAGGACTCCGCCCGCAGTTCGGGGGCCACGGCCGTCACCTTGAGACGCGCCTGCACGGCACCCGCACCATAGCGGAACGCGTGTTGCAGCAGCGCCAGCGGCTGGCCGTCCTTGTTGCGCGGCAGCAACTTGCCGGTGAAATCCTCCGGATTCACGCGCGAAAGCCCCTCGACCTCCACCGCTTCCGGCTGCACTTCCTCGCCGAAGGCGATTCCTAACAACCCGACCTCGCCCGCGGCACCCGCCACGCGGACGGGTTCCAGTACGAGCTCCATCGGCAAGGCCCCGGCTCCGCGCTGGGTCTCGATGGTGAACGCGAATCCCACATTCTGCGCGGGCTCCACGGTCATCCGGAGTTCGTGTTTTTCCGGATCAAAGCGCCATGCGCCGACCGGTCCATCGACCACATCGCTCACGGTGAAACCCGCTGGAATCTTCATCGTCAGCGATGTCACCCGGCCTTGCGCGGGGCGGATCGTCACGAGATGCCTGCCATTCACCACGCCCGGCCCCGGAAGAAACAGGTTGGATGCCTCGGCGAAAAACTTCGTTTCCTCGGTGCCCGCATCACGTTGTTTCGGCCGGGCCTGGATGGTCACGGGATCGACCGGACCCAACACCAACAGCGCACCGCTTTCACCGGCCTTGAGCCCCGGAAGCGCCTGGATTTTCGCAGCGCGATCCGAGAAAAACTCCCAGCCGCCCTGATCCCAGCGCAGCGTCACCCGCCGCATCGCCGCCGGGCCGCCGGGGAGTTCCCAGCCTTTCAACGGATCGGCCAGAGGCATTTCAAAAACCGCCTTGCCGGTCATGCGGCCGGCGCCATCGGCGATCAAACCATAGGCGTTTTTCCCCTCCCAGCGCATCTTGACCGCGCGCAGCCCGCCTCCCTCGAAACGGCTCAGCACCGCCGGTTCACGCAGTAACAGAAACCGATCCCCCGTCTCGCCGCGCAGCGTCACATCCACCGATCCATACAGCCGGCCATCGCGGATCTGCCAGTCGTGAATCATGGATTCCGCGGGTTTCATCGTGGAAAACTCCGCCGCCCGGGAATTCCACGGCATCATGCAGGTGAGCGCCACCGCCGCGGCCACGGCGTCCATGGTTTTCGGTTTCCGCATGCCACGCAGCGCCTGATAGATGCGCGGCACCAGCCAGAACAATCCGACCAGCGCAATGATGCCGAAGAACAATGCCGCGCCGCCGCGGATGGATAGAAACGCGGCCACCACCAGCACCAGCCCGCAACCGAGCCACCAACGGTCCCACCGGTACAATCCCCGTAGCGCCGCCACGGTTCCCAACACAAAACCCAGCCACACGCCCCATCCGCTGCGCGCCAGCCATGCCGGAACATTGCCGACCTCCACCGATACCTCGCCACCCGCCGCCACCACCGGTGCGGCGTATTCCAGAACCGCCGAACTGGCACGGCTCGTCATCGCCGCCGACAGACCAAGCGCCACGGCTATGACCACGAAAACCAGGCCCGCCACCAGTGAGAGTGTTTTTCTAACACCCGACGGATTTCCCGCCCCTAACAACACTGCGCAAAGTCCCGCGAAAAACAGAATCGCGCCGCCTTCGCGTTTTCTCGCCTGCCATTCCCAACCGCTCTCGGCGAGCACCGGTTTCACCAAATCCGCCGTGCCACCGCGCGGCACGAGCTGGCGGCCTTCGTCGCCGGAGATCGTCCACTCGCCGATCACCACCGGCGCATCAAGTTTCGGCGCGACCAGCCGCGGATGGCCGGGCTTTTCGGCACGCGCGCCATAGCGGAAGGAAACCTCCACCGCTTGATTCGGATCGAGCCGCGAGGGCAGCGGCACCAGCGTTTCGCCGCCATCGGCGCGGGCGTTCACCGGTTCGCCATCGACCTTCGCCTCCCACAGGATCGCGCCTTTCGGGAACACCATGCGCAGCGCGCTGCGGCCGCGGGTTTTCACGAATATCCGCGCATCGGTCACCCATTGTCCGTCGCGCGAAATCCGGCTGGTGAGCTTTTGGAAATCCACCACCTGGCCCACGGTTTCGCCAGGTTCGAACCACTCGATCTCCATGCCGATCTTGAAATCCCGCGCCGTGTATTGCCATGCGCCGAGCGTGGGCGCGCTGCTGAGCAGACGGAACTCGGTGGGCAGCTCGCTGGGATCGATCGCCAACAAAGCTCCCTCGCTGGTGGACTTGTGATTCACCTGCAGCGGGCTCACCACCTGCACGAATCCGCGCTCACCCTGCACGCCGAGCGGACTCACATCGCCAGGCGAAATTTTTCCGCCGCGCGAACTCATCGGTTGTTCGAAGGTGAGCAGCACCGTGCCCGCGCCAAGCACCGGACGCGACAGCGGAACGATCACCGTATTCCCATCACGCCGCCAGTCGCGACCGACATTCTGGCCCGTGACGTCGATGTTGCCGATGCCCTCGGGCACCAAGATTCTCCAATCCGTCGCAGGCGAGCCGACGACGAAAAAGTTCATCAACACGCTGCCATAGACCGCACCGGCCTTGAGCGAATAGAGATGAAACACGTCCGCCTGGATGCTTTGTCCGAGCGCCTCCACTGTTAGACCGACCGACCACTTGTCTTCGCGCAAACGGAACGCCTGTTGCAGGCCGTTCGTCTTCTTCGGGAAAAACGTGATCGGCACCTCGGCGACACCGGCGGTCTTGCCGACCGTGAGACGATAACCCGCCGCAGCCACCGCGCCGATGTATCCGCGGTGCGATTTCACGCCCGGGAAGCCGAGCGGCTGAAGCTCCCAAGCACCGGCCTTCGCCGCCTCGTTTTTCTCCAGCCGCACGCTCACGAGCTGGCGGTTGCTCACTGCTTGTTTGAAGAGGATCTTGAGTTTGCGTTTCCCGTCCTTCACGTCGCCGGCCACCGCGTAATCCGCGACTTCCGCGCCGTGCACCGAGGCCACCGCGTGATCGGCGGGAATTTCCATTTCCCACTCGCGCAATGGCGCTTCGCGGATGTCGAGTTCGAGGTCCGCGGAAATCCGGCGGTCGGTCTCCGCGATTTCATAGACCGTCACTTCCGTGAGGCCGACTTCCGGCAGCACCTGGTTCGCGTTGACCGCGTAGCCGTATTCCGCCGAGGGAAAGCGATAGACAAACACCTGGCGGAGTTTCTCATCCACGCCGCCGGGGAATTGGCCGGGCGCGAGCTGGATCAAGCCCTTGGCATCCGCCACTTCGATCCGCACCGCGCCATCGTTCGCCACACGAAGCCATCCGCTGTGACGCAACGCGCCGACTGGTGCCATGCGCAGCGCCTCCGCCTTCACCGGGAATCCGCCGAGCGCGGCCTGTGCCTCGATGACCACCCGCTCCGCGCCTTCGATCGGCCGGCTGAGTTTCACTTCGAGACTGCGTTTTCCGGCGGCTTCCTTCACATTCCAGCCGAGCACCGAATCCCCGGAAACGGAAAGCACCTCGCCCGGGCCACTCAGTGTTAGATCCAACCCGGCGAGTTTCCCTTGCAGCACGCGCAGGTCCACCAGGGTCATCTGGCGCAGCAGTCCGCTGCCCACGCGCACATCGGTGGTTTCCGTGCTGGAGAAAAACAACGAACCATCCGCCACCTTGTCGGCGACGCGCCAGGCCATCGCACCCGATCCGCTGGCCGGGAGGAATCCGCGCCATGATTTCTCATGAAACTGCGGCACGACCGCGAGGTGTTTGTCGAAATCCACATCGCCCGCCAGTCCGTCGATCCTCACCGGCACCACCACGCCCGCCGGAAGATCGAAGCCTAGAATGCGCCAATCGCCTTTGCGGACCACCGGCACCTCGAAGCTCACATCCACGGGAAATTCCCCTTCGCGCTCGGCGATGAGATCGTAGTTCCAGACATCGCCGCTTTTCCGCAAAGCGACGTGCCAGCCATCGCCCGAAACACCATCGGCGAGCGCCGCGCCGCCGCCTAACAATTCCACCGCAGAACCCATTCCCGCGGAACGGGCGGTGCCGGTGAGGCGGAAGGAAACGCTGTTGCCATCCGGCGAGACCTTTCCTGATAGATTCGAGTTCATCACTTCCAAACCACGGGAATCGGAGCCGGCGGGCCCGATCTTCATGTTCACCAGGGCATCGCCGGAACCGACGAACTTGCGGTTCAGCGCGCCTTCCACCGGAACCAGTCCCTCCACCAGCGTCATCTTGAGATCCACGCCTGGATCGGCATTCACATGCACCATCACTGAAAATCCGGTGGCCGGGCCGGGCCGCGGCAGCAGCAATCCTGCCTTCTCCTTCTCCACCTTCGAGCGGGTCTTTACCAGCACTTCGAGTTCCGCAGGAAACTTCGCCTCCACCAGCGCGGGCCGCACATCCAGGAAACGAGCGCCGTTTTCCGCCGCCCGCACCGACCAATCCCGCAGACCCGCACCGCTGACTTCCGTCACCTCCCCCGCCCCGCCGAGACCGAGCGTCAGGGTTTCGGCTTTGCCCTGGTGGATGCGGAACTTGATTTTTTGTTCGCTGGTGACGGTTTCCAAAGCGACCTGCGCGTTCACCTCCGCCGTGGCGGAAAAGAACAACGGAGCCTCCTTCGGAGCCTTCGCCCACGGGACGAGGATCATGCGTTCATCCGCCTCCTGGGCGGTGAGAAGGCCCGTGAGGGCGAGGAGCAGCAGTGTCGTTTTCATGGGATGTTTGGTTTCTTCAGATCAGTCAGATCCGTCTGATCAGACGGATCTGACTGATCTGTTTTGTGGGTAAAAGTCGCGTGAAGTTTCACTTCAAGGCATCCAGCATGCGCAGCATTTCGCCGACGCGGCCGGTGTTGCCGTAGAAGCCTTTGACGTTGGCGCACGGATCGGCGAGTTGCTGGAAGTCGATGGCATCGGCGAGCGGGCCGCCTTTGAGTTTTTCCGCGGCGAGCATGGAAAGCACCGCGAGCTGCATCGATGGCGTGGCGCGGTCGATGGCGGGAGCGCTGCTGTCGTGCGGGATCGTCCAAGTTCGCTCGACCATTTGGGCGCTGGCGGCGTCGCGGAAACGCACGCTCACCTCGCCGAGTTCGCCGTTGCCGCCCGGCAATGGTTCGACCTGATAGATGGCGACACCGGCCTCTTCGGCGGCGAGTTCGGCGGCGTCCACGGCATCGTTGCGGAAGTCCTCGGTTTTCAGGCGGTCCTTTTCGAAGCCGATCAACTTGTAACGTCCGACACGCTCCGGGTTGAAATGCACCTGCACCTTCACGTTCTCTGCGGCGGGACGGAAGGCCCCGGCAAGTTGTTTGGCGAAGTTGTCATCCGCGCCCTTGCCGACGACGTAGTAGCGCCCGTTGCCATTGCGGGCGAGCTCGCCTAACAACTCGTCGTTCAGACCATCCGCGGCGATGCCGGCGATGTCGAAGGAGATGCCTTTCTGGCGCAGGACTTTGACTCGTTCCGCGAGGCGGAGGGGATCGGCGTTGCCGAGATTGGCCGCGCCATCGGTGAAGAGCACGATGCGGTTCTGCGCTCCGGCGAGCTGGTTGCGGTCCGCCATTTGCTCCGCGAGTTGGATCGCTTCCTCCAGATTGGTGCCGCCCTCGCTGGCGGATTGGTTCACGAGCTCGGCGAGTTTATTCGCCTGATTCCCCGGCATGCTGTCGGCGAGCAAACGCGGCGTTCTGGAAAAACCCACGACGGAAACCGAGTCTTTTTCCGTCAGCAATCCGGCAAGTCCTGCCAACGCATTTTCCATCGCCGCGCGGCGGTCCTCGCGCACCATCGAGCCGGATTGATCGACTAACAAGGTGAGGCGCAGCGCTTGCGATGCGGAGCGCCCGGCGGCGGCGGTCTTCAATGCGACGCGCACCAGATTGCGGCCGGGAATCACCGGATGGGCGGATTGTTCGATGGCCACCGCGACCGGTTCGCCGGCGGACGGCGCGGGATCGCCGTAGTCCACGGCGTTGTAAAATTGCTCCACCTTGATGCCCGCGGGATCGGGTTGCTCGCCCTTGGCCAGCGCGGCTTGCGCGATCTGGAACGAGGCGTCGCTGATATTGAGGGAGAAGGTGGAATAAGGATCTTCCGTGGCGGAAATTTCCTCCATCAGCTTGGCGAGATCGATCTCCGGCGTTGCGGGCTTCGATTGGGCAACCTCAAGACGTCCCAAAGGAGCCATGGGTGCTGCGGGAGTTAGCGGAATTGCGGCAGAAGAGGAATCGGGCAATATCGAGGAAGCAGGTTCCATCGGATACTGTAGTTCCCCGCCGAAAAGGCTGGTTTCCGCCTTATTCTGCTTTATCGCTGACTCCTCGGCCGGGGCGGGAGCGTTATGCTGAATGTCGCTCTCATACTGGAGCGCCATGGATTCCCCAGCCTCAAGCAATTCGTCCTCAGCTCGGGCGGCTTTCGCCATCAGGAGTGGTTGCGCCACGGCAGCTGCCTGCGTCTGCTCTTCCAATTTCTTTTCAGCAGGTTGCAGCCGCTCCATGGCGATTCCGCTCGAATCGCCAACCACCGGGTCAAGCGCACGTTCCGAGCCGGATGATGGGGCTGTTTGGTTTTTGGTCGCAACTCCGCCACCGGCGGCTCCCCGTGTGGCGGTTTCGTCCCTAACGGCAGGTTTTCTGGCAGGTGCGGGGGCCGAGCTGGCTTCCGCGAAAAAACGACCGGATTCATTTCGCGCAAGTTGATCGGCATCGTCGTCACCGAGCACCATCCCGGCGACTCTTCGCCGGGCACCGAGGGAACCTGACGAAACAGCTCCCTCCTGCTTCGCGAGCTCCTCAACCGGGCCTGCCACATTATTTCCGGCAAATGAATCCTCATCGAACTTCGCGGACTGCTCGGCTTGAGCCATGACTTGATCCTTGTTAGCAGGCAGACTGGAACCGTCTGCTGCACCGTCCACAGGCGTTTCCAGACCGGGAAGAATGATCGGCTTCGGAGTTCCTTCAATGAGCTCTGGGGGAAACGTGGTTTCGAGACGTTGCATGCGGCCTTCCGATATGGAATCTGATGATTCGGCGGCCGCCAGTTCGTTCTGTCGCGCGAGGCTCCCCGTTTCTATCAGATCCGCTTTTTTTCGCTGCCTAACCACCATGGGAGCCAGCAAACCGGCGATGATGACGGTTAGGATCAAACACGCGGCGATGGCGAGAAAGGCGCGCCGTCCGCCGCGGCGGATGCGGATTTCCTTCTGCTCCTCCAGGCGGACCGGTTGTTCCTCGCCGAAGATATCATCGAGCACCTTGCGTTTTTCCGGCGGGAGTTTCCATCCATCATCCGGCTGGGCACCTTCCGCTTCCGTTAGCAGGCCGTGGAGAGCGCGCATGCGGCGGCGGAAGACGAGCAACTCCGGGCGTTCCTCACAAAGGCGCTCCAACTCCGCGGCCTCGAAAGCAGAGGCTTCGCCAAGCACCCAGGCCACGATCCGGGCTTCGACCGGTTCGTCGCCGATGGTGGTGAATGGGGTGTCAGACATGGGGATTTGAAATTGGAAATGTGAGATTTGAAATGGGGATCACCCCTCAGGGCTTTCGATACCGAGCCTTCTGAGCGAGTCGGCTAGATGTTTGAGCGCGTGATGGAGCTTGTAGCCGACGTTGCCGACGCTGAGGCCGGTGCGCTGGCTGATTTGGTCGTATTTGAGGTTTTCGTGGTATTTCAGGGCGATGAGCTGGCGGTCGGCGGGGTCGAGTTCGGAAACGAGGAGTTGCAGGGTGCCGATGGTTTCGAGGTGGCCGAGCGTTTGCTCGGGATCGGGCGCGTCGCCGGCGAGTTCGTGGATGAATTCGGTGTGGATTTCGCGTTGGTGGTCGCGGAGGTGGTTGAGGGCGAGATTGCGGATGGAGCGGAAAAGCCAGGCGCGGGGATTGGTGACGTCTTCCCAGTGGGCGTGGAGTTTGAGAAAGGCTTCCTGGACGAGGTCTTCGGCGGTTTCCCTCTGGCCGACGATGCCGAAGGCGTAGCGGAGCAATGGGGACTCCTCCGTTTCGAAGACCTGCCGGAGTGTTGGCTTTTCCTCCATGGTGGTGTTTCGAAACGGGATCACCGGATTGCGTCCGGCATCAGCCCTCGGATGGGCGCTGGCGGTCAGGGTTTCCATGAATCGGCGCGCGCTGGATCATGCGTTTCAACTATAAAGACACAAGCCGGGCCGTTCCCTTAGGAAAAAACCCACAAAAAATCCCTCATCGTGAAATTTCTTGCAGAACCGCCCGGTTCCAGGCCGCGCGCAGCAAGGCTGTGACGGGTCCCAACTCGAAAATCCGATCCTCGAAGCGGGAAACGCCCATCACGCCACGGATCGAGGAGGTGAGCAGGATTTCATCGGCCTCGTGAATTTCCGCGGCGGCCACATCGCGCTCCGTGCTGGGGATTCCGAGTTCCGCAGCCAGCCCGATGACCACCTCTCGGGTGATCCCGGCCAGGCAACCGGAGTGAAGTGACGGTGTGTGCAAGCAGCCTCCTTTCACCAGAAAGAGATTCGAGGTGGCGGCCTCGCAGAGCATCCCCGCGCTATTGGAAAACACGGTTTCCTCGAAACCCAGACGTCTCGCATGGTCCTGTGCGACGAGGTTTTCCGCATACGATCCGCATTTCATGCCCGACAGGGCGGAGCGCTCGTTGCGCACAAACGGAGAGCAATTCGCGGTGGTCGTGGCCGGTGGCTCGGCCACTGGTGCGGCGCTCAGCATGACGATGTGATCCTCGCCGAGGGAAAGATCGTTGACCGGCCCGCTGCCGCCGGTGATCGCGAGGCGGATTCTCGCCCGCCCCTGCGCTGCCGGTCCGTTCGCCGCCAGCAATTCGACCATGAATTGGCGGAAACGCGCGAAATCAAAGTGCCAGCCAAGTTTCCTGCAACTCAGGTCCAGACGTGTGAGATGACGTTCCGGAAAAACCGGCTTTCCATCCACGGCCAGGATGGTTTCGAACAAGCCAAGGCCATGCATCAGGCCGCGGTCGGTGACAGCGATGCTGAAATCGAGCGGCTCCATCCACTGGCCATTGCACCAAATGCGGATCATGCGTGGAGAGTCTGAACAGCACCCCGACATTGTAAATGGAAGATTGCGCGGACGCTCACGCGGCGGCATCCTCCGGCCATGCGTTTCCTGATATTTTTCAGCGGTGCGGCGATTCTGGCCCTCGGTGCGGAGGGGATGCGCGTGCTCGGGCGGCAGGACGGTCTGGCATTTCTCCAGGGCGCGCTCACGCTCGGCGGCGGCTTCATCATCTGCGGCTTGTTTTCGCTGAAAATGAAATGGCAGGGCATCACCGGCACCGGCGTGCTCGCCCTGTTGGGAACCGCGCGGGGGCTCTTCAACATCCCGGATCTGTCGCGTTTCCTCACCGGAGAGCGTGAGCGTGGAGCGGCGCCGGTCATGGAGTTCGGCGTCACTCTGGTGTGCCTGTTCCTGCTGCTGCGGGTGCTGGGCTCGCTGCATCGGGAACGGGTTCGACGGATGCTGGAGGAGGAGTGAGCACGGCGGGCGGCTCGGGCTTCGGCAGCAGATCCTGCCAGGCATGGAGCTGATAGCCTTCACCCAGACCGCCGATATCGCCTAGCAGCTCATGGCAGCGCTGCCTCCACTTTTCATAATCCGGCGGGCCTTTCTCCGCCTCACGGCTGCCCGTGAAAACCAGATAGGTCACCTTCAGATCCGATACCGGCCGGCTATAGGGCGATGCCTTCGGGTTGAGTTCCCTGGCCATCCGCAGCGAGGCCTCGCCCACCTTGAAGGTCGGGCCGCCGTCGCCGACGATCGATGGATAGACCTTGCCGCCATGCACCACCACGGCGTAGTCGCCTACTTTCGGCGCGAAGGGATCGCTCGAAGTCAATAGATTCACCGGGATGACGATGAAGGGATCATACTCAGCGATCAGGAAACTGCGTGATTTCAGATCAGCGATGCCGCGTTTCAGATAGGCGATGCGCTCGCGAAGCCATGTCTTCCGATCAGCGGTGGTCGCACGGTCGGCGAGTTCCTTTTCGCCCGCCTCCACCCGCTTTTCCCAGCCGGATATCATCGGATTGGCGGTCGGCGTGCGCTTGCTCCAGCCATAACTCGTGAACGGCTGATAGTGGGTGGAATTGATGATCGAGTCCGGCATCACCGGCAGGCGGTCGCCATCCGATCCGTCGGAAACGACATCCATTTCCGCCTGCATGAAGAACACCGGTTTGCCAGACGGTGCGCGGATCTGGAGGATGGTCTCGCAGTCATATACATTGTGCTTGGTGAGCAGTTCGTTGAGCGAATGCGCATCGCGGCGGACGCGCCCGGCCTTGTTGTCATAGAGTTTTTGAAACCAGCCGGAAACCTCGGCCTTTTCGATCAGCGCGGGCAAACCGGGGAGGATTTTCGCCAGATCCGGATTGGAGGATTCCAGTTCCGCCATCGTTTTCGCCGGGACGGGCAGCCGCAGCGATAGCTGGTAAGACGCCGTGTAGCTCGAATCATCCACGCGTTCCTTCGAGGCGATGCCGCCCTTGTCGATCTTCACCTCGCTCTTGAAGGGGATGCCGGAGCGCAGCTTGCGGACATCCGTCACCATTCCCAAGGCTGGTTCCCGCACAGGCTCTGGGATAGTCGCGGCCGCAGCGGCTTTCGCCTCTTTTTCGGCGGCGGCTTTGTTCAGCGCCTCCATTTCACGCGCCAGTTCCTGCTCCATCTCGATGCGGAGCCGGGACTCGATCTGTCGCCGGATATCCTCCTCGTCCGGTGCCTGTTCCACTGGTTGCGGTGCGAAAACCTCCTTCAACCCGCGTTTCATCTTTCCTGCATACCCGGAGGCGAGCCAGGCGATCACGATCACCGCCAGATAGAACAGATCCCGAATCCCGAACCATGAGAGAAGGGATTTCCGGCGTCTGCCTGCATTTTGCGAATCGTTCATGTCGGCAGCCTAAACGACCGTCAGCGCCACCTGAAGCATTTTCACGAAACACGGCGGGACCGCCATGATGGGCATTGCCTCGCTTCGGGATTCCCGGTGGAATCCACGGATGAAAGTCGCCATCGTTCACTACCACCTTGGTCACGGCGGCGTTTCCAAAGTCATCGCCGCGCACTCGCGCCTGATGGGCGGGCACGGGATTCCCCACGTCATTCTGGCAGGGCCATCGCAGGAAGATCCGCCTGCGGGCCTTCCTGTTCGCATTGTCGGGGGGCTGGCCTATTCCTCTACGGTCGGCGACCCCACAGTGCTGCTGAATGAACTGCGCGCCGCCGCCTGCGAGGCGCTCGGACAAGCACCGGATATCTGGCATTTCCACAACCACTCGCTGGGAAAAAATCCTCAAGTCCCTGAAGTCGTCGCCCTGCTTGCCGCTGAAAACGAGCGGCTGCTCCTGCAAATCCACGATCTCGCGGAAGACGGTCGCCCGGAAAATTACCGGATGATCGCCGAATGCCGGAAACTCTATCCAATTTCCCCGCGGGTGCGTTATGCGTTCATGAATTTACGGGACATGGGGATTTTCACGGGTGCCGGACTGCCGGTGGAACATGCGGACGTGCTGGTGAATCCGATTCCGTTAGTTGCCGGAAACCAGCCGGTGGATTCCCGCGATCCCATCATTTTCG
This sequence comes from Luteolibacter sp., assembly GCA_030696085.1. Lineage (GTDB taxonomy): Bacteria > Verrucomicrobiota > Verrucomicrobiia > Verrucomicrobiales > Akkermansiaceae > Luteolibacter. The sequence goes on from JAUYNL010000088.1 coordinate 51,614, forward strand.
CCCCGGTCCGGGGCATCCGGCGCAAGAACCTCGGCGAACTGGTGTTTCTAGCAGCACTCGCTCCGGAGGGCGCGCGCTTCGCGGTGAGCCGCGCTCCATCGAATCCTGCCGCGCTTCCCGTGCATGACGCCTGGCGGCGCTTTGCAAAACAACACCGGCTGCCCATCGGGTTCGATGTGGTGGATCGTTTCTCGCCCGACTGCGGAGCGAGCGCGGACTTCGAATCATGGGTGGCGCATTCGACCCACCTTGTCACCACTTCGGTGGCCGAGGGCTTCGGCCTGCCGTTTCTGGAAGCCATCGCTCTTGGAAAACCGCTGATCGGCAGGAATCTGCCACACATCGCCGCCGAGCACGCACGCCACGGCATCCGCCCTGGAAATCTCTATTATCGGATACTCATTCCCGCCGAGTGGGTGGATCTTGTGATCCTCCGCGAGCATCTCACGACGACGCTTGAGCGAGACTTCCGGATTTACAGGCGTCCGCTCACCCGCGAGATCATCACCGCGACTTTTGAAGCACTGATGCATGACGGCTGGCTGGATTTCGGCAATCTATCCGAGCCGCTTCAACAAGGAGTCATCGAGCGATTGGCGGATCCGGCATCCCGCACAGTGCCGCTGGTGAAAACCGGAGGGCTGGCGGAACCTGCCGAAGCATGGCTCGCCGTGGCGATTTCCAACCGGACACCGACCGCTACTCCCGCTCAGCTCGCGCCATACGCACCCGCCGAATATGCCAAAACAATCACAGCGGCCTACTCCCATCTGGCAGGACGGCCGTCAGCTCCCGTCCGGTTTCTTCCCGCTTCCGAAATTCTAACATCTTTTCTCGCTCCTCGCTCGTTTCATTTCCTGCTCTCCGCGCTCAAGCCGGACGACATACCTCTCAGCCCATATCGCGCCGTGGTCTTCGACATCTACGGAACCCTGCTCCTTGCAGCACCCGGCGGCGTGAAACCCGATCCCGCCGCTGATCCGGTATTGCGGGAAATCCTCGTCCGACACGGGCACCCGGCACCGGAATCCCCGAGCACGGCTCTGCATGCGGCGGTGATCAGACACCATGCGGCTGCGGCCACTGCGTTTCCAGAGATCGATCTCCGGGTTCTTTGGCGGGAGCTTCTATCGCTGGATCCGGGTGCGGACCTCGGCTCGCTGGTGGAAGAACTCGAAAGCGCGTGGCATCCAGCCCAGCCGATGCCTGGCGCGCAGAATTTCATCCGCCACCTGGCGAGATCCGGCGTCTCTTTGGGGCTGCTGTCCAATGCGCAATTCAACACGCTGCGGTCGTTGGGAAGCATTGCTGATTTATTCCCGCCGGAACTCACGATCCTCTCCTACCAGCACGGCATCGCGAAGCCCTCGCCCGCGCTGTTTGAAATGCTGGCCGACCGCCTCGCCGGCCGCGGGATTTCCCCGGCGGAAACCCTCTTCATCGGCAACGACCCGCTTCAAGACATCGTTCCGGCGGCGGCTCTGGGCTTCAAAACCGCGCTCTTTGCAGGGCATCCGGACTCATTCCGGCCGGGCGAATGCGTGCCGGATTTCGTGATCCGGAATTGGGTATTAGCGGGATCATCGAAAATGCACGGCGAATAGCCAACGAGGCGGAGCGGAGGCGAAATCCGCCGCGTAGCGTGCCCCCAATGGTCAGCGCATCCTGGCCCAACCCATTCCCACCGATGAAGGAAACCGAGTCACGCACGCCCCACGTCAAGTTTTACAGCGGCCAGGAAATCCCGCTGGAACTCCATAAAGTCCGCATCGTCCAGAAACTACACCTGCGGCCGATCGAGCGCCGCAAGCAGGCGATGGAGGAGGCCGGCTTCAACACCTTCCTGCTGGAAACCAAGGACGTGTTTCTCGACATGCTCACCGACAGCGGCACCAACGCGATGAGCGACCAGCAGCTCGGCTCGATGATGGTGGCGGATGATGCCTACGCCGGCTCCGCGAGTTTCACCCGCATGCAGGAAGCGGTGCGCGATGTCTTCGGCATGCATCATGTGCTTCCCGTCCACCAGGGACGCGCGGCGGAGAACATCATCTCCAAGATCTTCGTCAAACCCGGCGACGTGGTGCCGATGAACTACCACTTCACCACCACCAAGGCGCATATCGACATCAACGGCGGCCAGATCCTCGAAATCTACACCGACGAGGCGCTCAAGATCAAAAGCGACTGCCCGTTCAAGGGAAATCTCGACTTGGTCAAATTCGCCGCCGTCATTGAAAAATACGGCGCGGCGAAAATCCCCTACGTCCGGATGGAGGCGTCCACCAATCTGATAGGCGGCCAGCCGTTCTCGATGCGGAACCTGCGCGAAGTCAACGCGATGGCCGCGAAACACGGCATCATGGTGTTGCTCGACGTCAGCCTCGTGGGTGAGAACGCCTGGTTCATCAAACAACGCGAGCCCGGTTACGAAACCACCTCGATCCGCGACATACTCCACGAAATGTGCGGCCTGAGCGACCTGATCTACTTCTCCAGCCGCAAGGTGAGCTGCACGCGCGGCGGCGGCATCGCCACCAATCGAATCGATCTATTCAACAAGATGAAGGATCTCGTGCCGCTCTACGAGGGCTTCCTAACATACGGCGGCATGTCGGTCCGTGAGATCGAGGCGATGGCCGTGGGCCTGCGCGAAACAACCGACGAAGCGATGGTCGGCCAATCGCCCGCCTTCATCAAATACCTCGTCAACGACCTCGACTCTGCGGGACTCCCGGTGGTCACTCCGGCGGGAGGACTCGGCGCTCACATCGATGCCGGCGGTTTCCTGCCTCACGTCCCGCAAGCCGAATACCCGGCTGGCGCGCTGGCAGCCGCCTTCTACATCATTTCGGGTGCGCGCGGCATGGAACGCGGAACGATCTCCAGCGTGCGCGACGAACACGGCAACGATATCCTCGCCGATGTCGAACTTCTCCGCCTCGCCCTGCCGCGCCGCGTTTTCACGCTTTCCCAAATCATGTATGTTGCAGACCGCATGAAGTGGCTGTACGACAACCGTGACCTCGTGGGAGGATTGAAATTCACCGAAGAACCCGCCGTTCTGCGGTTCTTCCTCGGAAGGTTGGCCCCCGTTTCGGACTGGCCGGAGAAACTCATGGCAAAGTTTCGCAAAGATTTTGGCGAAAGCCTGTGATTCCGGGGGGGGTCATAGGATATGCCAAAAACCACCACCGGTCCGCCGGTGGTGGTCCATTTTTTCAGCCCACGAACCCACATCCCCATCCATACCGATTATCCGCGCGGCCGCACGCGGGATCTGCAAGCGGATCGATCATGGGGACTCACGGAATCCTCGCTCCCGGATGGCTTCGTACACATACCAATCTTCCAGGCGTTTCCTCGCCCACGGTGTTTTCCGCAGAAACGTCAGGCTGGATTTGATCGTCGGATCAAACATGAAGCAGCGGATGGGAATGCTGTCCGCAAGGGCCGGCCAACCATGGCGCTCCACCATCGTCCGCAGGACCGTTTCGAGCGTCACGCCGTGCAGGGGATCGTTCGGGTGGGCTGGCATGGGCGGCCATGTTGACCAGCCGCCGCCTCAAGGTCAAAGGGCAAGTGCCTTGCCGAAAGCGCCGCCATCGTTCATTGCTGGGCCATGGAACGTGACGAATTGCCGCCCGACCGCAGTCTGCGCCAGGAAATCCTGCTCGCGCGGGAACGGGTCTATCGTTTCGGCGGGCCCACGCCCATCGAGCGCCTGAGCCTGCCCGGTCCCGGCCCGGAGATCTGGGTGAAACGCGAGGATCTCTCCGCCGTGAAGTCCTACAAGTGGCGCGGTGCCTGCAACCGCATGGCAGTGCTATCACCCGGAGAAATGAAACGCGGCGTAGTCACCGCATCCGCCGGCAATCATGCCCAGGGCGTGGCGCTGGCCGCCCGCACGCTGGGGATCCGCGCCCGCATCCACATGCCGCGCTCCACCCCGAAGGTGAAACAATCCGCCGTCCTCCACCACGGCGGGGACTTCGTGGAGATTCACCTTTCCGGCGATAGTTACGACGAGGCGCTCAAGGCCGCGCGCGAGGATGAAACGCGCTCCGGCGCGGTGTACATCCACGCCTATGACGACCTCCAGGTGATGGCGGGCCAGGGCACGCTGGCCGATGAGGTCGTTCTATCAGGACATGGCCCTTTCGATGCCGCCTACCTCCAGATCGGCGGCGGCGGGCTCGCAGCCGGCGTTTCCACCTGGCTGAAAACCTATTGGCCGGACATGGCGGTCATCGGTGTGGAAGGCGCGGGCCAGGCATCGATGAAAGCCGCGCTGGAGGCCGGAAAACCGGTGGCTCTCGATCAGGTGGATTTGTTCTGCGACGGCACCGCGGTGCGCATGGCGGGCGCGCTGCCTTTCGAAATCTGCCGCCACACGCTGAGCCGCATCGAGACCGTCACCAATGCCGAGGTGAGCCACGCGATGCGCGTCCTCTGGGAGGGCCTGCGCTGCATCTCCGAACCCTCCGGAGCCATGGGCCTTGCCGCCGTGCTCAAGCACCGCGAGAAGCTAACAGGCAAGCGGGTGCTGGTGGTGCTGTGCGGCGCGAACATCGATTTCCTGCAACTCGGCCTCATCGCCCAATCCGTGGGGGCTGCCAGCCAGGCGAGCCGCACCCTGCGCGTGCGCATCCCCGAGGTGCCCGGCACGATGCTCGCGCTGCTGGATTCCTGTTTCTCGGGCATCAACATCTCGGATTTCCAATACGGCAAAACCGGCGAGGCCGCGGCATGGCCGGTCTTTTCCCTCAGCGCGGACGATCCCGCGGAACTCGGAGGACTTCCGGCGAAACTCGATGCCGGCGGATACGAATGGCAGGATCTAACCGGGGCCGAGGATGTCGCATTCCGGGCCATCCCGCTGCGCGGCGACCTGCTGCATCATCCGGTGTTCCTGCGCCTCGATTTCTACGAGCGCCCGGGAGCCCTCCACGATTTCCTGACGCAGCGCGTCCGCGGCAACGCGAGCATCTGTTATTTCAACTACCGCCAGTCCGGCGAACGCATCGGCCGCGCGCTGATCGGCCTGGATTTCCCCTCACCCTTCGAGCGCGACGCCATGATGATGAGCATCCCCTCCCACGGTGATGGCTACCGCCTGTGCCAAGCCGTGGACCCGGAAACCCTCACACGCATGAGGGGACTCTGAAACCGGCCGCGCCCTCTCATCCATGCAACGTTTCCACCACTCGCAATTCTCCGACGCACGGCGCTTGTCGGAACTCAAACTCGCCGCCGGGCAGCGCGTTTCGGTCTGCATCCCCACGCTCAATGAAGCGGAAACCATCGGCCCGATCATCGCCACCATCCGCGCGGAACTCGTCGAACGCGTGCCGCTGGTGGATGAAATCCTGGTGATCGATTCCAACTCCACCGATGGCACCTGCGAATGTGCCGGCCGTGCGGGAGCCGCAGTTCTGCAATCCGCGCGCATCGCCCCGGAAACGGGAACCCACACCGGCAAGGGCGAGAACTTGTGGAAGGCGCTACAGGCCTCCGAGGGATCGATCATCTGTTATATCGACGGTGATATCTCCAACTTCCACCCGGGATTCGTCACCGGATTGATCGGGCCGCTGCTGGCCGATCCGGAAATCGACTACGTGAAAGCCTATTACGAGCGTCCGCTGGCCCGCGGCGATTCCACCCACGCGGCTGGTGGCGGGCGGGTTTCCGAAATTTTGGTGAGGCCGATGATCTCCCTGTTCTATCCGGAACTCGCCGGCATCCTGCAGCCGCTCTCCGGAGAATACGCGGCACGACGCGCCCTGCTGGAATCACTCTCATTTCCCACCGGCTATGGCGTGGAAATCGCCCACCTGATCGATCTCGCGCGGGCTGGCGTGTTGGAGCGCATCGCCCAGACCGATCTTGAGAAACGCATCCATCGCAACCGCGACGATGGCGACCTCGGCGACACCGCCTTCGCCATCCTGCGGGTGATTTTCCGCCGGCTGGAGCGCGACGGGAAACTGAGCATCGCCTCCACTCTAACCGATATTCACCAGCGCTGGTTGATTGATGAAACGGGCATCGAATCCGTCACCCGACGCATTCCCGAACCCGAGCGGCCGCCGCTGCGTCCGGAGGATCTGCGTTTTCTCCGCTGAATTCACCGTGCGGTGCCCGGCGGACCTATCAGCACCGTATTCGCCTCCGTCGGAATGCCTGGCGCACCGGCCCGGTCCATGGTGAGCAGGAAACCCGCAGGCAGGATCATGGAAGAACCAAGGCTGAAATCAAACGAGTCGGCACCTGAGGCGCTGCTTTCCGGCAGGCTGCCGATATAGACCGGTTTGGTCCCGGCCGCCGTGGTGACCCACAGGTGATAGACCTTTCCCTCCGTGGCGGGTGTTAGATTTCCAACCACCAGGGTGCCCGCATCCCGTGCGGCATCGTAGATCGGAACCGCCATCGGCGGACCGGTTGGCGCGGGAGCAGCCGCTTCTTCGGCGTATTCGACATATTCCCCATCCGCATCGGCCTCCGGAATCGCGGCGGTTTGCTCTGCGGCGGCACGGTTGCTCACGGCCAGCGCATCACCAAGCATGGCGGTGAGCGATGTGCGCAAGCCTGCGGAAGACATGGTTTCCCCCGGCGGCAGCATGGTCATCACCAGCGGCAGCGCCCTGCCCGCCAACACTTGAAACATCACCCGGTCGCGCTGGTGGAAGTCCTCGAGATCGCGCCGCAAGACCTCGATTTCCTGATTCAGACGCCGGGATTCCAGCTTGCCGCCGGAATCCTCCGGCATGGAAGCCGCCACAGGCGGGCGCGAATGAATGGCAGGCGGCGATACCTTGCCCGCCGGGCCGAAGCGGTCCCAAACGCACACCAAGGCCAGCGCCCCCGCCGCCGCCCAACCGGCAAGCGCCAGCCACAAGGGGCACTTGCGCCCGCCACGAAGCAGTCCGAGGCGGCGCTGCAAGCGCTCAAGCTGCACGGCCTGCGGGGCGAGCGGCTCCGCGGTGGTCGCCGCGATGGCGGCCGCCAGGCGATCCAATTCGAGGCAGGCACGCCGCAGGCCGGGATCCTGGCGCACTTCCTCGTCAAACAAGGCGGCTTCATGGGCATCGAGCATGCCGAAGGTCCGCCAAGCCACGCTATCGTATGGATCAAAGTTCATGTCGTGACAGGTTGTTGCAGATGCTCTCCAAAGCCCTGCGCAGGTGGTTCTTCACGGTGGCCGGAGCCGCTGCGGCATGCTCTGGGGCGGCGGGACGGGCGAATTCGAGAAACACCGCCCGTTCCAGACAACTCCGCTCCTCCAGATCGAGTTGATCCATCGCGGCGCGCACACGGCGGCAGTCATCCGCAGCCAGCGTTTTCGCCCCCTCAGCGCGTACGGCTGCCGGAAGCACCGGATCGCGCGGCGAGTCCCGCTTTCCGCGCAGCCGACTGTGAAGGCACTCGATCGCAAGCTCCCGCATCGTGACGAACGCCCATACGAATGGCGGCATTTCGTGCGGATCATATTCCGCCGCGCGTTTCCATAGACGCTCGAAAGTCCTCATCACCAGGTCCTCCGCCTCACGACGATCTCCCTGCATGCGGTAGGCGCATCCTAACAAAACCGGGCACCACAAGGCGTAAATCCCTGCCAGGGCGGCGCCGTCGCCCGCAACCATCCCCTGGATCAGCCCTCCGGCCTCGCCGCTCGCATCCTCGCACAGTCCCGAGGGCAGGGTGTGGAACGGACTTGGAACGGTTTCCATCATGCGTAACGGTATAACATGAAATCCCCCCCATGCCGCAATCAATATCCTTTCCCGCCACGCAATCCGTCCGGATGCGAATATATGCTTGGCATTCTCCGCCTGCGGGAGCACCTCTCCCCCAGTCACCCGGCATTGCGCCGCGCAAGAAATGAAGAACCCGCTTCCCATGCCCAGCAGTCTTGAAAAAGCGAACCACGAACTTGAGGATCACTCGGGCATCGTCCAGGTCCACACCGATCCAGAGCATGCCCGGGTGGAGATCGCATTCGATCCCTCGAAACTCAGTGACAGCGAAGTCCGCTCACTGCTCAAGGAACACATTTCCAACGTTGAATCCGCCATCCGGAGATCCACATTCCGGCTGGTGGGAACCGCCTGCGAGGCCTGTGCCCAGAAGCTGGAGAAAAAAGTCGGTCGCATCCCCGGCGTACGCAGGGCCACCGCCACCTATCTCGGGAAAGCCCTCTCCGTCACCTTCGATTCCAACATCGAGCCCGAGGAGCGCATCGCCGCTGATCTGAAACAAAGCGGGGCGGACATCCGACCGCTGGCACCTCACGAAACGGACCACCGCTCGCTGTGGCACAAGACCCTCGCCGGCGAGAACAACGAGGAGATTTCCTGCGGCCTTGGCCTTGGCTTTCTCATCGCCGCGCTGATCGTCGAAAAATCCACCGCCATCGGACCACTGGCTCATCACGCGCTCTACGGCGGGGCCTACCTCTTCGCCGGCCAGCAGGGCGTGCGCTCCGCCATCGCCTCGCTACGCGAAAAAGTGCTCGATGTGGATGTGCTGATGGTCCTGGCCGCGCTCGGGGCGGCGCTCATCGGCGCTCCTTTTGAAGGTGCGCTGCTGCTCTTCCTGTTCAGTTTTTCCAATGTGCTCCAGCGCCATGCGATGGACCGCACGCAGAGGGCCATCGAATCCCTGCTCACGCTCCGCCCCAACGAGGCGCTGGTGAAACGCGGCGGCGAAACCCGAAAAGTTCCCGTCGAGGAGATCGAAATCGGAGAAATCGTCATCGTCCGCCCCGGCGAGCAAATCGCGGTGGACGGCGTGTTGTTGGAAGGCGGCACCAACGTCGATGAATCGTCTCTGACCGGCGAGTCGATGCCCGTTTCCAAATCCGTCGGCAGCCCACTTTTCGCCGGCACGATCAATCAGAGCGGCGGCATCGAGCTGAAAGTCACCAAGCGCTCCGAGGACTCCACGCTCTCGCGCATGGTGAAGCTCGTGGCCGAGGCGCAGGCGGAGAAATCCAAGACCCAGCGCTTCCTCGAACGCGCGGAGCAATACTATGCCATGGGCGTGATCCTCTTCACCATCGCGGTATTCCTGGTGCCCTTCCTGTTCCAGAGCGAGGATTTCGCCAAGGCGTTTTACCGCGCCATGACCATCATGGTCGTCGCCTCGCCCTGTGCGCTGATCATTTCCACGCCCGCCACCGTGCTCTCCGCCATCGGTGGTGCCGCCCGCCGCGGCATCCTCATCAAGGGCGGATCCCATCTCGAACGCGCCGCGCACATCGACATCGTCGCCATCGACAAGACCGGCACTCTCACCGTCGGCAAGCCCTCGCTCACCGAAATCGTCACCAGCGATGGCATCCACCCGCTCTCCGACAAGCTGCCCGGAAACGCGGAATATCTCCTGCGCATCGCCGCCGCGCTGGAGGCCAGATCCGAGCACCCGCTCGCCCACGCCATCGTCAAGAGCGCCGCGGATCTCGGCATCGTGCCACCCGCCGCCACCGACTTTCAGTCCACCGCAGGCAAGGGAGCCGAGGCGAACATCGGCGAGACCCGCCACATCGTCGGCAGCGAGCGCTTGTTTCGCGAACTCAATGCCGCCGGCCTCGATGCGTTGGGAACACGTTCCGCGCCGCTCCAGGCCATGGGCAAAACCTGCGTCTGGCTCGGCCTCCGCAAGGGCGACCTGATCACTGCCGAAGCCGTGCTCGTCATGGCCGATACCATCCGCCCCGCCGCCCGCGATCTCACCGCCCAACTCCACCGCCTGGGCGTGAAAAAAGTCGTCATGCTCACCGGCGACCAACTCCCTGTCGCCGAGGCCATCGCCCGCGAGGCAGCCGTGGATGAAGTCCATGCCGGCCTGCTGCCAGAGGACAAACTCCAGATCATCCGCCGCCTGAAGCAGGAAGGCTCCGTCATGATGGTCGGCGATGGCGTGAACGACGCGCCCGCGCTGGCCATCTCGGACATCGGTGTGGCCATGGGTGCCGCCGGCACCGATGTGGCCATGGAAACCGCCGACATCGTGCTGATGGGCGACCGCCTGGAAAACATCCCCTTGCTGTTAGCCCACACCCGCCGGGCGCGGCGTGTGCTGCTGCAAAACCTGATTTTCGCCAGCACCGTGATTGTCGTGCTGATCATCTCCGCGCTCGGATTTTCGCTTCCCCTGCCGCTCGGAGTCGTCGGCCACGAAGGCAGCACCGTGCTCGTCTGCCTCAACGGCCTGCGCCTGCTGCTCATCGGCAGGGTCTGATCCATGACGATGCCGTGTCAGCAAAATTCACCTTCCGGGATCTCCTGCGTGATCTCCGCGATGAACTCGTCCAGCGGCTCCCCGCCGTCGCGGAACTGCCCGACCGCCCCATCGGCCCGACGACCGCCACCCTTCCCGATGGCAGCCAGCGGGTATTCAAGTTCGTCAAGATCGCCTGCAACGTCGCCTCCCCGCTCGGCAGCGAGGAAAACCAGATCCTCCCGCTCCTCCGCCGCTGGTTCGGCGAGCCCGTCGCCGTCGCCACTCCCTTGCGAATCGTGGAAGCCAGCCCCGAAACCGGGGAAAACGAGCATCGCGAAAACCGCGACCTCCCCGGCTTCACCGAGGCCCCCGCCGCCAAGGAAAAGTTCACCCGCCTCGTCCCCGTTTACAGCCTCGAAGCCGCCGCCGGCCTCTGGGGCCCGGAAAGCAGCCCCGAGGAAATCGGCTGGGCCGTGGCCCCGGGCACCGCCATCAAACCCGGCATGTTCATCGCCCGCGTCCGCGGCTACTCGATGGAGCCGAAGATCAAGGACGGCTCCTGGAACCTCTTCCGCCCCTGCCCGCAAGGCTCCCGCGAGGGTCGCATCGTCCTCGTCCAGTTCAATTCCATCGGCGACCCGGAAAACGGCGACCGCTTCACCGTGAAAAAATACCATTCCGCCAAAACCGTCTCCGAAGAAGCCTGGCAGCATGACGGCATCGAACTCCTCCCCCTGAACCCGGACTACGAACCCATCCCCGTCGCCACCCACGAAGGCCCGGAAATGGTGGTGGTCGGCGAATGGGTGGCATCCATCGACTGAACCATGGACCGGAACAAAATGCACATTTTCGGCATTCTGATCTCTCATGTTCTTTGGGCTTCCTTCGTCAAAATCGATAATCCACCGCGTTGGTTTGCCATGTTCTACCAGATCGCGGCCAATCATGTAGGGACGAAGGCAGCCTGACAGCGATGGATCTTCCGTCAGCCAAGTCGCTACTTCATCGGGAGAAAGTAGGAAACCCTCGTGGAAAGGATACTGGCCGACGAAGACCATTCGCGAATTCTTGTTGGCTCCAAGTTTTGCGGCGGAGCTGAGGTCTGTTGTGGTTGCAAGGCTGGTGAGGATTTTTTCAACATGCTCGATCTTCCATGGGTCACCCGCGCGTCCCCCAACCTGGGTCGTGAGAGTTTTCTGCTCGGTTGCAGCTCCCTTGATCCAGTTAACAATAGAGACATGCACTGACGCATCTCCGGTCCAGACTTGTGTCGATACTGCGTCAGTAATCGTCCCACCGTGATTGACGACATAATCGAGACTGGCCTCACGGGCTTCGTTTTGGCGGATGGTATCCGTTGCAACCAGTCCAGCGCGTCCATTTTTCGGTAGAGCATCGTGAGCTAACCGGAACCAATGGGTGCAGAAGTCGGCCATTTCCGGCACGTCCGGGAAACGCTCGTGCAAGCGCCTTGCATAGTCGTAGCCGAGTTCCTGCGCGATGTAGCGGGAGCCGAGATACGGCGGATTTCCCACGATGGCATCGGCCTTGGGCCATTCGGTGAAGAGGGCGTCGGCGCAGAGGATGTTTTTGTCGAGGTTGTCGAGCGGGAGCGGGTTTTCGAGGACGAGGAAGCCTTCTTCGATTTCCTCGAGCTTGGCGGTTTCGCGGACTTCCTGCTCTTTGGCGAGCATGAGGGTGACCTTGGCGAGTTCGACGGCGAAGGGCTGGATGTCGATGCCGTGGAACTGGTGGATGGAGACGGCGGTTTCGAGCGGTTCGCCTTTGGAGATTTCCGATAGGCGGAGGAGGATTTCGCGTTCGAGGCGTTTGAGTTCGCGGTAGGCGACGTAGAGGAAATTTCCGGAGCCGCAGGCGGGATCGAGCACTCGGAAGAGCCGGAGATCGCGCAGGACTTCCTTGAGTTTCCCGACCTTGTCCCAGGCGGCGTCCATTTTCTCCCGCCACGGCCGGACGATGGCGGGGCCGACGACTTTGCGGATGTCGAACTCGCTGGTGAAGTGCGCACCGAAGGCGTGGCGCTCGTCGCTGTCCATGCTGGACTGGAAGAGGGTGCCGAAGATTTCAGGTTTCACCATGTCCCACTTGCGGTCGGCGGCGGTGGCTAGTAAGTCGAGCTCGGCGGGCAGGAGGTCGATGGGATCGATGTCGGCGAAGAGGCCCCCGTTGAAATAGGGGACATCGGTGAATCGGCCGCCGCGTGCGGGTTCCCTGGTGTTCATCTGGCGGAACAGGCCGCCGATGAGGTCGTAAGAGTTTTCGCCCTTTTCGCGGCACTCGGCGATGAGGCGTGTGAGGAGTTGGCGCGGGAGCAGGTGCATGTCCTCGGAGACGAGGGTGACGAGGAGTTGGAGGATGAATCGCTGGGCGCGGGCGCGGTCCTCGCCGCGCTTGATGAGTGAGCGGAACAGCCGCGCAAGGTCCGCGGCGGCCTCGCGGGTGACCTCGACACGGTTGTTGTTGAAGAGCGGTTTGCGCGGCTTCGGCAGAAGGAAGGCAAGGGCCTCGGCGCGGGAGGGAAGATCGGCGAGGGCGATCTTTTCGACGGGATCGAAAAGCTGCTGGTTGAAATCGTAGATCCAGAATTCGTCGAAGTTGCAGAGGATGGGTGCCGACGTAGGTGACGAAGTCTTGAAGGGAGGAGGGGAGGTCGGCCACGGGCGGATGATGAGCGGCGGGCGGGTGAATTGTGAAGAGCGAATGAGAAGAATGTAGCGGCGCACTGTGATGGCATGCCGCTGTACTGCGCGGAGCTTCTTCATTGGCTTTTTGGCATCGCGCCCTCTGGGGTAGCCAGCGACGTTCATTGATTGCCTTCGGCCAACCGAATTGTGCTACGCGATATTCTCAGAGTCGCTATCGCTCCGACTGGTTTGCCACTACAGCTTGGCCATCAGGGCAGGCTCATGAATCCGGTGCTTCGCATATTTTGCGGATCCCATTGCAGACCGGCGCTTTTCGAAGAGCCAGTTTGACAAGCAGCGGGGATTGCCTCTAGTTTCCGCGCCCCGGCGCAAAGCCGCAACCACTTACCATGAATATTGTTGTCGAGAAGCAGCCCAAATGCGTCGCCACCCTGCGTGTGGAAATCCCGGCGGAAAAAGTCCAGGGAGAACGCGCCGGAATCGTGCGCAGCTACGCCTCCAAGGCCCGGGTCCCGGGTTTCCGCACCGGCAAGGCTCCGCTGGCGGTGATCGAGAAGCGTTTCGCCAAGGACATCGCCGACGAACTCTACGGCAGGCTTTTCAACGAGGCATTCGATGAGGCGCTCAAGCAGGAAAATCTCAAGGTGATCGATTTTGGCGATCCCGAGCACGTCACCGATCAAGCGGATGGCGGAATTTCCTTCGCATCCAAACTCACGCTCGCTCCGGAAGTGCAAATCCCTGAATACAAGGGAGTAACCGTGACCGTGCCGCCGCTCGCAGTGCCGGATGAGGAAATCCAGGCCCAGCTCAAGTCGCTGCAGGAACGCTTCGCCGATTTCAAGGAAATCGAGGGCCGCGCCGCCGCCATGGGCGATTTCGCGGTGATCGACTACAGCTCCACCGTGGACGGCAAACCCACCGAGGAGTTTCTCGGCAAACCCGCCGGCTACCTCTCCGGCCGCGAGGGATTCTGGGTGCGCCTGGATGAAAAAGCCTTCCTACCGGGCTTCGCCACCCAACTCGAGGGCATGAGCCCGGGCGATTCCCGCGAGATCAAGCTCACCCTGCCGGAAGACTTCCCGGTGGCCGATCTGCAGAATCGCGAGATGCTGTTTGCCGTCACGCTCAAGGAACTCAAGGAAGCCGAGCTCCCCGCGCTGGACGACGAACTTGCCAACAAACTCGCTCCCGGCAAGACCCTCGAGGAACTCACCGACATCATCCGCGAAAACATGCAGCATGAGCGCAAGCGCCGCATCGAGGACATGAAGGTGAATCAAATCGTCGCCCACATGAACGGCCAGGTGGACTTCGAGCTGCCGGACGAACTCGTGACCCAGGAAACCCAGAGCCAGGCGGACGCCATGGTCAGCCGCGACGTGCAGGCCGGCATGAGCGAGCATGAAATCGCATCCCAGCAGGCTGAAATTTTCGCCAGCGCAGGCCAGCAGGCCATCACCAACCTGCGCACCAATTTCCTGCTCCAGGAGATCGCCCGGATCGAAAACATCGCCGTGAGCGATGCGGAGTTGGTGAACCACCTCGCGCAGGTCGCGCAATCCCGCAAGATCGCCCCGAAGAAGCTCATCAAGGACATGCAGAAAGCAGGCCGCCTGCCGTCCATCCGCAGCTCCATCCTCATCGGCAAGGCCATTGACTTCCTGGTCGAGCACGCCAACATAGTCGAGTCCGCCGAAACGCCCGTCACCGAAGACTAAACATGACTTTCCAGCCCATGAGTTCACCCACCCCGCGCAACAGCTACTACGTCCCCATCGTCATCGAACAGGACGGACGCGGAGAGCGCTCCTTCGACATCTATTCGCGCCTCCTCAAGGACCGCATCATCTTCATCGGCACGCCGATCGACGATTTCGTGGCCAACTCGGTGATCGCGCAGTTGTTATTCCTGCAGATGCAGGACCCGAAGAAGGACATCCACATTTATATCAACTCTCCGGGCGGATCGGTGACCGCCGGTCTCGCGATGTATGACACCATGCAGTTCCTCACCTGCGATGTGAACACCTACTGCATCGGCATCGCCGCCTCGATGGGCTCGGTGCTGCTCACCGCGGGCACCAAGGGCAAGCGCTTCTGCCTGCCGAACTCCCATGTGATGATCCACCAGGTTTCCGGAGGCGCACAGGGTACAGCCTCGGACGTGGAGCGCACCATCGGCTTCATGTTCAACCTGAAGAAGCGCCTCAACGGCATCCTCGCCAAACACACCGGAAAGACCATCGACCAGGTCGAACACGACTCGGATCGCGACAACTACATGACCGCTGAGGAATCCGTGGCCTACGGACTCGTGGACAAGGTGCTCGAAAGCCGCAAGCAGCTCCCCGACGCCGTTGAGGAAAAACTCGAAACCAAGTAAGCCCGGACTCCCGGCATCTCACCCCCACCATCATGGCCCGCGCTTCCAATCTTACGATGTGTTCCTTCTGCGGAAAGAGCCACTCGGAGGTCAAAAAACTCATCGCCGGTCCGGGCGTGTACATCTGCAACGAGTGCATCGACGTCTGCGCGAACATCCTTGAGAAGGAAATGGGCGGCGCACCCGCGAAGGGCAAGACCACAGCGGAGAAGGCCGGGTTCAAGATCCCCTCCCCCGCAGACATCCTCGCCAAGCTCAATGAATTCGTCATCGGCCAGGAAAACGCCAAGAAAGTGCTCTCGGTCGCCGTTTACAATCACTACCAGCGGCTCCGCCAGGATCAGGCGAAACTTGACGAGGAGTTCCGCGATGTGGAGATCGAGAAGTCCAACATACTTTTGTTAGGCCCGACCGGCTCCGGCAAGACGCTGCTCGCCCGCACTCTGGCCCGTGTGCTGGATGTGCCCTTCTGCATCGTGGACGCCACCACTCTCACCGAGGCCGGCTATGTGGGCGAGGACGTGGAGAACATCATCCTGCGCCTGCTCCAGGCATCGGATTTCGACGTCGCACGCGCCGAGCGCGGCATCATCTATGTGGACGAGATCGACAAGATCGGCCGCAAGACGGAAAACGTCTCGATCACGCGCGATGTCTCCGGAGAAGGTGTGCAGCAGGCGCTGCTCAAGATTCTCGAAGGCACGATCTGCAATGTTCCGCCGCAGGGTGGCCGCAAACACCCGCAACAGGAATACATCCAGGTCAACACCGAGAAGATCCTCTTCATCGTGGGCGGTGCCTTCGTCGGACTGGAAGACATGGTGCGCCGCCGTCTCGGCAGCAACACCCTGGGCTTCCACGCCCATACGGATCAGGAAAACCTCGATGCTCCGGAGGTGAACGTCCTCGAACGCGTGCAACCGGAGGATTTGCTGCATTTCGGACTGATCCCGGAATTCATCGGCCGCCTGCCCGTCATTTCCTCGCTGCGCAAACTCACCGAGGTCGAACTCATGTCCATCCTCACCGAGCCGAAGAACGCGCTGATCAAACAGTATGGCAAGCAGCTCGCGATGAACGGAGTAAAACTGCGCATCACCCGTGACGCCCTGCGCGCGCTGGCCGAAGAAGCCGTGCGTCGCGGCACGGGTGCCCGCGCACTGCGCTCAATTTTCGAGAAAATGATGCTCGAAGTCATGTTCGACATCCCCTCGCGCGATGACATCGACACGGTCACCATCAATCGCCAGGTCGTACTGGGCGAACGAGCACCCAACATGCGCCGCAAACGCGCGGACCGCGACGCGGCGTGAGCTTGCGGCTATGCCGGACTGCTTGTGGATCGACATCCTTTTTTGAGCCGGACGGATTTCCAACGTAAGCGGGGTCCGAAGCGCCGTGCGTAGGTATTTGCAACGGTGGATTCATAGGTCTCATAGTTTGCAGATCTATGACAGCTATGAATGAATCCATAATGAAGACCGACCGGCGGGGCCGTCTGCGCTATACCCCGGA